>CACYFZ010000004.1 GCA_902773835.1 uncultured Eubacteriales bacterium | reverse complement strand
AGTTGACAGACCGGCTAACGCGTTTCCACGCGTGCCGCGAGGAATAAGGGCTATGCCCGTAAAAACAACAACCCCGCGTTTCACGCGGGGATGGTTTTTAGTTTTCATATTATTTCATTACTCTATTCTGATGCATTTTTCGCCGCATCGATATAACTGTACAGAGTGTACTTACTGATGCGGAAGTGGTTACTTACTTTATCTCCGCTCTTCATGATAAGGAAGGCACCGGAGTCATTCAGGAATTGGATAGCTTTTATCTTATCTTCCTTAGTCATATCATAGACTGGTTTACCTACCAGCTTAACCGACTGATCTATGAGATCATCCAAGAGGTCATTTACGTTGTTTTGGATGCTCTCAGGCATTATGTCTTCTGCGTTGCCGACACTAGATGAAATCAGTTGTGTAATATTGTTCTGAATCTGCTGCATCGTTGTTATATCGAAGTTGATTGACAGGACCGCAACTATGCTGTCATCATCACCTCGAATATACATGGTGGAGCATTTCAGAAGTTTGCCGTCTCGGGTCTTTATCAGGTAGGCCAGCTTATCTTCAAGCTGCGAAGGATCAGCCTTTAGTGCTTCCAAAACAGGACGACTCGGGCCGTCACCGACCTCACGACCGCTGATATGACCGTTTTCGATAAAAACGATGCTGTTTTCTATAGACTTGTTATGAAGGTCATGAATTACTACTTCACAGTCAGAACCGAAAGTAGCGCTTATGCCTTTTGCGACTTTAGTCAAATCTTCAAGTAAGCGTGGTATCGACATGAACACCTCCGTTAGCATTAAAAGAAATACTTATTAGTATTTTAACAGAAAAAAATTCTTATAACAACAAAATAATTTTTAGGTTTTTCTCTTGTAAAACTTATATATTGTGCTAAAATAAACGCAGAAACCAAAAAAATTTTTAGATATAAAATTTTCGGATAAAAATAAATCAGAAATCAGGTGAACTAACAAATGGAAAACAAAATGAAGTGGGTGGATAACCACATGCCCAAGACTGAAGACAAGAATCTCTCGATTATGTCGATAGATAATGTCAAGGCTGCAAGAGCCTTTCATGTCAGCTTTCCTCAGTACACGGTAACACCGCTTGTAAGTCTGCAGGGAATGGCCAATCGTCTCGGTCTTGGCGGTTTGTATGTTAAGGATGAAAGCTATCGCTTCGGACTTAACGCCTTCAAGGTGCTGGGCGGATCCTTCGCGATAGCCAAGTGTATTGCAGAAGAGATGGGAAAAGATATTTCGGAGATGAACTTCGAATATCTGACAAGCAAAGAATTTAGAGATGCATATCCTCAGGCTACATTCTACACAGCCACAGACGGAAACCACGGCAAGGGAATTGCCTGGGCAGCCAACAGGCTGGGACAGAAGGCCGTAGTCAGAATGCCTAAGGGAACGACTCCGAGGAGATATCACAGCATAGCAGCAGAGGGAGCCGATGTAACTATAGAAGAGCTCAACTATGACGACTGCGTAAGGAAGGCCGCAAGAGAGGCTGCAGAGTCGGAGCACGGCATTATGGTTCAGGACACTGCATGGGAAGGATATGAAAAGATTCCTTCTTGGATAATGCAGGGATACGGAACAATGGCTGACGAGGTGCTTCAGCAGTTCGATGCAATGAGCATGACCAGACCGACTCACGTATTCGTTCAGGCCGGTGTAGGATCACTGGCAGCCGCAGTAGTCGGATATCTCTACAATGTATATAAGGACAATCCACCGAAATTTATCATAATGGAAGCCGAAGCCGCTGCTTGCCTCTATAAAGGAGCTGAAGCCGGAGACGGAGAGCCGAGAAAGGTCGGAGGCGACATGCCGACTATTATGGCAGGTCTCGCATGCGGAGAGCCTAACACAATAGGTTGGGACATTCTCAGAAATCACGTAAGTGCATTTATCGCAGCTCAAAACAGCGTGGCTGCAAGAGGAATGAGGATGTTCGCGGTTCCGGTAAAGGGAGATACGGTAATAATCTCCGGGGAGAGCGGAGCCATAGGAATGGGCGTTGTATCCAATATAATGGAGAAGGAAGAGTACAAGGACTTGAAAGAGTATCTCGGACTCGGAAAAGACAGCAAGGTGCTGCTCTTCTCCACTGAAGGAAATACAGATCCTGACCGATTCAGAGATGCGGTATGGGACGGAGCGTACAACGACCTCGAAGGAAACGCCAATAAATAAACAGATAATAAATCAACTAAACATATCACTTATTACAAAAACATTTTTAACGCACTTAATAGCGTAGAAAGGAAACAAAAATGGCACTGGATTATGAACTTATCAAAAAGACCGCAGAGGGTTATCAGAAGGATCTTACAGCATTCCTTCGTGCAATGATTTCTCATCCGTCTGAAAGCTGCGAGGAAGGCGAAGTTGTAGCCTGCATCAAAGCTGAGATGGAAAAACTCGGTTATGACAAGGTCGAAGTAGACGGACTCGGAAACGTTATCGGTTGGATGGGCGAAGGAGACAAGATCATCGCTATCGACTCTCACATCGACACAGTAGGTATCGGTAACATCAACAACTGGGAAAAGGATCCTTATGAAGGATACGAGACAGACGAGATCATATACGGACGCGGCGGTTCCGACCAGGAAGGCGGAATGGCTTCTGCAGTATACGGTGCCAAGATTATGAAAGACCTCGGTCTTATTCCTGACGGATACAAGATCATGGTAGTAGGTTCCGTACAGGAAGAGGACTGCGACGGAATGTGCTGGCAGTACATCGTTAATAAGTACTTCAACGGACCTGAAGATGCAAGATCAAAGATTGAATTCGTAATCTCCACAGAGCCTACAGACGGCGGAGTTTACAGAGGCCACAGAGGTCGTATGGAAATCAGAGTGGACGTTAAGGGAATTTCCTGCCACGGATCCGCTCCTGAAAGAGGAGACAACGCTATTTACAAGATGGCAGATATTCTCCAGGATGTAAGAGCTCTTAATGAAAACGGATGCGGAGCAGATGATGAAATCAAGGGTCTCGTAAAGATGCTCGAGCCTGAGTTCAACCCTGATCACTATGAAGATGCAAGATTCCTCGGAAGGGGCACATGCACAACTTCACAGATCTTCTATACATCACCATCAAGATGTGCCGTAGCAGACTCCTGCGCTATCTCCATCGACCGTCGTATGACAGCCGGAGAGACTTGGGACAGCTGCCTCGAGGAAATCAGACAACTTCCTGCAGTTAAAAAGTACGGTGATGACGTAGAAGTAAGCATGTATATGTATGACAGACCGTCCTGGACAGGAGAGGTTTATGAGACAGAGTGCTACTTCCCGACATGGATCAACAACGGAGAAGCCGCTCACGTTAAGACTCTCGTAGATGCTCACAAGGCTATGTACGGAGATGAGAGAATCGGAGCTCCTTCATCCATGAGCACAAGAACAGGAAGACCTCTTCTCGACAAGTGGACATTCTCCACTAACGGAGTTTCCATCCAGGGAAGATACGGAATCCCATGCGTAGGATTCGGACCGGGAGCTGAGTCACAGGCACACGCCCCTAACGAAATCACTTGGAAGCAGGATCTCGTAACATGTGCAGCAGTATATGCCGCAGCTTGCAACCAGTACCCTACATACGAAAAGATTGATGACATCACAACTTTCCGTCAGGGAACAACCAACAACGATATTAAATAGTTTGAACATATATAACGGAGGACAAATAAATGGCTAACGATATTCAAAAATATCTCGATCAGCTGGACAAGCTGGACATCAAGAACATGTACGAAAACGACTTCTTCCTGACATGGGAGAAGACAGATGATGAGATTGCTGCTATCTTCGCAGTTGCTGACGCTCTGAGATCACTCAGAGAGCAGAACATCTCGACTAAGATTTTCGACTCAGGTCTCGGAATCTCAATCTTCCGCGACAACTCAACAAGAACTCGTTTCTCATTTGCAAGTGCCTGCAACCTTCTCGGACTTGAAGTAGCAGACCTCGATGAGAAGAAGTCTCAGATCGCACACGGAGAGACAGTAAGAGAGACAGCTACAATGATTTCATTCATGGCTGACGTAATCGGTATCCGTGACGATATGTACATCGGTAAGGGTAATGCTTACATGCACGAAGTAGTAGACTCCGTATCCCAGGCTGCCAAGGACGGTGAGCTGGAGCAGAAGCCTACACTCGTAAACCTTCAGTGTGATATCGATCACCCTACACAGTCACTTGCTGACGCTCTTCATATCATCCATGAGATGGGCGGCGTTGAGAACCTCAAGGGTAAGAAACTGGCTATGACATGGGCATACTCCCCATCATACGGAAAACCTCTTTCCGTACCACAGGGCATTATCGGACTCCTCACAAGATTCGGAATGGACGTAGTTCTCGCTCATCCGGAAGGATATGAGGTAATGGACGATGTAGTTAAGGTAGCTGAGAAGAACGCTGAAGAATCCGGCGGTAAGTTCACTGTTACAAACGATATGAAGGAGGCGTTCAAGGATGCAGACGTCGTATATCCTAAGAGCTGGGCTCCGTTTGCCGCTATGGAAGTAAGAACAGACCTCTACGGTAAGGGTGATTTCGACGGAATCGATAAGCTTGAGAAAGAACTTCTCGCTCAGAACAAAGAACATATGGATTGGCTCGTAGACGATGAGATGATGAAGCTGACAAAGAACGGCCTCGATACGCTCTACATGCATCCGCTGCCTGCAGACATCCAGGGTGTATCCTGCGAGCACGGTGAAGTTACCGGTGAAGTATTCGACAGAGCCCGCGACTCCCTGTATAAGGAAGCATCCAACAAGCCATATGTAATCGCTGCCATGATCTTCCTCGCCAAGCAGAAAGATCCTAAGGCTGCTCTTGAGAAGCTTCTTAAGGCAGGTAAAGAAAGACAGGCTTATCTGGAGAAGTAATTTCAGCGGAGGCTAAGGTCCTCTGATAAAATAAAAAAGAGGTAGATTGATATGAGTAAAAGAATAGTAGTTGCCCTGGGCGGAAACGCCCTGGGCGGCAATCTGCCGGAGCAGATGGAGGCTGTTAAAACAACCGCATCTGCAATAGCAGATCTGATAGAAGCAGGACATGAGGTAATTATCGCTCACGGTAACGGCCCTCAGGTAGGCATGATACAAAATGCGATGATGGAGCTTACAAGATCCAATCCTGAAAAATATCCGCTGGCACCGCTTTCCGTATGCACAGCGATGAGCCAGGGATATATCGGATACGATCTTCAGAACAGACTCAGAGAAGAGCTTTTGGATCGTGGAATAAAGAAGGGTGTTGCTATGCTTCTTACACAGGTTGAAGTTGACAGGAACGATTCTGCATTCCAGAATCCTACAAAGCCTATCGGCGCATTCATGACAAAAGAAGAAGCTGATTTCCTTGCTGAGACAAGAGGTTTCGTGGTAATGGAAGATGCCGGAAGAGGTTACAGAAGAGCTGTTGCGTCACCGAAGCCTGTATCTATAATTGAGATAGAAACAATAAAGGACTTGGTAGAAGCCGGTCAGGTAGTAATAGCCTGCGGAGGTGGCGGAATTCCTGTATTTAAGACGGAAGGACATCACCTGAAAGGCGCAGCTGCCGTAATTGATAAGGATTTTGCCGCAGAGTGCATGGCTGAAGAACTCGATGCGGACATGCTGATTATCCTTACAGCAGTTGAGAAAGTGGCTATTAACTACAACAAGCCAAACGAAGAAAAACTCGGAGAAATTGATTCCGTAACAGCCAAAAAGTATATGGAAGCAGGTGAGTTCGCACCGGGATCCATGCTGCCGAAGGTAGAAGCGGCTGTTAAGTTCGCAGAGTCTAAGGATGGTCGTACAGCTCTCATCACTTTGCTTGAGAAAGCAAAGGAAGGAATCGAGGGAGAGACCGGAACTATCATCAAAAAGTAATTTCTCTTAAACAGAGATAGGAGGGGACGATATGCTTCTTATTGGAAACGGTAGAGTTATTACCAGAGACAGCGATAATCCTTACATAGAAAAGGGCGCCGTAGTATGTGACGGTGAAGTAATTGTCGCTGTAGGTGAAGAAACAGAACTTAAGAGCAAGTATCCTGATGCTGAGTATGTGGATGCGCAGGGCGGCGTTATCATGCCGGGGCTGATCAATGCACATACTCACATTTACTCCGGACTTGCAAGAGGACTTGCCATTGATGGCAATAATCCTACTAATTTTTTGGAGATCCTTGAGGGAATGTGGTGGAATATAGACCGTCATCTTACTATTGACGGCACTAAGGCCAGTGCTTATGCAACCGTGCTCGATTGCATTCGCGACGGTGTTACTACCATATTTGACCATCACGCAAGTTTTTGCGAGATACCGGGGTCTCTTTTTGCTATTAAAGACGTATGTGAAGAGCTGGGCATGAGAGCCTGCCTCTGCTATGAAGTATCCGACAGAGATGGAGAGCAGAAAGCCCTCGAGAGCATCAAGGAAAACGGAGACTTCGCACGCTGGGCCGCTAAGCAGGACAGCGATATGATTGCCGCCATGTTCGGAGGCCACGCACTCTTTACAATCTCGGATAAGACATTCGAGAATATGGTAAAAGAAAACGACGGATTGACGGGATTCCACATCCATGTGGCTGAGGGTATGAACGATGTTTATGACTCTCTCAGAAACTACGGATGCAGACCTGTAAACAGACTTCTTAACCACGGCATACTCGGTGAGAAGACTATGCTCGGACATTGCATACACATCAACCCTGCAGAGATGGATATTATGGTTGAGACGGGCACAATGGCTGTTAACAACCCTGAGTCCAACATGGGTAATGCAGTAGGATGCTCACCTGTACTTCAGATGATGGCCAAGGGCATTACGGTAGGTATGGGTACTGACGCATATACACACGACATGCTGGAGAGCCTTAAGGTCTTCCTCATCATTCAGAGACACAACGCATGTCTTCCTAACGTAGCATGGATGGAAGATATGACAATGCTCTTTGATAACAACCGTAAGATTGCTGCTAAGTACTTCAAAAAGCCTCTGGGCATCCTGAAGGAAGGCGCTGCAGCTGATGTAATCGTAATGGATTATAAGCCGTTCACACCGTTCTCGGATGAGAACATCGACGGCCATATGCTTTTCGGTATGATGGGTAAGAACTGCCGCACTACTGTTATCAACGGTAAGGTTCTTTACAAAGACCGTGAATTCGTAGGTATTGACGAAGACAAGATTAACGCCTGGACTATGGAGCAATCCAAGAAGCTCTGGGGCGCACTTAATAACAGAAAGTATTAGTTGTAGATCAGACAAAGGGGGAAAGTATGAGCGATATTATGACTCCTATGAGCTTCGATCATCTGATGAGATGGGTGCTCGAAGAGTACAAGAAAGACGGAGCTATCTTCGGAGAGAAGAGAATGCCTAAGCTGGGCGGTAAAGAATTGCCTATTTTCAAAGAAAAGCTTGAGTCACCGTTCGGACCTGCAGCCGGCCCTAATACACAGCTGGCGCAGAACATCATCGCATCCTATGTAACAGGTGCGAGATTCTTCGAACTTAAGACCGTACAGATTATGGACGGAGCTGAACTGGCTGCATGCGTTGCAAAGCCATGCATCACGGCTCACGATGAGTGCTATAACTGTGAGTGGTCCACAGAGCTCGAAGTAGGCCAGGCTTATGAAGAATACGTAAAGGCATGGGTTATCTGTAAAGTCCTCGCTAAAGAGCTCGGACTCGGAGATCCTGACAGCTTCGTATTCAATATGTCCGTAGGTTACGATCTTGAGGGCATCAAGTCCGAAAAGGTAGATAACTATATCGAAGGCATGAAGGATGCATCCGACAGACCTGTATTTAAGGAAGCCAAGGAATGGCTTAAGAAGAACATCGGACTTTTCAGCAAGATCGATGAAGCATTCGTAGACAGCATTCCTGCACAGGTTTCGGCTTCCATAACAGAGTCTACTCTTCACGGATGCCCGCCTGATGAAATCGAGAGAATTGCCACATATCTCATTACTGAGAAGGGCCTTAACACTTATATCAAGTGCAACCCGACTCTGCTCGGATATGAGACAGCCAGAGAAAGACTCGATTCATGTGGATATGACTATATCGTATTTGACGACCATCACTTCTTAGAGGACCTCCAATGGGAGGATGCGGTTCCTATGTTCAACCGCCTCATCAAGCTTTGCGCTGAGAAGGGATTGGAGTTCGGTGTTAAGCTGACCAATACATTCCCTGTAGACGTAGCTGCAGGAGAGCTTCCGAGTGAAGAGATGTACATGTCGGGAAGATCTCTCTACATTCTGACAACTGAGCTCGCCAGAAGAATCAGCAAGGAATTCGACGGAAAACTCAGAATCTCATACTCCGGCGGTGCCGATGCATACAATATTAAGGCGCTCTTCGATGCAGGTATCTGGCCTATCACAATGGCTACTACGCTGCTTAAACCGGGTGGCTATGAGAGAATGGCACAGCTGGCTGAGATTCTCGAAGACAGTGAATACAAGGCCTTCGAAGGTGTTGATCCTGCAAAGGTCGAGAAACTCGCTGCAGATGCCCTGACAGACGGATATTACAAAAAGCCGGTTAAGCCGCTTCCTGACAGAAAGATGGCCAGAGAGCTGCCTAAGATCGACTGCTTCGATTCACCATGCTCGGACGGCTGCCCAATCAACCAGGATATCCCTGAATACCTGGCGGCCATGTCACATGGAAAGGCTGAGGAAGCCCTGGCAATCATACTGAAGAAGAACGCTCTTCCGTTCATCACAGGAACTATCTGTCCGCATACCTGCGCAGATAAGTGCATGAGAAACCACTATGAGGAGTCTGTAAAGATCAGAAAGGTCAAGCTCGAAGCTGCTACATCGGCATTCGACAAGCTTGTAGGCGGACTCAAGACTGAGGGTGCATGCGATAAGAAGGTCGCCGTTATCGGTGCGGGTCCTGCGGGACTTGCAAGCGCAAGCTTCCTTTCAAGAGCAGGTGCCAAGGTAACTGTATTTGAGAAGGCAGACGTTGCAGGCGGAGTCGTACGCCAGGTAATCCCTGCATTCAGAATCAGCGATGAGACCATCGAAAAGGATGTGGCACTTTGCAGCGCTTACGGTGCAGAGTTCAAATACGGAGTAGAGGTTAAGAACCCTGCGGATCTCCTCGCTGAGGGATATGACGATGTAGTCATCGCAATCGGTGCATGGGAGAAGGGCAGAGCCAATCTCGAGTACGGAGAGGAAATGGATGCTCTTGAGTTCCTCTATGAGGCTAAGAACAATCCTTCAGCTCTCAATATCGGAAAGAACATCGTCGTAATCGGCGGCGGTAACACAGCTATGGACGTAGCTCGTGCAGCTAAGAGAGTTGCGGGAGTTGAGAATGTAAGACTCGTTTACAGACGTACTAAGAGATACATGCCGGCTGATGAGGAAGAGCTGGTAATGGCTGTCGAGGACGGAGTGGAGTTCATGGAGCTCCTCGCACCTATCGGTGTTAAGGACGGAGTGCTTGAGTGCTCAGTTATGAAGTTGGGTGATCCCGATGAGTCCGGAAGAAGAAGCCCGGTTGACACAGGAGAGAAGGTCAGCGTTCCTGCAGATACAGTAATCGCCGCTGTAGGTGAGAGAATCGATGCATCTCTCTACAATGCTTGCGGAGCCAAGATGGACGACAGAGGCCGTCCGGTGCTCGGAGCAGATCTTAAGACCAGCGTAGATCACATCTATGCTGCCGGCGACTGTAAGGCAGGCCCTGCTACTGTAGTAAAGGGCATTGCAGATGCTGCAAGAGTTGCAATCGCAATTGCAGGAGCCACATTCTACGATGACAGCCTGACAGCGATCACAGACGCAAAGGCTTATAAGAATCGCCACGGATATCTCTGCGGTGAAATCGAGGAGGACGACGGAGTCAGATGTCTCGGTTGCCAGAAGGTCTGCGAGGCCTGCGTAGAGGTTTGCCCGAACAGAGCAAATATCTCGATTGAGGTACCGGGTATGGAAAAGACTCAGATCGTACATGTCGACATCATGTGCAACGAGTGCGGCAACTGCGCGGTATTCTGCCCATACAACGGACGCCCGTACAAGGATAAATGGACACTCTTTGCTACCGAAAAAGACTTCAGGGACAGCGAGAACGAAGGATTCCTTCCACTCGACGGCGGAAAACTCAAAGTTCGCTACGACAAAGCCGAGTTCGAGTGCACACTCGATGAAGCTGCATCAAAGCTTCCTGAGGATATTTGCAAGCTGACCAAAGCTGTGCTGGATGATTACAGCTACATGACGGGAGTATAAGAATATAAGCGTTTTCGCTCACAAAACGCTCTTTACACTTATCACTTGCTGATAATCCATACGAGGGTGGCCGGGTAGAATCCCGGCCACCTTTTATTAAAAGATTTGTAATATTACATTAGTAATAAATTCATTTATGTTACAATCTGCTTATGGTATTCACATATACTTTTGCATATTTTCTCGTTACGGTGGTGTGTGCATTAATTGCTACCACAATATTGTTTCAGATTAATATCAACTTAGGTTCAGAGCAGGAAGTACTGGCTTTCAGAAATTATCTTCTGTGGTACTTGGGTTTTGTTTTGTCCAATATGGTGTGGGTGTGGATAAACTTCGGATTTCTTAAGTGGGACGGATCATTCTTCTCCGTTATAAATCTCATATCCATATGTATGGCATCATATTATTGGTTTAAGTATGTTGAGGCCAAACTGTCTACCGACTTTGTAAAGATGAGGACGTTCAGAATAGTATCTATGGTGCCGCTCGTAATCGCGCTGGGGTTTATTCTGACGACACCGATTACAAAGTGGGTTTTTTATTACAATGAAAAAAATGAATACATCCATGGTCCTCTTTATCCGACCATGTTTATTTTGGCAGTTTCATATCTGGTTTTCGCTACGGCACATATTACATTGCAGTCCAGAAAACTAAGCTCAAAGAATCAAAAGAGGAGTTATCATATAGAGGCGACGTTTTTGGTTTTTCCGGTTGCTGCCGGCCTTCTTGACATAGTTGCTGAAAACCTGCCTGTTATGGAACTTGCACTTCTCTTCGGTACGGTTTTGATATACACCAACTTGCTGCAATCGCAGATTTTTACCGATAATGTAACGCAGCTGAGCAACAGAAAGGCAGTTGACAGTTATCTTGCAGAACATATTATGACAGCCAATGAAAAGGAACCGCTCTTATTCTTCATTGGAGATATAGATAACTTTAAGCTGATTAATGACACATATGGTCATGTAGAAGGAGACAAGGCTCTCAGACTCGTAGGGCTGGCTTTGAACAAGTATCGTGAAAACAGTCATAATTTCGTAGCCAGATGGGGCGGAGATGAGTTTTGCGTTATAGTATCGGGACCTAATGCGAAGAACCCGGAAAGAATAATTGCAGATATCAGGAAATACATAGATGAAGAATCCAAAAAGGCGGATTTGGACTACATAATTGAAATGTCTATGGGATATGCCAAGTGTATTTCACCACTCGCCTCAGCGGAGAAGCTAATAGATACAGCGGATGATATGATGTATAAGAATAAAACAGAGGAAAAAGCGTAGGGTAAAGCTAATCAAATTATAGATAAAACAAATAACAGTATAAAAAGATACAAAGAAAAACAATAATACATCTTGAAATGCCGGCTCAAGATTGATAACATTTTATCAAGAAATAGGGGCAATAATTGAATCCAGAGGGATTATTCCTTTCGGGAGAGAGTCGTTTTACAGCGACCGCTGAAGAGGCAAACATCAGATGATTGGCATTATTTGGTGTGAAACTTTCAAGCAAAAGGACCGATAGGCGCACCTATTTCTGAATCAGATTTTAAGGATGATGAGACAGAAGAATGCTGTACGTGTTAATGCGGCATTCTTCTTTTTTATCTATTGAGAGGCGGGCAGATGGATTACACGATTCTGACAAACAACCCAAAAGTGAATGAAAAATTCGGAGACAGCCATAGGGTTAGTTTTTATGATGTGCCTGCCGAATCAATTCTTTCGATTGCCGCAGACATGATTGATTCAGGCTGCGTTCTTCTTAATCACCCGCTTTACGGCAGTGTTAAGCCAAATGAAACGCCATATAAATCCCTGCTCCTGAAGAAAAAAGCCGGAACTTATACTTGGGATGCCGTAAGCTCGGATGAATCGAGAGAATTAATCAACAAGGCTATTACGGCCTACAATAAATTTACGCATAAGAAAGAGGACACAAGTCATGATTTGCTTCTTGACTACCAGGTGGTGGACCTGAGTCTTTTGGCGAGTGCCGCCGAAGCAGCAGACGAGTGACCTCTTTTCTTATACAACGGATACGATTACGCAGCCCCTATGCGTAATCGGCTCCGACCAACAAAAAAGTTAGCTCAATCATTATACCAAAAAGGAGGCGATTTGAAATGAGATTGGAAATCGGAAAAATCAATATCACCGATATCCGTTTCGCGGAAAACTCCAAAATCGAGAACGGAGTACTCTTCGTTAATCCGGAAGATCTCAAACCGGTGGTACTTGAGGACGAAAAACTCAAGGATGTAGTATTTGAAATCGCAAAACCGGGCGAATCAGTACGTATCACACCGGTAAAGGATGTAATTGAACCGCGTGTCAAGGTTGAAGGAAAGGGAGGTATATTCCCTGGAATGATTTCAAAGGTTGACACCGTTGGTTCCGGTAAGACACTTGCCCTTAAGGGAATGGCTGTAGTTACTGCCGGAAAGATTGTCGGATTCCAGGAAGGAATTATCGATATGAGCGGACCGGGAGCAGATTATACACCGTTCTCAAAGACAATTAACCTTTGCATGGTTTGTGAACCTGTTGAAGATCTTAAGCAGCATGACTATGAGAAGGCTGTAAGAATGGCAGGGTTCAGAGTTGCTGCCAAGATCGGAGAACTCGCCAGAGACATCAAGCCTGATGAGACTGATGTTTTTGAAACATGCGGAATTAAGGAAGGCATTGAGAAATATCCGGATCTTCCGAGAGTGGGATATGTCTCCATGCTGCAGACACAGGGTCTTCTTCACGATACATATGTATACGGTGTAGATGCCAAGAAGATTATCCCTACAATTATCAGTCCTACAGAGGCTATGGACGGAGCTATCGTATCCGGCAACTGCGTATCGGCTTGCGATAAGAACCCGACTTACGTTCATCAGAACAACCCTGTAATCGAGGACCTCTTCGCACAGCACGGAAAGACAATTAACTTCGTTTGCCAGATTATCACAAACGAAAACGTATATCTGGCAGACAAAGAAAGATCATCGAATATGACAGCTAAGCTCTGCCGCATGCTTGATCTTGACGGAGTAATCGTAACTCAGGAAGGATTCGGAAACCCTGATACTGACCTGATTATGAACTGCAAGAAGATCGAGGCTGAAGGCGTTAAGACGGTAATCGTTACGGATGAGTATGCGGGAAGAGACGGAAAGTCACAGTCCCTTGCAGACGCAGACCCTGCAGCAGATGCCGTAGTAACCGGCGGAAATGCCAACGAAGTAATCATTCTGCCAAAGCTTGACAAGGTAATCGGAATGCTCGATTATGTCAATCTCATAGCAGGTGCAAGTGATAAGACGCTCAGAGAAGACGGCTCACTCGAAGTAGAGCTCCAGGTAATTACCGGTGCTACCAACGAGATGGGATTCGGAAAGCTGAGTGCGAGATAAGCCGGGAAAGGAGGAAAGAAAAATGGCTAAATACAAAGTAGTTCATTACATAAATCAGTTCTTTGCCGGTATCGGCGGAGAGGAAAAAGCCGACATCCCTGCAGAATTGTATAAAGGAGAAGTAATCGGACCCGGCACGGCATTCGCAGCAGGTTTCGGAGACGAAGCTGAGATAATTGCAACTATCGTATGCGGAGACTCCTATTTCAACGAAAATATTGACAAGGCTAAAGCTGAGATCCTCGGATGGGTTAAAGACCTTGCTCCTGATCTCTTCATAGCAGGCCCTGCTTTCAATGCAGGACGTTACGGAGTAGCTTGCGGAACTATCGCATCCGCAGTTGCGGAAGAACTCGGCATCAAGGCTATGACAGGTATGTACGTTGAGAACCCCGGTGCAGACATGTACAAGGATAAGGTATATATCCTCGAGACAAAGGACAGCGCTGCAGGTATGAGAGATGCAGTCAAGAAGATGACAGCATTTGCTCTTAAGTATGTAAAGGGCGAAAAAATAGGCGCATCGAGCCAGGAAGGATATATGAATAACGGTGTCAGAGTCAACTTCTTTGAAGAAGAAAGAGGCTCTAAGCGAGCCGTAAATATGCTTCTGGCTAAGCTGGCAGATAAGCCGTTCACAACCGAGTATCCTATGCCTGACTTCGACAGAGTTGCACCTAACCCTGCGGTTAAGGACATGGCACATGCCACAATCGCATTGGTTACATCAGGTGGTATCGTAGTGAAGGGCAACCCGGATCACATTGAGAGTTCAAGTGCTTCTAAGTACGGTGAGTACAGTCTCGCAGGAGTTACGGATCTCGATGAGAACACATTTGAGACGGCTCACGGCGGATACGATCCTGTATATGCCAACCAGGATGCAGACAGAGTACTTCCTGTAGACGTTCTTCGTGATCTAGAAAAAGAAGGCGTTATCGGAAAACTCCATGAGAAATTCTATGCAACCGTAGGAAACGGTACTGCTGTAGCCTCAGCAAAGAAGTACGGTGCGGAGATCGGACAGAAACTGAAGGCCGACGGTGTGGATGCAGTTATCCTGACCTCTACCTGAGGAACCTGTACTCGTTGCGGCGCAACGATGGTAAAAGAACTTGAGAGAGCAGGACTCCCTGTAGTTCACGTTTGTACGGTAACTCCGATTTCCATGACGGTAGGAGCAAACAGAATCGTTCCTGCTATCGCTATCCCGCATCCTCTGGGCAACCCTGCTCTCGACAAGGATGAGGAGAAGGCACTTCGTCGCAAACTCGTCCTCAAGGCACTCAAGGCTCTTGAGACAGAGGTAAGCGATCAGACTATCTTTGAGGACTAGTTAATTAACAAGTTCTGAAGACGGAAACGAATAACATCACTTAAGATGGGTGTCGGCCTTGCTACCGGCAAGGCCGGCACCGTTTCCACTACTAAGGTATCAATTGATTCAGGGGCTTATGTCGAAAGTCAGAGTCTGGACCAAACAGAATATTGCAGTCTTAGATCAGCTGAGCAGGAACGGAAGGTTCATCGCTGACGAGGGCTTCATTCGAAGAGAACTCGAAGATACCGCAGACATCATGCTCAGCATCTATGAGTGGCTCGCGGATCATTCTCCGACTGCGGATAAAAGACCTGATGATGTCAGATATCCCGTCTGGGTATCGCTTGAAAGAGAAGCGACCATGATACCGGAAGATGGCTATGTCGTGCTGGAACTTGAGATTGAAAGCGATGATATAGCTCTTCTTGATACCGCCAAGTGGACATGTATAACAAATTATTCATATATACCCGAAAACGAAGACGACCGGGAAAGGCACACTGATTACATGAAAGGCCTCGGCATATCCGATGCTCGCGCTGTCATGACTGATTTTTACCCTGAGATAAAGGCTGAGATAATCGCCAGCTGGGACAGATTGTTTGATGAGAACGTGAGGCTCGGAAGTGATACCGCATACGGTATTGTCTGGGAGGTAAGGAAAGAATGGATAGAAAAGATAATAAAGTAATTCTTTACTCACCTCAGGCCGAGCCTGTGTGGGAGGCCGTCGAAAGGGATGGCATCGCATATTCAAAGAGAGAGTACGTACAAAAGAAATACGAGGAAAGTGCGCAGATATTTCTGTCTGCGTATGAAGAATATATAAGAATGGCAGAGCAAATCGTTCCTCGTGCGGACAGCAGCAATTATCCGTACTGGGCTTTTGCTGATGCAGAAATGGCAGATACTTCATCCGGAAGCAGAATTATGGTTCTGAAAGTGCCGAAGGATGAGGCGGTTTTCTTCGATGCTTATGACTGGTACAAGGTGCTAAGACTCTCTTATATCGGGGAGAATGAAGCTGATGAAGAATCTTTCGAGAAAGAACTGGAGAGAAGAGGAATTAAAGACAGCTCTGAAGCAATTTTGAAGCCATTCTATCCGGATATAAAAAGGACAATCACAGACAGCTGGAAGAGACTACTTCGTCATGATGATGCCATCAGAAGAGGGGAGTATGACGGAGTCAGAGCCGTCCAGGCGGGTCTTTGGTGCATTAAAAAAGAATCGCTTTTAGAGCAGTAAACGGTTATTTACATGCTCTCAATTAGCCATTCTCTTTTTGTTTCCCAGCAAAGAGCGACAATTAATTACAGTCAATTAAGATTGAAAGTAGCAACACTTTCTTTCTTAAGAGACGGTGGCATAGGCCGCGAGCCCCTATTTCTCGGCCTATGTCCATCGATAAATAATCTTCATTTACAAAAAAACAAAATACAAAGGAAAGGAGAACAAGATGGCTATTCTGAATGGAAAGAAAGCTATCGTAATCGGAGACCGTGACGGTATTCCGGGTCCAGCGATAGCAGACTGTGCCAAGTCAGCAGGAGCCGAGGTCGTATATTACTCGACTGAGTGCTTCGTCTGAACGGCCGCCGGAGCCATGGATTTGGAGAATCAGAAGAGAGTTAAAGAGTTCTACGATCAGTACGGAGCAGATAATCTGGTAGTACTGGTTGGAGCAGCTGAAGGAGAGGCAGCAGGCCTCGCAGCTGAAACAGTAGCTCTCGGAGATCCTACATTTGCAGGGTGTCTGGCCGGAGTTTCGTTGAAACTCGCGTGTTATCACATATGTGAGCCTGAAATCAAAGCTGAAATCGATGAGGCTGTATATGATGAACAGGTCAGCATGATGGAAATGGTGCTGGATGTAGACGACATTTGCGAAGAGATGAATGCTATTCGCGAACAGGTCGCCGAAGCTTAAGTTGAAAAGGTCGGAGTCGTATTCGGCAGGTCATCCATTTATAACCTGTCGAATGCGGGTCCCTCTGACCGATGAAAACCAAAGAATAATCAAACAACTCGATTCATGGAGGTGGGTCAAATGAAAACATATGATATCGTGATTATCGGAGGAGGTCCTGCGGGACTTGCTGCAGGTCTCTATGCCGGAAGAGCTAAGATGGACACTCTGATTATCGAAAAGCAGAAATACGGCGGACAGATCGTAATCACAGACGAGCTTGAGAATTATCCCGGCTCCATTGAAGGTGAGACAGGTCCTTCCCTGATTGCACGTATGGTAGCTCAGGCAGACAAGTTCGGTTGCGAGAGAGTAGAAGACACGGTAACCGGCGTAGAGTTTGACGGAGACATCAAGAAGATTAAGTGCACAAAGGGTGAGTACCAGGCTAAGGCTGTTATCGTAACAACCGGAGCAACTCACACAGAAATCGGATGCCCGGGTGAGAAGGAACTCACAGGTAAGGGTGTATCATATTGCGCAACCTGCGATGCGGCATTCTTTGAAGATTTCCAGGTATACGTAGTAGGCGGCGGAGATGCTGCGGTAGAGGAAGCTATGTATCTGACTAAGTTCGCAAGACAGGTTACACTCATCCACAGAAGAGATCAGCTCAGAGCGGCCAGATCCATTCAGGAGAAGGCATTTGCCAATGAGAAGCTCGACTTCATGTGGAATACGACAATCGAAGAAATCAAAGGTGACGGACTCGTTGAGAGCATGATCGTTAAAGATACTCAGACAGGAGAGACAAGAGAGATTTTTGCAGACGAGGAAGATGGAACATTCGGAATCTTTGTATTTATAGGATTTAAGCCTCTCTCAGATGTATTCGAGGGCAAACTCGAAATGGAAAGAGGATATATCATCACTGACGAAGACATGCACACAAATATCCCAGGCATATTCGCAGCCGGAGATATTCGCAAGAAGAGTCTCAGACAGGTAGTAACTGCTGCTGCCGATGGTGCTATCGCTGCTACACAGGCAGGAAAGTATATTGAAGAGCTCGAAGGCACAGCTTATAAGTATTAGTTTCAAAGGAGGACAAAACAATGCTGGAACTGGATAAGAAAACATTTGATGAAGAAGTATTGAACGCAGAAGGATACGTAGTAGTAGATTTCTACGGCGACGGATGCGTACCTTGCCAGGCTCTTATGCCACACGTACACGCACTTGCAGATCAGTACGGTGACAAACTGAAATTCACGGCGCTTAACACAACAAAGGCCAGAAGAGTAGCTATCGGTCAGAAGGTAATGGGTCTTCCTGTAATCGCTATCTACAAGGACGGTGAGAAAGTAGAAGAGCTCGTAAAGGACGATGCTACTGCTGATGCAGTAAAGGAAATGGTAGAGAAGTACGTATAAGGAGACTACTATGGGCGATTATGCAGTAATCAAAGGAGCAAGCTATACGCTTGCACATACTCCGGACATGGTTATTCATGACGGAGCTACACAGGTAACCGAGAGAGTAGTAAATCCTGACGGAGAATATCTCAAGGAACTTCCTAAGCACCTCAGATCTTATGAAGATGTTCTCGCATATGCACCTAACCAGGTATATATCGGTAACATGACAAGCAAGGACCTCGAGGGCATTGAGATGCCATGGCACGACAAGGCTGCTCCGGTTAAAGACCGCACAGGTAAGTACGGAGAGATCATGCCTCAGGATGAGTACTACGGACTGATGCAGATCTGTGACGTATTCGACCTCGTAGAGCTCGAAGCCGGCTTTGCTGCCGGAGTTAAGACTAAGCTTGCTGCTTCAGGTATGTTTACCGACGAGCAGGTTGCAGTTCTCGATAAGAACCAGTTCACTAAAGAGCAGATTGAAGATGCAGTAAAGAACGACGGCGCATGCGGGCTGTATATGAATGACGAGCTGGTCGGAGCTGTCAAGAGAGCTCACGATGTAGACGTAAACCTCTCGGCCCACGTAATGCTTGAGAACATCTCCAGCAAGGCCACAAGCGTTCTTTCGCTTCTGCACCTCGTAAAGGCTACAGGCATCAATCCTGATGAAGTTGATTACGTAATCGACTGTGCAGAGGAAGCCTGCGGTGACATGAACCAAAGAGGCGGCGGCAACTTCGCTAAGGCTGCTGCTGAAATCGCAGGGCTGAACAATGCAACGGGATCCGACGTGAGAGGATTCTGCGCAGGACCTGCACACGCTATTCTGAATGCTGCTGCTCTCGTAAAATCCGGCACATTCAAAAACGTAGTGGTTACGGCCGGCGGTTGTACCGCAAAGCTGGGAATGAACGGTAAAAGCCATGTAGAAAAAGGCATGCCTGTACTCGAGGATTGCCTCGCAGGTTTCTCCGTTCTAATCAGTGAAGACAACGGCACAGATCCTATTATCAGAAGCGATATCATAGGAAGACATAAAGTAGGAACAGGTTCTTCCCCTCAGGCAGTTATCAGCTCACTGGTAACTGATCCTCTGGATGAGGCAGGTCTCAGAATCACTGACATCGACAAGTATGCTCCTGAGATGCAGAATCCGGATATCACAAAGCCTGCAGGAGCGGGAGATGTACCTGAATCCAACTACAAGATGATTGCTGCTCTCGGTGTTAAGAGAGGAGATCTCGAAAAAGCACAGCTTGCAAGCTTCATCACTGAACACGGCATGAAGGGATGGGCTCCTACACAGGGTCACATTCCGTCAGGAGTTCCTTTCATGGGACCTTGCCGCGACATGATGCTCGCAGGAGACATTTCAAGAGCTATGGTTATAGGTAAGGGAAGTCTCTTCCTCGGCAGAATGACAAACCTCTTCGACGGTGTTTCATTTGTAATCGAGGCTAACAAAGGCCAGAGCTCAGGCGGCGGATCCGGAGTATCCGAGTCTGAAGTTAAGAGCATGATTGCAAGCGCACTTAAAGATTTCGCTGCAGGACTTATGGCAGAGTAAAGGAGGGCATAATGGCTCAGAATATACAAAAAATGATCGCTGAGACCTTCCTTGAAATGGCCAATGGTATCGAAAGCGGAAGCTACGGCAAAAGACCTAAAATCGCACTCACCGGCATGGGTTCCGAGCATGGAGAAGAAAACTCCATGCAGGCGGCTCTCATGACTGCAAAGGAGGGTGTTGATGTTTATTACATCGGAACTCTCGAAGCAGAGGGTGTGACTACCGTAAAGGTAAAGGATGATGAAGAAGGTCATGCAAAGATGGAAGAACTTCTCTCAAACGGAGAAGTAGACGCTGCAGTTACCATGCATTATCCGTTCCCTATCGGTGTATCCACTGTCGGAAGAGTTGTGACACCGGGACGCGGAAAGGAAATGTTCATCGCTAATACAACGGGAACATCCAGCACTGACAGAATCGAAGGAATGGTAAAAAATGCCATTTACGGCATTATCGCTGCCAAGGCCTGCGGAGTTGAGGAACCAAGCGTAGGTATACTCAATGTTGACGGCGCACGCCAGACAGAGACTATTCTCAAAGAGCTCGCTGATAAGGGCTACCCTATCAAGTTCGCTGAGTCTGCAAGGGCTGACGGCGGATGCGTTATGAGAGGTAATGACCTTCTGCAGGGAACACCTGATATCATGGTTACGGACTCTCTTACGGGAAATGTTCTTGTCAAGACAATGTCCGCATTCCAAACAGGCGGAAGCTATGAGGCCAGCGGATACGGATACGGACCTGGAATCGGAGAGGGTTATGACAGACTTGTCATGATTATTTCAAGAGCTTCCGGCGCACCGGTAATCGCAGGTGCCATCAAGTATGCGGCGCAGCTCGTAAGAGCTAACGTCTTCGAGATTGCTTCAAAGGAATTTGCAGCAGCATCAAAGGCAGGATTAAAGAGCATTCTTGATGCCAGAAAAGCAGCTGCCAAGCCGGCAACGGCCGAAGCAGAGGAAGTAAAAGCACCTCCTTCAGAGATTGTTACCGAGGCTATAGCCGGAATTGAGGTAATGGATCTCGAGGACGGAGTACATGCACTCTGGAAACAGAACATCTATGCAGAGAGCGGAATGGGCTGTACGGGTCCGATTATAAGAGTATCAGAAGCTAACCTCGAAAAGGCTTGCGATATTCTCAAGGGTGAAGGATTTATCAGTTAATTGTTTACTTACCATACTATGAGGACTGCGCCTCTTAAGTCAGTTCATCTCCCTAAACGAGGCGCAGTCCGAATTTTTTTAAAATGAGGGGGTAGATAGGTGCTGGTGTGCCTCGCGGTCTTCAAAACCGTTGTAAGGGGTTAGAAGCCTCTCGGGTGGGTTCGATTCCCACATACTCCCGCCAAAAAACAATCGAAACACAATATAATACAGGTTTACAGAGAAATGAAATAGCAACATACAGCACAGCACTTTGCACATTAAAAAGTACAATCGAGTCGGCCGGTTTGTTATTGATTTAACAAACACCAGAAAGTATACTTTATAAGTAGAGATTGTTATTTTATTAACAATTTTACAGTACCCACTAAAGTATATTTTAAAACAACGTTTTCTTATCAGAAAGGAGCTAGTTATGGCTGACAAGATGAAAGGATTTGCAATGCTGAAGATCGGCGAAGTAGGCTGGATTGAAAAAGAAGTTCCTAAGTGCGGACCTCTTGATGCTATCTGTAAACCTCTTGCAATCGCTATCTGCACCTCAGATGTTCATACTGTATGGGAAGGTGCTGTAGGTGACAGACACAATATGATTCTCGGACATGAGGGTTGCGCTGAGGTAGTAGAGGTCGGAGAACTCGTTAAGGACTTCAAGCCGGGCGACAGAGTTTATGTTCCTGCTATCACACCTGACTGGAACTCTCTCGAGGCTCAGAGCGGATATTCCACACACTCCGGCGGTATGCTCGCAGGATGGAAGTTCTCTAACTTCAAGGACGGTCTTGATTCTGAGTATTTCCATGTAAACGATGCAGACGGAAACCTCGCACACATGCCTGAAGGCGTAAGTGTTGTAGACGCTTGCATGCTCTCCGATATGGTTCCGACAGGATTCCACGGAGTTGAGCTTGCCGACGTACAGTTCGGTGACAGCGTGCTCGTTATCGGTATCGGACCTGTAGGTCTTATGTCAGTTGCAGGCTGTGCAATGAGAGGTGCATCCCGCATCATCGCAGTAGGTACACGTCCTAAGTGCGTAGAGGCTGCTAAGTTCTACGGAGCAGACGAGTTCATCAGCTACAAGGACGGAAGCATTGAAGATCAGGTTCTTGCTATGACAGACGGCAAGGGCGTTGATAAGGTTATCATCGCAGGCGGAGACGTTGATACATTCAAGTCAGCTGTAGCTGCAGTTAAGCCTGGCGGAAAGATCGGTAACGTTAACTATCTCGGAAGCGGAGACATGATTTCCATACCAAGAGTTGAGTGGGGTGTAGGAATGGGTCACAAGCAGATCAACGGCGGACTCATGCCTGGCGGAAGACTTCGTATGGAGAAGCTGGGATCACTCATTTCCAGTGGCAAGCTCGATGTAAGCAAGCTCGCTTCTCATGTATTTGAAGGTTGGGAGCACATTCCTGAAGCACTTCAGCTCATGAAGGATAAGCCGGCTGACCTCATCAAGCCTGTAGTAGTACTTGAAGGTCACACAACTGACGGTATTCAGGTCTAATAATAAGCAGGAAAGTGCATGAAAATTCTCGTAGTCTCGGGATTTCTCGGTGCCGGAAAAACGACCTTTATCAAAGAGCTTATTAAACGGACGGGCAGGGAAATCGTGGTTCTCGAAAATGAATACGGAGATACCAATCTCGATTCGCAGGACATACAGGAGTCCGGGGAACTTAAGGTGTGGGAATTTGCCGAAGGCTGTGTATGCTGCAGCAAAAAGGATTCCTTCGCCAACACAATTATTGCGATATCCGCAAGCCTAGATCCTGAGTATCTTGTGGTGGAGCCTACGGGTGTGGGTAAACTCAGCAATATAATGGCCAATATACAGAAGGTCAGCTATGAGAGGATAGTGCCTTTAAAACCGCTCGTGGTGATTTCACCTATGTCATATTACGATAATATGGCAGAGTACGAAGAATTATATGCAGATCAGATTGCCGCTGCCGATAAGATTATTTTCTCAAAAATAGAAAACGAGAATGAGGAGCTTATTGAAAGAATCAGCTCCGAAATCAGAAAGATAAACAAGGAAGCGGCAATCTCAGATACTCCGTATAGAATGCATGCAGATTCATGGTGGGAAGAGCTTTTATCAGACACCTGTGATGAGTTGCATACGACTGACATCGGAGAGAACAGTAATTCAGACAGTATGCCTTTATCTGCAAAACTTGAGCAAGTATCGTTCAGAGACATTGCTCTAAACAATGTCTCTGAACTGATACTTTTGCTCGAAGACCTAATCAGATCGAGATTCGGACTGATTATAAGAGCCAAGGGAGCTATCAAGGCAGGACATGATTATGTCCGATTTGATGTCGCAGACAAAATGTATGCTATTAGAGAAGCGGAAGCGGGTATAGATAATCAAGCGGTTTTCATAGGTGCAAAACCGGATATGCTTGCCCTTGAAAGACGTCTCGGCAAGGCAGCTGCAAACAATACGCTTAGGGATGAAACTCTTTTGCGAAGAAAGATATGATAAGAGCAGAAATGTTTGCAATTTCAACATTCATCAAGATAAACTGATAACGAAACAGCCGCCTTTTTCGGGCGGTGCTGTTTAATAGTATGCTATAATTATCATGATAATTATACGTAATTACATGTTGTTTTTTATACACTACGGAGGAGGGAAAAATGTACAAAGTAGTCAGAAGGAGATCTCTCAAACCGACGGTCACGCAGATCGAAGTAGAGGCTCCTTTGGTTGCGCGCAAGGCCAAAGCAGGTCAGTTCATAATACTGCGCGTTGATGAAGACGGAGAGAGAATTCCTCTCACCGTGGCAGGCACAAATAAGGAAGACGGCACAGTAAAGGTCATATTCCAGGTAGTAGGAGCCACCACGGAAAAACTCAACCGGGTTATGGAAGGCGAATACCTGCAGGACTTCGTAGGGCCTCTCGGAAGACCTACTGAAACTGAAGGAATCAAGAAGGTATGCGTAGTCGGAGGAGGAGTCGGATGTGCTATTGCTCTGCCGGTTGCTCAGGAATTCCATGAAATCGGAGCAGAAGTTACAAGCATCATCGGATTCAGAAGCGAGGATCTCGTAGTACTCGAAGAGGAGTTTGATGCCTGCTCAGATCGCCTGATTGTAATGACTGATGACGGATCATACAAGAGAGAGGGTAATGTAACGATTCCTCTCAAGGAGATGCTCGAAGCCGGCGAAAAATTCGATATGATCATCACTATCGGACCGCTGATCATGATGAAGTTCGTAACCCTCACAGCCAAGGAATTCGACGCACCTGTAACCGTATCGATGAGCCCGATCATGGTAGACGGCACGGGAATGTGCGGATGCTGCAGACTTACTCTCCATACGGAAGAGGGCAGCGTAATGAAGTTTGCCTGCGTAGACGGCCCTGATTTCAACGGTTACGAGGTTGATTTCGACGAAGCTATCGCAAGAGGTCGCACATATTTCGACTTCGAGAGAAAAGCACATGACCACGTATGTAATTTGCATAAAGCTGCCGACGAATTAAAGAACGGCGCAAACGCATAGGAAGGGAGGAATAGTAATGGCAATTGATCCTAAAAAACATGAGATGCCTGCACAGGACCCTAAAGTGCGTGCGCATAATTTCGAAGAGGTAGCACTTGGATATTCCGAAGAGACAGCACTTGCCGAGGCTTCAAGATGCCTCAACTGCAAGAACAGACCTTGCGTAGCGGGATGCCCGGTAAACGTACAGATTCCGGAGTTCATCCAGAAGGTTAAAGAAGGGGATTTCGAAGCTGCTTATCAGATAATCAGCGAGACATCGTCACTTCCTGCTGTTTGCGGAAGAGTTTGCCCTCAGGAGACCCAGTGCGAGGAGGTATGCTCTCTCGGTATCAAGTTCGAGCCTGTAGGTATCGGACGTCTTGAGAGATTCGTAGCTGACTGGCATAACGAAAACGTCAAGGAGGCTGCAAAGGCCCCTGAATCAAACGGACACAAGGTTGCTATAGTCGGAGCAGGTCCTGCAGGTCTTACATGTGCAGGAGACCTCGCTAAGAAGGGCTACAAAGTAACAATTTACGAGGCACTTCACACAGCCGGAGGCGTTCTTGTATATGGTATTCCTGAGTTCAGACTTCCTAAGGCCATCGTAGCCAGAGAGGTAGACGGACTTAAGGAACTGGGAGTAGAAGTTGTCACTAACGCTGTTATCGGTAAGACACTTACAATCGATGAACTCTTCGATGACGGATTTGAAGCTGTATTCGTAGGCTCAGGAGCAGGACTTCCGAGCTTCATGAATATCCCGGGCGAGTCCCTGATCGGAGTTTACTCTGCTAATGAATACCTGACACGTTCCAACCTCATGAAGGCTTACAAGGATGACCCTGACACTCCTATCATGAAGGGCGGCAGAGTAGCTGTTGTAGGCGGCGGAAACGTTGCAATGGACGCTGCAAGAACAGCTCTCAGACTCGGAGCAGAGAAGGTATACGTTGTTTACAGAAGATCCATGGAGGAACTCCCTGCACGTGCTGAGGAAGTTGAGCACGCAGAGGAGGAAGGAATCGATTTCCGTCTGCTCAATAACCCTATCGAGATTCTCGGATATAACAATCCTGATGATCCTAGGGATCCTAAGAACGGTACAGTCAGAGCCATCCGCTGCATCAAGATGGAGCTCGGAGAGCCTGACGAGAGCGGCAGAAGAAGACCTGTTCCTATTGAGGGCAGTGAGTTTGAGCTCGAGGTAGACGCTGTAATCATGTCCATCGGTACGAGTCCTAACCCGCTTATCAAGGATACTACAGAAGGCCTTGAAGTTAATAAGCGTGGCGGCATCGTTGTAAACGAAGGCGGACTTACTTCACGTAATGCCGTCTATGCCGGCGGAGATGCTGTTACAGGCGCTGCTACTGTTATCTCGGCCATGGGCGCCGGTAAAGTAGCCGCAGCTTCCATAGACGAGTACTTGTCTGAATAAAAACACAATATAATTTAATAACAAACCGGGATACCGCTTGAAATACAGCGGTATTTTGTTATTATTGACAATGTATGTTTTGAGAAGACCATAGAAAAAAGAGGAAAAAGATGAGAAAAACCAAGATAGTATGTACGATGGGACCAAATGAACAGGATGATTCAATCCTGCAGGAACTGATAAAAGAAATGGATGTGGCCAGATTTAACTTCTCCCACGGAACGCATGACAGTCAGCTGGAAATGATGAAAAAAGTCCGTGCTGCCGCAGAAGAAATCGGAAGACCGGTCGCCACGCTTCTTGATACAAAGGGACCGGAGATTCGTACGGGATTGCTGGAAGGGCATGAGCCTGTAGTTCTTAAAAAGGGTAGTAAAACTCTTATGTCCCCTATGTATGATAACAATTACATCGAGGGAACTGCGGAGCATTTATATGTTTCTTACGATAAGCTCGCAGATGATGTTTCCGTAGGAACTACCATTCTTGTAGATGACGGATCTATTGAATTGAAGGTTGAAGAAATACAAGACAGGGATGTACTTTGCAGCGTTGTAAACGGCGGAATAGTCGGAGAACGCAAGGGAGTAAACATTCCGGGAAGAAGCGTCAGCCTTCCCGACCTTACGGAGAAAGACCTCGATGATATCTCGTTCGGAATTGAGAACGGTTTTGATTACATTGCCGCATCATTTGTCAGAAATGCGGAAACAATCAATAAGATCAGAGAGATGATCAGAACTGCTGAGGCATATACGGGAATAATTGCTAAGATCGAGTCCAAAGAAGGTATAGATAACCTCGATGAGATTCTCGATGCTGCAGACGGAATCATGGTCGCAAGAGGAGACCTCGGAGTGGAAATAGAGGCTCATAAGATACCGCAGCTTCAAAGAGAGGTTATAGCTAAGTGTAATGCCAAAGGAAAGGTAGTAATCACTGCTACTCAGATGCTTGATTCCATGATCAGAAACCCTCGCCCTACAAGAGCAGAGGTAACTGACGTAGCAAATGCCGTATATAACGGTTCTGATGCCGTTATGCTCTCCGGAGAGACTGCAAACGGTAATTATCCGATAGAAGCTCTTAGGATGATGGCTGAAATTGCAGAGTACACAGAGCAGTACGCAAAGACTGATACTATTCATGCGGCCACTGAGTCGCCGATTTCAGACACCACATGTATGGCCGCTGTAACAGCTGCTAAGGAACTTGAAGCAAAGGCAATTATTACTCCGACCACATCAGGTATCACGGCTCTGGAAGTATCCAAATGCCGTCCTGCATCGGATATTTACGCTTTCTCGCCTAATCCGGGAACTGTCAGACAGATGATGCTCTTCTGGGGCGTAAGACCGATTCTGGCTGAACGTGCGCACTCCACGGATGAGCTTATGGAAGACTGCCTGGATATTATCAGAGAGAATAAATTTGCAGATAACGGTGATATACTCGTATTCGTTGCGGGTGTAGTAGCCGGAAGACACAGCTATCAAAGATCTGTGACCAACTCTATGAGAATAATACAGCTGGAAGATTATGAATCATTCCACGGTAACTAAAAACGAAAAATGCAGCAAAAAAGCGCCGATAACCGGCGCTTTTAAAATGCTCTGATTTAAATTTTAATCTTAGCTACGTATTCAACATCATCAGGAAGCTTCAGGTCATGTTCCGGAGCGTCGAAACTCCATCTCGGAGCCTGAGGCCTTACTGCCCACATTACCGAATAGAAGTTGAACATTACTATGCCGTAGTTGAGCTTTGTATCATAATCATTAGTCATCTCACTCGGAAGACCTACCAGGTGTACTGTAGTAGGGTCTACCAACATTCTGTACGGCTGGAGATTCTGGAATGACTGTGCGTGTGCACTGGCTCTCAGACTGTCCTCAAGTTCATGATAGAAGAGGTCGGTGTTAACTTCCGTTTTAAAGTCCGGACCCATGCAGAGCTCATCAAGTGAAATCTTAGGAGCCTTTTTCTCTTCGTTATCTTTCGCTCTGTATCCGAATGCCAGAACGCATGCGAGCTCAAGGTCTGTATCTTCACCAAGGGCGGCTTTTGCAGCTTCGGCATCATTTATAGTCAGCCAGCAAGCGGCGAGACCGAGCTCTGTCATCTTTAACGTTATTCCTTGGATAATATATCCGGCATTCTCCAGATAATGATCAGCTTTCTCAGAGTAGAGAACTGCATACTGAGGGGCCTTTATGCAGATGCCGTTATATCCGACGCTGTCCTTTAGAAGTCCATATGCTTTACTGCCGTAGAATTTCAGTTCAGTCTTTATTTCATCGACCAAGTCGCTTTCTTCATCTTCATGATAATCGGTTATGGCTTCAATCTTTTCAAACTCAACCGAAATATCCTCAAAACTTCTGCAGGACTGTCTGTTCTTAACGATTTCCTCGTAATATTTCATTATTTACCTCTTTTGTAAAACTGATTTGATACAACTTTTCTCTGCCGAATACCATCTTAATCGGCAAATCATACGCAAGAATTTTACCACCTATGACCTTTCAATTCAATTAATAGGGGACTTAATCCTTTATTTAACGAGGTGTTTAATTATTTTAATAATCAAGCATATTGAATTAGCGGATATACAGGGCAAATTATGTTGGCATAGCCGATTTGCTATTAGAATTATCGGGAATTACATAAAAAACACATAATTCTACATTCGGAATTAAGTGTTTTTTGCTTCCTGTTTACTGATTCATCTTCAGGCCGTGCAGACCGGCCGCTTTGAATTCTCCGATCCTTCTGGCCAGCTTCAGAGAATCCTCAAGGGATAGGTCGCGTTTTATTATTTCCTCATAACTCTGAAATCTCATTCTGCACATCACGGCCAGATAGTTGTTATCGTCGTTGCCGATGCACTCTTTAAAAAAGCGTATAAATTCTTCGAGGTATTTATTGAATATCTTTTCTTTGAAGTCCTCGTAATTGGTTCCTCCGGCGTGATTGCATAAAAGAATAACCGCATCCTTATGATTGTATAAGTAACGAATAACATCCTGTTCTTTTTTTATAGGCGAATCCTCAGAGAAGTCATTCCAATATTTCTTGAAAAGCTTGACCATTTGATGAGGCAATTCCTCGGCAAAATCAGATACCAGTGAATCGAAAAGAGCATCCTTATCTTTAAAATGTGCATACAAAAATCCCGTAGTTACATCAGCATTCTCGCATATTTTTCGAAGAGATGCGTGTCTGAAATCTACGGCTTTAAATTCTTTTGTTGCTGCTTCCTGCAACTCTTTAACTTTTTCTTCCGGCGTATACATTATAATTCATTCTGGTTCTTAACTAAAATTGTTTTATGCTACACTGCCCACAATTATAAATACTATATCAAAAAAAATTCCATACGTATAGCATATAACAATTGTTATATAACACTTGTTTTGCCTCATTTCAAATCAAACTTCTCTATAATATTAACGTTGGATAAATAATTCTTTCAAAGGAGGATTTAAAATGGAAAGTATGAAGATTAATGCAACATCCATCGATTTGACTAAGGTTCAGGCGGACGCTGAGGAATCGTTCCGTAAGGGTTTCTTCTGCTGCGAGGCAGTAATGGAAACTATGATCGATCACTTTAAACTTGACGTTCCGCAGGAGACGATCAGAATGGCATCCGGAATGGCCGTCGGAGTAGGAAAGTCCGGCTGCATCTGCGGAGCGCTTAACGGAGGAGTTCTCGCTTTAGGAATGTTCTTCGGAAGATCTGAGCAGAAAGGTCCTATGGATCCTAACGTCGTTAAGTGCCTGGGTCTGACCAAAGAACTTCACGACTGGTTCCAGGACAACAATACTAAGGGCGTATCATGCTGCCGCGTTCTGACTAAGGAATTCGATATGAGCGTAGGCGGACACAAGTCCCAGTGCATCTATTACACAGGCATTTGTGCGGCAAAGACAGCAGAACTGGTGGCACGCGAGCTCGGCATCCCTACAACAGGTGAGATTACAGTTCTTTCACACGACGAGTATCTCAAGACAAGAACTACACCTCTCGAGGCATAATCGATCGATTGACAAAAACACAAGAAAGGACGTTATAGTTATGATTAAAAAAGTACCCGTACCACTTTGCGGAGTTATGCTGGGAACAGCTGCTCTCGGCAATCTTTTGCAAGGGTTATTTAACAATGTGTTGGCACCAGAAGCAGGAATAGGCGATCCTATCAGAAACATATGCGGAATCTTCGCAGCCTTTCTGCTGGTTCTCATCCTGCTGAAGCTCATCATGTTCCCGGGCATGGTAAAAGAAGACCTGCAGAACCCTATTATGGCAGGTGTAGCTGCAACTTTCCCGATGGGACTCATGATCCTGAGCACATACATCAAGCCTTTCGTAGGCGGACTCGCTCAGATTATCTGGTTCCTTGCTATCGCACTTCATGTTGTACTTATCATTTACTTCACAATGAAGTTCGTAGCTAAGTTTGAACTCGGAAAGGTGTTCACAACTTGGTTCATCGTATATGTCGGAATCGCAGCCGCCGGAGTTACTGCTCCTGCATACGAAAAGCTCGGCATCGGAGCCATTACATTCTGGTTCGGCCTTATAACTTTGATTCCGCTTCTCTTCGTGGTATCAAAGAGATATGCAAGCGACCTTCCGGTTCCTGATCCTGCTAAGCCGCTTATCGGCATTTATGCAGCACCTATGAGCCTCTGCGTAGCAGCATATGTTCAGTCGGTAATGCCTAAGAATCTGACATTCCTTCTGATCATGTGGGCAGTAGCAACTGTGCTGTACCTTTTCGGACTTGTAAAAAGCCTGCCGCTTGCTAAGAAATTCTTCCCGAGCTTTGCAGCATTTACATTCCCGTTCGTAATCAGCGCTATCGCATCTCTTCAGACTATGGCTTGCGCTAAGAACATGGAGCATCCGCTTCCGTGGCTTAAGCCGATCGTACTGATTGAGTCGCTTATCGCAGTAGTATTCGTAGTATATGTATATGCTATGTTTATGAAGTTTATCTTTGCAGGTCCTAAGCCTGAAGCTAAATAAGATACTTCAAAAAATAATAAGCTATGAAAAAGTGAGCTTAAAGGCCTGAAAATCGGCCCCAAAGCTCACTTTTTCTGTTTTTTAAGGATAGGAGATAAACAATAAAACATATACAAATGGTTATTGTAAACTGAAGTGACTATTGTCACATAAAAAGTGAGCTTATGAGGTGTTTTTATACTCTAAAAGCTCACTTTTTTATACTTTATCTAGAAACTGAGTATTTGAACCGGTTTACTATGTCTGTATGCTCAGTTTCAGGCGGCAACGTTGTATTCAAACGGCAACGCCGTATAATCCGAAGAAAAGCTTTTATCGCAGAGGCTCGCCCTCGGAGATCAGTGTTTTCTTCATTAAAAAGAGGTCGTATACTCTCAGAAAACACTACATGCAGGTGTATCCGCCGTCTACAGGAAGTGCGACGCCTGTTACATATGTTGTCTTAGGCGATGCGAGGAATACTGCTGCTGTATCGAGCTCTCCCGTATCTCCGTATCTCTCCATCGGAATCATTGTCTTTGCATTCTGCTGGAAGAAATCACTGTCAAGTGTTTCTCTTGTGAGATCTGAGTAAAAATATCCCGGGCAGATGGTGTTAACAGCGATGCCGTATTTACCCCACTCGGATGCGAGAGCTCTTGTAAGATTGACTACGCCGCCCTTAGCTGCGTGGTAAGGAGAGGCAGGAGCTACTTTGTTTCCTACAAGACCGTACATGGAAGCAATGTTAATGATGCGTCCGTACTTGGCAGGAATCATAGCCTGCTTAGCGCATGCTCTGGCCATCTTGAATGAACCGAAGAGATCGATGTTCATCTCATTCATGAACTGTTCATCTGTTATATCCTCGGCAGGGGCAACAGCACCTGTGCCGGCGTTGTTAATGAGGATGTCGATGCGTCCGAACTTATCCATTACTTCCTTAACGCAAGCTTCTACCATCTCAGTGTCTGTGATGTCGCAGCGCACTGCAATCGCCTCTACGCCGAATTCCTTTTTAAGGTCTGCGGCAACCTCATCGATGAGGTTCTGACGTCTTGCAACAGCTACGATATTGCAGCCCTGTCTGGCAAGTGCCTTAGCCATCTGAACTCCGAGTCCGGTGGAGCAACCTGTTACGATAGCAACATTACCCTTAAGATCAAAAATATCACTCATAAAAGTTATCCTCCTTTTCCTATAAAGAATTCTTAAATCATTATGCTACTACTTTAAGTAAAAAGTAAGGGGATATCGGGTAAATAATATAATAATTAATAATGTATAATTATCCGGAAGACCGAAAAAACATAGATTTAGGTTACATAAAGGGCAGTGATTGCGTTAAATAAATATCAAAGATAATATGGCTTTAACTATTTCTTAAAGCCGTATATTTATTGAAATTTCGGTAAATACATGTATTGAAATGAGGGCTGAAACTATGATAATTGGCACTTGAATGTTAAGAAAATATCAAAGTCTATTTGACTTATTAATCAAAAAAGTAAATAATATAGGTAGTGTTGATAAGGCTGTCCATACTGAAGATATTAAATAGGTGACAGCAAAAGAAAGGAAGTGTTCTTATGAACTCTGAAATGATTACTTTTATATTGTACTTTGTGGCCCTTATGGGAGTAGTATTGTACTTCTATTTTAAGGATAAGCAAAAGAGCCAGGAAGATTACTTCCTCGGCGGACGTGCTATGGGACCATGGGTTACGGCTCTCTCCGCACAGGCATCCGATATGTCGGCATGGCTGCTGATGGGACTTCCGGGATCCATCTTGGCATTCGGATTCGGACAGATGTGGATTGGTATCGGACTTGCTCTCGGTACTGCAGCTAACTGGATTCTTTGTGCAAGAAGATTGAGAGTATTCTCAGAGGAAGCTGATGATTCCATCACAATTCCTCAGTTCCTGGCTAACAGATTTGATGCGGACACTAAGACGCTGCAGGTTATCTGCGCGCTTATCTTCTTGTTTGCATACACTATCTATGTAGCATCCGCTTTCGTAGCAGGTACTACTGTATTCGGAACTTTGTTCCCTAATGTATCAACTTCTGCAGCTATGATTATTTTCGCACTTTTGATTGTGTTCTACACAATTTTCGGCGGATTCACTGCTGTATGCTGGACAGACTTCTTCCAGGGTATGCTCATGATGATCGCACTGATGGCAGTTCCTATTGCTGTAATTGCTTCCGGAACAGAACTCGATACAGCACTTCTCAGCAAGATATATGAATATACTGATGCAAGTGGTGTAAAGGTAGTGTGTGACTTCGGTGGCGGACTCTTCAGCGCAAGCTGGCAGGATGTTGCAACAGGACTTGCTTGGGGTCTCGGATACTTCGGTATGCCGCACATCATCGTAAGATTCATGTCCATTGAGAAGCCTTCAGAAATCAAGAAGTCTTCTACAATCGCTATTGTATGGGTAGTAGTATCTCTCGCAAGTGCATGCCTGATCGCATACATGGGCAGAATGCTCGTTGCTGATGAACTTCTTCCGCAGGGAATGCAGAAGATTGTATTCATTACAATGGCCAGAAAATTCTTCCCGCCGGCACTTTCGGGACTGCTTTTGGCAGCTATTATCGCTGCTTCTGTATCGACAGCAGATTCACAGCTTCTCGTAGCATCCAGTTCATTTACTGCTGACCTTTATACTAACTTCAAAAAGAATGTAAGTGAGAAAGAAGCGGTGCTCGTAGGACGTATTGTAGTTGTAGTTATCGCAGTTATTGCTTACCTTATTGCTTCATCAAAGGGAGCAGGAGCACAGGCTATCATGAACCTGGTAGAGAACGCATGGGGCGCATTCGGTGCTTCCTTCGGACCTGTAATTATTCTCTCGCTCTTCTGGAGAGAGTTTAACTACAAGGGCGCTATCGCAGGTATTATTGCAGGTTTCGTAGTAGACCTCGGTTGGCTCTTCGGCGGACTCTCCGCATCCACGGGTGTATATGAGCTCCTGCCTGGTTTCATCGCAGGCGGCCTCGTAGCATTCATCGTAGCTAAGATGACTCTGACACTCGATAAGGAAAGAGCTGTTTACGATAAGTCCAGAGAAAGAGACGCGCAGGCAGCATAAGCCAAAGCAAATCATATTAGAAACTGAGCGCAGACTTCATTGTCTGCGCTTTTTCTTTTATGCATTTAAAACCTGATTCAAAATCTTTGATTAAGGTTTATTCAGAAACGTTTACCGCATTCACGGATAAGGTTATTCTTTTATTACTCAAAAGATATGCAGTATTAGTTAAAACGTTACTATTACGGAAAGAAGATGTTCTGATGAAGAAGAGAATACTTTCAATATTAATTGCAGCTTCGCTTATTATATGCGCTCTGCCGGTCGCTTCTTTTGCTGCGACTAAGAGTGTCAGCGTAAACGACAAGGCGGTCGTCTATGTTCCTAATAGTGAGTATAGGAGCGGAGACTGTATATTGACATCAACCAGAAGCATGATACGTAGAGCGCTGATAGCGAGAGGATCTAAGAAATGGTCATCAGTTACCAATAAGACCCTCAGAAAAGACGCTACTATATTCGGCTTGCTGTGGCACAATTTCACTCACAATGCCGATGGTCTGGCATTTAATGTGAAATGCGGTTACTTCAAAGGAAAGACCGAGAAGGAAAGAATTAAGGAATTTCAGAAGCTGATAAAGGAGCACCCGGAAGGTGTTGTCGTATGGGGTAAAAGGGCTTCCATATACGGAGAGCACGGAATACTTCTTACAGGCGTAAAGAATGGTGTTCCTTATGCTGCGGATTCTGAACATAACAGAGGAAGCAGAAACGTAGGAATAGAAAAGTGGAGCAAGACTTCAATGTACAGCCCGCTTAAATGTACTCAGTATTGGTACATAAATAAGATTACTCTGGCTAAAGGTGCCAAGGCTCCTAAAAAAGGTAAACCGCTTACTGCAGCATCATCAAGCAGCACCAATGTGGCATCTACGTTGAAGGTATCCGGTGCAACTATACCGAGTTCTGTCATTGTGGGAAAGCCGTTTGTAATAAAAGGTGTTGTTGAATCCAACTACAGAATTACAAGCGTAAACATATCAGTAGTCAACAGCAACGGAAAGAGTGTAATATCCCAGACGGCCAAACCGAATACTTGGGTTTATGATCTGTCTGAACTTGACTATAAAGTAAGGTTCGGCACGCTGTCTCAAGGCAGTTATAAATACAAGGTTACGGTTAAAGATGAAAAGAAAACTTCAACTCTGATAAATGCTTCTTTTAAGGTAGTCGGTAAGCCGAAATCAAGTTTGGCAGTAGTCAATTATACTGCTCCTACGAGCATAAAGAAGGGAAGTCCATTCATCTTAAAGGGTAAGATCAGCTCTAACAAAAAGATTACGAAAGTAACAATTCAGGTTGTGGATACTAAAGGAAAGGCGGTTATTACGGCCAGCTCCGCTAACAAGAGTAAATCCTTTAATATTGCAAAGCTTGATCTAAAGGTAAGATTCGGGATCTTGGCTAAGGGGACTTACTATTACAGAATCACAGCGACTGACACAGCACAGACCAAGAGACTTGTAAATAAGAAGTTCACCGTAAAATAGCAATCATTTTCTCAAAACTCACATATACGGGAAACCGGTCAAAAAAACCTGCCTTGCGGCAGGCCTTTTGATTTTATTAACTACGAGATTAATACGGGAAAGTTTACTTAGCAATATATCTTGATTCGATATAGTATCTCTTTTCGTTAGCTTCTCCCATTGAGAATGTCTTACGCGGGAGCGCACCGTCTGCAGCTACTGCAGGGAAGAGCATGAACTTATCCATGGCAGGAAGAAGGAATCCTGCATTGCCTTCTTTGGAAGAGAGTCTTTCAACTACATCTGCTCCGTGAATATAGTCGATTTCACAGTCTTTATCTTCTTTAACCATGATATCCAGTACATGCTGCAAACATCCTACCTCAAGCTTGTTTTCAGGCTTTTCTACGATGATCTTTCCTTTGCCTGCTGCGCTCATGCAAGGAATCTCGAATGCTCCTTCAGGAACTGCGGCGTCAGCATCGGCAAGATATGCCTTACCGTTGAACTGATCAAGCAGACTTACAACTTTGTTAATGAGCTCTTCACCTGACTGACCTTTGTTGGCGAAAATTACTCTGTGAATAGGCTCGAATACGATACCGTCATCGTGAATGTTTTCGATTTCGCAAAGAGCGTATCTGGCAGGGTGAGTCTCAATCTCATCAGGAGAGAGAGTTTTCTTTATGTTCTCCCATGCTGTCTTGGCTGTAGCGAGAGAGTGATTTCCGTCGCCCATGGCCTGGAAGATTACATTTCCTGCACCGTACTTCTGCTCAGCCTTGTCGTAGAGAGCGGAAAGAGCATCCTGCATTCCTGCGAGGTTCTCTTCCTTAATGAAAGTACCTGTGATATGGCCGCCCTTCATCATGAGATCTGTATCGTAGATAACTTCTCCCGGCTGATTTACGAGAGGTTCAATAACTGTCTTATCCGGATCGTCTATAAGAATGAGGATGTGCGGCATTTCGATAGGAGCATCTCCTCTGATTCTCAGGCGAGGCGGTATACGTTCTACTACGGTACCCTCGGTAGCTCTTGTAAGAGATGTGGATCCCTTGTTGAAGTCATAAGCTTCGAGGTCTGTTGCAATTACGAGACCGAGACGTGTGCGTCCCTCTGCGGTTCTCTTAACGAGCATGCAGCCCGGCTCCATTGTGCGAAGCGTACCGTCGGCCAGATATTTATCCATGGTCTCGCGTACGTCTTTGATGCGCTCTGCTTCACCCGGTTTTTCAAGATATAGTTCAGGAAGCATAAGTCTCAGAGTGGATGGGGCATCACCGACGATGCCTTCAACTTCATCCCAGTACTCAGGCTCGGATGTGAACTGGTCGCAAGCTACGACAGCCCATTTGTAATAATCGGTTCCTTCTTTCGGCAGCATAATCTGAGGAATATGCAGACCAAATTTGCTCCAATCATAAGTTGCCATTTAGTTTCCTCCGTTTGTCTTATAAGTTTTACTTTTGCATGATTATCATGCACCTCAATTATCGGATAAAAAACGAGATAATGCAAGAATGAAGTGGTACAATTATCATAAAGAATATGTGTTGTTTTCAGACGCATCCAATCCGGATTATTTAGTTTCAGGAGGAATATCTGATGATAGCAAAAAGTATGGAACCCTTCCTTGAAGGCGGCTCAGCTATCAGAGCAATGTTTGAAGAGGGCAAGAAAATGGCTAAGGTCTACGGCGTAGATAACGTTTATGACTTCAGCGTTGGAAATCCCGGTCTCAATCCGCCTCAAGAAGTTTATGATGCTATTGACTATATAAATCACAATATGGACCCGCATCATGTTTACGGTTATCCGTCTAATGCGGGATATGAAACAACCAGGCAGGCAGTCGCTGATGATCTGAATGAGCGATTCGGAGACAACTTCGATATGGAAAACATAATAATGACTGCCGGTGCCGGATATGCAATTAACATCATAATGAAATGCTTATTTGATCCGGGAGATAAACTTGTTGTCTTCGCACCGTACTTTGTTGAGTATGCAAACTGGGCTCGTAATTTCGGTGCGGATACCATTGCAGTTCCGGCAAATGAGTCAAACGGATTTGAACCTGATGCCGAAGCTCTGCGAAAGGTTTTGGAACCCTCTGTAAAAGCTATTATTATTAATAATCCTAACAATCCGACCGGGGCTATTTACTCCAGAGAATCACTTGAGGCAGTTGCAGAAGTCCTTCGTGAGGCTGAGATAAAGTTCGGACATCCTATATACATTATTTCCGATGAGCCGTACAGAGAACTGGTGTATGTGGAAAAGAAAGTGGAGTTCTTGCCTGACATATATCCGAATACACTTATCGCATATTCCTGGTCTAAATCATTATCCATGCCGGGTGTGCGTATCGGATATGTAGCCGTTCCTCGTAAGGCTGACGGCTCTGAAGAACTGAGCGAGGCCCTTATAGTAGCAGGCAGAGTTTTAGGAGCTAATAATGCTTCAACCATAGCGGAACTCATAGTTGAAAGATGTATTAAGGCCAGAGCTGATATAGGCTACTATGAGCGAAATGCAAAAGATTTGTATGATATAGTGTCAGGTGCAGGCTTTGAATGCATTGTGCCTCAGGGAGCGTTTTATCTGTGGTTTAAATCACCTGTAGAAGATGAAAGAGAACTGGTAAAAGCAGCAAAAGAAGAGAGGATACTTATTGTGCCGGGAAGATCATTTTCAGGTCCGGGTTGGGTAAGAGCATCATTCTGCATAGCGCACACTACAATTATGAACTCAGAAGATTCTTTTAAGAAATTGGGAGAGCGTTACTTCAAATAGATAATGTAAAGCAAACTTTACATCCAAACGAGTCCGACGGGGCTCGTTTATTATGTAATAAAAAAGGCTATGTAAAGTAAACTTTACATAGCCGAATTGCATAACTGATCTTTACTAACGGCTGGATTTGAAGTCATCTAAGAGCTTACTCTCGCTTTCTCCGTCCTCATACTCATTCGTAAGATGATATTTGTCTAAGAGGTACATTATGAAACCGAGGACCATACCGACTACGGCTGCAAGGCTCATTCCGCTGAGCTGAACTTGTCCGAGATTAATGGCAACTCCTGAGAGTCCTACAACGAATACAACGGATGTAAGAGCGAGGTTTCTTGCTTTCGAATAGTCGATCTTTGCATCTACCATAAGTCTGATTCCGGATGCTCCTATCATTCCGTAGAGAAGGAAGCTTACACCGCCCATTACAGGACCCGGAATAGTTTGGATAAGTGCTGATGCTTTTCCAATAAATGACAATACTATGGAGAATGCAGCAGCGCCTCCGATTACCCATACGCTGTATACTTTGGTTATAGCCATAACTCCGATATTCTCTCCGTAAGTTGTAGTAGGGCAGGAACCTACAAGTCCTGAAAGAGCAGTGGAGAATCCGTCTGCAAACATGGATCTGTGAAGTCCGGGATCTTTCAGAAGGTCCTTACCGACTACCTCAGAAGTAACTACCTGGTGGCCGATATGCTCAGATACAACTACCAGGGTGGCAGGTATTATAACAAGAATTGCCTGCAAGTTGAACTTGGCAAATTGGAAGTCCGGTGCCTTGAATAAAGCTGTTTCTCCGACAGCCGAGAAGTCGACCATACCGAAGAGAAGTGAGATGATATATCCGCCGATTATGGCGATTAAGATTGCAATGGCTGCCGCAAACCCTCTGTACAGAACTCCGCCGAATATTGCAAGGAGAAGAGTCACTAAGAATACGATAAGAACCTTAGGATCGAGATTCTGGACCATTTGCATTTTTTCATCAAGAAGACCTGCGGTCTGTGCAGCGGAACCTGCGAGCTCAAGTCCGATAAGAGCTACTATAGGACCCATTGCTGCCGGTGGCAGTATGGCATCGATCCATTTCGTCCCGACTAATTTTATTATGCCGGCGACAATGCACATGAGTATACCTACTACTACGAAGCCTCCGAGAGCATATTCATATCCCATACTGTTCATTACTATCAGGGCAGGCGTTATAAATGCAAATGAAGAACCTAGGTAGGCAGGTGCCTTGCCCTTGGTTACAAAAATAAAGATAAAGGTTCCGATGCCGTTCATGAGTAGGGCGATGGAAGGCTTTATCCCGAAAATGTAAGGTACTAATACTGAAGCACTGAACATTGCGAATGTGTGCTGTATGGAGAGCGGTATCCACTTTGATACAGGGACTCTCTCCTGAATCTGAATGATTTGTCGTTGCTTAGCCATGTGACCTCTCTTTCCTGTTCAGAAGTATTTCTCTTTAAATTATCACGACTATTTTAGAGGAGTGGAGTTGTAATATCAAGCAAAAAAACTATATGTTGTGCCAAAAATTTTTATCCTGATTAAAAAACCACTATATAAAGTTAGCAATAGATTGATAGGAGAGCGTTTTTCTTGGATAATCGAAGTAACGATGTTATTATATTAAAGATGGATAATAAGCATATTGATGAAAACAGAATAGCAGAAGCCAAGGAAAAGCTTGCTTGCCATATCGGTCCCGGGGGATCGAAGAGGCTTCAATCTGATTATATTGATGATAAAGGTAAGGTTCTTCTGACTCAGATGACTGCCGCCGGCGGATGAGGCGCCAAAATAGGACCGGGCGTCCTGTCAAATATTCTCTCGGGCCTTCCTAAGATAAGCGACCCGAGGATTCTGGTAGGTTTCGAAAGCAGTGACGATGCCTGCGTATATAAAGTTTCGGATGATGTGGCTCTGATTAATACTGTGGATTTTTTCCCGCCTATTGTGGACGATCCTTATATGTTCGGACAGATTGCGGCAGCTAATGCTCTGAGTGACGTATATGCTATGGGCGGACAGCCTAAACTCGCAATGAACCTTTTGACTTTCCCTAACTCCGAACTTCCGCTTGATGCGGTTAAGAGTATTCTTGAGGGAGGAAACGATAAAGTCTGTGAAGCAGGCGCTACTATTGTAGGCGGACACAGCATAGATGATAAGGAACCGAAATACGGACTTTCCGTCACGGGTTTTGCACATCCCGGCGATATACTGAGTAACAGCGGTAAAGAAGGCAATCTCCTGGTAATTACCAAGATGATCGGGACGGGAATTCTGACAACTGCAGCCAAAGCGGATCTTCTCACTGAAGAGGAGAATGCTGAGATGGAAGCAACTATGGCATTCCTTAACAGATACGCATGGGAGGCCATGCAGGGGCTCAGCATAGGCGGATGTACAGATATAACCGGATTCGGTCTGATAGGTCATGCTGCCGAGATGGCGAGCGCAGGAGAGCTGACGCTTGAGCTATACAGTCACAAAGTTCCGATCTTTCCAAAAGCGCTTGAAATGGCGGAAATGGGAATCATTCCGGCAGGAGCATACAGAAACAGAGAGTATACCGAAAAAGATGTGTCTGAGTTCCTGTCCAAAGATCCGGCCAAAGACGCAGAGCTGAGAGCTTTGATTGACTGTCTCTACGATCCGCAGTCATCCGGCGGACTGCTTATATCCGTAGACGAAAAGGATATAAAAAGTCTTCAGGAAAGACTGGGAGAGAAAGGCTGCCGGACGGAAGTCATAGGACAGTTTAAATCAAGAGGCAAGACTGCAATCGAGATTCACGACTGAATTAAAAACGACGATGTCATCGGACATCGTCGTTTTGTATACTAAGTAAAAAATGATTATTTCTGTGATTTCATCTTTACGAATTCAGCGAAGGCTGCTGCAGCCGGTGAAAGAGATGAATTCTTAAGGTAAATCATATAGAAAGATCTGTTATCATCGAAATCACTGATTTCGGAGATGTTTACTCTGTCTCCGAGAGTCTGTGCTACTTTTTCTGAAATGATGGAAACGCCGAGACCTGATTCAACAGTTCTTACAACAGCATCAAGGTCATCTACCAAAGCTGCAAATTTAATAATGTTTCGGTCAAATCCTTTTTTTGCTGCTGTCTCTTCAAAATTCTTGCGAGTTGCAGATCCTGTTTCCCTCCAGATGAAAGGATATTTAAATGTTTCTTCGAAACTGATCTTGTTTTTCAGAGCGAAAGATTTCGGAGAAATAAGAACCGATTTATCGCTTGAAACAAGATGGGTTTTAAACGATGAATTTGTGATTTTTTCCCCGACGAATCCGATTTCACCGCGTCTGTCTATAATGTTATCTACAACGCGCTGAGAGTCAGACAGGGAAACATAGTATTGAATCAATTCATGTTCTTTCTTAAAATCAGCAAGGTAATCGGGAAGAAAGGTGACACCCGGAATAGAGGATGTTTGAATCTCAAGTATTCCTTCGACTGTGTCGTTGGATTTCGAAATAGACTCTATAGCTCTGGCTCTTGAATTAATCATTTCCACAGCGAACTTATAGAAAGTAGCGCCCTGTGTAGTCATCTCAACCGTGCGGCTTTTTCTGTTAAGAAGCTTAACACCGAGTTCTTTTTCAAGGTTTTGAATATGTGTACTAATGGTAGGCTGTGTAAAGAAAGAAGCGTCAGCGGCTTTGCTGAAACTCTTATACCTGACAACATTTACAAAGGCTTCTATTTGCTTAAAATCCATTTTTCCTCCGATAACTATCAAATCCAATAAAAATAACCACTCTGTGACAGAAGTCTACGGGTGGGGTAATGAGATAGCCAGCTAAATTTTACCTTGATTTCATTGATTTTTCAACAACATAAGACATCATCTCTTTAGGATTAATTAAATCATTATGAAGTATTTCTTTATCCCAAATATCAGCCAAGCCGGCAGGTATTTCTGCCTTTGTATACTCGTGGCAAACTTCCATATTTTTTCTGTCGCTGTCTGAAACTTCAAGACCGAGAGCTGAGAGAACTGATGCACAGAACTTATAAGGGGAGGCCGTTGAAAGAACTACGGAAGGAACTCCTTCTTTTCTTTCGTATTTATCAAGGCACGACCAAGCTATGGATGTATGTGTATCCATAAGATAGTTTTCGCTCTCAAATACATCCTTTATCGCTGCGGCACCTTCTGCATCTGTTGCGCAGGCGGCACTGAACACATCCTGAATAGCTTTAAGCTCTGCATCGCTGATCTGATACTCTCCGGTTTCTTCCAGCTGCTTCATATATGATGCGGTGTTTTCTTCTCCGCAGATATAGTAAAGAAGTCTTTCAAGATTGCTGGAAATCAGAATGTCCATGGAAGGTGATGTGGTCTTATGGAATTCTCTTATTCTGTTGTAGTGTCCCGTGTTTATGAACTCAGTAAGGACATCATTTTTATTTGATGCACATACCAGTCTTCTTACGGGAAGACCCATACAACGTGCGAAGAAGCCCGCCATTATGTCTCCGAAGTTACCTGTAGGAACCACGAAGTCAACAAGATCTCCGTCTTTAATGCTTCCCATATCCAGGAGCTGTCTGTATGCGGAGAAGTAATATACGATTTGAGGTACAAGACGTCCGATGTTAATGGAGTTTGCACTTGAAAGGGAAATACCTTCGGCAGGGCGAGGCATCTCGCGGAATATCTTTTTTACACCGTTTTGAGCATCATCGAAATTACCTCTGATGGCGCATGCGGAAGTGTTCTTTCCTGCATCCGTAACCATCTGCAGTCTCTGAGTTTCGGAGATGCCTCCGTCAGGATAGAATACTACGATTGATGTTCCGTCCACTCCGCTGAAACCGGAGAGTGCGGCACTACCCGTATCTCCCGAAGTGGCGGTAAGAATCATTATTTCGTCCGTTACCCCGTTCATGCTGCGAGCCTTGGTCAAAAGGTTGGGCAGAGCCTGAAGCGCGACGTCCTTGAAAGCAGAAGTAGGTCCGTGATAAAGCTCCAGAACATAAGCGCCGTTCACCTTTACGAGAGGAGTGACTTTTTCTGATGAGAATTTACCTTCGTAACTTTTTTTAACCAGCTCAGTAATTACGCCGCTGCCGTAGTCATCAAGGAAAAGGTTCCAAACTGCTGCAGCCATGCTCTTGAAGTCATCGCAATTTGTAATCCTATGGTAATCGATTTTAAGATCTTCAAGATTCTGCGGAACAAATAGCCCTCCGTCAGAAGCCTGACCGCGAAGTACGGCCTCGGAAGCTTTTACTGAAATATTACTGTTTCTGGTGCTTATATAATTAATCATGAATCTCTCCTGCACTTGTTATTTGTAAGATTAACTCTAATTTTTGTTACGTTTATGTGCATAATCTGTTATAGTTAACAGATAGCGCGATAATCTTACAATATACGCTGTATAAAGACAAGTGCTTGCAATTTGTTATCGAGCGCTGTGAATAAACGAAAAGGAAAGACAACTGAGAATGAAGATAGCGATACTCGGCATGGGCACCGTCGGAAAGGGTGCATATGAAACAGCGAAGACAGCGGGCGGCATTGAGGTCGTGCGCATCTTGGCAAGGCATGAAGTTGAAGGATATGAGCATTTAAATGAAATAATCACTTCGGATATCGCGGATATTGCAGGTGATAAAGATATAGATTTGGTAATTGAGAGTATCGGAGGAATCCATCCTGCCAGAGAATATGCACTCGAATGCATTAAGGCGGGTAAGCACTTCGTTACACCTAATAAGAATCTCATAAGTGCTTGCTATGACGAACTCAAAGCGGCGGCAGATGAGAGCGGTGCCGAGATAAGGTTTACCGCAACTGCAGGAGGCGGTATTCCGTGGCTTTATAACCTCAGACGCACCAAAAGATGCGATGAGATTCAGGAAGTCAGAGGCATTGTGAACGGAACCTGCAATTTCATTCTGGATTCAATGTGCGATAAGGGCTCTGAATTTGAAGATGTATTGGTTCTGGCTCAGGCGATGGGATATGCAGAGGCAGATCCGAGCGCGGATATAGAGGGAACGGATACTCTCAGGAAGACCGTTATCTCCGCTAACCTGGCCTTTGATGCAGATGTAAAAGAAGAAGATGTTCCTTGCTACGGAATAGATACAATAAGCTCCAGGGACATTGACTATCTGAAGTCAATGGAAAGAGCCCCAAGACTAATGATGAACGCTGCCGTAAACGGTAATAAGCTTTGCGTATATGTAGAGCCTGTTGCATTTCCGATGACTGCTATGGAAGCATCCGTAAAGTTTAACTTCAATCTTATAACCCTTAATGCAAGGGATATAGGAACTCAGAGTTTCTACGGGCAGGGTGCCGGCATGATGCCTACGGGACAGTCCGTAATACAGGATGTTTTGGATATCAGAGACGGAGTGAATCATACACCTGCCTCGGGAGAGGGTGTCGAGAAACGAAAACTTAAGCTTGATAACAAGTCTGCCGTTCACAGATATTATCTCAGATGCAGTGAGATCGGTTCGGAGATTGAAAAGATCATTGAAACATCTGAGAAAAAAGGCGATGTATATTACTGCAGCACCAAACCCGTATCGGTCATAAAGATGCATGAGATAGCCCATAAGGCTAAATCGGACGGAAAAGAAATGTTTATAGCTGCACTCGCAGAGTAGGGAAAGGGAAGTTGTATGAAGGTATTAAAATTCGGAGGATCCAGCCTGGCCAGCAGTGAACAGTTTGCCAAGGTTAAGAATATAGTAAATAGTGATAAGGAAAGGGAAGTTGTAATCGTTTCCGCACCGGGAAAGAGAAGCGCGGAAGATAATAAGATTACCGATCTTCTTTATCTCTTGCATGCTCATATTCAGTACGGCGTATCTCATGAGAGCGTCATGGGCATGATAAAAGACAGATATATAGAGATTAAAGAGAGCCTCGGCCTTTCCACTGACATTGAAAAGATAATAAATGAGACTTTTGAGAAGGTGAACAAAAAAACTTCGGCGGACTTCATTGCATCAAGGGGAGAATACTTCTGTGCACTCCTTATGGCGGAGTATCTCGGATTTGAATTCGCAGATGCCACCGAGTGGGTCGAGTTTGACTACAAGGGGAAGGTTAAGGCCAAAAAGTCGGAAGAAAAACTCAGAGAACTTAAGAAGAAGCACGGAAAGATTGTTACTCCGGGTTTCTACGGAGCGTACAAGAGCGGAGACATCAGGGTGTTCCCGAGAGGTGGTTCAGATATTACGGGAGCTCTGGCAGCTGCATACCTCGGAGCTGACGTATATGAAAACTGGACCGATGTTTCGGGCATACTGATGGTAGACCCGAGGATCGTACCTGATTCAAAGACCATTTCGAGAATCACATATGATGAACTCAGGGAACTCAGCTATATGGGCGCATCCGTGCTCCACGAGGATACGGTTTTCCCTGTAAGGCTGAAGGATATTCCGGTAAATATAAAAAATACCAACGAGCCTGAGGCCCCGGGAACTATCATTGCTGAGGCATTTGAAGATGAGTCGAGCGAAGAGCATGAGAGATTCATTACGGGAATTGCCGGAAAGAAGAATTATTCGATTATAAATGTGTATAAGAGCAGGATAGGAGAGGCCAAGATAAAACTTATACGAGAAGTTCTGGAACTCTTCGACAATTACAATATTCCTGTCGAGCAGGTGCCGAGCGGAACGGACTCGTTTTCACTGGTATTCCCTAGTGAGAGCCTCGGATCCAGACAGCATGAGCTCATGCACGAGCTGGAAGAAAACGAGAGCATTGACAGCTGCGGAATTACGGAGGGCGTAAGCCTCATATCCATTGTAGGACGTCAGATGGCATACAGAACGGGTATTTCCGGAAGAGTGTTCAAGACTCTCGGAGACAATAAGATTAATATCAGAACCATAGAACAGGGCCCTGATGAAATCAATATCATGGTAGGTGTATATAACGAAGACTTCGACAGAGCCATAAAGCTTCTGTATGAAAGCTTCGCAAAGGAAAAATAGGGAGGAGATCAAATGAAAAAGTACAATGTAGGCGTTATGGGCGCAACGGGTGCCGTAGGACAGGAAATGATCAAGGTTATGGCCGAGAGAAACTTCCCGGTCGGAGAACTCAGAGCACTGGCAAGTTCCAGATCTGCAGGAAAGACACTTAACACAGCTTTCGGTGATGTAACAATAGTAGAGACGGCTCCTGATGCATTTGAAGGTCTGGACATCGTTCTCGGCGCATCGGAAAATGATATAGCAGAGGCTATGGCGCCTCATATCAAGGCAGCAGGTGCTGTATTCGTAGACAATTCATCGGCTTTCAGACTTTATGATGACGTGCCGCTGGTAGTCCCTGAAATCAATCCTGAGGATGCATATAAGCATAACGGCATCATCAGTAATCCGAACTGCACAACTATTGTAACTCTGGTTGCTATCAATGCTATTGCCAAACTGTCCAAGATTACCGGCATTTATGCTTCTTCCTATCAGGCTACAAGCGGAGCAGGAGCCGCAGGTCCTATCGAGATGTACAATCAGTCTGAGGCGATTCTTAAGGCGAGAGCAGAAGGCGGAGAGGGCAACTCATACGGAGCAGATATTAATCCTGAAGTATTCCAGTATCAGATTGCCTACAACCTTATCCCGCAGATCGGTGGTTTCGGCGACAACGGATACTCAAGCGAAGAGATGAAACTCCAGAATGAAGGAAGAAAGATTCTCCATCTTCCTGAACTTAAGGTTTCCTGCACTTGCGTAAGAGTTCCTGTTGAGAGATCGCACGCAATTTCCGCATGTGTGATCACGGAAGACAGACTGGAAGTTGAAGATGTTAAGAAAGCTATTTCAGAGGCAGCGGGCGCTAAGCTTTATGACAACGGAGATAAGAAGGAATATCCGATGCCGCTTCTGACTTCAAATCAAGACATCGTATACGTAGGAAGAATCAGAAGAGACCTCGTAAACGAAAACGGCATCAACCTTTGGTGCTGCGGCGACCAAGTTAGAAAGGGCGCAGCTACCAATACTGTTCAGATTGCAGAGCTGCTTATCGAGAAGTAGAAAAATCTTTTATATGATGTGCTGCTTCAGCGCAAGAAGTAATAATAAAATATAGACGGATAAACAAATCGGACGGGCATTTGCCCGTCCGTTACTTCCTAATATTCTGTTGTCCGGCTTTCTTGTACTCCGAATCCTTGTACTACCGGTTTGCTCAGACCCTGTTACCATTTGCAACAGGACGGTGGTCCGTGCGGTTTCTGCTTGTCTGTCTCAGGCTGCTTCCGACTGCATTGCTGCTGTCAATTGGTGCTCCGTCTCGCGCACTTTCTGTCTGCCGTGAAGTCGGCTTGCCTTACAGTGCTTGCTAGTGGAACAGCCCCTTCTTAGATATTCCCATTGGTCTGCCCTCTCATTTCTGCGTCTCTGACGCGTTTTCGTATATCTGAATATCTCTTTATTTCTTGGCCTTATTGTACTACTCAAAGTGCATTTGTGCAATAGAAATAATGTTTTTCTTTGTTTTTTATTGTTATCCAACAAAAAATACAACTATTAGTAGTATTTGACTTCCACTTCTTTGAAATATTTTCGTTCCAATGCATTCCTTATTCTGTCAACAACAGGGAAGCGTACTCCTATTTGTGCGGCCGTTGTCGGATCGTCAGTCTCATCATTAATCTTCGTTCCGACGATTATCTCAAACTGGTCAGACTCCCTTAGAATACTTATGATTCTTTTGGCAGGATCTTCAGGCATATCTTTAAGCAGGGTTTTGTTTTCAAGACGCTTGGCAACTTCACTGAGCGTCAGCATGCCTTCGGTGACCAAATCGACACCTTCGAGTAAAGCTGCAGGCGGCAGATTACCGGACGGGCTTCTGTCCGCTTTTATATCTTTACCGAGTTCTCTTGCGATAATCTTTGATGTGGTTCCGCCGCATACAATAGTTTTACCTTCGTAGTTTTTTACAATCTCAGCCAATCTTTTATCTGATGATTTATTTCTCGGTGCACCTGTTACTATCAAAGTTCTTTTCGGTTTTCTTATTGCAACTACGGCACATGTTATATCATCATTTGAGTGGTAGTTATCCCTCTTGTATGCCTCGGTAACTATGGCCCTGGATAATGATCTCGAATCTATTTCAGGCTGCCGGCGCAGAATATCTGCTACGAACGTCTTTACATTTTCCGAACCCCATTCTTTTTCTTTCTCGGATTCGATCGCAGCTTTTATCGCCGCATGTTTATGTAATACGGCGCCACCGTAATAGACCGGTTCTCTTTCCTTGTCTGAAGGGAGGTTACCTAGTGATACGCCGGACTGAGCAACACCGTCACTGAAGAATATAAGACGATCTCCTTCACTCATGGAAAATGATGATGTAAGGATTGTCTCATCCTTTACGGCGCTTTTTCTTTGCAGTTTAGTTTCTTCTTTTTCCCAATCAAGAGCTTCTGATCCTCTGAACCTGAGACTGTCGGGATTGTCGTACTCAACCAGATCCACGTTGATAAAGGACTTATCTTCCGAAAAGACAACCTTGGCTATTGTAAAGGTCGAATAACTGATGCCTTTTTCCTTGTCTACCGGTAGGGTGTCCATAATTATCTCCGCCGAGTGACCGAGCTCAAGAGGAGAGAATGACATCTTGGATGCCATATGCGAAGTCATGGATGCAAGGACGTTTGCCTTAACACCGGATCCGAGTCCGTCAGAAAGAGTGGCGGTAAGGATGTTGCTGCCTTCGGATCTGTCTATAAGGAAAACATCACCACCGATGTTTTGGCCGTGCTTATATATCTGTGAAAAATCGATATCAATGCAAATATCATTCAGCATTCGAATCTCCCTCGCTTTCTTCAATGAGGCCGCTTTCTCCGGATCCTTCCGAATGTACATTGAACTCTTCAATAATGGAGTTCAGAACGATTTCGGTTTCAGCTGCGCTTTCTCCGAGCAGGGAGGCGATTTGCTGAACGGAACTGAGAGTCTTGGTAATTACGTCTTCGGCTTTTTCTACAACAGCTTCACGTCTTACGGTAGGGGTAGTTATGTCCTCAAACAGTGCACCGAGAAGCTCCTTGCTTTCCACAAGGAAGAAGGTGATTCTTATGATCTTTCCTTCGTGTTTAAACCTATACTGCGAAGTCTTTGATGCCAGGAACTGTTCGCGGAACTGATCCTCGAAAGGAACGAACATGGAAACAGGGGAGCCTCGAAATGATTTAAGGCCGTCAGCATCCAGAAAGCCTTCAGGGAAGTCTTCGAACATGTCAACAAAACGCTTATTGCAGTCTGCTATATTGAGATTCTTATCCACTATAACGACTCCGTGCGGAATCGTGGACAGAAGAATATCAACCTTGCTTTCGGCGTCTTTTCTCATCTTTGTTACGCACATTTCGGTTTCGGCCAGGCCGTCCAAAAGAGCCGTAGCCATATCTCTGCAGCTCGGATAACCGCAGCCTCCGCAGTTGAGTTCGTCATCGGGGCCGTTCTTTCCCAGACTGAGCAGAGCCTGCTGGATTTCATCTTCGCTGTGATTGCTTGCGGAAACAGGAATTCCTTCAGGTGAAGGACCTTTAAGAATTCCGTATCCTTGTTCAAGAAGCACTTTGGCAAAGTCTTCATCTCCGTCGAACACGTCATCTTCTTTAAGTCTTTCTACAACGTGACTTGCAACGGCTTTTTTTCTTATTATTGCTGAATCTATCTTTGAAGAGCCCGGTCCGTTAATGCAGCCTCCGTCACAGTTAAGGACTTCAAGGAAATCCGAGGTATGACTGCCCTTAAAAGAGGAGAGGACTCTGGCTGTTCCCGACACGGATAGAGCAGACTGATTAACGAAATCGCCCATCCAAATTTTAGATGTTTCAATCTGGCCGTTATCTATAGGGTAGATAGCGGCTCTTCCTGCTTTCGTAGGGATGAAGTTGATAGGTATTCCCGTATCGATGTTTTCCAGATCAATATTCTCTTCTTCAAGCCAGGCCTCAACCTCTCTGAACGTGAGAGCGATATCCGGATAACCCGGGTATTCATCAGCTTCGAGTTTCTTGGCGATGCAAGGGCCGATAAATACAATAACTATGTCATCTCCGTACAGATGCCTCAGATAAGCGCTGTGAGCCTGAAGAGGAGACGGCACAGGTGCCAGATCCGGAATGAACTGAGGAAAGTATTTTTTTACAAGCTCGACTACGGAAGGACAAGCCGTTGAAATAAACGGTGCATCTCCGTGTTCTTTGTAATAAATGTCCAGAGCTTGTGATACTAAGGCGGCTCCTATGGCTGTTTCCGACACATCATCAAAGCCGAGCTTATAGAGAGCTCTTACGAAATTGCTTCCGAGTCCCTGAAATTCAGATACGTATGCAGGGGCCAGAGAAACAATAACTCTGCGCTTTGACATCATGGCCATAACGGCTCTGTCAACATCATTTCTTATCTGCTTTACATCATTAGGGCATTCGTTTACACAAATACCGCAGAATGTGCAGCGATCATGAATGATTTCCGCATGAGCATCCTTTATTTGGATTGCCTTTACAGGGCAGGTCCTTACACATTTATAGCAATCCCTGCAATTTGATAATTCTGTATAAATAGGCTGTCTTTCCACATCGCACCTCCCAATGATTAGTAGTGTTAAAATTTTATCATGCTAATGAATGAGTGGCAATAAATACAATGATAATAATGGTGGGACTTGTGGAATTAAGTCCCGAATGCAAATATAATAGCTGTATGACTTTGAAAGAATTCTTTGAATTGAATCCGAAGATAGCGGTGGCCTTTTCGGGTGGCGTGGATTCGGCATTTCTGCTCAGTGAGGCTGTGAAGTCCGGTGCGGATGTGAGAGCTTATTGTGTCAGATCGGAGTTTAATCCGGCGTTCGAATTTGAAGATGCGAGGAAGATTGCGGATTATCTGGGGGCGGATATGGTGCAGATTACTATGTCTGTGCTTGAAGATGAGACTGTCGTATCCAATCCTGAGGACAGATGCTATCACTGCAAGCTTCACATTATGAGCAGAATAAAGGAGGCGGCAGCCGATGACGGATATGGTATTATATCGGATGGTACCAATGCCTCTGATGATGCGGATGACAGGCCGGGGATGAAGGCTCTGAAGGAGCTCGGAATTATATCTCCTCTGAGGCTGTGCGGCATCACTAAAGAAGAGGTGAGAGAAGGAGCCCGCAGAGCAGGCTTGGATATCTGGGATAAACCCGCTTATGCCTGCCTTGCAACCAGGATTCCTCATGGTGAGAGGATAACGGAATCAAAGCTTAAGGGTACGGAGAAAGCTGAGCGCATTCTTTATGATATGGGGTTCAGAGATTTCAGAGTAAGATGGAGAGGAAACGATGCCCTGGTTCAGGTAAAACAAGATCAGCTTGAGGAAGCCTTTGAAAGAGCGGATGAAATAAGAACCGCTCTCGGCAGGATATATGATTGGATAGAGATAGATGAGAATCCGAGATAGAGGATATAAATGATAACGGATAAAGAGATGGATGTAAAAGAAATACTAAGGGCAGTTGAAAGCAAAGAGATGACTGCGGAAGAGGCTGCGGAGAAGATAAGGCTTAAACCTTTCGATGACCTCGGATATGCCAAGGTGGATCTTCACAGGAAGATAAGGCAGGGTGTGTCCGAAGTTATTTACGGTGCGGGAAAGACTGCTGAGCAGATATCAGGGATAATCGAGTCGCTTTCAAAAGACGGTCAGGAAGATATTCTCATTACAAGAATGGATTCCGATAAGTCTGAAATTGTCAAAAAGTCGGCCCTGAAACTTGGTTTACCATATACATATTATGATAAAGCTCGTATCGGGCTGGTCGGTAACAAGCCTGAGGCGTCGGGGCTCGGAAAAGTTGTAGTTGCAACCGGCGGAACGAGTGATATGCCGGTAGCAGAGGAAGCTGCCGTTACACTCGAGGCTCTCGGAAATGAAGTAATCAGGCTTTACGATGTAGGTGTGGCCGGGCTTCACAGGCTTTTGGATAAGAAAGAAGAGATAATGAACGCAAGTGTTGTAATCGCTATTGCAGGAATGGAAGGAGCGCTTGCCAGCGTGATAGGAGGACTTGCGGACTGTCCTGTTATAGCGGTACCTACCAGTGTAGGATACGGCGCTTCATTTGAAGGCCTTACGGCACTTCTGTCTATGATGAATTCATGCGCCAGCGGCGTTTCGGTGGTGAATATAGATAACGGTTTCGGTGCCGGATATATGGCACATATGATAAATCACATGGAGGCTAAGAGATGAAACATATGTATATAGACTGCAGCATGGGGGCTGCGGGAGATATGATTACTGCGGCACTTCTGGAGCTGATGCCGGACAGAGAAAAAGTCGTAAAGGAATTGAATAGAATCGGAATACCCGGAATCAGATATGAAGCGTATGATGACGAGAAGTGCGGACTTAAGTGTACTCATGTAAGAGTGACATATAAAGGGGAAGAGGAAGTGACCGAGGATGTGCACGCCCATCACGATCATGACCATGACCACCATCATGAACACGATCATGAGCACGGTGACGGACATCACCATCATCATGAACACAATACCCTGGGAGATATTGAACATATAGTAAGCCACCTGAATATTTCAGATAAAATCAAAGAAGATGTGATGGGGGTTTATCGGATTATAGCTGAGGCTGAAGCTGTCGCACATGATGCGCCTGTCAGCGAAGTGCATTTTCATGAGGTCGGAAGCATGGATGCCGTGGCGGATGCGGCGGCTGCGTGTTATCTCATGAATAAGATAAAGGCAGACGCCGTAAGCGTGTCGGACATCCATGTCGGCACGGGACATGTGATGTGCGCTCATGGGCTAATGCCCGTGCCGGCGCCTGCGACCGAGAATATACTCGAAGGCCTTCCGACCTACGGAGGGGAGATAGAAGGAGAGCTATGCACACCAACGGGTGCTGCAATTCTTAAATACTTCGGAACCGAATTCGGCGGCAGGTTCGGAGAGCTCAGCGATAATGCCGATACCCTGGTAGATGAAGACAAAAACAGCTTTAAAGAAGAATTATCCTTGGGACGCGGCAGCGGACGAAAGGATTTCGAGAGACCGAACTGCGTAACAGTGATATTGACTAATGATAGATAGGGCTATATCCGAGGAGAAAAGTTATGAGTGAGAATAAGGACAGAGTATGTGAGTTTGAATGTAATATCGACGATATGACGGGTGAAGAACTCGCCTATGCGTCCGAAGTTCTGATGAGAGAAGGCGCCAAAGACGTCAGCATTAAGAAGATATCGATGAAGAAGGGTCGCCCGGGATTCCTGCTCACCGTCATGTGCGGAGATGATGAAGAGGAAAAGCAGAAGATGCTCCGCCTCATATTCAAATACACCACAACAATCGGAATAAGAGAAGTTATTTCAGAGCGATATATTTTGGAACGCATGGAAAAGGAAATAGAGACTCCTCACGGAAGAGTGAGAGTGAAGGTTGCAAGCGGCTACGGCATCAGAAAGGCCAAGATAGAATATGAAGATCTGGCCAAGATAGCGGATGCCAAGAAGATAAGCATAGCTGCGGCCAGAGAACTCGTACAGCCGTATGTAAACAAATATGTTAACGGAGGAGAGGTTTATTATGCTTAACGCTTATTTAAGAGAAAATCTCGCTGAGAGAGTAAGAGAAAGTGCAGGCTTCTTAAAGTCTAAAGGCATAGAAAGTCCGGATGTCGCAGTCATACTCGGCTCCGGTCTTAATGATTATGCGGACAGAATAGAGAACCCTATTGTTCTGTCATATGATGATATACCTAATATGCAGGCAGGCGCAGTCTCTGATCACAGAGGGAAACTTATTTACGGAACATATCTCGGGAAGAAAGTCTTGCTGATGGCAGGACGCTTTCATTATTACGAAAGCGGAGACATGGACAAAGCGGCTTTTCCCGCGAGAGTATTGGTGGCGCTCGGCACCAAGAGATTTATCATCACAAATGCTGCGGGATGCATAAATAAGAATTGGGAGATGGGTAATCTGATGCTCATAAAAGATCACATAAACCTGTCCGGCAACAATCCTCTTATCGGCCCTAATCTTGATGAATACGGACCGAGATTCCCGGATATGACATATACGTATAATCCCGAGCTCAGGGAAAAATTGATGAAGAGGGCAGATGAAGAAGGTATCAAACTCTACGAGGGTGTTTATGCCATGTTTACGGGACCTTCTTTTGAGACCCCGGCTGAGATTAACTTCGGAAGGACTATAGGCGCGGATGCTGCAGGCATGTCTACTGTTCCGGAAGCGATAATTGCCAACCACGCAGGCTGCGAAATCATAGGAATTACATTCCTTTCCAACATGGCTGCAGGCGTTCTCGATCAGCCGCTTTCCGGCGCAGAAGTTACCGAAGCTGCGACTCATATACAGGATATATTCGCCAAAGTAGCGGATATGGCCATAGAGATTTAAAAAAGAGCTATAATAATCGTTTAAAAGCGTAAAAAAAGCCCGTGAATGTGTTATTATTAGCGGCGAAGCATTTTATCAAAAAACATTGTCTTTAAGGAGAACTGAAAGTGGAAGCTAAACTTACAAGAGAGCAGGCCAACGACCTGCTGCATAAATATGTAAAAGGGCAGAACTACATCGACCACAGCTATGCGGTTGAGGTAATTATGAGAGGCCTGGCTGAGAAGCTGGCACCGGAAGATGTAGAGTATTGGGGCATATGCGGACTCCTTCACGATCTCGACGAGGAGACTGCTCCTTGGAGAGAGGATTTCGCAACTCACGGACCTGTATCCTGTAAGATTCTGCAGGATGAGGGTTTCGGAGATCCGGTGATGGAAAATGCCATCAAGTCTCACAACCCTGCATGCGGAAAGAATCCTGAGACAACGCTCGAGTACGCACTTATCGCGGCAGACCCTATGTCCGGTTTTATCAAAGCGGTTGCACAGATCTATCCGGATAAGAAGCTTGCCAGCGTTAAGCATAAATCGGTAAAGAAGAGACTCAAAGAAGCGAGGTTCGCCGCAGGCGCCAACAGGCAGTATATGAGTCTCATCGAGAAGACGGGCATGGACATGGATGAGTTTATCGATATAGCTCTTGCATCCATGATGACGATTGCAGAAGATATAGGTCTTTAAAGCACGGACCTACGGAGGGACTATTAAGTGACTATGCAGACTAAGGGCGCCAAGGCTGCTCATCTCGAGAAACTGGCTGCCAAAATGACGGAAATAGATACCAGGCCTAATGACGGCCATCTCCTGGGAATGCAGGGACAAGTTGAGGAAGCGTTGGATCATCTTATGAGATCAATGTTTCCTTATCATTTCGGCAAGGCCAGAGCACGCTTTGTGGAGACCGAAAAGAGGACATATGAGCTTATGAGGGCTTTTGATGCCCTGGAGCAGACATTGGAACTTGTAATAAAGACTCCCGATGAAGCTACGGAAATAACGTATGACCTTATTGATTCGCTTCCGGATATCTTGGAGGTTCTGAAGACGGATATCCAGGCAGGTTACGAAGGAGACCCTGCAGCCACAAGCCCGGATGAGTTTATTATCACTTATCCGTCATTCTATGCCATAGCTGTGTATAGGATTGCTCACAGACTTCATGAACTCGGAGTGCCTATGATTCCGAGGCTGATGACGGAGCAGGCACATCAGATTACCGGAATTGATATTCACCCGGGAGCCAAGATAGGAAGCTACTTCTTTATCGACCACGGCACGGGAGTGGTGATCGGAGAGACAACTACCATCGGAGATCACGTAAAGATTTATCAGCATGTTACGCTCGGAGCCAAGAGCTTCGACCTCGCTGAAGACGGTACTCCGGTTAAGGGTATAAAGAGACATCCGGATATAGGAAATAACGTAGTTATTTACTCCGGAGCTACTATACTCGGAGGAGATACGGTTATCGGAGACGACTGCGTAGTGGGCGGTAACGTATGGCTCACTCACTCTCTGAAGCCGGGAGAGACTATAACAACCAAGCCTTGCGGACAGGAACTCACTGAGGGACGCCGCGAAGTAGAAGGCTCTAAATAATAGTTATTCATTTGCCCTGACGGGCAATTGACCTGGGGGTAGATAGGTGCTGGTGTGCCTCGCGGTCTTCAAAACCGTTGCGAGGGGTTAGAAGCCTCTTTGATGGGTTCGATTCCCATGTACTCCCGCCATTTTGAAACGGAGGTCGACATTATATGGATAAGATGGAATTGCTGAGAAGGCTCCCCAAAATTGACGATGTAATGAGGCAGGAGTCTCTTGTTATGTTGGCAGAAGAGAAGGGAGACCTCATAGTCACCGATGCGGTGCGTGAGGTTATTGCTGCAAAGAGAGCGGAGATACTGGAGCTTATCGACGAAACTGCAGATCTGTACGATCTTCAGTCTTTGGAGCTCTCAAGCGTGGCAGATGCCGCGGAGCTTCGGGTTGCCGAAAACGAAAAAATGAAGCTCTTTCCTCTTATCAATGCGACCGGAACCATACTTCATACAAATCTCGGAAGGGCACCGCTTTGCCGCGACGCGATTGAGAATGTTGCGAAAGTAAGCACTTCATATTCAAGCCTTGAATATAATGTGAAGCAAGGCAAGAGGGGCTCAAGACACGACCTCGTGAATGATTTGATTAAAGAACTTACCGGTGCGGAAGACGCTATGGTGGTGAACAATAATGCCGCCGCAACAATGATAGTTCTGGCTGCACTCGGCAGAGGAAAGGAAGTTATAGTATCCAGAGGAGAACTCGTTGAAATCGGGGGTTCTTTCAGGATACCCGACATAATGATGCAGTCCGGAGCATATCTTACCGAGGTAGGCACCAGCAACAAAACAAAGGCATCGGACTATGAAGCCGCCATCATCACAAAAGAAGAGGCGGAGGATATAGATTGGGAAGAACTTGACCGCGGTATGTCGAGATTCGAGACCGGAGCCATTATGAAGGTTCATAAATCGAATTATGATATTGTCGGATTTACCGAGGAGGCGAGCCTGGAAGAGCTGGTTTCCATAGGCAAGAAACATGACATCCCCGTTATCTACGACATGGGTAACGGACTGATGATGGATATGTCTGAGTATGGAATCAGAGAACCTAATGTACCGGCATCGCTTGCTGCGGGTGTGGACGTAATGCTTTTCAGTGGAGATAAGCTGCTCGGAGGACCGCAGGCGGGAATCATCGTTGGAAAGAAAGAGTATATAAAAGCTATGAAGCAGCATCCTCTGGCCAGAGCCATGAGAGTGGATAAAATGACCTTCGCAGCTTTAGAAGCGACTCTTAAGAAATATAAGGACCCGAGCTTGGCTCTGAGAGATATTCCGATTCTCAGAATGATCTCAGAATCAAAGGATGTCATGAGAGCCAGGGCTGAAAAACTATCCGATTCCATAAGAATTGCCAATGCCGATATGGTATGCGAGATAGTGGAGGTTGAAGACCAAATAGGAGGAGGAGCGGCTCCTATGGTCCGTCTGCCGGGAGTGGCAGTTTCCGTTCAGGACGGCGGCAAATCCGCTGATACTACGGAAAGAAAGCTCAGAAAGGCAGAAATCCCGGTCATTGCAAGGATAAACGAGGACAGACTACTTCTGTGCGTCAGAACCGTAAACGATGACGAGATTGAGATGATTTGCGAGGCTCTCAAATAGATGAAGAATATAATTATCGGAACGGCCGGACATGTCGATCACGGAAAGACGACGCTTATAAAAGCTCTTTCGGGAATCGATACTGACAGGCTGATTGAAGAAAAAAAGCGAGGCATTACGATAGAACTCGGCTTTGCACATATACCGAACGATGAGGGATACAACATCGGTGTTGTCGATGTGCCCGGCCATGAGAAATTCATTAAACATATGCTGGCGGGTATAGGCGGCATAGATTTTGTTCTCTTCGTTGTGGCTGCAGACGAAGGCGTTATGCCACAGACTAAGGAACACTTTGAAATACTCAACGCTATGGGAATCGACGACGGAATAATAGCCGTCACTAAAACGGATATGGTAGAAGCCGACTGGCTTGAAATGCTCATTGAGGATGTTCAGGACTACTTTAAAGGGTCATTCCTTGAAGGAAAGCCTCTTATTCCGGTAAGTGCCGCAACGGGAGAGGGAATTGAAGAGCTCAGAGCCGAGATCGTTTCCAAATGCGACAGAGATAATAAAAGGCGTGAAGAAAAAGAATTGTTCAGACTTCCCGTGGACAGAGTATTTACCATGCAGGGTTTCGGCACCGTAGTAACGGGAACTTTGATGGACGGAAGTGTCAATCTCGGCCAGGATGTCCTTGTTAATCCGAAGGGAACTAAGGTAAAGGTAAGGGGTATGCAGACTTACGGAAAGGAAACCGAAACGGCGCTGGCCGGACAGAGAACGGCAATTAATCTTTCCGGAGTGTCCAAAGAAGATATAGACAGAGGAGATGTAATATCGTATCCGGGCTCGGTTGTCGTAACGAGCATGATAGATGTAAAGCTTAAAATATTCGATTCAGCAGATCGTACTGTACTTAACAACAGTAGGGTTCATCTGTATACGGGCTCAGATGAGGTTCTTTGTAAAGTAATACTCTTGGACAGAGATGCAGTATCCGCGGGAGAAGAAACGTATGCTCAACTGAGACTGGAAGAGCCTGCATCAATAAGGCGAGGAGACAGATTTATAATCAGATTCTATTCCCCTATAATCACGGTCGGGGGCGGCAGAATAATTGATGCAATGCCTTTGAAACACAAGAGGAATAAATCCGAAGTTATAAAGGGAATGGAAGTAATGGACAGCGGCAGCATAGAGGATATAGTCTATGCTAAAACAGGTATGCCGAACTTTCCGAGGCAGGATGCATTGGCGGAAGAACTCGGACTTCTTAAAAGCGAGATGGATGGAATCATCGAAGCTGAGAGGGGAGCGGGAAGGATTATCAGACTCTCAGACAAGAGTTTGATCAATGATGCCAAAACGGAGCTTGTAAAAGAAAGACTGATACAATTTATAAATGCATATCATGCAGATAATCCACTTGCTGACGGAATCCCGCGTCAGGAACTTCTTTCCAAAATAAGAACCAATTGGCATATAGACGATGATAAACTGATTCAGGCTGTTTTGTCCTATATGATAGAAATCGGTGTCATTGAAGACCTCGGCAAATCAATAGCTCTTACGGGTTTTAAAATCGAATACAGCGAAGAGCAACTGAAGTTAAAAGAAAGAATTGCCGAAATGTATAAATCTGCCGGCATAGAGATAATAAAAAACGAAGAAGTGCTCCAAGTCGCAGGTGATGCCAAGACGGGACGCGCTATTCAGGGGGATTTATGCGATGAAGCTGTGATTCTCAAGCTGAACCCGTCGTACTATATCTCAAGTGAGGCATGGAAAAAAGCCGTTGATGCAGCGGAATCATTTGACGGAGGATTTACTCTGGCGGAGTACAGAGATAAGCTTGATACATCCAGAAAATATGCTGAAGAATTGCTTTTAGCAATGGACAGACAAGGTATAACAATATTCGACGGATCATCGAGGGAGGTAGTCAGAAGGTGACAAATACACTTATGGGCAATAGAACAAATAGAAATATATCGTCAACTAGCAAAAGGAAACGCATTGTACGCAATGTTCTTCTGGTATTTAATATACTTCTGCTGGCAGCTGCCGTAGTAATTGCCGCTATGGTACTTACGGGTTGCAGCAAAAAGCCGGAAACATTCCCTGAAGCTGAGTCTAAGGTGTCAGAAGAACTGGAAGCTATAAAAACTGCAGAGCCTTCGGATGAGACCCTCAAGTCTTTGACATCCGTTGCCGGTGATTTTGACGGCGCCATGCTGGATGGATACCTGGATAAGGTAAAAGAATTCGATTATGAGATAACAAACAGCAGAAAAGGTGAAGAAGATAATACTTGTATAGTTACTGTTAAGATAACGACTTATGACTTTGCCAATGAGTATCTCAGAGCCTGGAATGAGTATATGGAAGTAGAAGAAGGTGATCGCTGGCAGAGCCAGTTTTACTCATTCCTTCTGCTCAGACTCGGTTCGGTAACAAATAAGGACTATGTAGAGGAGGTTGATATAAACTGCACCGATGCTAAGGGTGACGGCAATTGGACTACGGACATAAAGACCAATGACAGATTAAATAATGCTCTTTCGGGCGGAATGATGGATGAAGTAAAACGTCTTATGACAGATGATGTCGTGATGGACGAATCTGAAGCAGACAATTAAACAATCGGAGGATAAAAATGGCAGATAAAGAATATAAAGACAATGTAAATCAAGAAACTACGGCTCCGGAGGACTGCACACATGACTGCAGCACATGCGGAGCCGAATGTCCGTCAAAGGGTGCGGGAATTCAAAAAGCAAAACTGAATGAGTACAGCTCGGTAAAGAAAGTAATCGGTATTGTATCCGGTAAAGGCGGAGTCGGAAAATCCATGGTTACTGCTCTTTCCGCACTGGCTGCTTCAAGGCACGGTTTTAAGACCGGAATAATGGATGCGGATATTACGGGACCTTCGATTCCGAAGATGTTCGGTGTTCATAAGAAAGCTGACGCATGCGAATTCGGCATACTCCCGGAAGAAACTCCGATGGAGATAAAACTGATGTCCATCAACCTTCTGACCGAGAATGAAACAGATCCCGTTGTTTGGAGAGGGCCTGTTATCGGAGGTGTTGTAGAACAGTTTTGGACTGAAGTGGTATGGGGAGACCTCGATGTTCTGTTTATAGACATGCCGCCGGGAACGGGAGATGTTCCGCTTACGGTGTTCCAGTCGCTTCCTATAGACGGAATTATAGTGGTTACATCACCTCAGGACCTCGTTTCCATGATAGTAACCAAGGCTGTTAAGATGGCCAAACTCATGAATGTTCCTGTCCTCGGACTGGTGGAGAACATGAGTTACTATGAGTGCCCTGACTGCGGATCGAGACATGAGATCTTCGGACCGAGCCAGGCAGAAGCGGTTGCCGTAACAAATGGCATTAAGCTTCTTGAAAAACTTCCGCTTAATCCAATCCTGGCTACTGAAGCGGATAACGGAAAGATAGAATTTAACGAAGGGACCGAGATGGAGTCCATACTAGATGTATTGGCCGGTCTCGGGCTGGAGGCAGAATAATTGAGCGAACTTATAAGACTTGAGGGAATAGTTAAGAGATTTGACGATACGATGGTGCTTAACGGCATCGATCTTTCGGTTGAAGAAAATCAATTTGTTACACTTCTCGGACCATCCGGCTGCGGTAAAACGACTACACTCAGGATAATTGCCGGCTTTGAAACACCGGACGAGGGAAGAGTTTTCTTCGACGGCAAGGATATTACGAATATGCCTGCCAACGAAAGGCCGGTAAACACTGTGTTTCAAAACTATGCTCTCTTTCCGCATATGAATGTGGGAGAGAATATAGCTTTCAGTCTCAGAGTGAAGAATAAGAGTGAGGATGAGATTAGAAGCAGAGTAAAGAAAGCTCTTAAACTCGTTAACTTAAAAGGCTTTGAAAACAGAAGGATAGATCAGCTTTCAGGCGGTCAGCAGCAGAGAATTGCCATGGCCAGAGCCATAGTAAATGAGCCGCGAGTACTCCTCCTGGACGAGCCCCTCGGAGCACTCGATCTTAAACTCAGGCAGGAGATGGAATACGAGCTTGTAAGACTTAAAAATGAGCTCGGAATCACTTTCATATACATCACTCATGACCAGGAAGAAGCGCTGACCATGTCAGATAAGGTTGTCGTAATGAACGAGGGATACATCCAGCAGGAAGGATCGCCTCAGGAGATTTACGATGAACCCGTAAATGCTTTCGTAGCCGACTTTATCGGAGACAGTAATATAGTTCCGGGTCAGATGGTAGATGAAAGAGTCGTAAAGATTGACGGAGTGGAATATCCGTGTATTGACGGTACGGAAGAAGGTTTCCCGCCGCGCAGAAGAGTTGACGTGGTAATAAGACCTGAAGATATTGATATCGTTCCTTACGGAAAGGGACAATGGAACGGAACCATCATTTCAAAGCTCTTTATCGGAGTGCATTACGAGATGCTGGTGCAGAGCGAGGACGGTAAGGTTGAATGGCTGCTTCAGAACTACGATCAACATGACGTAGGGGAGAAGATAGGTATGAAAGTCGATCCCGAAAACATTCAGATAATGCATAAACCGAAGAGCGATGCTGAAAGCGCTATAGAAATAGACTTGTAAAATTGAAAAACTTAATTGCTAAGAAAACATATACAATACCGTTTGTAATCTGGATAATAGCCGGAACTTTGATTCCGCTCGCTTCTATTGCTTATTACGGCTTTACGAGCAGAGAAGGCGGTTTTACTTTAGGCAATATCCTGGCCATGTTCAGACCGGACCATATGCAGGCCCTTGGCCTCTCGCTGCTTCTCGCATTCATAAGTACGGCGATTTGCCTCATAGTGGCATTCCCGATGGCTATGATTCTCAGAGAGAGCAGATTCGGAAAGCAGGGTTTTCTTATTTTCGTAATTATTCTTCCTATGTGGATGAACTTCCTGCTGAGAACGATGGCATGGCAGGTTCTCCTTGAAAGAAAGGGCGTAATTAATTCGATTATTACCGCTGTCGGACTACCGCCTCAGGAAATGATGAACACTCCGGGCGCTATAGTTCTGGGTATGGTATACGATTTCCTGCCGTTTATGATACTTCCTATCTACAACACGGTATCCAAGATAGATAACAGCCTTATTGAAGCTGCATACGATCTCGGTGCCAGCAGGACTACGACTTATACAAAAGTAATACTTCCGCTTTCGGTACCCGGCATAGTATCCGGAATCACAATGGTATTCATACCGGCTCTGACCACATTCGTAATCTCGAATATGCTGGGCGGAGGTAAGATAAACCTTATCGGAAATATCATAGAGCAGGAGTTTACGATCAATTCCAACTGGTATCTCGGCTCCGGGCTCTCGCTGGTAATGATGCTGTTCATAATAGTAAGCATGCTGGCTCTTCAGAAATTCGACAAGACGGGAGGAGCCAATCTGATTTAAATGAAAAAAGCAATAGGCAGAATATATATTTTAATAATTATGCTGTTCCTGTATCTCCCGATACTGACACTTATCGTGTTATCATTTAATGAGGCCAAGTCGATGTCGGTGTGGACGGGATTCAGCCTGCACTGGTACGCGGAATTATTTCAGAGCCGTCTGATGATGGGTGCGATAGTGAACACGTTCTCGATCGCGATCCTTGCGGCTTTGATCGCGACCATCGTCGGGACGATGGCAGTCCTCGGCATGTCGGCGCTGAAGCCGAGAACCGAGAACGTGCTGCTGGGCATAAACAACGTCCCGATGCTGAACGCTGATATAGTCACGGGAATAGCCCTCATGCTGTTCTTCCTAATGATAGGAGCTCCGAGAGGCTATATGACGGTTCTCTTCAGCCATACGGTGTTCTGCATTCCGTATGTAATACTCTCCGTAAGGCCGAGAGTAAACAAGAATACCAACAGGCTGTTCGAAGCCGCCCTGGACCTCGGTGCATCGGAAAGATACGCATTCAGAAAGATAGTTCTTCCCGAGCTTTGGCCGGGAATCACGTCCGGCTTTCTACTCAGCTTCACTATGTCGGTAGATGACTTCATCATCACATACTTTACAAGGGGCGCCGGCATAAATACCATATCGACACTTATATACAGTGAGGTTAAGATAGGTATCAGGCCGAGCTTATTCGCCCTCTCAACGATAATATTCGTGGTGGCCCTCTTAGTCCTTATAATAGTGAACATAAGGCAGGAGAGAGCAAATAAACATGCACTTGCATAAGCATACTGATTATTATGAAAGGTAAAGCATAATGGCATTCAGATACTATTACGCAGATAAAATAAGAGAGCAATTCTCGGGGTTTAAGGGAACTGATGAAGAATTACAGGAAGCAATTGACGATATCAGTCTCTTGTACAACTCAGCAATAAAAGTGCTGGAGACAAGACTGAAAATCCTTTCTGACGACTTCGAGAAAAAGCATTCTTACATGCCTATACATCACGTCCAGTCACGTCTTAAGACATTCGAAAGCATTATGGAAAAGGCCGAAAGATACGGAATCGAAGATCCTATCAACAATCTGGATACCATACGCCGTGAGATACTGGATATCGCAGGTGTAAGGGTTATATGCAACTACGAAGAAGACTTAAGAGGAATGTCCAATATCCTCCTTGCTCAGGAAGATATAGAGATGATAAAAGTTAAGGATTACGTCGGCAATCCCAAAGAAAGCGGATACAGGAGCCTTCACATGGTGGTGGCGGTTCCGGTGTATCTTGTTAACAGGAAGAAGGTAGTTCCGGTTGAGATTCAGTTCAGAAGCATAGTGATGGACGCATGGGCCAGCTTAGAGCATGAACTCAGATACAAGAATAAGGGAGAGCTCACAGCGGAAGTTGTGGATTCACTTAAGGATTGCGCAGAAAAACTGCATAATATCGACGAGAGAATGGCCAGAGTAAGGCATGAGGTTCTCAAAGACGAAGGAAAATACAGCGATTATTAGGAGATGAAAATGAAGAACTTAGCTAAGACATACAACCCGAAAGACTTCGAGGACCGCATCTACGAGATGTGGGAGACTGAAGGGGCTTTCAATGCTGAGGCAGATGAAAACAAAAAGCCGTTTACCATAGTAATGCCGCCTCCGAATATAACGGGACAGCTCCACATGGGGCACGCACTGGATCAGACTCTGCAGGATGTTTTGACACGCTGGAAGAGAATGCAGGGATATTCAGCTCTTTGGCTTCCGGGTTCAGACCACGCCAGCATAGCAACCGAAGTTAAGGTTGCAAATGAATTGCGTGAAAAGACGGGAAAAGATAAGAGGGATTTCGGAAGAGAAGAATTTCTGAAGCATGCATGGGCATGGAAGGAAGAGTACGGCGGCAGAATCACAAAACAGTGCCGTAAGCTCGGTGACTCCTGTGACTGGAGACGCGAGCGCTTTACCATGGACGAGCAGTGCAACAGAGCTGTAGTAAGATTCTTCATCAATCTCTATGAGAAGGGATGGATTTATAAAGGTAACAGACTTATCAACTGGTGCCCTGACTGCCAGACATCACTTTCTGATGCCGAAGTAGAACATGAGGATGAGAACGGAAAATACTGGTACTTCAGATATCCGGCAGCAGACGGAGGAGACGGCATTACGGTTGCCACATCCCGTCCTGAGACCATGTTCGGAGATATTGCTATCGCAGTACATCCGAGCGATGAAAGATACAAAGATCTTGTAGGAAAGAATGTAATCCTGCCTATAGTAGGCCGTGAGATACCTGTGATTGCAGACGAGTATCCGGATCCTGAAAAAGGTACGGGCGCCGTTAAGATTACTCCGGCTCACGACCCTAACGACTTCGAAGTAGGACAGAGACATGATCTTGAAATAATCTCCTGCATGAACGATGACGCTACCATGAACTCATACGCAGGAAAGTATGAAGGCATGGACAGATATGAATGCCGTAAGGCGTGGGTTGCCGACCTTGAAGCAGAGGGTTTCCTTGTAAAGACTGAGGACCTCGAGATTCCTGTCGGCAAATGCTACAGATGCCACAGCGCGGTAGAACCTATGATGTCCGATCAGTGGTTCGTTAAGATGGATGAGCTCGCTAAGCCTGCCATCGAGGCCGTTGAGTCCGGCAGACTTAAGTTCGTACCGGAGAGATTCTCCAAGGTATATCTTAACTGGCTCTACGATATCCGCGACTGGTGCATATCCAGGCAGCTTTGGTGGGGACACAGAATCCCTGCTTATTACTGCGATGAATGCGGAGAGATAGTAGTAGCCGACGGCATGCCGGAGAAGTGCCCGAAGTGCGGATGCACACATCTTACTCAGGATGAAGATGTACTCGATACATGGTTCAGTTCAGCACTTTGGCCTTTCTCTACACTGGGGTGGCCGGACAAGACTCCTGAGCTTGAATATTTTTACCCTAACAATGTTATGGTAACCGGATACGATATCATCTTCTTCTGGGTTGTAAGAATGGTATTCTCAGGTTATGAGTGCATGGGAGAGGCACCTTTTGAGACCGTATTCGTTCACGGACTTGTCAGAGATGAGCAGGGCCGCAAGATGAGTAAGTCCCTCGGCAACGGAGTAGACCCGCTGGAGTCAATTGATCAGTACGGAGCGGATGCTCTCAGATTCATGCTCTGCACGGGTATATCTCCGGGCAATGACACTCGCTACATTCCGAAGAGAATCGAAGGTGCGCGTAACTTTGCCAATAAACTCTGGAACGCATCCAGATTTACCATCATGAACCTTCAGGATGAGGACGGCAATTGGCTTCCTATGGAGTTCAAGGAGTCAGCCCTGAAGGACGAGGACAAGTGGATTCTTCAGATGTCAAATGAAGGTGCCAAGTACATTACAGATCAGCTCGACAGATTTGAACTCGGTTTGGCAGGCCAGAGGATATATGAGCTCATTTGGGACGTATACTGCGACTGGTACATCGAATTCGTAAAGGGAAGGCTTTACGGAGATGACGAAGAAGATAAGAAGGTGGCAAGGTACGTTTTGACAAAGGTACTGAAAGACCTCCTGAAGTTCCTGCATCCTTACATGCCTTTCATCACTGAAGAGATTTGGAGCGTACTGCCACAGGAAGAGGGTAAGTCAGGCGTTGATGCCATGCTTATCCGTGCCGAGTGGCCTGAGTATGACCCGTCCCTCAATTATGAGGAAGCAGCTAAGAAGATTCAGGTTGCCATGGATGTCATAAAAGCGGTTCGTAACATAAGAGCAGAGGCAGAAGCTGCACCAAGCAGAAAACTCAACCTCATCATCAAGACAGACGGCCTAAAAGACTCCATCGAAGGCGCATCTGACCTAATCAGAAATCTCGCAAACGTTGTAGACATTGACATCAAAGGCACGGACTTCGATATGCCGGATGATGTTATGACCAATGTAATCGAAGGTGCGGAAGTTGCCGTAAAACTCGACGACCTCGTAGACAAAGAAGCCGAGATCGAAAGACTCACCAAGGAAAAGAAGAAACTCGAATCCGAGGTGGAGCGTGTAGAAAAGAAACTCGCCAACAAAGGTTTCACAGACAAAGCCCCTGCACATCTCGTAGAAGAAGAGCGTGCAAAAGGTGAGAAGTATAAAGAAATGCTTGAGACCGTAGTCGCAAGGCTGGAATCACTCAAATAGAACCCATAAGCCGGCATTCAAGATGCCGGTTTTAATTTGGCCATTTTTGAACTTAATTTAGTCATTTGCACGAAAAATGACTAAGTTAAATCTTGACATGACTAAATTGAGAAACTAAAATTAGTTTGAAGAAAAAGACTTAGAGGGACGAATAATGAGGTTAATAGAATACGAATCTCGTATTAATCAAATACTGACTCCGGAAGTAGTAGCATTGCTTACCACAATCCATGAATATCGTGGAAAGCAAAATCTTTTCATGCAAGCTAAACCGGATACATTGGACCAACTTACTGAGATTGCAAAGATACAGAGTACGGATGCATCAAACAGGATCGAAGGAATTTTCACAACTGAGGAGCGTCTTCGCAAGCTTGTAATGGAGAAGACAACTCCAAAGAGCAGGAACGAGAAAGAAATAGCAGGCTATAGAGATGTTCTTAATACAATCCATAATAGCTATGAGTTTATTCCGATAAAACCATCTATACTTCTGCAGCTTCATCGCGACCTATACAAATATGCCGGTGGAGACACGGGCGGAAGATTCAAACTTGCAGATAACGAGATAGCAGAGATTGACTCCGAAGGCAATAAGACTGTCAGATTTGTTCCTGTAGAGGCTTGGGAGACATCCGAGAACATAGATTTGCTATGCGATGTTTATTCCAAGACACTGGCTAATACGGATATTGACCCGCTCCTTCTTATGCCAATGTTTATACTGGACTTTCTTTGCATCCACCCGTTTTCTGACGGCAATGGTCGAATGAGTCGTCTTCTTACACTGCTTCTTCTGTACAAAAGTGACTACTTTGTCGGCAAGTATATTAGTATAGAAAAGACCATAAACGATACAAAAGAGACTTACTATGAAGTGCTTCAGGAAAGCTCATATTCATGGCACGAGGAAACAAATGATTATGTGCCGTTTATTACATATATGCTCGGTGTCATAGTTGCAGCGTACAGAGAGTTCGAAAGCAGAGTAAATCTACTGAGCAATAAAGATCTCAGTAAGCCTGACCTGATAAGAGAAATAATCAAGAACAAACTTGGCAACATAACAGTATCTGAGATAAAGGCTAATTGCCCGGATGTAAGCGATACAACCATACATAGAACACTCAGGTCTCTTCAGAATAATGGAGATATCATAAAAATCGGTGGCGGTCGCTACTCGTCATACACTTGGAACAGGGAGAAAGATTAATGATTACAGGAGAACTCAAGAACAAAGTTGATGGAATATGGGATATATTCTGGGCAGGAGGGATTGCTAATCCGCTGGACGTAATCGAGCAGATAACATACCTGATGTTCATCCATGACCTCGATGAGTCAGACATCAGAAGAGCAAAAGAGAGCGCCATGCTCGGACTCCCGTATGAGAGCATATTCACCAACGAGGTAACGGTAGGCGAACGAACAGTAGAAGGTAGCCAGCTTAAATGGTCGGTCTTCCACGATTTCCCTGCAGACCGCATGTACTCAGTCATGCAGGAGTGGGTATTCCCGTTCATCAAAGAGCTGCATGGAGACAAAGATAGTGCATACTCCAAATATATGGGAGATGCCATCTTTAAGGTGCCGACACCACTCATGCTCTCAAAGGTTGTAGACAAGCTCGATGAAATCTTCGAGGAAATGGCAGCTGCTCAAAATTCGGACGTGCGAGGGGATGTCTATGAGTATCTGCTCAATAAGATATCTCAGTCCGGCGTCAATGGGCAATTCCGCACGCCAAGACATATCATTAAGATGATGGTGGACATGGTTCAACCTAAACCACAAGATACAATCTGCGATCCTGCTTGCGGTACATCAGGCTTTCTTATCGCAGCCGGAGAGTATCTCAAGGAAAACCACAAAGAGGAAGTCCTATTCGATCAGGCAGGAAAAGACCACTACATGAATCACATGTTCTACGGCTACGACACAGACCGCACCATGCTCAGAATCGGCGCCATGAACATGATGACTCACGGAGTAGATAATCCGTTCATCGAGTACAGAGACAGTCTCTCAGATCAGAATACTGACAAAGACAAATACTCCCTTATACTCGCCAACCCACCATTCAAGGGCAGCCTGGACTACGACATAGTCTCAGCAGATCTCCTCAAGGTCTGCAAGACCAAAAAGACAGAGCTTCTCTTTCTGACACTGTTCCTGAGAATGCTCAAAGTAGGCGGACGCTGCGCATGCATAGTACCTGACGGAGTTCTCTTCGGATCGTCCAATGCTCACAAGTCAATAAGAAAAGAGATAATCGAGAACAACAGACTCGAAGCTGTCATCTCAATGCCATCCGGTGTGTTCAAACCATACGCCGGAGTATCCACAGCCGTCCTCATATTCACAAAAACAGGACACGGAGGAACCGATAACGTCTGGTTCTACGACATGAAAGCAGACGGGTTCAGTCTCGACGACAAACGCTCTGAAGTTAACGATAACGACATACCAGACATTATCGAGCGCTTCCACAATCTCGACACCGAGAAAGACCGCAAACGCACAGAACAGAGCTTCTTCGTATCAAAGGACGACATAGTCTCTAACGACTACGACCTATCAATCAACAAATACAAAGAAGTCGAATACATCCCGGTGGAATATCCACCGACGAGTGAGATCCTTGCTAACATCAAAGCTATCGAGGAAGACATACAAAATGAACTAAACACACTAGAGAAGTTATTATCACAATAAACGGGATGCTCGGAGGTACATTATGAATAATAAATTACCGGAAAGAGTAGAACTATTTGAAGACCAGCCTATTCGCACCGCGTGGGTTGAAGAAAAAGAAGAGTGGTACTTTTCTGTTGTTGATGTAATCGGAGCTCTGACAGACCAAAACGACTATCAAAAGGCAAGAAAGTACTGGAACAAGCTCAAAGAAAGATTAAAAAATGAAGGAGCCAATCAACTGGTGACAAATTGTCACCAGTTGAAAATGACTGCTCAAGACGGTAAAAAACGTCTTACAGATGTTGCAACAGTAGAGCAACTGTTCCGTATCATCCAGTCGGTACCATCAAAAAAGGCAGAACCGATCAAACTATGGCTTGCACAAGTAGGTCGTGAGCGCATAGAGGAAACCATTGATCCGGAGCAAGCTATAGACAGAGCCCTTGAAACATATTTGAAGAAGGGCTACTCCGAAGAATGGGTGCATCAGAGACTGCTTTCAATTCGTATCAGAAACGAATTAACCGAAGAATGGCAGAAACGCGGAGTGAAGAAGGGCTCAGAATTCGCCATTCTGACTGACGAGATAAACAAGGCGTGGTCGGGCATGTCAACAAGACAGTATAAGAATCTCAAGGGCCTCAAGAAGGAAAATCTGAGAGACAATATGACTGATCTCGAGCTTGTCCTCACGATGCTTTCAGAAGCAACCACCAAAGAAATCTCTGAAGTAAGAAAGCCTGAGACTTTCGAAGAAAACAAAGCTATAGCCCATGCCGGCGGCAGTATCGCAGGAAACGCACGCAAGGAGATAGAAGAGAAAACAGGCAGGCCTGTAATAACATCACAGAATGCCACAGAACTAAATCACCTAGTGGTAGATGTGATAGGTGAGATTACAGAGATTGATGAATAAAAAAAGAAAAGGCGTTGCACCCCCGCCATAGAGGGCAGAGGCCCAGCCTTTTCCAACGAAATTCTATAATTAAATGCAAGTATTAGTCAAGAAAAGATGTTAATTGAGATTTGTAGGGATGAGTAATGAAGTATAGAACTGTTGAATTAGGTTCGTTAATATCATCTGCAAAGGCAGTTCGATGTGGAGAAGATGAATATCCGGTATTGTCGATGACAATGCATAACGGATTAGTATTTCAGGATGAGAAATTCAAGAAAGCAATCGCATCGAAAGATACGTCGAACTACAAGGTTGTGTATAGAAATCAGCTTGTGATTAGCTTTCCCATTGACGAGGGAGTCCTTGCAGCACAGCGCATTGCAGATGCGGGAATTGTAAGTCCTGCATATGGAGTATGGGATATCGACCAAGAAAAAATACTACCAGAGTTCCTCGAATATTCGCTGCGGTGTGATCGCGCAATATCTTATTATAAATCAAAGCTACGAGGATCCACTGCAAGACGTAGAAGCCTCCCGACACCGACATTGCTGGCATTTATGGTTCCACTGCCTAATCTTGATGAGCAAGCATTGATTCTTGAAATAATACATAAGGCAAGACGCCTCATTGATGACAAGCATAAGGAAATACAACTCCTTGATGATCTCATCAAAGCCCGATTTGTCGAGATGTTTGGTA
>CACYFZ010000003.1 GCA_902773835.1 uncultured Eubacteriales bacterium | reverse complement strand
GTACTTCTTGGAAAGTACGCTTGTGATTGCTGCTGTAAGAGTTGTTTTACCGTGGTCAACGTGGCCGATTGTACCGATGTTGATATGCGGTTTGGTTCTTTCAAATTTCTGTTTAGCCATTTTACTTTCTCCTAATTATTACTTAATGATTTTTTCTGCGAGTGATTCAGGCAATTTCTCGAAGTGGTCGAACTGCATCGTGTAGATACCGCGGCCCTGTGTTCTTGAACGCAGGTCTGTGGCATATCCGAACATCTGTGACAGAGGAACGAATCCTCTTACGGTTGCAGTGCCGTTTTCGATGTCTGAGCCTTCGATTCTGCCTCTACGTGCGCTGATGTCTCCGATTACATCTCCCATGTAGTTATCCGGAACTGTTACCTCTACCTTGAAGATAGGCTCGAGGAGTACCGGGTTAGCCTTCAGAACTGCTTCTTTGAATGCCTTTGAACCTGCTACCTTGAATGCCATCTCGGATGAGTCTACATCGTGGGATGAACCGTCGTACAGCTCTACTCCGACGTCTACTACATTGTATCCTGCAAGAGGACCTGCCGCCATGGCTTCCTCAATACCGGCCTGTACGGCTGGGATGTATTCCTTAGGAATAGCACCGCCGACGATGGAGTTCTTGAATTCGAATCCTTCTCCCGGCTCTCTCGGATAGAGCTTGATCTTGACGTGAGCGTACTGACCGGAACCACCTGACTGCTTCGCATGCTTGCAGTCGACATCTGCCGTTCCCGTAACTGTCTCTTTGTAGGAAACCTGCGGCTTACCTACGTTAGCCTCAACCTTAAACTCTCTGAGGAGTCTGTCTACGATAATCTCGAGGTGAAGTTCTCCCATACCCGCGATGATTGTCTGACCCGTTTCAGTATTTGTATATGTCTTGAATGTAGGGTCTTCTTCAGCGAGCTTAGCGAGAGCGATTCCCATCTTCTCCTGACCGATCTTGGTCTTAGGCTCGATGGCAATCTCGATTACAGGATCCGGGAACTCCATGGACTCGAGCACGATAGGTGCTTTCTGGTCGCAGAGAGTGTCTCCTGTTGTGGTGAACTTCAGTCCTACCGCTGCTGCGATATCTCCTGAGTAAACCATGTCAATCTCGTCTCTGTGATTAGCGTGCATCTGGAGGATTCTTCCGATTCTCTCCTTTCGATCTTTAGTGGCATTGTATACGTGGGAACCCGATGCGAGTGTACCGGAGTATACTCTGAAGAATGCGAGCTTTCCTACATATGGGTCTGCCATGATCTTAAATGCGAGAGCTGAGAACGGCTCCTTGTCGGATGCCGGTCTGTCCTCTTCCTTCTTTGTGTAAGGATTGACTCCGCCGATAGCAGGGATGTCCAGAGGTGACGGCATGTAGTCAACTACGCCGTCGAGCATCAGCTGTACGCCTTTGTTTTTATAAGCCGATCCGCAGAATACCGGATACATTTCGCCTTTGATTGTCTGCTGACGGATTACTCTCTTAATATCCTCTACAGGGAGTTCTTCTCCCTCGAGGTACATCATCATGAGATCCTCATCGCATTCGGCGACTGACTCCAGCATCTTATCTCTCCAAGCCTTGGCCTCATCCATCATGTCCTCAGGGATGTCTACCTCGTCGAAAGCTTTTCCGAGATCGTCATCGTGATACATCTCAGCCTTCATCTTGATAAGGTCGATGATTCCCTTGAACTCACTCTCAGATCCGATAGGAATCTGAAGAGGAACTGCATTGGCCTTAAGCCTGTCGTGGATCATATCAACTACGTGGAAATAGTTAGCACCGAGAATATCCATCTTGTTTACGAAAATCATTCTCGGAACTCCGTATTTCTCAGCCTGTCTCCATACGGTCTCGCTCTGAGGCTCTACACCGCCCTTGGCGCAGAGAACCATTACGGCTCCGTCGAGTACTCTGAGGGAACGCTCTACCTCAACGGTAAAGTCAACGTGTCCCGGTGTATCGATGATGTTAATTCTGGTGTCTTTCCACTGTGCTGTAGTAGCGGCGGAAGTAATGGTGATTCCGCGCTCCTGTTCCTGCTCCATCCAGTCCATGGTAGCTGCACCGTCGTGAGTTTCGCCGATCTTATGAGTTCTTCCCGTATAGAACAGAATTCTCTCAGTAGTCGTGGTTTTACCTGCGTCGATGTGAGCCATGATACCGATGTTACGTGTCTTCTCAAGACTAAACGTTCTTCCCATTATTTCCTCCTTTCTACTGTAATTCTCATAGTTTTAACTGTTGTTTTTCTAATCTGCATAACGTACCTCTGCAAACTAGAATCTGAAGTGTGCGAACGCCTTGTTGGCTTCGGCCATCTTGTGTGTATCTTCCTTCTTCTTTACGGAAGCACCTGTGTTGTTAGCTGCATCCATGAGCTCAGCTGCGAGTCTTTCAGACATTTTTCTTTCGCCTCTTGCTCTTGTGTATGTTGTCAGCCATCTGATGCCCAGAGTCTGTCTTCTCTCAGGTCTTACCTCGATAGGTACCTGATAGTTCGCACCACCGATTCTTCTGGCCTTAACCTCCAGAACCGGCATGATGTTTTCCATTGCTTTAGTGAATACTTCCAGTGGGTCTTCCCCTGTCTTCTCTTTGATCTCATTGAATGCATCATAGACGATAGTCTGAGCTACGCCCTTCTTTCCGTCCAGCATGATTCCGTTGATCAGCTTGGCAACTACTACGCTGCCGTAAACAGGATCAGGAAGAACCTCTCTTTTGGGTGTGTTACCTTTTCTTGGCACTTCTCTTCCCTCCTTGTAAATTCAGGTCGGTACTCGTTAGCAGTACTATGATTTTCTTCGGTACAACTTCGCGCTGCCCTACTCATAAGACTGCTCCCGTGGCGCTCTTTATCTTTATTCGAGAATAAAGAATGCCGTGTACTTCTAAGTTTTAGCTTATTTTACTTTTTTGGTCTTTTAGCACCGTATTTTGAACGGCCCTGTCCACGCTCTGCTACGCCGGATGCGTCGAGAGTTCCTCTTACGATGTGATAACGCACACCCGGGAGGTCCTTAACTCTTCCGCCTCTTACGAGAACAACGCTGTGCTCCTGCAGATTGTGACCGATACCAGGAATGTAAGCTGTAACTTCCATTCCGTTTGTCAGACGAACTCTGGCAACTTTTCTGAGAGCCGAATTCGGCTTCTTAGGTGTTACAGTCTTTACAGCTACGCATACGCCTCTCTTCTGAGGGGAGTTTACGTCGGTCAGAACTTTACGAAGTGTGTTCATGTTCTTTCCGAGCGCAGGAGCTGTAGATTTCTTTACTGAGCTCTGTCTGCCCTGACGTACTAATTGGTTAATTGTAGGCATTCTTTTCTCCTTTCTTTCAGTATTTTTTCATCCGAAAACCATATAGGCGTCGAACCCCAATATTTTACTCGCAACTCATTGAAAAGTCAACAGTTTGAGGCGAAAAACAGCTATAAATAAAAGAACGGTGTGGATGACATTCCTTCGGCTCGCCAATCGCTGAGTTCCGACGGTTCGCACGGTCTGTCGAAACGCATCCCACCGTTCTTAAATCATTTATTTATTCTGACAATCTGCCACTATTCTACTATAGCAACTTCTCCGTAGACCTTGATCTCTTCATCAGGAATATCAACGTTTTCAGGAGCTACGATGTTTTCGATGGAGCCTTCTTCTCCTTCTTCCTCATCATACTCAGCCTTACCGTTTACGTATTCCTCATATTCACCGTAGTCTACCTCGATGCCGGAATATCTCTTCATGCCCGTACCTGCCGGGATGAGCTTTCCGATCATGACATTTTCTTTGAGACCTTCGAGTCTGTCTGTCTTGCCCTTAATGGAAGCATCCGTGAGAACTCTTGTAGTCTCCTGGAATGAAGCAGCTGACAGGAATGAAGATGTAGCAAGGGCTGCCTTGGTGATACCAAGGAGCTGTCTGCTTGCTGTTGCAGGCTCTCCGCCTTCAACTTCAACTGCAGCATTAGCTTCTTCGATGTCGCGTCTGGAGTACTGTCCGCCAGGCAGGAGCGCTGTGTCTCCGGACTTCTCGACTTTGTACTTGGAGAGCATCTGGCTTACGATGATCTCGATGTGCTTGTCGTTAATGTCTACACCCTGGTTCTTATATACTCTCTGAACCTCTCGGATCAGATATTCGTATACACCCTGAACGCCTGTGAGTCTCATGATATCATGCGGATCCAGAGGTCCCTTGGTGATTTGACCGCCTGCCTGAACTTCCTGTCCGACCTCGACATTGAGTCTGGCACCGAACGGAATCAGATAGCTTCTCTCGCCGCCTTCTTCTGTTACGACAACTTCAGTCATGTTGTCCTCTGTAGGCTCGATGGATTTAACCTTTCCGTCGCCTTCGCAGATCTCAGCGAGACCCTTAGGCTTACGTGCCTCGAAGAGCTCCTCTACTCTCGGGAGACCCTGAGTGATGTCGGATCCGGCTACACCACCGGTGTGGAATGTTCTCATCGTGAGCTGTGTACCCGGCTCTCCGATGGACTGAGCAGCGATGATTCCTACGGCTTCTCCCGGAAGAACCTTTCTGCCTGTAGCCATGTTCTTACCATAGCACTTAGCACAGAGACCGCTCTCTGCACGGCATGTCATAGCGGATCTGATCTTAACGGATTTAACTCCGCGCTCTTCGATTTCCTGAGCGAGATCATCTGTGATGTACTCGTTGGCAGCGAGAATCACTTCTCCTGTCTCAGGATCGACTACATCTTCGATGGTATATCTGCCGGCAATTCTCTGCCAGAGCTTCTCAATCTCAACCTTACCGTCTCTGAGCTCAGTGATTTCAATACCTTCTGTAGTACCGCAATCCGTCTCATTGATGATGATGCTGTGTGAGATATCTACAAGTCTTCTTGTCAGATAACCCGAGTCAGCCGTTCTCAGAGCCGTATCCGTAAGTCCCTTACGGGCACCGTTGGATGAAATGAAGTACTCAAGTATTGAGAGTCCTTCACGGAAGTTGGACTTAATAGGAATCTCTACAGTGTGACCTGTAGCGTTGGCCATAAGTCCTCTCATTCCGCCGATCTGACTGATCTGTGATTTGTTACCTCTGGCTCCGGATTTAGCCATGATGTACAGGTTGTTCAGCTTACCGAGGTTATCGATAAGCGCATCAGCCGTGTCATCCGTAGCCTTTCTCCAAGTCTTGATGATGCTGTCGTATCTTTCTCTGTTGGACATAAGTCCTCTGCGATACAGTGCTTCGAACTCGTCAACCTTTTCCTCTGCAGCTCCCAGAATCTCTGCCTTAGCTTCCGGAATCTCCATGTCGGAGATACTGATTGTTACGGCAGACAGTGTTGAGTAGTGGTAACCCGTATCCTTGATATAGTCGAGCATCAGAGCCGTTTCCGTATTTCCGTGCTTCTTGAAGCATGCGGCAATTATCTTACCGAGTGCCTTCTTATCGCAAAGGAAGTCAACTTCGAGTGCATACGGATCCTTCTCTCTGTCTACGAATCCGAGGTCCTGAGGGAGTCCCTGGTTGAAGATAAATCTTCCGACCGTGGATTCTACGAGCTGTCCCGGATCGTCCTCACCGATGTAGCGGCGTACCTTAACCTTCGCATGGATTCCGACGATTCCGGCGTTGTAAGCCATAATCATCTCATCGTAGTCTGCGAAGCATTTGCCGTCACCCTTCTCAGCGTCGCGATCTCTTTCCTCACTGCCTTCGTATGTCAGGTAGTAAGAACCGAGGATCATATCCTGAGTCGGAACCGTGATAGGCGATCCGTCCTTAGGAGCGAGAATGTTGTTAACTGACAGCATGAGGAATCTGGCCTCAGCCTGAGCCTCTACTGACAGCGGTACGTGTACGGCCATCTGGTCTCCGTCGAAGTCGGCATTGAACGCTGTACATACGAGCGGATGCAGTTTGATAGCCTTACCCTCTACGAGTACCGGCTCGAAAGCCTGGATACCGAGTCTGTGAAGTGTCGGGGCACGGTTCAGAAGAACCGGGTGATCCTTGATGATGTAATCAAGAACGTCCCAAACTTCAGGCTCCGCACGTTCTACCATAACTCTGGCCTGCTTCGTATTCTGTGCGAGTTCTCTTTCAGTAAGCTCTCTCATGATGAAAGGCTTGAAGAGTTCCAGCGCCATTGTCTTAGGGAGTCCGCACTGATAGAACTTCAGATCCGGTCCTACTACGATTACGGAACGTCCGGAGAAGTCTACACGCTTACCGAGGAGATTCTGTCTGAATCTGCCCTGCTTACCCTTAAGCATATCGGAGAGGGATTTGAGCTTACGTCCGCCCGCACCCTGAACCGCACGGCCTCTTCTGCCGTTATCGATAAGAGCGTCTACAGACTCCTGGAGCATTCTCTTCTCGTTACGGATGATGATATCCGGAGCACCGAGCTCACCCAGCTTCTTAAGTCTGTTGTTTCTGTTGATAACTCTTCTGTAAAGATCGTTCAGATCGGATGTGGCAAATCTGCCGCCGTCCAGCTGAACCATAGGTCTGAGTTCAGGCGGAATAACCGGAATTACATCCAGGATCATCCACTCAGGTCTGTTGCCCGATTTCTTGAACGCCTCGATAACCTCGAGAATCTTTACGAGTCTTATCTTCTTCTGGCCTGTGGCTTTCTTAAGCTGCTCTCTGAGCTCCTCAGCCATCTCATCGATGTTGATGTTCTCGAGGAGCTTCTTGATGGATTCGGCACCCATGCCTGCCTCGAAGCTCTTTCCGTAGATTTCACGTGCTTCGTTGTACTCATCCTCTTCGAGAATCTGCTTGTACTGAAGCGGTGTTTCTCCAGGATCTGTTACTACGTAAGATGCAAAGTAGAGCACCTTTTCGAGTTCCTTCGGTGTCATGTCGAGGACAAGACCGATTCTTGAAGGAATTCCCTTGAAGTACCAGATATGAGATACAGGGCTTACGAGCTGGATGTGTCCCATCCTCTCTCTTCTTACCTTGGCCTTTGTTACTTCTACTCCGCAGTAAGGGCAGATAAGTCCCTTATAGCGAATCTTGTTGTATTTACCGCAGCCGCAGACCCAGTCCTTTGTAGGTCCGAAGATCCTCTCGCAGAAGAGTCCGTCAAACTCCGGTTTAAGTGATCTGTAGTTGATAGTCTCAGGCTTTGTTACCTCACCGTGAGACCAGTTAAGCATTTCCTCTGTAGATGCGAGTTTAATCTGCAGGGATTCAATATTTCTGAGATCCTGATTGTTGTCTGTCATGATATTTCCTCCCTTTCTTACTCTTCATCTTCCGCAGCCTCATCTGCTGCCGCCTCTTCTTCAGCGATAGCTTCCAGGCTGTCCATCTCTACAGCTTCCGTGAGGTCCATGTCCGGCACTTCCGCTGCAGCTTCTTCAGTTGCTGCGGCCTGAGCCATTCCCTCTACCATAGCGGAGAGTGCGTCTATATCGAGAGCAGGTTCGTCTGCTGCCTCTGCAGCATTGATTTCAGCTGCTGTTTCGGAAGCTACGGCATCCTCTTCCAACTCTCTTCTCTCACGCTCTTCTCTTCTGGTATTTTCATTAATCATCCTGTCGAATGTAAGTGCGCCATCATACTCAGATGTCTCTCTGATCTTGATTTCGCTGTCGTCTCCGGCCTTAGTGCGGATATCGAGAGCCAGAGCCTGGAGCTCTTTGATGAGAACCTTGAATGACTCAGGAATTCCCGGCTCAGCGATATTTACGCCGTTGATGATTGACTCATATGTCTTGGTACGTCCGATGATATCGTCTGACTTAACAGTGAGAATCTCCTGCAATGTGTATGCAGCACCGTAAGCTTCGAGTGCCCATACCTCCATCTCTCCGAATCTCTGACCACCGAACTGAGCCTTACCGCCGAGTGGCTGCTGAGTTACGAGTGAGTAAGGACCGATGGATCTTGCGTGGATCTTATCGTCTACCAAGTGGTGGAGCTTCAGCATGTACATGTAACCTACTGTTACAGGATTGTCGAAATACTCACCTGTACGTCCGTCTCTCAGCATCAGTTTACCCGTCTCAGGATATCCTTCTTCCTTGAGCAGATTGATTACATCCTGCTCACGTGCTCCGTCGAATACCGGTGTGGAAATATACCAGCCCTTTGATTTGGCTGCCAGACCTAGGTGTACTTCGAGTACCTGTCCTACGTTCATTCGGGACGGTACACCCAGAGGGTTAAGCATTACCTGGAGTGGTTCGCCATCTTCCTTGAACGGCATATCTTCCTGCGGCAGGATTCTTGAGATAACACCCTTGTTACCGTGACGTCCCGCCATCTTGTCTCCGACGTTGATCTTTCTCTTGGTAGCAACATAGACTCTTACGATCTTGTTAACTCCAGGAGGAAGCTCCTGACTGTTGTCTTTGTCGAATACTCTTACGTCAATTACGATACCTTCTTCTCCGTGAGGGAGTTTCAGTGAAGAATCTCTTACCTCTTTGGACTTCTCTCCGAAGATGGCTCTGAGCATTCTTGCCTCAGGTGTGAGGTCAGTCTCACTCTTCGGAGTGAGCTTGCCGACGAGGATGTCGTTGGACTTAACCTCGGCACCGATTCTTACGATACCTTCTTCATCGAGTTCCTTCAGCATCTCTGCCGGGAGATTCGGAATATCTCTTGTGATTTCTTCAGGTCCGAGCTTAGTGTCTCTTGCTTCGCATTCGTGCTTCTCGATGTGAAGTGATGTGAGAACGTCGTCCATCAGAAGTCTTTCGTTAAGGATAATAGCGTCCTCGTAGTTGTAGCCTTCCCAAGTCATGAATCCGATGAGGAGGTTCTTACCGAGGGAAATCTCGCCCATGTTAGTGGACGGACCGTCTGCTACAACCTCCCCTGCTTCGATCTTCTCACCGAAGTCTACGATAGGTTTCTGGTTGATGCATGTTCCCTGGTTGGAACGCTTAAACTTAAGCATCTTGTAAACGTCTTCCGTTCCGTCATCATCTCTCTTGATTCTGACTTCGTTGGCATCTACATAGCTTACGGTTCCGCTGTTCTTAGCAAGAACAACTGCACCTGAATCGCAGGCTGCCTTGTACTCGATACCTGTTCCGACGTACGGAGCATCGGTTACGAGCAGAGGAACTGCCTGCCTCTGCATGTTGGATCCCATCAGCGCACGGTTGGCGTCGTCGTTCTCAAGGAACGGAATCATAGCTGTAGCAACGGATACTACCTGCTTAGGTGAAACGTCCATGTAGTCGACCTCAGTCTTCGGTACCATGGTGATCTCACCCTTGATGCCTCTTACGGCAACCTTGTTGTTCAGGAAGTGACCCTTACTGTCGAGCGGCTCGTTGGCCTGTGCTACGATCATGAGATCTTCGTCAGCAGCTGAGAGGTATTCAACCTCAGTTGTAACGATTCCCTTTTCCTTATCTACCTTACGGTACGGAGTCTCGATGAAACCGTACTCGTTGATGATTCCGTATGTTGTAAGAGAACCGATAAGTCCGATGTTAGGACCTTCAGGCGTCTCGATAGGGCACATACGTCCGTAGTGTGAATAGTGTACATCACGGACTTCCATGCCGGCTCTTTCTCTTGAAAGACCTCCCGGTCCGAGAGCCGAAAGTCTTCTCTTATGTGTCAGCTCTGCCAGAGGGTTGTTCTGGTCCATGAACTGTGAGAGCTGTGAAGAACCGAAGAACTCTTTGATAGCTGCAGTAACAGGTCTGATATTGATCAGCTGCTGCGGGGTGGAGTTCTCTGTGGTCATTCTCTCTCTGATAGTCTTCTCCATTCTGGCAAATCCGATTCTGCACTGGTTCTGCAGAAGCTCGCCGACTGTCTTGAGACGTCTGTTGTTCAGATGGTCGATGTCGTCTGTGTCGCCGATTCCGCTAGGCAGGTTAATCAGATAGCTGATGGAAGCAATGATGTCTTCGAGAATGATGTGCTTAGGGCTGAGCTCCTTGCGACGAGCCTGGAGTTCGCTCTTAAGCTTTTCTTCGTCCTTTCCGGCAGTCTCGATGATATCCATAAGAACAGGATAGAAAACCTTCTCCGAAAGCTTGTACGGAGTCAGGTCGATATCCAGATACTTCTTAGGATCTACGAAGTTGTTACCGATAACCTTGGTTACCTTGTGCTCTTCGTCTTCAATCTTGCTGTGAACGAGAACGGACTTAACGCCGGCATCCTCGATTACCATAGCCATCTCTCTTGAGATAAGGCCTTCTGCTTCTACGAGAACTTCTCCGGTGTTAGGATCGATTACATCCTCAGCAGCAACGACATCTACGAGTCTGTCGTGGAGACCGAGCTTCCTGTTGTATTTGAATCTTCCAACCTTAGCCAGGTCATAACGTCTCTCGTCGAAGAGCAGAGCCATAAGCATGGATCTTGCGTTCTCAACTGTAGGAGGCTCTCCCGGTCTGAGTCTTCTGTACAGTTCTCTCAGTCCGTCTGCACTGGTCTTGGTTGTATCTTTTTCAAGTGTTTTCAGCAGTCTTTCATCCTCACCAAACAATTCGATAATGTCCTCGTTGCTGCTGAGCTGCAGCAGATCCGGATCAATGATTCCGAGAGCTCTGAGGAATGATGTCAGAGGCTGCTTTCTGGTTCTGTCAACTCTTACATAGAGGATTTCCTGGGAGTCTGTCTCGTATTCGAGCCAAGCACCTCTGTTAGGAATCACCTGAGAGCTGAAGAGCTTCTTGTTTGATTTATCTGTGGTGACATCATAGTAAGGTCCCGGAGAACGAACCATCTGAGTTACGATAGCTCTCTCTGCTCCGTTGTACACGAATGTACCCTTCTCAGTCATGAGAGGGAAATCACCCATGAATACATCCTGTTCTTTGATCTCACCGGTTTCGCGATTGATGAGTCTGACCTTTACAGTCAGGGATGTGGCATATGTGGCATCTCTTTCTTTGCACTCCTCCTGGTCGTACTTAGGCTCATCGGAGAACTGATAATCCGCGAACTCCATACTGAGTGTATTGGTGGTGTCGCGAATAGGAGATACGTCTTCAAGGACTTCGCCAAGTCCTTCTTCCATAAACCACTTGTATGACTTTGTCTGCACATCGATGAGGTTAGGCATTTCGCAAACTTCATTGATTTTGGCAAATGACATACGTTCTTTTTTTCCAACTTTCACTGGTTGTGGCATGTGTCACGCTCCTTGCTTTGTTTCTGATAAAGTACAAGATTTCTTTGTTTTTCGGGCTATTTCGGGGCATTTAGCCCTGCCCCGAAACGCACGAAATGAGCCTCGATAGCCGGGGCTCATTATATTGCGTGGGTCGAACCGATATCTCACGGTCCAATTTGTAATGTAGATATAATGCTGAGCAACTACTGCTCTCCTCGCTGTGTTTCGAAGTGTATGCTCATCATTTCCTAACTATTAATCTCTTCGGCGAAGAGATTTTGTGTCAGACGAGGCGACAAGTGACTGAGGCGCGGAGCGTACTTAGGATGTACGTGAGCACCGAAGGCACGCAGTCAACAAAGTCTGACGCGAAATGTAAGGTTTCCTATGAATATATCGGCGTTGCCGTAATGTCGGAAACCTTGATCTCCGGAGGCATGCTCCTCCGATAGCGAGCCGTTACTGAAGCTCTACTACAGCGCCAACAGCTTCGAGTGCTTCCTTAAGAGCGTTAGCCTCACCCGGCTCAACGTTCTCTTTAACTGTTGAAGGAGCTCCGTCTACGAGTTCCTTAGCTTCCTTCAGGCCGAGACCTGTAGCTTCTCTTACAGCCTTGATAACCTTGATCTTTTCCTGACCAACTTCCTTGAGAACAACGTTGAATTCGCTCTTCTCTTCTGCTGCGCCGCCTGCTGCTGCACCACCTGCTGCAGGTGCTGCTACTGCTACTGCGCTTACTCCGAATTCTTCCTCGAGAGCCTTAACGAGCTCGTTGATCTCGAGGATACTCATGCTCTTAAGAGCCTCAATGATTTTATCCTTATCCATTTTTATTCTCCTTCTTTATGAAAACAATGATTATTCTGCTTTTTCTTCAGCTGCTTCTTCTGCAGGGGCTTCTGTAGCCTCTTCTGCTGCTTCAGCAGGAGCTTCTTCAGCCTTCTCCTCTGCAGGTGCTGCTTCTTCTTTAGCAGGCTCAGCCTTTTCCTCAGCTGCAGCTGCAGCTTCTGCAGGCATAGCTTCTGCTATAGCTTTGAGTGTAAGTGCGAGCTTTGTCATTGGGCTCTGGATGCTTCCCATGAAACGTGCGATGAGTGTATCTCTGCCCGGAATGTTTGAGAACTCTTCAATCTGCTCTTTGTCGTAAACTGTTCCTTCTACAACGCCGCCCTTGAACGACATCTTCTTGATGTCTTTGATAACCTTGGAAAGTACTCTTGCTGCTGCGGTTACGTCTTCTCCGCTGAATGCGAGAGCAGTTGATCCCTTGAGTATATCTCCCTCTGCAAGACCGGCGAAATCTGTTCCGTCGATAGCTCTTCTGATGAGGGTGTTCTTATAGACTGTGTAATCTACGCCTTCTTCTCTCAGCTGTTTTCTGAGATCATCGGCTTCGAGTACTGACAGTCCGAGATAGTCGACTACTACGACGGATCCGGCTTTTTCAAATTTTTCCTTAATCTCGTCGATAACGACCTGTTTAGCTTGTTTTGCTTCTACAGACATTTTTTCTCCTTTCCGACGGTATCCCTCCGTCTAGTTTAATGTCTTAGGTACAAAAGACCTCGCGTCTGTCAAGACAGCGCGAGGTATGAAATCTATTTCTTGTACCTCGGCAGGAAATTAAGCCTTTCGGCACCCGCTGTCTTAGGTGGATATTCGATTTTGTTTCGCTCGATTTACTGAGCTACTGTAGCCGGGTTAATCTTGATTCCCGGGCTCATTGTTGATGCGAGACTGATGCTCTTGAAGTACTGTCCCTTTGCAGCTGCCGGTTTAGCCTTAGCGATAGCCTGGATGAGAGCGTTTGCGTTCTCTGTAAGCTGCTGCTCTGTGAATGACTTCTTTCCGATAACGCAGTGAATGATGTTGGCCTTATCGAGTCTGTACTCAACCTTACCGGCCTTAGTCTCTTCGATTGCCTTGGCAACGTCCATCGTTACTGTACCTGACTTAGGGTTTGGCATAAGTCCCTTAGGACCGAGCACCTTACCCAGGCGTCCTACAACGCCCATCATGTCCGGTGTTGCGATTACTGCGTCGAATTCGAACCAGTTCTCTTTCTGAATCTTTTCTGCAAGCTCCTCAGCGCCTACGTGATCTGCGCCGGCTGCTGTAGCTTCCTCAGCCTTAGGTCCCTTAGCAAAAACGAGAACTCTCTTGCTCGCTCCTGTGCCGTGAGGGAGTACCATGGCTCCTCTTACCTGCTGATCTGCATGTCTGCCGTCAACTCCGAGACGGAAGTGCATCTCAACTGTCTCGTCGAACTTAGCATCCTTGAAGCCCTTGAGCTGCTTTACTGCTGTTTCGACATCTACGAGCTCGTGCTTGTCGAATGTTTCGGCAATGCTCGCATATCTTTTTGATCTTTTCATTTTTTCCTCCTTGTGGTGCCAACGGTCATACGACCTCCCACTTCATTACTCAGTTACCGTGACTCCCATGCTGCGAGCCGTACCCTTAATCATCTCTGTAGCTGATTCGAGGTTGGCTGCGTTGAGATCCGGCATCTTTGTCTTTGCAATTTCCTCTGCCTGTGCGAGAGTGATGGATGCAACCTTTTCTTTGTTAGGCTCACCCGAAGCTTTGTCGATTCCTGCAGCTTTCTTGATGAGTACTGCAGCCGGTGGTGTCTTGCATACGAACGAGAATGACTTGTCCGAATATACAGTGATGACAACCGGGATGATCATGCCCTGCTGATCCTGTGTCCTTGCATTGAACTGCTTACAGAAGTCCATGATGTTGACACTCATCTGACCGAGAGCCGGTCCGACTGGTGGTGCAGGTGTCGCTCCGCCGGCAGGGATCTGCAGCTTGATATAGCCGTCGATCTTCTTTGCCATTGCATGCTCCTTTCTTTAATTGTAGTTTGCAAGCATCTTATCTGAGCTTGCTGACCTGCGCGAACTCAATCTCCGCAGGGGTATCTCTACCGAACATCGAAATCTTAACTTTTACAATCTGCTTCTCAGGGTTGACGCCTTCGACAATGCCAAGCTGACCTTCGAATACGCCTCCGATAATGCGGATTGTATCTCCGACCTCGATATCCAGATCGATTTTCATCTTCTCTATTCCCATTCTGACGATTTCTTCTTTGGTCAGAGGAATAGGATCCGAACCATGTCCTACGAAACCGGTAACACCCTCCGTGTTTCTTACGAGGTACCATGTCTCGTTGTCTACTATCATCTTAATTACTACGTATCCCGGGAAGAGCTTTCTGGTTTTAACCTTTCTGACTCCGTCCTTAATCTCGACTCTGTCCTCTGTAGGGATAACCACCTCGAGGATGCGGTCTTGCATTCCGCGATACTCTACCATTCTGTCGATACTGTTCTTAACCTTATTCTCATAGCCCGAATAAGTGTGCACGACATACCACTTAGCGGTTCCGTCACCTCTGACTCCCTCATCAGCCAATGGAGAGAATGATCTTCTTTCCTTGGACTCGGACTCAGATGCATCGGATTCTGCCGTTGCTTCCGAAACAGTTTCTTCGGTTTCGATGATTTCTTCTTCTATTAAATCTTTTGTTTCTTTTTCTGTTGCCATTTTCAGCTCCGAATTTATGACAATGTAATACCGAGGATACCCTTGAGTGCTGCGAGGAATCCCGTATCGATCAGCCAGAATGCAACTGCAAAGAATATAACTGTAGCAAATACTACAACAGTATCCGTAGTAAGCTCTTCTCTTGTAGGCCATACTACTTTGCTGAACTCTTGTCTTACACCTTTAACATAAGAAACGAGTCTCTGGAATACATTGCCCTGTTTCTTATTCTGGCCCTGCTTTTTTGTGGAAGCGCTTGCGGCAGCTCTGGCCAGATCCGTTGTGCCCTGCTTGGACTTATTGGTCTGCTTACTGCTCTGTTTTTTGCTTCCGCTCTTCTTCTTATTAGCCATAATTAAGTCTCCGTCTGGTTTGGATTACTTTGTTTCCTTGTGAAGTGTCTCCTTGTTGCAGAATTTGCAATACTTCATAAGCTCAATCCTGTCCGGATTGTTTCTCTTGTTCTTCATAGTATTGTAGTTTCTCTGCTTGCACTCTGTGCATGCCAGGATGACTTTCTGTCTTACACCTGTAGCCATTTTTTCCTCCGTACTGTGTATTCGTTGAAAAATGCGTCTTTTTACAATCAAAACTCGAAGCCCGGTTGTCCGGTGCTCCGATTTTTCTCTTAAAGTCGCTCAATTACTATACTTGAGCGCCCTCCCTATGTCAAGAATTTTCTTTGACTTTTCGATTATTTTTGAAGTCTTTGTCTGCGGATGCCATACATCAAGATTGCTGCTGCATTTGATGCATTTAATGAATTAATCGCGCCGAACATCGGAACGGAAAGTACGAAGTCGCACTTCTCCTTTACCAGGCGTCCGACACCCTTACCTTCGTTACCTATGACAATGGCGATAGGCCCGCTCAGATTGGCCTCATAATATGTCTCTCCGTCCATGTCGGCAGCTCCCACCCAAATGCCTTTTTCTTTCAGCTCATCTATAGTTCTTCCGAGATTGGTCACCTGAACTACAGGCATGGTTTCGATAGCTCCTGCCGCCGAAAGAGCCACAGTCTGTGTCAGCGAGGCCGCTCTTCTTTTCGGAATGATTATTCCGTGCGCCCCCGCACATTCTGCGGTTCGAATAATGGCGCCGAGGTTATGCGGGTCGGTTATTTCATCAAGGAGGATAATGAAGGCATCCTCATCTGATGCATCCGCCCTTGCGAAGATATCTTCCATCTCGGCATATTTGTATTCGCTGACCTTGGCTACAACGCCTTGATGCTTTACGCCCGGAGCCATGGCATCTATCTTTTCTTTAGGTACAAAGTCCACTATTACGCCCTGCTCTTTAGCAAGTGCCACTATCTTCGATACCGAGCCTTCTGCTCCGTCCGCAATGAAAACTCTTTCCACATCTCTGTCACCGTTCAGGACTTCAGTAACCGGATTTCGACCGGCCACAACTTCCAGACCGTCGGTTCCTATGTTCTGCTCAATATCCGCATATCCGAAATCCGCCGAGAGTTCTCTCTTGATCCTGACTCCGGTCCTTCCGCTTCCTGTCGCAGCTCTTCTTCTGCCGCCCGAAGAAGCTCTCTTTTTAGGCTCATATTCTGCACCGTAATCGCGGCGGTTCTTACCGCCCCTTTTCGGTGCTGTTTTTCTGTTTTTATCGTTATATCGCTTATTATCTCTCTTGCTCATATCCGATCTTCCTTCTTATATTGACGCTTCAGGTGCGTTTTTACTCTGATAAGCGTACCATGTGCTGTTCTCGCTGATAAACTCCCTCGCCAGACTCATTATTATTTCAGGAGTCTCTCCGCATCTTTTTATCTCATCTTGGGCATAAGTGTACAGACCTATCATCCTTGCGTGGTCTTCTATGACATTATCCAAAGACAACTTGCCGTAGTAACCTCCCGTAAAAATGGTAATCGCCGCTAAGCTTCCCAATACAATCTTAAGAATGGTCCTGTATACGTTTGCAGTATCAACCGAAGCGCCCACAGCTGTTGTCATGGGATTTATCATCTCCTTTATCTCAAAGCCCAAGGCAAAGAGATAAGCTACTATAGTTATCAGGAAAACCGTCCTTACTATAATGTCGTTGGTCTTATCTTTCTTCTTTGTCTTATCGAGTGCACGCTTATGATATGCAAGCTGGTCGGCAACCCATATCTCGGAAATAGGGTGTGGAGTTCCCTCAAGCTCTGCTTTATCCGTCAGTGCATCCGCCTCTGTCACAGTTTCGTCAATAATCTCGGCAATCCACGGTAATTCCGTACGTATGGACCAAGGTAACATGCTCGTGACACTTTCCTTGACGCCCGCATATCTCAGATAGAACTGGAGCCTCAGGGACTCCGCCAGAACTCTGTACTCGACATACTTTCTGTGGCACTCGAGCTTTCCCGAGATGCGACTTAAGCCGAACAAAGCTATAAGCATAATGCCGCACGCAATAATCAGGCCGTACATCTCAGCTTCATCGTAGAGAAGAAATGATATCGCCAGCAGTGCACTGGCATACGAAAGAGCCAGAAGTATCTTTCGATGCTTCTCGGCATTCTGAATGCTGAGAGCATCGGCTCTGACAAATTCATCATCTATCCTCTCAAGCGCAGGGCCATCAATATCTTCCGTAATGTGATAGAACGGTCCCTCACAGATAGTTTTCTCTTCCGTGTATTCATTTTTCAAGTGATCTTTACTCATGTTTCTCAGATTCTTTCTTTTTATATATTGTGAGACCGTCATATTTTTTTATCAGTTTTATCATACTGTTGAACGGCTCATAGTCCTTTTCTTTTTCGGTTCTCGGCAAAGAGTCGTAATGGGCGCTGATCTCTTCATCACCGGACGACGGATCCATGGCCTCCTTATGCATGCGAAGGCATTCCCTTTCGTCATTATTCTTATAAATGTCTCCAGGAATCCACCCCATGGATATATGCTCTCTAACCCAGCGCGCGTGCTCCATCGGAGCGAAAACCGCCAGCTGCTTACTGTCAAACTCCTCCAAAGGCTTTTCGCCCTGCTCTTTGTCGGAATAATAGCAACCGAGCACATCAAGATACTTAAGAAAGTTCTTGGCCTGATTTATATTCGACAGCTGATACTCCAGTGACAGAGAATCAAATGCCTCTGCAATATCTTCGCTCAGCGCCTCATCCTCTGTTCCGTTATACGTATATCTGTAATTAAGAGCAGCGGCTATCTCGTCAAGATGCAGCAAATCATCCCCGAAAATAGCGCCCTCTTCATCCTCATCACATTCGTCGGATATGTGTATATCGTATTTTTTCGCCGCCGATGAATAATCATCTTCCAGAAGAGTTGCACGTCCCCATTCTTCTAGGAACAAGGCATCTCTTGAGTAATCCGCCTTATTGTTTTCAGCGTATTCCCTGATACCCTCCGCAAAATGCCTCACAGAACATACATAACGTTCTCCGATTTTCTCCATCTTCTCATCTTTGTTGAGATGTCCGCAGAAGATTTCAAGAAAGCAATAGCATACCGTATATGCGTCCAGAACCGTGTCGGAGTCCATGAATTTCTCCATCTCTCGTTCAAGGCACAGGCGGTTAATGTCCATCTGCATGTTGTATGGAATCTGCCCCCGTTTTAAACTCCGGCCTTTATAAATACCGGTTCTATCCTCCTCGGATTCTGTCGCTTCATCAAATCCGAGCCCCTCGCATCTTTCTCGGATAAATCTGAGAACAGCTGCCTTGCGGCCATCGTCCGCATCACAATAATGAGGCGACGGATTGATCGGCCCCAGCTCCTTACCGTATTTTTTCGTATTTTTATCCCGCATTTTCTCTAAAGCGGTATATCCCATAAAAGCACCTACTTCTTCTTGTATTCCGTAAATCTGAATATAAGACCGTTCTCCGTAACAGCTTCACTTTCGGATATGATTTCATAATCCTTATCTTCATCAAAGTTTTTGATGAATGTATCCGCACCGAGATCCGCATCTATCTTAGTTACATATAGTTTGTCACAAAATCTGTAATAGTTGTTATAGATGGCTGCCCCTCCTATCAGGAACACATCATCGCTGTCATGCTTCTTTAATGCTTCCCAAAGTTCTTCTTCGGAATTAAGCACCGTGCAATTCTCTGCCTCGTAATTCTTGTTTGAAGTCAGAACATAATTGGTTCTGCCCGGCAGCCCCTTCTTACCCGGAAGGGACTCCAAAGTCTTGCGACCCATTATGACAACCTTGCCCGATGTATGCTCTTTGAAGTATGCCATATCCGTCGGGAGGTTTGCCAGAAGGCCTCCGTTTTTCCCTATTCCCCATTTCTTGTCAGCTGCAACTATCAGCTTCATTATTACCTCCGAAAATTACGACACAAAAAACGATATCTACCTGAAGCGATTGACCAGCATGGCGGCTTGCTCATTTTCAAGTCTGCCTGCCCTGTATGAATAAAATGTGTCCGCATTGCACTTGGTGCATACGTTAGATACGGATATATGATTATGCGGAATACCCGCCCTAAGAAGCGTCATCTTATTAGCCGAGAAGATATCCAGGTGATATTTTCCTCCGGGTATTTCCCTTCCGTCCGAGTCGAGAGCCGGATATCTGCATAGGATTTCGTCTGCCTCTTTCTTGCTCCATTCTTCGGCAAATGCATCATATACCTCATCGCCCATCTCGTAGCAGTCTCTGCAGACACCCGGGCCTATCGCGGCATACATATCGGACGGATCAGAACCGAAATGCACCACCATCTGCGCGATGGCGACTTCGGGTATGCGTCCCAAGGTTCCCCTCCAACCCGCATGTACCAGTCCTATGGCTTTACGAACGGGATCTACGATATATACCGGAGGGCAGTCCCCTCCGAACACCGTAAGAAGGACATTAGGTATATCGCTTACTATGCCGTCAACATACTGCATGTGAAGAGGTTTTCTCTCAGGCCAGCGAATATTGACATCTTCCTCTTTCGCTACATGAACATAATTCGTATGTTTTTGATCTGTAATGCATTCATATTCTATGGATGAGCCAATCTGTCTTGCAAGTCTGTCTCGCATCTTTGCAATATGCGGCACGGCTTCCGAAAGATCGTCGCCCTTCATGAGAGCCGTTCGTATTCCTTCTGTGCCCTTATCCGTTTCTTCATCATATGAGAGAAAACGAGTGCTGTACAGATTCGGAACTCCCATCTCATCCAGCATGTCTACGGAAAGATAAGGAATCCCTTCCGTGTGGATATTAAAAACTCTTTTGTCGTTTGAATATTTGATTTTCATATCTTAATAATAACACATCGACCTAAAGAATCAGACCGAGTGAAAAAGAGCTCCGCTGTTTAGCGGAGCTAACTACATGTTCAATTTACTCACATGCAATTCTGCATTTGATTGTTTTAATGAAAAGCCCGAAAGCTGTGAGCATTATTGCAATCCAGAGCATCAGTTCCTCTTTGTCTCCGGTAGCCGGTCCGGCATAGGCTGCCTTTACAACAGGACCATCATCTTCTTCGTCGAGGTCGAGCGATAAAATGACGCCGCCGCCGAGTGGGACTTCGACGTAATAGTTTCCGTCTTTTCCTCGTATGAGTTCCAGCTCTTTATCCTCATCCCAATAAAGATGATCAAGATCATATCCGTCCGGAACATCTACTCTTACCAGCAAGACATCTCCTTCGTGTGCCGTGTATCCGAACTTGCCTTTTTTCAGGTTCGGCAAGCTGATGTATCGCGGGTCCTTTATTTTTATTATGTAATTAATCGTCTTTTCGAATTTGCGATTAATCTTTCCGTTATAGTCAAGGGCTACGAATTTTTTACCATCTTTTTCATTGACCTTGATTTTCCAAACGGTAACAGTTACATCCCCGTCGCATCCGGGCGTTTCGGCATTGGTTATTATTCCCGATTGTTTTCCGCTGACAGTTCCGGTAACGGCAACATCTATACTGCCTCCGTTTGACACCTTAAGGTCAAGGCCGCTTTCCTCTTCCGATGTAACATCGCCGTCAACGGTGATGTCCACAGATCCTCCGTCAGATGCCGCAGCGTCTATGCCTCCGTCCTCGTCAGACTCAACATCTCCTTCAACGTCCACTATAACGCTTCCGCCATTATATGCCTTGGCGTCTATTCCGTCTTCATCTGCTTCGATATCTCCGTTTACGCTTAGGGAAGCACTGCCCTCATCTGCAGAAACAACCGCTCCGTGACCTTCGTCAGATTCAATATCTCCGTTCACGGTAACTTCCGCAGAAGAGCCTTCACCTTCTGCCTTTACGATTACAGCATCGCCCTTTGAACTGACATCTTTGTTTACCGTTACGGTTTCCTCTTGTCCCTCAGTAGCGACAACTTTAACGCCCTCATCATCAGCGAACACATATACACCGCTCAGAATCAGAATTAAGGTCAGGTAAAGCAGTATCCTTGCACATGTTTTAAAGTTGTTTCTCATAAGATAGTCCACAAGCGATACTAGTCGTCGTTATCCATATCCCTTTGCAGAATCTCTCCTGTCGCAGCGTCTATGTCATAGTCCCATTCGGTAGTACCCTGTCTGAACTCAATGTCATAGATGTTTTTTCCGTAGTCATCTTCGAATTCAGGATTATTCTTTATAACGTTCACATCTCCCTTATTCTTTCCGGCATCTTTAAGCGCAATTTCAAGCGCTTTATCAGCTCCTATGTCTGCGTCGCTTTTCTCAGCAGGCGCAGGTGCAGGTTCTGTCTGTTGTGCGGACTCTGCATCCTGTGCAGGTGCAGCTTCCTCTGTAGCCGGCTGTTCCTGCTGTGCCTTGTCATCTCCTGAAGTCTGAATCTTAATGCATGCAGACATACTCAGCGCCATCACCAAGGCCAAAGCCAATACCATGAATAATCCCAATCTGGTTCTTGCGTTTTTCATACCTGTTCCTCCCCTTTAATAAGATCTTTAGCTTTAACTACTTTCCGTCAACTATCCGAACAGCTTCCGCAGCTATCTCTCTCAGACGTTCTCTTTCATCTGCCAAGTAAAGATATCCGAGAAGCGCTTCAAACCCTGTAGCTATTTTATACTCTCTCGGATCGGCATTCTGAGGTCTGGACAGACTGCGATGGTTGCGGGCACGCTTATAGATGCGCTCCTCATCCTCTGTCAGAAAACCGGAGGCTACCATAGCCTTCGCCGCTCTGGCCTGGCCTGCGGCCGATACGTATCTGACTGCAGTATGATGCGCGCGTCCTGCACCGCCCGGCTTTTCCGTCACTATTTTCTCACGAACTATTACCTCAAATACCGCATCTCCGAGATATGCCAGTGTCGTAGTGTTTAATTTCTTGATGTCTTTTTCAGTCATTAGTTCCTTATTATCTGTACACCCTGCGGTGTGTCTTTGAGTGTAATTCCCATAGCTGCCAACTGATCTCTTATCTCATCGGCGCGCGCCCAGTTTTTCTCGGCACGGGCCGCCTGCCTTTCTTCGATAAGAGCTTGAATATCATCTCCGAGGCCGCCGTCTTCATCATCCTTTTTGAAGACTCCGAGAACATCGGTCAGTTCTTTTATTCTTCCCAGCGCTTCTTTGGCATATGACTTGGAAGCTCCGTCCTTAACCGTAGTGTTAATCTCGGATACGAGTTCGAATATGGCGGCAATTCCGTCGGCTGTGTTGAGATCGTCATCCATAACCTCTATGAACTTGTCTCTGTACTTATCCATTGCAGCCACTTTCGCAGCCTCATCCGCCATAGACTCATCACTGCCGTTTTCAATCAGGAATTCCAGAGTCTCTATAGCTGTAGCAATTCTGTCGTAGCCCTGTTTTGACTGCTCCATCAGAGTATCCGAGAAATTGATAGGGCTTCTGTAGTGTCCGCTGAGCAGGAAGAATCTGATAACATCTCCCGTATACTTCTCACGAATATCCCTGACCGTGAAGAAGTTGTTCAGTGATTTGGACATCTTCTTTCCGTCTACATTTATATATCCGTTGTGCATCCAGTATTTGGCAAACGGAACACCGTTGCAAGCCTCCGACTGTGCAATCTCATTCTCATGGTGCGGAAATGTAAGGTCCTGTCCTCCGCCGTGAATGTCGATGGTATCTCCGAGGTGCTTTTTGGCCATAGTCGAGCATTCAATATGCCAACCCGGTCTGCCCATTCCCCATGGTGACTCCCATGCGATTTCGGATTCCTCTTTTCTTGCTTTCCAAAGAGCGAAGTCCAGCGGATCATTTTTAACCTCTCCTATTGCGATACGTGCACCGCTCTCGAGATCGTCTATGTTCTGTCCCGAGAGTTTTCCGTACTCAGGGAATTTGCGAGTTGAATAATAAACATCTCCGTCAGCCTCATATGCATAACCTTTATCTATGAGAGTCTGCACGAAGTTGATTATCTCCTGAATATGTTCAGATACCTTAGGATGCACATCCGCTTTTAAGACACCGAGCGCCTCCGCATCATCGAAGTATTCTTTTATGTATTTCTCGGATACTTCAGGTGCAGTTGTTCCTTCTTCTTTGGCTTTATTAATAATCTTGTCATCAACATCGGTAAAGTTCTGAACGAACTTCACATCATATCCTCTGTATTTAAAGTACCTTCTGAGAGTATCGAATACTACGAAAGGTCTGGCATTTCCTATGTGGAAGTAGTTGTAGACCGTCGGTCCGCAAACGTACATCTTAACCTTTCCCGGCTCTATAGGTACGAATTCTTCTTTTCTGTTGGTTAAAGTGTTATATACTTGCATCTTTCCTCCTATGCTCCAAGGATTGCTCCCAGGCAGCCCATTATTATCAATATTATGAAAGGGCTCTTTTTAAACTTTGCTACCGCCAGCACAGTCACTGCGGTTATTATTATTGCTATTACGTCCACGGGGCAGTTCATCATCTGAGCTATAATGCCCTGCGATAGGTCCGTTCCGAGCTTTGCGAAAAGCCCCGCTCCGAGCCTGCCCTCTCCCGCTATCGACGGTCCGATCAAAGTAACTACCGCTGCTCCTATCAGTCCCATGACAGCCGGCCTTATTCCCGTCATCGCACCCTGTACGAATTTGCTGTCTTTGAATTTTTGTATCATGCGAGCCACTATGCTCACGATGATAAATTCCGGAAGTATTACTCCGAGCGTAGCACAGGCAGAACCCAACACACCCGCAGCTACATATCCTACATACGTAGCCGTATTCACGGCAAGGGGCCCCGGTGTTATTTGAGATATTGCAACTATATTGGCAAATGTCTCACGGCTCATATCCATAAACGGCTGAATGCTGTCAAATATAAGCCTTACTATGGCAAGTCCGCCTCCGAATCCGAGAAGTCCTACCTTAGCGAAACTGAGAAAGAGTTTTATGTAAATCACTCAGACTCACCTCCTTCCGCAGCTTCGGAAGAGGATTTCTTTCCCGAATCGCTTCCTGCCTCGGCGGCAGCCGCTGCCTTCTTGCTGCCTATCATCACACTCGCAACTCCGAGTAATATGAAGAGCAGTATTACATAGGCCGTATTTACATTTAAGATTGCGATGAGCACGAAACTGGTAACAGCTGCAATGAGAGCCCATTTATTCTTAACTGCCGCAGGCGCCAGCTGTATTACCGCTACGAACACCAAACCGAGAGCTGCAGCTCTCAGCGCAGACATAGCACCGTTTAAATACGGATTATCTCCCATGTTTGAAATGAATGTGGCAATCAGGAGTATCAGAACAAATGAGGGCAGCGTGACCCCGAGAGTCGATACCAACGACCCCGTAAAACCTCTCTTTTTATATCCTACGAAAGTCGCCATATTGATAGCGATAATCCCCGGAAGACTCTGACAAACAGCTACTATATCCAAGAATTCCTCCTTGGTAAACCACTTCTTCTCATCAATTAATGTGTTTTGAAGAAGCGGTAGCATAGCTATGCCCCCACCTATGGTAAATGCTCCTAACTTGAAGAATAATATGAACAATTCCAAAAGCACACTCATAACTATAATATCTTACACCACTTGCGTACTTTTATAAAGCCTTCCGCGTCATTTGAATATACAAAAACTGACCTGCTGCTGCAGGTCAGTTCCTGAAAGTTACAAGCTCATGTGAAGGGTTGAGCTATTGTTTTTAATCGTCATCATCGTCGTCATCGTCATCATCATCGTCATCGTCATCATAGCGATCGTCCCAATCATCATCGTCATCGTAGCGGTCGTCCCAATCATCATCATCGTCATCGTAGTAAGCATTTCCGCCGCCACTGCTGCCGTTTGATGTTCCGCTGCCACTGCTGCCGTTTGATGTTCCGCCGCCTGCACCGGCTACCGGGCCTTCATATTCTTTCTCGTACGATACTATACTTCCGTCGATGGCATTGATGTCATAATCGTATTCATAGTCTCCTGCGCGGAAACTCACCTCATAAATCAGGACTCCTTTTTCCGCGTCAAACTCGTAATGCAGATTTTGAGCCGACGCCTTTTTTACTCCGGCCTTTTCAAGAGCTATTGAAATAGCTTTTTCACTTCCTATATATTTTCCGGATTCAGCATCTCCGTATGAGGTGTTATTGGCCACACCCCTCTTCTGCCCCAGAAGTATCAGTTCCTGAGTGCTGAGCTTCAGAAGATCCGCTTCTGTCATCTTTGTACTTCCGGTATTCAGAAGATTCTTTATCAGCCAGGCCTTTCCTATTGAGATGCCGTTAGTTTCGGCGAAGCTTTTCAGCGCTTCGTCCTCATTCACATATTGGCCGAGAATGGCTGCCGTTATTTGAGAGTCCTCAAGATATGCATTCAGATTCTCAGATAATTTCTTCTCAAGCTCGGTTCCGGCCGCTTCGTCCTGAGCACTGACTGATACGAGTATGGAATTCGATAAGTCTGTCAGGTACCCGTGTGTCAGCATGGACCCCACTATAGCGTTCGTTGCCACATTTATATCACTGCCTTTAAGATCCATATCCGACAGAACATCCTTGGCTTCGTCATTTACCGGCGTGGCCGAAATAACTCTTTCATTGCTGTCTATCGAAATCTCAATTCCCGGATTAACATCCAAGCTCACCAGGGCGAAGGCGGTCTTATTTAGGTTGTAAACTGACAATCCGCCAACTACCAGTACCAGTACAGCAGCGCAGCTTATCACGGCCTTCATCCATCCGGCGCCGAGCCTGCCGCTTACAGGTTTCCAATTCTTGTCTGCCGCAGAATCCTGCGCAATAGTATCGTGCATGAGTTCTTTCGGCTCATCCGTTATGTCAAGTTCGGACATCAATGCATCGAGCATGTTAGGGGTCATCTCTTCAACAGCTGCTTTCAGACTTTCGTTTATTTTGCTTTCTGTCATTTCGAATCCCCCTTTCCTTCAATTGCTTTTTTCAATTTCTTAAGAGACCTGTTGTACTTTGACAGAACCGTACCCGTCGGAAGTTCCAGGATATCCGCTATTTCCCTGTGCTTAAGCCCTGTAAGTGAATGCAGTATCACTATCTGGCGTTCCTCAAAGTCCAGCTTCGAAAGCGCCTCCTGAAGGACTATCTTGTCATGAACGGATCCGGATTCATCAATATGTACTAAATCCTCATATTCGGATATGTCTTCGCAGACGCTACCTGTCCTGATTCTTGTGTAGCACAGATTCTTTACTATGGTTAAGAGCCACGCCAGTGGTTTTCCCATAGGTTTATATGTGACTGCTGCAGAATATGCTTTTATAAATGCATCATGCATCACATCTTCTGCATCGTGCTTATTCTTAAGAATGGACAATGCAAATCCATACACTGCCGAGGCTGTCTGCTCATACAGTTCTTTGAACGCAGCCCCGTCGCCCGCTGCCATGCGTATTATTAAATTTTCGTCGACATAGGCTGCGTTCATTTTTTCCCAAAATCTCCTTTTCAGTATTTCTTGCTCCTAATTGTCGCTCCTATTATTTTGGAGAACATCATCTTCGGAGTCAAATACTATTTTAGTCATCGAGCTCTTTTTCTCTCTTTAAGACTTTGCCGCCATTTCTGGCGATTTCATATTCAAATTCGTATTCCTGTCCTTTTATAGTACCGCTGAAACTTACTTCCCATACGGCACGTCCTCTGTATCTGTCCTTTTCAACATCTACATCCCAGATTCCCTTGGCCTTCCATTTCTTGGCGGCATCACTCTTGGCAATTGATATCGCTTTGCTTGCCGAGATTGCTTTTCCTGTAGCAGCCTTAGGAATATTCAGTCTGCAGCTTGCAGTTCCGTATTTCTTTGTGCCTCTTACTTTTACACCCTTAACATATATTCTGTAGGTTTTACCTTTTTTGTAATTCTTGATGTTAAAGGAAATATCGTCCGAGTCCCTTCTAATCTTGTTTACTTTGTACTTCTTTCCACTTGTGTCCTTAACTGTCACTTTGACATTCTTATACTGGACTTTTCCGTAGAACTCTACCTCAACTCTGCCTTTTCCCTTGTGTTCCACTTCTTCTACTGCAGGGCTTGCTGCCGATGCGCTAAGCTGAGCGGCCAAGAGCATTACTACTGTAAGTGTTGTGGTGAATACTAATCTCAACAAACTCTTTCTCTTCATCGTTACACCTCCTGTTATCCGCCCTTCCCGGGCTCATAGTCCATAACTCCAATCGGGCTTTTTTCCGCCCTTCTATATAGTTAACGCAGGAGGATGGTGTTTTATTGCACGAAATATAAAAAAACTGCGAAATTATTTTTCGCAGTTTTTTCTTATTCATACAATTCCTCTTAATGAGCGTTACGGCTCTCTTCGGAGAGGTTCTTGAAGAGATATCTTCCGTCGCCTTCTTCCTTAACGAGGGCGGCAGCCTTCTCGATAGCTTCCTCAGCAGTCACAGTATCTACATTGTCCTCGCGGCGGAGCTTGTATTCAACCTTTCCTTCGCCTGCGAGCTTACCGACGGTGATTCTGATAGGAATTCCGATGAGGTCTGCGTCGTTGAACTTAACACCCGGACGCTCGTCTCTGTCGTCTACCATTACCTCTACGCCCATATCCTCGAGTTTCTTCTCGATATCGTACGCCAGATTCAGCTGAGTCTCATCGCTTGACTTGATAACCGTCACGATTACGTGGTAAGGAGCAACTGACAGAGGCCAGATGATGCCCTTGTCATCATGGTGCTGCTCAACCACAGCCTGCATCGTTCTGGAAATACCGATGCCGTAGCATCCCATCCAATACGGATGATCAACGCCGTTCTCATCCTTGAATGTGCAGTTCATGCTCTCTGAATACTTAAGTCCGAGCTTGAAGATCTGACCTACCTCGATACCGCGTCTGTACTTAACAGGCTTTCCGCAGTGCGGGCACTTGTCGCCTTCCTGAAGCTCCTTGATGTCCGTTACGATATCGCCCTTGTAGTCTCTGCCGTAGCATACGCCGAGGAGGTGGTGGTCCTCTTCATTGGAACCTGCGCACATGTTTACTGTATCTACGAGTTCTGAGTCAACAACTACGATGCAGTTCTTGAGTCCGATAGGGCCTGTGAACCCGCCTACGATACCCGTAGCTTCTCCCATGGCAACCTCATCGGCAAACTCGATGTAGTGTGCAGGGATGTCCAGGGCGTTAACGAGCTTTGTCATGTTGAGCTGTCTGTCACCTCTTACAAATGCAGCTACGTAATCCTTAAGGTTAAGGTCTGTGTCATATGTTGCGAACATCAGAGCTTTGATGGATTTTTCTACCGGAATCTTAAGGTAGTTGCATACATCCTCGATGGTCTTTGTTTCAGGTGTGAATACCTTTTCTACCGGCTGCATCTCCTCCTTAGCAGGTGCATCGTCCACACACTCTGCTCTTTCAACTGTAGCAGCCATTCCGCATTCATCGCAGTAGAGAATGTCGGATTCTCCCCAATCTGAAAGTGCGGAGAACTCGTGTGACTTGCTTCCGCCGATAGGGCCGTTATCTGCCTCTACGATTCTGTAGTCGAGTCCGCAGCGTGTGAAGACCTTCTCATATGCATGATACTGTCTCATATATGCTGTGTGCAGATCTTCCTCTGTAGCATCGAATGTATAAGCGTCCTTCATTATGAACTCTCTTGTTCTCAGAAGTCCGTATCTCGGACGCGCCTCATCTCTGTACTTGAACTGAATGTGATAAAGCGAGAACGGAAGCTCCTTGTATGAAGACCACTCTTTTCTTACGAAGTCGGTGAAGATCTCTTCGCAAGTAGGGTTAAGTACGAAATCGTTTCCGTTTCTGTCCTGGATTCTCCAAAGCTCAGGTCCGTAAGCGTACCATCTGCCTGTCTCCTGCCAGAGCTCTGCCGGGTTGATATGCGGCATGTAAATCTCCTGGCAATCCACATAATCCATCTCTTCTCTTACAATCTGCTCAACCTTTCTGATTGTCCTCCAGCCCAGCTTCGGATACATATATACTCCGGCTGATTCCTGCTTAATCATATTGGCTCTTACGAGCAGCTTGTGGCTCTCAAGTACGGCATCCGATGGTGCCTCTCTGAGTGTCTTGAGGTGCGTCTTTGATAATCTCATTTTTAAAAACTCCCTTCTATCGTGCAGGTTGCGAAGGCTGCAATGGCTTCTCCCCTGCCTGTAAACCCGAGACCCTCTTCGGTCGTGGCCTTTACATTGACCGAGCTTTCTGAAATCCCGAGTGTCTTTGCAATATTCTTTCTCATTTCTTCGTTGTACGGTGCCAGCTTCGGCTCTTGGGCAATTATCGTGATGTCTACGTTGCCTACGAGCACATCCTCTCCGAGCATCTCTTTTACCTTGGAAAGAAGTTTAAGTGAGTTGGCTCCTTTATACCTGTCGTCGGTATCAGGAAAGTGTCTTCCTATGTCTCCGAGTCCTGCGGCCCCGAGCAGAGCGTCCATCAGAGCGTGCGTTGCCACATCCGCATCCGAATGTCCGTCCAACCCGAGATTGCTGGGGATCGGGGTCCCGCAGAGTATTAAGTCTCTCCCCGGGACAAGCTTATGTACGTCGTATCCGTTTCCGACTCTCGTTCTCAATTCCAAATCCTCCGAAGTTGTGATCTTGGCATTGCCTCTGGTTCCTTTCACAATGCCTACTTCGATACCTGCATGCTCCGCATAAGAGGCGTCATCTGTTCCGGCGAATCCGTCTTCTGCCGCCATCTCATGAGCGCGCAAAATGTCCGAAAGAACGAATGCCTGCGGCGTCTGCACACAGTATACAAGTTCCCTCTGGACACAAGTACTCGATATTATAGGATAAGAGCCCTCATTTTTCAAGGTTTTTATTGCATCTTCAGGAGCCATTCTGACAGAATCCACGGATGGAATCGCCACGGTAACAGCCCTACATTCTTTCATGGCCTCGATGCAGTCTCTTATGATGAATCTGTCTACTCCGGGTCTGGCAGCATCATGGATGAGAACCGTAACTTCATCCTCGCTGTATCCTTTGGACTCAGCATCTTCCGCCACAGCCTTCAAACCTTCGAAAACAGAGTCTGATCTCTCCTCTCCTCCGCGGACTACCAGTATGTCCTTTGTGCGCCCGTCTCCGTCTTCCGCATCTTCAGACATGCGAATATCCCCCATTATCTGATAATAGGTTTTATCGAGGGAGCCGTCTGCCGGTGAAACAACCACAATGTCGTCGATCATCTCGTGCTCGGCGAATTTTCTTACAGATGTTTCGAGAACAGTGGAACCCCGATAAGGCAGGAGCTGTTTCGGAAGCTCTATATTCATTCTCTTACCTGAACCGGCAGCAACTATTAATGCATATACTCTTTTGTATTCCATAATTATTCACCAAAGGAAAATGGTCGAACGACCTATATATTCAGTTCGACCATCTCGTCTGCTTCTTCCATTGTGTATCCGCCCGCATATATGAGCTCACTCTCAAGTATTTGCTTGGCGGTGCTGAGGAGTTTCTTCTCCCCGGTGGATAGCGGTTTGGCTCTGTCCGTCCTGACGAGATTTCTGACTACCGCCGCCACCTCCAGGATATCTCCTGTCTGAATTCTCTCGGTGTTCTCACGGTATCGTTTGTTCCAGTTGGGATTCATCGGCTCGGTCTTACCCTTGAGCACGGTGATCACCTCATCGATGCGTCCGGGGTCTATAATGGCCCTGACACCGAGCTTTTCGCAATTATCCACGGGAACAGAGGCTTCCATGCGGCAGTATGGAAGATCCACATTATAATACATACGGGTTTCACCCAGGAAATCCTTTTCAACGATTTCCGTGATTATGCCCGCACCGTACATCGGATATAAAATGTGGTCTCCGACACTAAACATGGCGCTCTCCCCCTTATACACAATCGATTATACAGTTTCTCGCACAAAAAATCAAATAATGAAAATTTGTTATTTTATCATTCAAAAATAGGGTTGTCAATATGCGTTTTTTGACTGTTCGATTATTGTCGTTTTTTGGCTACATTTCGTAAGGCTATGAATCACTTAAAAGGCCACTTATATGCTATAATGAATTCACTGAATCGGAGGTTTTGCTATGAAGAGAATACTTATAGTTGACGATGAAGACGGCATCCGTCAGGTCATAAAAGAATACGCGGAATTCAGCGGATATGAAGCAGAAGAAGCCGGCGACGGCATGAGTGCCATAGGCATGGTTAAGCTCAATGACTATGATCTGATTATCATGGACATAATGATGCCTAAGCTGGATGGTTTCAGTGCCGTAAAAGAGATACAGAAGTTAAAGAACATCCCTATCATAATGCTCTCCGCCAGAGGAGAGGAGTATGATAAGCTTTTCGGATTCGAACTCGGCATTGACGACTATGTGGTAAAGCCATTCAGTCCGAAAGAGCTTATGGCCAGAGTCAACGCAGTCTTGAACCGCGCCGATTCATCCGACAGAGTTAAAAGTAATATCGAAAAATTCGAAGGACTTGAAGTCAACTTCGCAGCGCGCACTATTAGCGTGGACGGAAAGAGAGTTGATCTTACTCCTAAGGAATACGATCTTCTTTTCTATATGATTCAAAATCGCAATATCGCGCTATCCAGAGAAAAATTGCTTACGGATATTTGGGGCTACGATTTCTTCGGAGACGACCGCACCATAGACACCCATGTAAAGAATCTGAGAAATTGTCTCGGCCCGTACAGGAAATTCATCGTCACTCTTCGCGGCGTAGGATATAAATTTGAATTCGAAGACGAATCTAAAGAAAACTGATGGCTGTATATAAGGAAGAAAAACCTATACTGGATACAAACAGCATTAAGACGACGACACTTTTCTCGTTCGTCGTCTTTGCTTTGTTTATGCTTTTTGTACTCTGGGGTTTGGCCAACTTCTTTCTCAGCACATATTACGAAAAAGCCAGGTCAGACGAAGTTATTAACGCCGCCTCTGTCCTGGAAACACAGTTCAGGCAGGACAGGGATGATTTCCCCGCTTACGCAATCCAGACCGCAAGCGCCAATGGTATTTACATCAGGTTGGATACTCCTAAAGAGAGCATTGTGCTCGACGGAACTCGTGCGGTATCGGAAGAGGAAAACTTCTCAGAAGATGTTAAGAGAATTTCTTCAGTATTGTTCGAGTCTTCATCAAACAGCGTTAGGGAGATAAGAAATGACGCCTCTCAGAGCCAGCCCAAACTTCTCTATGCGTCCCTCATAAGAGCTTTCGGAGAAGAAAACTACCTGTACATAGTGGCACCGCTGAATCCGGACCCTGCCACCATCAGGATACTGCGAAACATGCTTTTGTATATATCGATTATAGTTCTGATAGTATCGACCGTTCTGGCCTTCATGCTTTCGCGGAGAATCACACTGCCTATAGAGAATCTCACAAGGGCTGCCACAGAACTTTCAACAGGTAATTACAACGTTAAATTTGACGGCTCAACGTTTACGGAAACAAGGGAGCTGGCCAAAGCCCTAAACAAGGCGTCTTACGAAATGGAAAAGACGGACTTCTATCAGAGAGAAATCATCGCCAATGTATCTCATGATCTTAAAACCCCTCTGACTATGATAAGGTCTTATGCGGAAAAGATAATGGATATTTCGGGAGACGATTCCAAGAAGAGAAACGCTGACCTCGCCGTAATAATCAATGAGACGGAAAGACTTAACAAGCTGGTCGGAGATATTCTTTCGGTATCTAATCTTCAGTCGAATAATATCGAGCTGCATATGGAAACCTTCGATATAACAGAAGCTGCTCGTGACGTGTTTGAGAGTTTTAAAGTTCTCAGCTCATCCGAGGGTTTTAAGATTCAATTCCACCCTTGCAAAGCCTGCTTCGTTGTAGGAGACAGAACTCGAATCATGCAGGTTATGAGCAACTTTCTTGACAATGCAGTGAAGTATTCCGGGGACGACAAGTTCATAGAGATTAAGCTCGTCCGGAGCGGAAAGAAGGTCGGTTTCCACTGTATAGACCACGGCATAGGCATACCTTCTGATGAAATAGCTCATGTATGGGATAAGTACTACAGGACTTCTGCCAATCACGAGAGATCCATTGAAGGAACAGGACTCGGCCTGGCCATAGTAAAGGGCATACTGAATCTGCACAATGCCAAATTCGGTGTAGACAGCAGGGAAGGAAAAGGTTCGGACTTCTGGTTCGAGCTGGATACAGTAAAGAAGCCTAATAAAAAGAACTTAAAGAACACTCTTGAAATTGAAAGAGCAGAATTGGAAAGAAAGAAGAATGGCCAAGAAAGCTAAAACAGTATTTATGTGCAGCGAATGCGGTAATGAGTATCCGTCCTGGCAGGGGCAATGCTCTTACTGCGGCAGTTGGAACACTATAATTGAGCATAAGGTAAAAGACTTCGAAGAGCCCGCCCTTGATTCAAGACGTCGCACCGGAACGGGCGGCGGAAGGCCTGTTAAGCTGGGCAGCGTAGGCACTGCGGATTATGCCAGGATTGATTCCGGAATCGGAGAACTAAACAGAGTTCTCGGCGGCGGAATAGTTCTCGGTTCTCTGGTGCTTATCAGCGGAGAGCCGGGTATCGGTAAATCCACGATTATCGCCCAGGCCGCCAACAGCATAGCCGAGAAATACGGCTGCGTTCTGTATGTGAGCGGAGAAGAATCCGAGGAGCAGGTAAAGCTTCGGGCAGACCGAATTTGCGGAAGCATCAGTGATAATCTTCTTATTTATCCTGAGACAAATATAGAGAATATACTCGCAGTATGTGAAGATGAAAAACCCTGCTTTCTCATAGTCGATTCCATTCAGACCATGTACTCTGAAGAAGTTGACTCGGTTGCGGGAAGCATCACTCAAATAAGAGCCTGCTCTAATCTCCTGATTAAGTTCGCCAAGACAAACAACGTACCCGTGTTTATAGTTGCGCATGTTACCAAGTCCGGAGAGCTCGCAGGCCCTAAAACCATAGAGCATATGGTGGACTGCGTCCTCAGTTTTTCGGGAGAAAGGGACAGGGATCTCAGAATCCTTCGCTCATTTAAAAACAGATTCGGAACCACGGACGAGATAGGTGCTTTTCGAATGGGGCCTGACGGCATGACAGAGGTGCCGGATCTTTCGGGAAGCCTGATAGAAAACAGTGAGAACGATGAAGGCTCCGTAGTATCTGCCGTATATGAAGGCAGCCGTCCGGTATTCTTTGAGATTCAAGCCTTGGTAACGAGAGCCAATGTCGGATTTGCCAGAAGAACGGCTATAGGTATAAATCAGAATCGTCTCAACATGATTCTTGCAGTGCTTGAAAAAAAGGCCGGCATAAGCCTGCTTGACTACGATGTCTATATAAATGTAGTCGGAGGGATGAACACCAACAGCACAGCCACGGATCTTGCGGCCGCTCTTGCCATATACAGTTCATTCAAGGGAAAGGCATCTTCTCGACGCATTGTGGCTGTAGGGGAAATCGGCTTAACCGGTCAGCTTAGGTCCGTTTCCAATGCAGATAAGATAATCCAGGAGGCCGTGAGGCTCGGCTATGAGGCTGTCATCTTACCTGACAGAAATGCCAAGCAGTCTTCTGACAGTAAAATCAAAATAATAGGCGCCGCCAATATCAGCGACGCCATAAGAGCATATATTCAATAAAGCGCTCGGAAGCTAAGCAGCCTTAGCTTCTTTTTTTGCTTGTCTCTTAGCTTTCTTAGCTGCCTTCTTGGCAGCTTTTTTCTGTCTCTTTGCCTCCAAATAGGCATTATGACTTTGAGCATCATCGAATTTGGCCCTGTCGAACCAATCCGTCTTATAGAATAAGAAAACTATTATTCCCGCATATACTATATCGATTATTACAGAAAACACAGCTGATTTTATATCTATTTCAGAGCCTATCTTTGAAATGCCGTATCCGTCCATCAGGAATGCAGTCATATTATTGGCTATATGAAGAGCCGATGATACTTCAAGCCCCCTTCCGAACCAAGAACTGACTCCGAGTGCAATCCCGGAAATGAGAATGGCAACCTGGCCGACTACGTTATACGGGTGAAGTGCGGCAAATCCTATGGCTGAAAGCACAATGGCTATTACCGGCACTCTGAACCAGGCTCCCAAGGCTTGGTTTATAAGTCCTCTGAAAAGGTATTCCTCTCCTATGCACTGAAGCGGGCACAGAACTATAAGGAAGTACAATCCGTAGTTTACAAAATGACTCTCAATTGTCTTATGCCCCAGGTAATAGTATTCATAAACAAAATTAGGCAGAGCGCTTACCAGCAACGCTATGATGAGGCACTTGAAAAATATCCACCAACCCCATCCGCCTCTGGATGACATATAAGAGCTGTACGGACGTTCTCTGACTATGCCTCTGGCAAACCAAAATGCCGGAATTGCCGAAGCCATGGAACCGAGTGTAAGCGCACATCCGACCGGATCTGTTGTGCCGATATTGTCGTACCCCTGGTTCAGGCGTCCGAGGAACGACTTCCAGTCCCCGCCCGTAATCATGAAATCGGCAGCACCTGCAGCAGCCGTTATCAGTAAATTAAAAAATATAAAAAATATCGCGAAAAAGAACATCGTCAGCACGGGTTTAAACCATCTGTAGCTGTCGAACTGTCTCGCGTAAGTCACATAGTCATGTTCTTTAATTTCGTTTTCTTGAATAAGATACATATTTATACCTTCAAAGTTCAGCCCGCCCAGGACTTGGACGGGCTGATTATTCATTTTATCGGGGAGTTCAAGCTTTCCGGCTTTACGGCAACGCCGTATAATCCGGAGGAAAGCTTTTACCGTCGGAGCGTAGCCGACAGAGGTCAAGGTTTCCGACTTTACGGCAACGCCGTATAATCCGGAGGAAACCTTACTTCTCCTCCTGGCTTGCCTTGTAGGCTGCTACTACCTTATCTGCGAGGTTGCTAGGAAGTTCTGCATATCTTGCGAATTCTACAGTGAAGCTTCCTCTGGCCTGAGTCATTGATCTCAGAGCGATAGCATAATCGAAGAGCTCTGACTGAGGTACTTCAGCGTGGAGCACCTGTCCGCCGTGGATAGGGTCCATACCGAGTACGATACCGCGTCTGTTAGGGAGGTCTCCCATAACAGCTCCTACGTAGTTCTCAGGAACAGTGATGTCCAGCTTCATGATAGGCTCCAGCAGGCAAGGCTTAGCTTCCTGTATACCCTTCTTGAATGCCAGGGATGCGGCGATCTTGAAGGATACTTCGTTGGAGTCTACTTCGTGATAAGAACCGTCATAGAGTACGGCCTTGATGTTCTGTACTTTGCATCCTGCGAGAGGTCCCTTCTCCATGCATTCGAGGAGGCCTTTTTCAACTGCAGGAACGTAGTTCTTAGGAACGGAACCACCGAAGAGTTCTTCGCTGAATTCCAGTCCTTCTTCCTGTGACGGGCTGAATCTGATGTGTACGTCGCCGTACTGTCCTGCACCGCCGGACTGCTTCTTATGCTTACCCTGTACATCGGAGTTACCCTTGATGGTCTCTCTGTATGCAATCTTCTGAGGAATCACGTTTACGCTTACTCCGTATCTGTCTTTCAGCTTAGCCTGGATGATTCCGAGCTGGATATCTCCCTGGCCGCCGAGAAGAGTCTGATGTGTCTCCGCATTTCTTTCGAGTACGAATGTCGGATCTTCTTCCATGAGTCTGGAGAGACCCTGTGCCATCTTCTCGTCCTCATTCTTGTCTGCAGCCTCAACTGCTACGAAGTAGCATGGGTTAGGGAATACTGCAGGGTTTACAGTTACCTGCTTAGCTTTGCTGCAGAGTGTATCGCCTGTCTTGGTGTTCTGGAGCTTGCCGAGAGCTACGAGGTCTCCGGCAGCTACACTGTCTGTGTTCTCCTGGTTCTTACCTCTTACGAAGAAGATGGAACCGAGTTTCTCGGACTTCTCTGAACGAGGATTGTATACATCAGTACCGGACTTGAGAGTTCCGGATACTACCTTGGCGTATGAAATCTTTCCGAGGAAAGGATCTGCGAGTGTCTTGAATACATAGAGTACGAGGTCTCCGTTTGAATCGCACTTGATTTCGATATCCTCACCCTTGTCATTCTTGGCCGGAGTGATATATACCTCAGGCTTAGGAACGTATTTGCAAAGAGCGTCGAGAACTTCGTCAACGCCCTCGCCCTTAATGCTGCTCATTGAAAGGATAGGGCAAATGTCTCCATGATTGATACCCGTAGCAAGTCCGTGGGCGAATTCTTCATCTGTGAAAGCTTCGCCTTCGAAGAACTTCTCCATCAGTTCCTCATCTGCGCCTGCAACCGCCTCATCAAGAGCGTCCTTGTCATCGAGAGTAACGCAGGATGAGCCGAACTTTTCTTTGATGGATGTGATTACTTCATCAATATTTACATTGTCCTTATCTGTCTTGCTGAGCATGAAGAAAACCGGGCTTCCCATCTCTTTTACGAGGTCCCATGCTTTCTCTGTACCTACCTGGATTCCGGATGATGCGTCCACCACGATGATGGCTGTAGCACCTGTGGAGAGAGCCGCTCTCGGCTCTCCTGCGAAATCAAAGAATCCCGGAGTGTCGATGAAGTTGAGCTTTGTGCCCTTGTACTCTACAGGAACGAGAGTCTGGTTGATGGTATATCCTTTTTCGATTTCCATCTTCTCATAGTCGGATACGGTGTTTCCGTCCTCGACTTTACCGAGTCTGCTGACTACTTTAGTGTTAAGAAGTGCAGCCTCGAGGAAAGTTGTTTTACCGCTTCCGCCGTGTCCCAGCAGTACGATATTACGGATTTTGTCGCTTGAATATCCTTTCATTTGTTCCTCCCTGTTATGTAGTTTTATTTAATCTTAATTATTCTCTTAGAATTCGGCGTTGCCAGGTGTTCTAGGGAACATCTGAACGTCTCTTATATTGCTCATGCCTGTCAGATACATGAGTATGCGGTCGAATCCGAGACCGTAGCCTGCGTGGAATACGCCGCCGTATTTTCTGAGATCGAGGTACCAGTCGTAATCGTCGATGTCGAGTCCCATTTCTTCGATTCTCTTAACGAGCACGTCGTAGCGCTCTTCTCTCTGGCTTCCTCCGATGATCTCTCCGACTCCCGGTACCAGCATATCCATAGCGGCTACTGTCTTACCGTCATCGTTAAGTCTCATGTAGAAGGCCTTGCAATCCTTCGGATAGTTGATAACGAACATCGGCTTTTTATATACCTCTTCGGTGAGGTAACGCTCGTGCTCTGTCTGAAGTTCCAGTCCCCACTCTACCGGATACTCGAATTTCTTACCCGATTTCTGAAGAATCTCAACAGCCTCCGTGTATGTGATTCTTACAAAATCCGAATTGACGATGTGGTTCAGTCTCTCCAGAAGGCCCTTATCTACGAAGTTGTTGAAGAACTGCATTTCTTCCGGGCACTGCTCCATTACATAGCTGATGATGTACTTGATCATCTCTTCGGCAATGTCCATGTTTCCGTTGATATCGCAGAATGCCATCTCAGGCTCCATCATCCAGAACTCGGATGCGTGGCGGGCCGTGTTGGAATTCTCAGCACGGAAAGTAGGTCCGAAAGTGTATATGTTCTTGAATGCAAGAGCCATAATCTCACCTTCGAGCTGACCGGATACAGTAAGTCCTGTCTTCTTTCCGAAGAAGTCCTTGCTGTAGTCGATCTCTCCTGTTTCGGTGCGCGGAAGATTGTCGAGGTCCAGTGTGGTTACCTGGAACATCTCTCCTGCGCCCTCGCAGTCGGATCCGGTAATCTCAGGAGAATGAACGTAAATGAAATTCTTCTCCTGGAAGAATTTATGAATTGCGTATGCAGCCACACTTCTTACTCTGAATACTGCAGAGAAGGTATTGCTGCGAGGTCTTAGGTGCGCGATTTCTCTTAAGAACTCCATGCTGTGGCGCTTTTTCTGCAGCGGATAATCAGCCTCGGAATCAGCTATCATTGTGACTTCCGACGCCTTAATCTCGAAAGGTTGCTTGGCCTCAGGTGTGAGCTCCAGCACTCCCTTAACCTTTATACCTGCAGAAAGGCGGTATTTGGAAACTTCAGCGAAGTTTGAGAGCTTGTCTGCCTCGTATACCACCTGCACAGGTGTAAAGAAAGAGCCGTCGTTCAGGGAGATGAATCCGAACTGGTTGGAGGCTCTGTTTCCTCTAACCCATCCGTAGACTTCTATCTCCTTTCCGGCGTACTCATCTGTGTTCCTGAATAGGTCTCTGATTTCAATATCTTTCATAGTGATTTATCCTTGTAATTATTATGTTTCAGGCACATAGTGCCAGCCCGAAAATTATATCACAGAGAGAGGCTCTATGTCATCAAAAAACAATGCTCTTCTCCGAACTGCCTTCTTTATTCATTTGTGGTAAAATAATTTCAGTTTTAAAAGAAGAAAGGAGATTTGATATGTCAATTCCTACACCACATATAAATGCAAAAGCAGGAGATTTTGCTGAAACGGTTCTTATGCCGGGAGATCCTAAAAGAAGCAAAATGATAGCCGAAAATTTCCTTGAAGACGCTGTTCTTGTCAACGACGTAAGAGGCGTCCAGGGATATACCGGAACATACAAGGGTAAGAAGGTGTCCGTTATGGCTTCCGGAATGGGCCAACCTGCCATCGGAATATATTCTTATGAGCTTTTCAAATTCTATGATGTAAAAAACATCATCAGAATCGGATCCTGCGGTTCAATGCATCCGGATCTTCACCTGAAAGATCTCATAATTGCCCAGGCCGCCTGCACGGACGGAAACTACGCCAGTCAATACAGACTGCCGGGAACCTTTGCCCCTATAGCCTCATATGATTTACTGCAGAAAGCCGTAAGCACAGCTGAAAAACACGGCGTTAATTACAAGGTCGGAAACATCCTGTCTTCGGATATGTTCTATGATGACGCACAGTCAGCTTTAGATTGGGCTAAGGTAGGCGTTCTCGGAGTCGAAATGGAATCGGCAGCTCTTTACTGCAATGCGGCAAGGCTCGGAAAGAATGCGCTCTGCATCTGTACAGTATCCGATTCTTTCAATTATCCGGATGAAATAATGACAGCCGAAGAGCGCCAAAACTCTCTGACTGCCATGATAGAAATCGCATTGGAAATTGCATAATCCGAAAGTTGAACAGACAAAGACCGAAGAACAGCCTAAGTTCTTCGGTCTTTTTTTCACCTCTTTTTATTAGGCTTTTAGTCGGTCATCTTCAACAACCACGGTGACTATATCTCCCGTCACGTTTACGAGATTCAAAAGGCTTCCGAAGAACACCTCTGAGTAAATAGCCACGGCCAATATATCATATGCTTTCAAATAGTTGGCAATAATCAGGAAGCCTATAAGGACAGAGCCGGGCTGATTCGGCGCACCGAGCGAAAGAAAAAGAACCAGTGCTCCGATTGCTATCAGATTGAGCCAGCTGACTGTCGCTCCGACCGCGAATATATATATCAATGTGACCAGCATAATCAGGAAACAGTTGCCGTCCAGATTAAGCTGGGCCAGCGTGGACAGCGAAGCTTCGAGCTTCTTTCTGTCCAAACCGAATTTCCTGGCACAATATCTGACATTAAACGGAACCGCGTCTATGGCTGAGTTAATCAATAGATTCTCGCGCAGGATCGGTTTCATATTTTTGATAAATTCTTTTACATCAACTCCGGAAACCTTAAGCCTGATAATATAATACAGAGCCATAACCGAAAGGCTGAGCAGAACTATAACGGCTATGAGGATTATATCAAGCATGCCGAGCAAGCCATCGCCCAGCAAAATATCCAAGCCCGCCAAAAAAGCAAAGAAAGGAAGTGTGTAGATAATAGCTGTGAGCATCTTCGAAAAGAGTGTATAACATACGTCCGTTGCTTTTTTAAGGGTGTCGAAATACTGTCCCACAGAGCAGAAAGCGTAGGCCGTCATAAGCGCAAATAATATAAGCGGAAACGGCATTATTTCTTCGAAAGGGGCAAAGATGTTGGTAGGTACCAGAGATTCGATTATTTCTCCTATGCTTTTGTGTAATCCCATCTCCGAGATTCCGGAAACAAATCTGTGCAAATTGCCTGCTGTTGCAATAATGGCAAATCCCGTAAGTACAGCCAAGAAGATTGCAACTATCGATGTCTGAATCGTTTTCCTCTGAATATATCGCATTCCGGAGCTGCTTTCGGACACTATATATGCATCAGTAATATTACGTAGCAGAGAGAAAAATGTGACCGGCGCACCAATCATAAGCACCGCGTTAATAAACATCTTTTCCACCGGCATAATTATCTGATCGGACAGAAAGGCCAAGCTTTCCGGGCTCATAAAGAGCTTCATCGGAACATATGCGATAAAAGCCAAAAGCGTACCCAGAAAGCACATCGTAAACGATTTGATATATTTTCTCTTGATCGTGATGGATATGGTGTTGCGACCGCTATGATACCTGTAATCTATCTTGTCTCCGTACCCTTTCATTACAAGGTTGTTTACGGATGCTTCTCCGTCCGGATTCGGAGTAAAGAGTTTTCCGTCATATCCCATTATCAGCTTGATCTCTCCGAAGGTCTGCGACGCAAAAATCTCCACCTCGGTTTCCGGATCGACACCTTGATCGATCATATCATTGTAAATGGCCTCGATTACAAGCATTGTTTCGAATCTGTTTCTTCTGCTTGAATCGTTCTTTTCGAGTACGGAGTTGGCGAATTCCTGTATTTCCTCTATATTCCCGAGTTTTGTTTTAAGCTCTTCCCTTTTCATTATACCCTGCTATCTCTTTTTCTCTTTCTGTTCTTCTCTCCACTTCTTAATAGCCTCATATCTTTCTTTGAAGCGAGGCTCGAAGCCTTGGTCTCCCGGATGGTAATACTCCCTGCCACGTAAGCTTTCAGGCAGACATTCCATATCGGCTATCTTATCTTCCGTATCATGAGCGTAGACATACCCCTTTCCGTATCCAAGGTCCTTCATAAGCCCCGTAGGCGCATTTCTTATATTCATCGGAACCGGCTCTGCGAGATGCTCATTGGCATCGCGTGCGGCTTCCATATATGCGACTTCCATCGCATTGGACTTGGGCGCGAGGGCGTTGTAGATGACGGCCTCGCTGAGGTGCACGCTGCACTCCGGCATTCCTATGAGATGGCAGGCCTGGAATGCCGCCACCGAGAGCTCCAAAGCTCTCGGATCAGCGAGGCCTACATCCTCTGCCGCGAACCTCGTGACACGGCGAGCTATGTACATAGGGTCCTCTCCTGACTCCAGCATACGAGCCAGCCAATAGACAGCCGCATCCGCATCCGAATTTCGCATGGATTTATGAAGAGCGGAAATCAGATTGTAATGCTCTTCTCCCTGTTTATCATATAGCAGTGACTTTCTGGAAGTACATTGCTCGAAATCCTCTGTAGTAATATTTATGATCTCATGTCCGTCATCAGCGGTCTCATATTCCGCATTAAGGACCATCATCTCAAGAGTCGAAAGCGCTGTTCTGGCATCTCCGTTTGCGAAACCGGCCAACGCATTTATTACATCTTCGCTTATTCTTACGTCCTGATCTCCGAAACCCCTCGGATCGCTTATCGCATTTCTTATAAGCTGTGCTATGTCATCCTGCGTCAGCTGCTGCAGCACAAAGACCTTGCACCTGGACAGAAGAGCGCCGTTTACCTCAAATGAAGGATTCTCCGTCGTTGCTCCTATGAGTATTATGCTGCCCTTTTCCACGAAAGGAAGGAAAGCGTCCTGCTGGGCCTTATTGAACCTGTGAATCTCATCCACGAAAACTATGGTCCTGGCTCCGACCGCCGTCATCCTGTCCGCCTGCTGCATCACATTCTTTATATCCTTAATGCCGGAAGTCACCGCACTGAAAGTAATGAACTGCGCATCCGTCTTCGCAGCCACTATCTGAGCCAGAGTCGTCTTCCCCACTCCCGGCGGCCCCCAGAATATCATGGAAGATATGCTGTCGCGTTCTATTAGATTGCGCAAAACCTTGCCCTCTCCCACCAGATGCTTCTGTCCTACGAACTCATCGAGATTCCTCGGTCTCATTCTGGCAGCCAGGGGCTGACTCTGATTCCTGTTTTCACTTTCGAATATATTGATTTGCTCCATAGCGATTTATTTTCTCACATCCTCGGTTACAGTTTCTTCTCCATCAGCACGAGATCTATATTCTCCAAGCCGTTGAAGTCAGTCGGAACTATATCCGTCTCTATATATCCCATCTTCTTATACATTTTCCTGGCAGCCTCATTCTTGGCATTAGTGTCGATTCTGAGAACTTCGCAGCCCCAGTCCTTGGCCAGCTGTTCATAGAATCTGACGAAGGATTGTCCGACACCTCTGCCCCTGGTCTCAGGGTCTACCGCCAGCGTATGAAGTACGGCCACCTTATCATCCGGCACCTTGTACTTCCAATCGCAGTCCGCGTACACATCCACTTGCTCCTGATTGATTATGGCCGTGGCTATTACCTTTCCGTCTATTTCCGCAACATACATATCTCCGCGCTGCAGAGAATCTTCGGCCGTCTTCGGGGTAGGATATATGTCCCTTTTCCATCCTATAGTCGTAAGACCGGCCTCTTCGGCATCATGAGTATGTTCATATATCTTCTCAATTGCGGCAGCGTCCTCCGCACCCGCCTTTCTGAAAGTCTCACTTTCAATCGCTTGTCTGAACTGTGTCTCATAAAGCTCTTTGTATGTGCCCTCAAGAGCCAGGAGCTCATCATGAGTTCCCTGCTCTGCGATAACACCGCCCTTTACGACAAGTATCTGATCCGCTTTCAGAATCGTCGACAGCCTGTGAGCGATTACTATGCTGGTTCTTCCGACCATCATCTTTTCAAGTGCATCCTGAATTGAATTCTCGCTTATTGAATCGAGTGACGAGGTTGCCTCATCGAGTATGAGTATCTTCGGATCTTTCAGAATAACTCTGGCAAGTGAGAGCCTCTGCTTCTCACCTCCGGACAGTTTCAGCCCTCTGTTTCCGACTTCTGTGTCATATCCGTCAGGCTGCGAGACTATGAAGTCGTGGATGTTGGCAATCTTGCATGCCTCTTCAATCTCCTCCATGGTCGCATCGGATTTCGCATAGCGAAGGTTCTCCAGAATTGTTCCGTTGAAGAGATACGACTCCTGCGTAACGACACCTATCTGCTCTCGGAGATAAGTGAGGTCGAAGTCGCGTACGTCAACTCCCGCTATCTTTACAGCTCCGTCATTTACATCATAGAGACGAGGGATGAGATTGACTACCGTGGATTTTCCCGAACCCGAAGGTCCGACTATGGCATACATCTTTCCTCCCGGAACCTCGAAATTAACATCCGTCAGTATCGGAGTTTCGGGATTGTAGCTGAATGCAACATGCTCATATGTAATAGGCTTGTTATCCACATCAGGTTTCTGCCCGTTCTCAGGAGAGACAATGGTATTTTCTCTGTCGAAGTAATCAAATATACGTGTGAACAGAGCGAGAGACCTCGTGAAGTCCACGGAAATATTCAACAATTGCTCTATCGGCCTGTATAATCTGTTAATAAGTGCCACAGTGGCGGTAATCATACCAACCGTAAGATTCGGATCTATATTTTTTATGATAAAGTAACCGCCTGCAAAGTAAATCAGCAGAGGCCCTACTTGTGTAAACATACCGAGGGCCACTCTAAAAAGCTGCCCGGAGCGTTGCTCTTTCATATTAAGAGCCGTCACCTCTTTGTTGATGCCTACGAATTCATCGTATTCCTGCTGCTCCTTGGTAAAGATTTTTACAAGCATTGAGCCGCTGACAGACAAGGTTTCATCTATCTTTTGGTTCAGTTCATCGCTTTTGGCCTGACTTTCAGTGAGATATTTCCAGCGTGTGCGTCCTGCAGATCTGGTCGGTAGCACCAAAAGCGGTATAACGGCAATTCCGACAAGTGCCAAAGGAACACTCATGCTGAACAGTGCGATTAGTGTGGTAATCACTGTTGCTATATTGCTGACCACACTCGCAAGAGTACCGCTTATGACGGAGCTTACTCCGCTTATGTCAGTATTCATGCGTGTGATAATGTCTCCCTGCTTTTCCGTAGTAAAGAAGGAATGCGGCATAAACTGCAGATGCTTGTACATCTGATTTCTCATATCGAATATGATGTGCTGGGCAATCCAGGCATTGATGTAATTCTCGAGTACGCCCACAAGTTGGCTCACGGTAAGCGCGGCAAAAGCAGCTATCAGAAGCTTGATCAAGAGCTCCATATTCTTTCCTACAAGAGCCTCGTCCACTATACGCCCCGTGATTATAGAAGGAAGAAGCCCTACCGTAGCAGACAGCAGTATCGCGATAAACACAAAAACCAGCTGCAGCCAGTACGGCTTCAGATAACTCATTATCCTGGCCAAAAGCTCTTTGGTCACCTTCGGCATATTTTGTTTTTCTTCATCGGTCAGAAAGCCCATTGGGCCCATTCTTCCCGGTCCCGGTCCCGCCATTCAATTACCTCTTATTCTTCAGAATTACTGAGTTTTTTCATCCGTTCTTTAGTGCTTGCTTCAATCTGCGCCCAGAGTTTGTGAAGCTGTTTTTTATGAGTGCAGAGTTTTTCAGTGCAATTCTCGCATTTAAGATATGCGTTGGTGTTTTCCGAAAACCGCTCCGGATGCCTGTAAAAAGTTATCTCCCATCTTACCAGAAGGGCAACCGACAGCAGCAGCAAACTCCATGTGTAAGTCTTAGAGACGAAGAAGAGCGGGGTGAACATCATGGCATAATCCCAGTTGTATATTCTGCATGATGCGCAGCATTTATTCTTCAGAAACCACGATTGGAAAGGGCAGAAGAAAAGTATGCATATCATATCGCATACGGAATACGCGCTGCAAAGAAGTATCATGGCTCCGTCGTCCAGAACGCCTGTCATTCTCAGCGCACCGAATATTCCGTTAAACACTATCCACAAAAGGGCCACCAACAAGGTCGCGTTGTTATCCGGTATCTTTATTTCTGTCTCACCTGTTTTTATGTAGTTCTGAGCAAACTGCTTCTGACACCCCGGGCTCTCATATTTTGAAGGAAAGAAGCGCGCTATCATTTCAATTACGAATACCGCCCATACGACGTATATTATGGCGGGCACCTTTTCGATTTCCATCATAAGAGGATGGCCGTAGTTGAATCTGTACCTGATATACCCTATCAGAAGCAACACAAAGAGCACCGACCTGTAAGTCAGTCTGGTGAAATGCCAGACTCCCACATATGTCAATTTAGCACCCTTGATATAATTCATCCTTATTCCATACTCCCCTTAGTCCCAGGATACATCGTCCGGATTAAAGTTCTCGAATATCGCTACGCTGCCGGATTTCAAGGCTTCTTTATAAGCCTCAGGCGTCCTTATCGTCCAGGCCGCTTTTCCGAGACCTTTTCTGTCTATAGTTCTTCGAAAGCTTTTAGAGGATCTGTCCTTTTGTTTATATGATACGAAGTCAGGTTTCGCTATCCTGTTAAACAGAAGATTGGCTATAATTGCAATCCTTGTTTTAAGCATTCCGTCTCCCCTGTTGAAGTAGTTTTTCGAAAGTTGTCCGAGTGCCACAGTCGGCATCTGCTTTCTGAACTCCATAATAGCTCTCGGATAGAAACTTTGTATGGCGAAAGCCCCTTTGTATGTTTTGAGCCTGTCCGCAACTGCCTTGGCCAATTCTTTGTGATTTCGATTAACTACTTTGAGTTCTATAAGAAGCGGAAGTCCGCTGTCCTCGTATAATTCCAAAACTTCATCAAAGGTCGGTATCTTTTCACCCGTACCTTCCAGTCTGAGTTTGCTGAGGCTCTCATAATCGTAAGATTCAATTGAACCCTTTACGCCTGTCTCACGTTTCAAATCGTCATCATGAAAAACGACCAAAGTTCCGTCATGTATCAAGTGTACGTCAAGTTCCGATGCCATTCCGTGTTCAAGAGCGCGTCTGAACGCAGCCATGGAATTTTCCGGGATCTCCGGCTTGCAGTGATAGCCCCTATGGGCATAGGCCCGTGCCAGCTCATATTCTTTTTTCATCCGTACTTTCTTTGCGAACATCTTAATCAATGAACCCCATCTCTCGAAGAACTCCGGGCAGCTCTTCGAAACTGTTTATAACTCCATCCGCATCGGCAATGCGTCCGAAGCCGTATGCGGCATATATGCAGGGAACGCCTGCCGCATGCGCCGCATCCGCGTCGCGCTGTATGTCTCCGACATACACGGCTTCGGCCTCCCCGTTCCTTTCCATGACCAGGCGAATATTTTCATCCTTGCCGAGGCCTGTCCTGCCCCACTCCTCGTAGTCAACGAAGTATTTTTGCATATTCATCGACTCTATAAAAGCCGCAATATAACCTTCCTGGCAGTTGCTGACGACGGCCATTTTAACTCCGGCTTCGTAAAGCTTATCCAAAGTCTCCCTTACTCCCGGATAAAGATTGGCGCCTCGTTCTCTTATATAATCAATTTCATAAGCTTCACATTTATGCGAAAGCCTGTATCTCTTATCCTCAGGAATATCGGAAAAAAGCTCATCCGCTATCTGCGTCATGGTCTTTCCCATAACGGAGGAAATAATCTCCGGCGTGAGCCTTATCCTCTCTCCCGTTTCCTCTTCTATCATAACATTCCAAGAGTCCGCCACCTCTCTGGTGGAATCCCAGAGCGTTCCGTCCAAATCAAATATCACCATTGTTTATTGCATCCCCCCTGTTTTCAATTTCAGGATTATTCAAAGCATACTCTTGCTGCAACTCTTTTGCTTTCTGCTGCTTATCTATGTGGTTGTAGATAAGGCTGATACCGAAGCACAGGAGTCCGCAAATGAGGAAGCTAAAAGCCCTCATAAGAGTATTGCTGTACGAAATGTCAATCAGTATGAGCTTGGCTATTGAAAGCATGGATAGGATCAGGCCGTACAACCTGACACTCTTGTTAGAAATCTTAAAGCCCGCTACTACGCAAATTATGGATATTATCAAATAAACTATGCTGTAAACATAACTCGATACATTTAAATGATACATAAACACGCCAATCAGCACGCTGTATTTGGCAGCAATATATGCTCCGTATTTTTCAGTAATGGTCAGCAGCGATCTTAGGTTAATGCTGAAAATAACTGCAGTGAGCAGCGTTGCAATTATAATTTGAACTACACCTTCAGAATAAGAAATCCCCCATGCGCTGATAATCATGAAGAACAGATTGGCGAAATAAAATACGCTCAATTTATTATCTTTGTTGTACATCCAGTTGAATCTCTTTGCAGCCAGCTGTACACAGATGATCAGCACGGTCTGTACAATGAAGCTGATGAACTTATCGTCCACCCGGAGCTTTTCCAAAGCAACAGGCGCCAGAACAAAGAGGTATCCTATTGTTGTGAGATAAGAAATAATCTCATACGGCATAAAGCGCCTGCGCGGGTTCAAAGTTCTGCTGTATGCCATCTGAGCCAGAGACAGCACCAATATAAACAGCGAAGAGAATAAGCCTGAACCCTTTTCCGTCACGGTCATGCCGAGGCAAACCACCGCCTGTGACAGAAGATATAATTCATTTCTGTCAGCTTGCGCATTATAAGCCACAAGCATCAAGAGAATAGCCGCATACAAAACCGGACATATCTGATGCGGGAGTAAAAGTATGCTCAGAAGGAACGCTCCGAACGCAATGCAGGCCAAAACTCCCGAATTGTATTTTCCTTTTTTACCATTACGCACGATTGCAGCAATAACAGCTGCCAGATAAATCGTTAAAGGCAGATAGCACCACGCAGACTGCATAAGTAAAGGTGCATTTTCCATATTCAGCAGCATCCCCAAATTGCCCGTGGCATCTTTCAGGGAGCTGCAGGTCAAGAGAACAAAAATGCCGTTAACCAGCGATACGACGGCACTCGTGTTAAGCTGTTTTAAATTATCCGAAGCACTTATAAGTCTGCACGCCGCAAGCGCTGTGATTGCCAAGGTCAGCAGCACCACTGTCAGTCCGGGTCTGTTGGCAGAGTAACTGTAATTCAGGTATTTGTTGAATACCACGCTGTCAAATGCGAAAAACGCCGCCATTATACCGATGGTGTTCGTAAGCTTGAAATTGTACTTCGACTTAAGGAATACGATGTAATACATGCCTTCAGCTATCAGGACAAAGACGAATCTGAGATAAAGATAGAGGGCGGTATCTATACCGTATGCGGACATCAGGATCGACATAGCGATTCCTATCTGACCTACAATAACGAAGATAAGGCTCCTCTTCTTTCCTAAATACGACACATACGCCATCCAAAGCAAAAGCAGGACGTAAAGAGGAATCATATCTATAAACCTGAAGTATACGTGAGTCGCAACTATGGATATATAAAGGACTCCCGCACCGCAGGCGGATAGTATCAGATATCCGTTCTTCTGCTTTCTGTATACCCATTCCCCCAGTCCTATGAGAATGAAGCTGAATACATACATCGCGGCGCATTTTACTTCCTGCCCCATATACGGCATGAGCAGGGTGGCAAACATAATCATGGCTATGAACACCAAAACAGATGCGCCTATGCCCATGGCATTTCTTCCTATAAACTGCTCAAGACTGACATTCTTTTCTTTCTTAGGCTTTGCTTTCTTTGGATTTGCTTTCGCAATCGTTTTAGTGGCAGTCGTAATACTAACTTCCGAAGGCACTGCTATCTCCTGAGTGATTATTTCAGGCCCGGTCTCGGAAGCGGCAGTATTTACACCTGCCCCGGCTTCAGATTTAATAGCTTCGACGTTGCTTTTTATGCTTTTTAGCTCTTCACTTAAAAGCCCGGATCTTTTTTCCAAGGACTCCAGGCTCTTCTCAAGCTCAGCGATTCTTTCCAGCAACGCTTTGTTTTTCTCGTTCTCCAAATCAGATTTCTCCAATCCTTATATTTCTATCTTTTCACAGATGACTTCTTTACTCTCTTTTCCCGTCTGCACATGATAGTAGGCATACTCATCGGGTTTCAAATCACCGCTCTTTCTGAATAACTCTTCCGTCTCTTCTCTTTGCTCAGGAGTGATGCGAATAGATATGCCGCAGCTGGCGGAGATAAACCTCGGCACCGGCATTATTCTCACGCCGGCGGGCTTCAGCAATTTCTCTGTAGAAATTGCCGCATGTGTAGATTCAAAAGTCATCAGATAATATTCATTCATATCCCGTATTTTACCACAAAAAGCGGACTCTTTATGAGCCCGCTTAAGATAAATCATATATTCTGATCTTTACAGTTTGATTACCTTGCTTACTTCCTGCATGGCACCGAGTATATCGTACATATTGCTGACGGTACCGACCTTAATCTCATCGGTAAGTCCGTAGAAATTCAGACATGTTCCGCATACCAGAACCTGAGTACCTTTTTCTATAAGGGTCTGGAGATTCTCGACTATCTGAGGCTCCACTCCGGTTACCAGCTTTACTCCTTCGTTCATGAAGAGCATGTATGACGGAATGTTGTCGGACTCGCTGAGTGTGAAAATAGACATCTTCGCGAGATTTCTTCCGAGCTCTCCCTCATTGGTTCCGATTGAATCTTTGTTATAGAAAACGGCATAGCTTCCGGCCTCGGCAACTACGGCTCCCATCTTGGTCTCACCGTTGGCGAACTTTACGAGAAACTTGTCTCCGCACGGCTCACTTGTCGTCGGTCTTCCCAGGGCGTCCCCGAGTCTTGCGAGATTATCTATCTGCGCCTGACCGTCTACGATTATTTCAACATCCTGAGTTCCTGCCTCAAGCTCTTTCTTCGCCATGATTACCGGGATAGGGCATTGTTTGCCGCCTGCATCAATTCTCATATTATCTCCTCCGAATTTAATTAAGAGTATTATTATAGATGCGTCCCCTATACACATCTCACATTAGTAATATACTCTCTTTTAGCCCTCTTCTCCTATAGATAAAATCTATAGTTAAAAGAGCCTCATCACTTCAGAAAAGACTTCCCCGATAGGTTCGCGTATTACGAGATCTGCATTGCCGTCTGCGCTGGTTGCACTCATATTTATCAGAACGATATTCTTTCCTCTGAAGTAGTGAATGAGACCTGCGGCCGGATATACGATAAGAGTCGTTCCGCCGACGATTAAAGTATCGGCTTTTGAAATGGCATCCACGGCTCCGTTTATAACATTATCGTCCAGTCCCTCTTCATAAAGCACCACATCAGGCTTTACCCTGCCTCCGCATTTATCGCAAGTCGGAACTCCGTCAGTTCCCGTAATCTTGCTGAGATCGTAAAAAGTTCCGCATTTTTCGCAATAGTTTCTCAGAGTGGATCCGTGGAGTTCCCAGACGACTTTGCTTCCGGCCTTCTGATGCAGCCCGTCGATATTCTGAGTGACAACGGCCTTCACCTTACCCATCTCTTCTAACTTGGCGAGAGCTTTATGGCAATCGTTCGGCTCTGCATCCTCATATATGAGCTTATCCCTGTAGAATTCGAAAAACTGCTCCGGATGGTTCACATAGAAAGTGTGTGAAATCATCTCCTCCGGCGAAACCTCTCTTCCGAGGTCCTGATTATAGAGGCCGCTGGCACTTCTGAAATCCGGAATGCCGCTTTCCGTTGATACACCCGCGCCCCCGAAGAAAACTATATTATTGCTGCCGTCAATTATCTCTTTCAGCTTTTTAATATCTTCGCTCATACCGACCTCCTTTTCTCACTCCGATTTTTTCTTATTCTATCATAAAAGCAGGTCCCTTAAGACCTGCTTGCTGATCACGGTTTTATCTGTTTTTTTCTTTGGCCAGCAGTGCTGCTCCGTACGCACCGGCATATCTGCCGTCAGGCATGGCAGTGGCTGTTTTACCGAGCTTCTTTGAAAGAAGCGATGCGAAAAATTCATTATTGCTGAACCCGCCTGTTATTATTACGGTATCCTGAAGTTCCTTTCTCTGCACCAAAGTGGCAACCTTAAGTGCCACGGAATCAATAACTCCTGCAGCCAGATCCTCGCGGCTTCTGCCCTCTCCCATGTAGTTTATTACCTCGGACTCTGCGAATACGGTGCAGAGTGAACTTATGGCAATAGGCTTTCCCACCTCCGCAAGTTCAAATAATTCTTCGATGGTAAGCCCGAGCCTGTTGGCCATTACTTCTATGAATTTTCCGGTACCTGCCGCGCATTTGTCATTCATCAGAAAATCTACGGGCTTTCCGTTCACTACATTTATGTACTTAGTATCCTGACCGCCTATGTCAATAATTGTGCAGTCTCGGCCTATCATCTCAAAGCCTCCTCTGCCGTGGCAGGTAATTTCAGTAATTACCTTGTCTGCATACTCAACGCTGATTCTACCGTAGCCTGTAGCAACGACATCCGCATCGTCCAGCGAACCGTATCTCTTTTCCAGTTCTTCCCTGATGATTCCCGCAGTGATCTTGCTGTTCCAGCCCGTAGGCAGCACCTCATATACGTTTTCTTTTCCTTCTTCCAGGATGCATACCTTAGATGCAGTCGATCCTATATCGATTCCTATATATTTCTTAGCCATATTTGTGTCTCGTATTATCAAACTCATTATTTAGGCCGCTTATCGAAAGATATGCCAGGCCTTCTTCTTCAGCGATTTCCTTAATACTTTCCACGTCTTCTCCCTTCACGAGAAGCGAGACCCCGCAGCAAACTGAGAGCTCTCTCGGAGTCGGGCTTATCTGCGCATACATATCCTTAGATTTCAAACTCCTGTACATCGCAGTCGCGTCCGTATGATTCTGAAACAAAACGTAGTAGTGTAAAAAATCGCTCATCTTATTAATACTTTTATCCGAGATGAAAACTATACAGGGCGGATGTCTCCGCCCCGTATTGTATCACGATAATACAGACAATTCATCTTATCCAAGCATTTCGATGAATGCGCCGATCCTGGTCTTCAGTTGCTGAGCATCATTGTCTGTGTAGTCAGTCTCAAGTCCGAGGAACGGAATTCCTTCAGCTTTGAGTCTCTCTTCCAGGCTTCTGCCTTCGATATCGTATGTCTGGCAGAACATGAGATTGACATCGATAACTCCGTCAGCTTTGCTGTCCTTAGCGAGTCTGATAACATCATCAGCTCTTGCAGTATTAGGAGTGAAGCATGCGCAGTTAATGCCCATGTATCTGTTGGCGATGTTCTGAATCATCTCGTCCATAGTCTTTCCGCTCTCGTCAACCTGGTTCTCGAAGTATCTTGTACCCGTGCAGGTCTCTTCGCATACAACTACGCCGCCTGATGTCTCAACGAGGTTGTGCAGCTTCCAGTTAGGAATAGCCATCGGAGTACCCGTAATAAGGATTCTCTTCTTTCCTTCTGCAATGCTTACGCCGTCTGCAACTCTCTGTTCCAGCTCGTCACAGAGCTTATTAACCATTGTGGCAAATCTCTCAGGATCGTCATAGTATGCGATCTGTGAGATGAGCAATGTGTCTGTACCTGAGATAGGAACGCACTCATTTCTTCTGAGTTTGTACAGCCTTTCAAGAGCTGCTCTCTTAACATTGATTTTCTTAATGTTTTCCGCAAGATTCTCTTCGGTAACCTTGTTTCCGGTTGTCTTCTCCACTACTGCGATGAGATCCTTAATCTCGTCAGCCCACTTCAGATAATCCTTTTCTCTCTTCATCTGAGGCAGATCCATTACGTGCAGAGGCACGTCGGTTCCCAAGATTTCATATGCCTTTTTCTTACCGTCGCATGTCGTCTCTCCGATATACACATCAGCCAGTCTGTAGAACGGGCAAGTCTTATCGAATCTTGCTCCCAGCATAGCCTTAATCAGCGGGCAAGTGTTGGCAGGAAGGTATCTCTCGCCGCCCGGTACCCAGAACTGAGAACCTGCGCAAAGCCCTGTTGCGATTCCGCCTGCTGCGAAGATAACTTCATCAGGTACATAAGCACAGAATGTACCGAATACCTTTCCGCCGTTTTTTCTGAACTCCACGAGTTCGGCAGGGCGAAGGCCGTGTACATCAGCAAGAACCATGTCGAAGTAGTCCATTGCTGCAGGTCTGTTCTCCTGAGACATAAATACGTCACCGATAGCTCCCGGAAGTACTTCGCAGAGCATGTCATGCATCTCGAGGTTCATGCCGAGATCTTTCCACATTTGTTGATTATCAGCCATAATATAATCTCCCTTGTTAAAACCAGTAACATCTACGAGACGGGACCAAGAAAAGCGCCCCAAAAGTGCGCTGCTCCTAATCCCTTCTCTAATTCTACCCTCAGCGAAAAAGCGGACAAAATAGATTAAATCTATCTTGTCCGCTGCCTTTATAACCTCAATTAATATATACACATCTGTTATTTTAAGCCCGATGCCATCATGTAGATATTGAATATATCTTCTGTGTTAAGAACTTTGAAGTCTCCGATTGTGCGTGCATCCTGGAAGGTAACTCCGCGAGCAGCCGTTCTGCATGCCGCCTCATCAAAATCGAGTCCGAGGCCCTGAATGGTAATCGGCATATTGATTGACTTAAAGAATGCTTCGAATTTTTCTATGGCCTTGATAGGATCGCTCTCCCCAAACACTCCCTCGCCGAGTTTCACGAATCTTTCTCTGTCGGTGTCGAGAACGTAGCGAGCCCAAGAACCCCAAATGGCAGCAAGACCTGCTCCGTGTGCTACATCATATTCTGCCGATAGTTCATGTTCAATCTGATGGCAAGCCCAGTCTCCCTTAGTAGCATTTCCCGTGGCCATGAGGCCGTTATGCGAAAGAGTGCCGCACCACATGAGGTTAGCTCTGGCATCATAATCGTCCGGCTTATAAAGTGCCACCGGAGTCCATTTCATAACTTCCTTCAGAAGAGTGCATGCAAGATCGTCTGTGAAGTCAAGACCGTGTCCGCTATGGAAGAATCTTTCAAGAGTATGCATCATTATATCAACCGCACCTGATGCAGTCTGATACTCGGAAACCGTATAAGTCAGTTCAGGATTGAGCAGAGAGAACTTTACTCTTCCGAAGTCTGTATTGCATCCCCTCTTATAAACAGGATCAGTTTCATCATTTGTGATTACCGAAGAATCACTCATCTCAGAGCCCGTTGCTGAAAGCGTAAGAATACATCCGATAGGTGCTATTCCTTCCGGCATACGCTTTCCGCAGTAAAAGTCCCAAACGTCTCCGCCTCCGAAAACTCCGTATCCGATTGCTTTGGCGCTGTCGAGTACGGAACCTCCGCCGACGGAAAGGATGTAGTCGCAGCCTTCATCCCTATACATCTCAATGCCTTTGCGGACCAGACTAACTCTCGGATTAGGTACAACTCCGCCGAGTTCGATAAAATCTATTCCGGCTTCCTTAATCTTGGCTTCTACTCTGTCCAGTAGTCCGCTCTTCTTAACAGATCCTGCTCCGAAGTGAACTAAAACTTTAGTGGCGCCTTCTGCCTTAAGCACCTCTCCTACCTGATTCTCTGCCTCTTTTCCGAAGAGCACCTTTGTCGGTGTGTAATAACCAATGCTTGCCATTTTAATTCCTCCTTTTGAAGTCCCAATTCTATCCTGCATTCGTAGCTGAGAGCAGCGTCGGAAGCAGCTGCTTCTTTCTGCTCATAACCCCCGGCATGCTGTACATGCAGTCTCGTATCTTTGCATACGGCAGATCTCTGTTGGCCCTGTACTGAGATGTGAGAAGTATACTCTTTTCTCTGAGTACGTCCGTTACCATCAGAAGTGTCCAATCGAGGTCCTGATCTTTGGCAATCTCTTTGAGGGTATCAAGGTAGCGATCTGCATATTCGTCTATATTTTTCAGAGTCGTAACTTCGCACTGGCCGACGCCCATGCGCACTCCGCCCTGCTCATATTTCTTGAAGTCTGAAAGTATCATCTTCTCTGCATCCTGAGTTGCGAGGTTGTCGGTTATGCTGAAGAGCTTCTCTCCGAACTCATCAAGGCTCGGAATTTTTGCCAGTCTAGCCAGCATCTCAGCTGTGCTTATATCCGATGCCGTAGTCGTCGGGCTCCTGAGTATGAGGGTATCCGCTATAAGCCCGGTAAGCAGAACTCTTGCGTTGTATTCATCAGGCATTATGCCGTGTCTCATATACTGCTGATAAACTATCGTGCAGGTGCTGCCGAGCGGCTCTGCCGCGATGAATATAGGGAGTGTTGTGGATACCGCATCCAATCTGTGGTGGTCTATTATCTCAACTACATTGGCGGTTTCTATTCCTTTTACACTCTGCGCAGGCTCATTGTGGTCTACCAAGATTACATCATTTTTCGGCGTTTCCAAGAAGCACCGCCTGGTAACAAACCCCTTGAACTCGCCGTCGTCCATGACAGCAAGTCCCCTGGTGTGAGATGTCATAAAGATGCCCTTGGCATCCACGAACAAATCTTCCGACTCTATCGTTTCAGTCTCGCTTACCATCATAGATTCTATCGACTCTGCAAGTCTCAATCTTCTGGTCGCTTCGGCCGTTCCGAAATCCGTGATAAGAACGCTTCCCTCGTATCCGCTGAAGTCTACGGCGGGCTTTTCTCCCCCGGCAGTTATAATTATCGCAGGTACCTGCTTTTCAACCGCATACTCGAGATGCTCGGGTCTGGTACCCATCACGACTATGCTCTTAGGGTATTTATCAATATTATCTTTAAATGATTCAAAAGTGGCAGCACCTATAAGTATGGAACCTTCTATCGTTTCACTGCTCCCCTTATGAACCTCCTTGGCATTAAGAATCTCGCACACGCTTTTTACATTGAATATGTATACCGGAAGTTCTTCCGCATTGTCGGCAAGAAACCAGCTCGTTATATCATCTACGCTGAGAAGTCCTTTGAATTTATCTCCGTCAAAAATCGGAACTACCGAAGGCTTATCGGTGCTGTATGTCTTGATAAGTTCGTAAATCGGAGCGTCTGCCTGAAGCTGAGCTGTCGGCTCCATCATTACATCCTTTACTTTCGGATAAACGTCCCTTTTATAAAACGGCAATCTTATCTCCATAACCTCCATCTGCTTTCTGACGCTGTCGGAGACATGACTGCACCTTATCGGAATGTATTTATTATCCGAATCCGTCATGTTTTTAAGATTGGCGTACGCGGTGGCCGCGCAGAGGCTGTCCAAATCCGGATTTCTGTGTCCTGTAATATAAATCTTACCCATTGTTAATCTCTTTTCGTCACCAAAAAATAATTCCGCTATTATTCTACCTCAAAACACGGGATCTACAAAGATAAAACTGAACTTGATAACAATAAAATAGAGCATATGGGCGATAGCCATATGCTCATGTGCTCAATTATATGAATTTGTATGTTTGGTGCTGCCGTACAGCCAGGTGATGCCTTCGGCAGTATCGCTTTTTACCTTCAGTATTCCGGCAGGCTCTTTTATTTCTATTTCCAGTGCCACTCCGAACTTATCCGACAGATACATTCCAACTGCCGCAGACCCGCTGGCACAGGAATTCTCCCAGAAGATGGTGTCTGACACAGGCACATATACAAGCGGTGTCATCTCGGTTTCCATTTTCATATCCACGCCGACCTTCGTCTCGCGGTTCTTATCCGCTTTGCTTGCTGCTCCGCTGCCTGAGAGAAACATGATTCCGAGGCAGTCTGCACCCAGGTTGTCGCACCATTCTTTAACGGCTCGCTCCGCTGCTTTCGGATTATCCTTAAGCGTGTACATCTTCCTGTTCTTTTCGATGACTATATGAGAGATTCCTCCCATGTCTACCACAGGCAGATCCTCGCTTATACCTTCTGCGCTGAAGCCCCTCTTTTCTATCGAAACAGCAGGAGGCATCTCCACACCCGCATCAAACATCGATGAATCTTCCGGATTCTTTTTTAACCTTACCTCCAGTGACCTGGGCGCTCCGCTCACCCTTACACGTATGGCATCAGCCTCATCTCCGGTCCTGATGGCATAAAGAGCTGCCGCACTCATAGTGGCATTTCCGCAGAACTCCCCTCCGGCCATTCTGAGAAGAGCCGGAACAGGTCTTCCGGGCTCGAAAATAACGAAGCCCACCTGCTCCACTTCCGGATGAATCTTCATTATCTCTTCCGCAACAGCAGGCTGTTTTTCATTTTCGACTCTTGTTTCCACCAGAGCCGTTGTATTTCCGGTCGGATCGAATATTGAATACTTTATATCTTTTATATCCATTACTGATTGCTTAAATGCCCTCTGTCCCTATCTTTCAAATACCCTAAGGAATTGCTGAGTTCTCTCTTCGCTCGGATTTCCGAGCACGTCCTTTGGAGCTCCCTGCTCAACTATTACACCGCCATCCATGAAGATGACTCTGTCGCTGACCGCCTTTGCAAAAGGCATCTCGTGGGTTACGACCACCATCGTCATCTTTTCATCGGCAAGCTGCTTAATAACCTTCAGAACTTCTCCCGTAAGCTCGGGATCAAGTGCGGATGTCGGCTCATCAAAGAAGAGTATCTCCGGTTTCATGGCAAGCGCTCTTGCTATCGCAACTCTCTGCTGTTGTCCTCCCGAAAGCTGGAAAGGGTACGCATCGGCCTTATCCTCTATTCCCATCTTTTTAAGAAGCTCCCTTGCATTCGCTTCCGCCTCATCTTTGGATTTGCCCTGCACTTTTATCGGCGCATCGGTGATGTTTTTCAGAATGCTGTAGTGCGGGAAGAGATTGAACTGCTGGAATACAAGACCACAGTAACTTCTGAATTTCTTCATTTCCTGCGGACCTGCGTACACGGCTTTACCGTCCTCACCGGTGCGCGCAGCTTTATCTCCCATATATATTATCTCTCCGCCGTCGATAGTCTCGAGGAATGTCGCACAGCGAAGCAGTGTCGATTTACCCGAGCCTGAAGGCCCGATGATGCTTACAACCTCTCCGCTGTCCACTCCGAAACTTATGTCTTTTAAAACTTCGAGACCGTCAAATTCTTTTTGTATGTTGTTCATTTCAAGTATCATATTACGGCCTCCTTTCTATTTATAGTAGTCCATGGATTTCTCGATACGCTTCATGATGAACTCCACCACGTAGTTTGCCACGAAGTAGAAAACACCGGCGATAAGGAAAGGCATGAAAGAAGACTGAGATGCGGATATTTGCTTGGCCAGTGAGAATACTTCCGCATATGCCAGAGTAAATGCCATGGATGTATCCTTTACGAGGGTTATTACCTCATTGGTTACGGACGGCAGTATGATTTTTACTACCTGAGGAAGTATGATTCTCATAAATGTCTGGAATTTGGAATAACCGAGCACCTGAGCTGCCTCATACTGGCCCTGCGGAATCGATTCTATGCCTCCGCGATAGATCTCTGCGAAATACGCTGCGTAGTTTACTACGAACGCTACTATTATCGCCGGGAATCTCCAGTTTCCGATGTTCCATCCGAAAAGATAAAACGGTCCGAAGTACCAGACCAGAAGCTGCAGCATAAGAGGCGTTCCTCTGATGATTGATATGTATATACTGATAAATTTCCTCACAATAAAGAATCTTGATTTGTGAAGAAGTGCGACTATCATGCCGAGCGGGAGTGAGCCGATAAGGGTCAGGACGAAAATAAGACCCGTCTTCAGCATACCGCTGGCCATAGTTGATAACATGGTTTCAAATGTCATTTAGTGTCCTCTTTTTTACAAACAGACGCTTCGCGGGACAATGCCCGCGAAGCCTGCACGTTTTCTATTTTAGAAGAAAGTTTTTAACACCGCTCTGCGGTGATGGCTATTATTTTTTGAGCATCGAGAGATTTTCATAAATCTCAGGATACTTCTTTCCGATCTCATCCATCTTTCCGTTCTCAGCGAGAGTCTTAAGAGCCTCTGTTACCTGGTTGGCCAGCTCTGTATCATCTGTACGGAAACCGATGGCATATACCTCTTCGCAGATGTCGTCATCCAGATACGCAAGTCCTTCAACCTTAGTCATCTGGTAGTCACCTGTTGTAACGTCGATAGCGATTGCATCGATGGCACCGGCCTTGAGGTCGTTTACTGCGATTGTATATGTATCATATTTTTCAAATGATGCGAATGTCTTCATCAGATCTTCAGCACCGCCCTCAGCATTAGGAGTCTCGAGCATTTCCTGAGCGGATGTGCTTCCCTGTACTCCGACCTTCTTACCTGCAAGATCAGCAGAGGACTTAATGTCTGAGCCTTCAAGAACCATAATCTTGATAGTGTTTACTGAGTACGGATCGCTCCATGCAAATTTCGGTTCTCTGTCCGGGCTCTTTGTGAAGCCTGACCAAATGCAATCGATGCTGCCGGATTCGAGTTCAGCTTCCTTGGCATCCCAGTTGATAGGAACTCCTTTGTATGTCCATCCGTTGAGTTCACAAACTGCCTGAGCAAGCTCTACGTCGAAGCCTGTAGTTTCTCCGTCATCTCCGATATATGAATACGGAGGGAAGTCTTTATCAAAACCCTGTTTGAATACAAATGCATCTGCAGATTCTGTTGTTTCTTCTGTTGTTTCTTCTGTTGCTGCCTCTTCACTGCTGCCGCCGCCGCATGCGCTGAACGCGATCATTGTGAATAGCATTGTGAATACGATTCCGAGTACTGTGATTTTCTTTTTCATTTTTGTTGCCTTCCTTTTTATTTAATACATTGAATCTGTTTGTTATGTTTGATTGTTTCGATAGCGGTTTTTACCTCCGCTTCTGTCTCTCAGATTCAATGTCGGAAAATCGTAGATGTTTGCATTTGAGTTTCCTTTCCTTTCCATTCTGTTCTTTTTCTCATTCAGACTTATCTGCACGCTTCTTCGCTTTAGCGTGTTAAAGTATTAAATTGACAAAGCAATAATAGCATTATAAAAGGGCTCCGTCAAGCCCTTTTTTGTCTTTCTCTTAATTGCATTACCGTTTTTGTTTCAGCGACTTAAGATATTCCTTTCGCTCCGGACTTATCCGATTGCTTTCCACTGATTTCTGAATTGCCTTATTATGTGTCCACTTATCCAATCTGTTGTTTTGGATGAAAGAAATAACTTCGTCATATTGCTTGGCCAGAGCTGTGGCAAAGTACCATGCTATCATCATATTGACGTAGTATTCTTCCGATTTCACGGCAGCCACCATTTCCGGGTACTCCGCTTTGAAGTCTTCATCCAGGAAGTGCTGCATAAGCATCCCTATTCCGAACCTGATTGTATAAGTCTCTTCGGCCCTGATCCACTTTCTTATTTCCCTAAGCAGCTCTTCCTTATGTTTCTTAAACACTTTCGGCGAGAGTTGATCGCATGTAGCCCAATTGTCCACATACGGAAGAAAGCGATTAACTTCAGTGATGCATTTCTCATAATCTTTCATTTCGGAAATGATAAATGCATGCAGCTGATTCTCATCAAAGTATTCGTGTGGAAGTTCATTGATGAATTCTGCCGCACCTCCGCTCTTGATTACTTGCTTCGCATACTTCCTTAGTTCCGGAGTTCTCACACCAATCATCTTTTCAGGATCGACCGTCGGCATAAGCTTCGCCTGAAACTCCCTGTACTTTATATCCTGCATGTCAAGCAGTTCGTTTCTGATTATTTCCGTCATCATATTCCCTGTAATGCTTAGTAGTCATCACTCCGTCGGTGTTTGCAGTTAGGTATAATCCGCTCTCCCGGATTGCGTTTTCCACTCTTTCAATCTCCCCTGAGATATCTGCGCATACGAATCTGATCTTCCCTTTCCAGTGAGTCCGCGCCGTACATTCCGGAGAGATGTTCCATATGGTGCCTGAACTCATGTCGCACTGTATTTCTGAGCTTGCTCTTAAGAGCCTCTTCGGACAGCTGAGAGTACGCTCTCGCAAACGATCCGTAATAGATTGTAATTTGGTTGCCGTAATAAGCTCTTCTGTATTCTCCCATAATAAACATATCCTCACTTCTGGCGTAAGGAGATATCTTAATCTCTTCTGAGAGAAGCACGCCCTGGTGAAGCTCGTTGAAGAAATCATCAGGAAGCTCATCACATACTTCCTTAAGCATCTCAAAGAATCTGTCTATATCAACCATGCTGTAATAATAGCATACAAGCGGCCCCGAGGGACCGCCTGCTGTATAAAACCCCTAAATCTTCTTTATTATTGATACGAGAAACCCCCGCCGGATTCCTGCTTAGGTTCGAAGATTGACTTGGCCTGGTCATCACTGAGTTCAATGCCGAAGACTTCCTTATAATAGTCCTTTGCCTGCTTGATTACATCCACATCTTCGAACTTTTCAGGATATGCCGTCTTGGCCATCCAAAGCAGAGTAACCGGACAGTCAACTCCCGGTGTATAGCTTCTGTACATACCCAGAGGCATCTTGAATACTCTCTTATTCTTAACGGCGTCAACCGCACTCCAATCATAACCTTCTACAGTATTATTGTAGAGATCATCCGGATAGAATGTATTGAAGTTGGTCATGAATATGAGATCAGGATTCCAGTTATAAATCTGCTCCATATTAACAGGTGCAGAATTATCCTGTTCCAGCTCCTCTGCGACATTCTTGGCGCCGATTGCATCAGCCCACCACTGACCGAAGAACTGCTTGCCCGAAGTCAGAAGTGTTGTGTCGCTGTACTGGAAAAGGAAGAATGCCTTGGCGCGTTCCTCATCCGGAATATCCTTAACTCTGTCCTGAACCAACTTATACATCTCGTTAGATCTGGTTTTTACGAGTTCAGCTTTATCGCTGTCAGGGAACATCTGGCTCAGAAGGTCTATCCAATTGTTAAGTGTCTCGATGCAGTCATAATTCCACTTGTTGACAGAAATGGCAACTGCAGCAAAGCCCGCATTGGTCAGCTGCTCTCCGATTTCAGGACTTGATGCACTATAGAAGACGACATCCGGTTCCAGCTTAGCCAGTTCTTCCAGATTTACGTTGCTGCCGTCGATGTATCCCGTCTCCGCATTCAGAATCTCAGGATAAAGCTCTCCGAGGAGTCCGTTCTCTGCAGCCGTCTTGGACGGCTCAGGCATTCCCACGATTTTATCTGCCGAATCAAAGAATACCGCCAGCACGCTCGGGATCGGGAAGATATCGCAGACTGCGATTCTGTTAATCTCAGCCGGAACTTCCACCTGCTTGTCTGCGTGATCCGTTACCGTGACTGTCGAAGCCTTGGCAGCCTCTTCGGCATCGGATGAGTCTGCACTTCCGCCGCCCGTGCACGCTGCAAGGCTTGCCATAGTCAGCGCCAGTGCCAATATCAGTGCTAATAGTTTTTGTGTCTTCATACTCAGAATTACATTCTTCATATTCAGATACCTCCTTAATTATTAAAAAAATCTATGTTCAACGAGGACTTTTTTCACAAATGTTACATAATGATGGGTATTATGCCCTGATATGTAACATTTTTTTAAATGCCTCCGTTTGACCGTTGTTTACATAACAATAATCCTAATAATCCAACTTATCGTTAAGAGATAATATGTAGTGAAATATGTTTTGTTACATATATCACTTTTCACCCCTTAGATTTGTAACATTTTTAGAAAATCTCCTGAATTCTCTACTAAATTGGGGATGTCCGATCTGTATAGTCTGCCGGAAAAGGCCTCATGCGGAAGTGAAATGAATTTCGTTTCTGCCGGGCAAATCGGCTTATAAAGCGGATCAGCTATTACAATTACAGCTCCTCCGAGGGCAGACATAATGTCCTCTTCGTCAGGCAGGATGCGATCTTTGCTTCGAAGTATGCCTTCAGGACATTCCGTGGCACATATAACCTTCGTCGGTATGTCGAGTTCTAATTCGATTGCGTTTGCCAGAGCAAGCGAAGTTACTCCCTCTCCGATTATTGCAACCAGGTCCTCTTTCTTCCGCTCGGGATAGTCATATGTTATGTCTGCCTGTTCAACCATGCATTCACTTTTGAGTACATCAGGACAGAGCCCTTCCGATTCTCTTTTTTCCTCGGAAAGCTCTTCCAAATCAGAGAGTATGCATTCTTTCTGATTTCTTCCGATTGGCACTCCCACCAGATAAGGAATCCCGAATCTTTCGAGCAAGACCTTTGCGGCGGCTATGCCTGATGCGGAAACGACAAGATTTACATCAGCACTTCCCGCCCCGGCAATTTCGTCTGCGCTCGAGCCCATGGCCCAGCGCGAAACCACTTCAAATCCTTCCGCCTCCAGCCACGCTGCTATGGAGCTGTCCTGATCGTTGATCGAAAAGTCGAGTGGTGTCAAGCCGATGATATTGACCTTGATCTTTTTGTTAATATTATTGTCATTTTCTCCGTCATGACTGCTTCTTTCGCTCGCATCTTCATTCTTTTTATCAGGTTCGTAGACGAAACTCTTGGCTAAGGCTTCGAATGCCATTGATGCGCCGTGTATATATGTGTTCATGCCGGTGGTCGCAAAGCCGAAGCACGGAACTCCTGTCCTCTGCTCTGCAACAGCGGCAACAGATTCAAAGTCAAATCCTGTCATGGTCGGAATCGGAGTTCCCGCTATGGCCACGAACTTCGGTTGAAGATCGGAAACTGCTTCTTCGATGTCTCCGAGCAGTTTTTCATCGTCTCCCATTATGGCTTCCATCTCCGTAAGAGCGGAAATGTATACCATGCTGTCCATATCGTACCAGCGCGGTTCGTCGTGAGTCGTGTATGTGGAGTTGCAGCCCGATGCATCGTGCATAATGGTCATGCCTCCCAGCTCGAACAGAGCCGAGCATACACCCATGGTATCTGCTGAATATGTAGATGTAATTCTGGATGTTTGTTTCATTTTGCTTCCTTAAAGTATCACTGATTGTCTCCGCTGTCGTCGTTAACCTTCGGCTGTCGTCATTAATTTTCGACATTATACAGAACAACAAGTGTCCTCGCAGCCCAGGCCCTTTATGCCTACCAATGCTTCCATATCCTTTTCATTTTCAAAGGCCTCTCTCATAAGTCTCGCTGTCTTATATACGGCCTCGTATCCGATCATGCCACCACCTTCAACTACGTTCACAAAGTGATTCGTGTTTTCAAAGTATGCGGCCTTCTGACCTATAGCGAGAACTTTGCCCTGTTTCTCATTCCTTGAAGCGGTCTGAGCGAATCTCATGCCTGCATGCACTGTAGGGCTTAGCTCCAGATCCGGGAATTTTTTCTGAAGATATTCGAAGGCAGGCTTATCCCCTGCAGCCACGGCATCCAAATATACTTTTTTAACATTGAAGCCTCGCCTCAGAAGAAGCAATGCCAATCCCAGCGGGCGCGGACTGTATGTGTAGTCTATTGATATAGGTGTGTTCCCTATGAACTCCAGTGTCTCTTCCAGCTCTTTCTCACAGAACGCTCTGAGCTCTGAAATCTCCTCCTGCTTTCGAGCAGGGATGTCTATTACCTTGGCGAGCTCGGCAAATGTCTCATCTATTTCGTTGTAATCGTATGTATATTTCAATGCGAAGTGAGTGCCGCCGAGCCTTTCGGCCAGCATATCCCCACCCGGCGCAGCATCAGGATAATATGATACATAGACGCTGCTTTCTGCCATCTCCTGATATTCCTCATAAGTCTTGCAGGATGTTATTTCATGCACCTTAACATCCGCACGCTCCAGCATGTGCACGAGGTCGCTGTCTTCATCCGTCGGAAGGTCGTTTCCGATTATGGCAACTGCCTTCGAATTGAGTTCTCTCTTATGAAGCAGCATGTAAAGACGCGAACGCATCAGCTGATCAGGCGTCATGCCGCTCTTACGCATTATCGGATTCATATAGCAATCCGTAAAATCTATATCCGGGAAGCGCTCGCGAAGAGTCTCGTATATCATATCCAAATCCACACCCGTAAAGTGATGGACACAACTGGTGTATACGAGAACTGCCGGCGGCCGTTTCGGAAGCTTGTTTATGATATCCGAAACGCCCTCGATGACGAGTTCTTCCATGTCGCCATCGAGGAGGTTGTGCTCACGGATCTCCACCGTTGAGAACCTGTCCATGGCGTTCATCTCTGCTGCCGTGAGCACAACGCCGCGCAGGCAGCATGAAGCGCACACGAAAATCTCATGTGCCTCAGGAATCAGCATTCCGGTGTGCACAATATTCCATGTGCCTCGTGCCGGAGATGCATACTCGAGCCCGGTTTTTACAGGCTGAGGAAATCCCGCCTCCGCTATTCTGATACTCGGGATTTCTACATTCTTTACTATTTCTTTATTCTCATTAACTCTTTTTAACATGTCTGCAATCTTTTGAATCTCCGTCAGGCGCATATATCTACCAGAGTTTTCGCGAGTTGTCTGTACTCTTCTGCCATCTCGCTTTCAGGGAAGGCCTCTATTACCGTCTTTCCGAGGTCCTCGGCGTCGGTAACGGTTTCACTTCTGCTCAGCTCTCCCAGTACCGTTGAATTGATGTCCTCTGCGAGCTCTTTCACCTTGGCATCTTCGTCCCTTACATTTCTGTGATTAAGGATAATGCCGCCAAGTGACGCATATCCTCTGTTCTTAAAGCCGTCCAAAGCCATCGCAATATTTGCGGCGGCATGAATTGCCATGTTCTCACCGGATGTTATTACGAAAACCTTATCCGCATAGCCGCCTCTCATCGGCATTGAGAATCCTCCGCAGACAACATCTCCGAGGACATCATAAATGACGACATCCGGTTCATATGTCTCATAGGCACCCTTTTCTTTTAGTTTGTCCAAGGCCGCTATGATGCCGCGTCCTGCGCATCCGAGTCCCGGAGTCGGGCCGCCTGCCTCAACGCAGATGACACCGCCGTAGCCTTCACAGACCATATCCGAAAGTTCGAAGTCGTTCTTACGCTCCCTTACCAGATCCAGGACGGTGGTCATCTTTCCGCCTCCGTGCAGGCTTGATGTCGAATCAGCCTTAGGATCGCAGCCGATCTGCATCACCTTGTATCCCATGTCCGCCAGAGCGGCCGCTACATTCGAAACCGTAGTCGATTTCCCTATTCCTCCCTTTCCGTATACTGCTATTTTTATCATCTCTTACCTCTTTTGGAAGTCGCCTCTTGCGACTATAACTTCATATCCTATTTCTTCCATCTGTGAGCGAAGTGCCCTTATGCCGGCTTCCGCGCTCATGTCCGTTCCGACCTTTCCGTCGTACAGCATGTATTTCTTCCTTACTTCCATCGGAGAAAGATTCGGCATAACTACATTGCAGCCTGCCAGGACTCCTTTCTGCCTGCCTTCAGCTTCAACCGTGCCGAGGGCAGTGGTGGAAGGGATGAGTGCATCCGTAAGCATTATTCTGCAGAGCGCTATTACCAGGAGTGTCTTTTCAACGCTTCCCGCAGGCTCGTTCTTAAACGGTGTGTCTTTATGCGGTATGAACGGTCCGAGGCCGATCATCTCCGGCTTGAAATCCGCCATGAACATCATGTCCTTCGCAAGGATCTCTGATGTCTGCCCCGGGCTTCCTATCATGATGCCGCATCCTGTCTGAAAGCCTATCTCTTTCAGGTCTTTTAAACAGCGCATGCGCGATGACAAAGTCTGCTCCTTCGGATGGAGAATTCCGTAGTGAGCAGCATCTGCAGTCTCATGTCTCAGAAGAAATCTCCTCGCACCCGCATCATAAAGCGCCTGATAGAAATCCCTGTCCAGTTCCCCTATGGACATGGTGACGGCGCAGTCGGGATAACGCTCCGTTATCGCCCTGACAATATCCGTCATTACTTCTTTTGTATAATGCGGATCCTCTCCGCCCTGGAGTACGAAAGTCCGAAAGCCGTGTTCGTAGCCGTCCTCACAGCACTTCAGAATATCCTCTTTCTCCAGTCTGTATCTCTGGCAATTCGAATTACCTGCCCTTATGCCGCAGTAATAGCAGTCGTTCCGGCAAACATTCGTAAACTCAACAATGCCTCGAAAGTATATCTTACGGCCGAAGCGAGCGACAGTTATTTCGTGCGCCATGTCCATGGCATATTCCAAGTCCTCTTCATCGTAAGTATCGAAGATCTGAATCCATTCTTTCTCGGAAAGATTGCGTTCTTTATTCAGTTTTTTAATAAGTTCCGTGTTGTTCATCAGCTTACTCATGTATGCTTATCGGTACTACGCTTTGAGTGTCTCCGAATTCTCCTATGATCGCATTTACTCCGAAAATGCTCCGGATATCGTCTTCACTGACTACGAATTTAGTCGGTCCGTATATGCTCATGCCGCCCTTGGTTAAAAGCAGCGACTTATCCGCCCTCTGAAGGGCATGGGCCGGATAGTGCGTATTGAATATGCAGGCTTTTCCTTCGTCGGCCAGTGAGGAAATGGCATCCAGCACCACCAATTGGTTTTTAAAATCCAGGTTGGACTCAGGCTCATCCAGAATCAGGATATCGGCTTCGGCTGCTATGGCACGTGCTATAAGAACCATCTGCAGTTCTCCTCCGCTTATGGCATGACAAGGTTTATCTGCCAGATGCATAATGCCGAGCCTCTTCATCGCATCTTCTGCCGCCTGCATGTCGTCAGCTCCCGGTGATGAAAACGCAGCTATCCTACTGCTTCTTCCGAGGAGCACAGTCTGAAATGCCGTATATGAAGCGGCGGCGGATCGGGCCTGAGGAACGTATGCCATACGGCGCCAGAGCTTAGATGCCGGGATATGCCTTATATCTTCTCCCTCAAGCAGGCTCTTTCCACTGTCCCAGCGGAGCATATCCATCATGCATCTGAGAAGAGTGGTCTTACCGGCTCCGTTAGGGCCGAGAATTGCCAGAATCTCTCCTGCCTCAAGTTCTATATTCACATCCTTAAGAATCTGCGGCCCGCCTTTGTAGGAGAAGCTGCCTCCTCTTACTGCGAGCAGCGGCGCTTTTTTCTTCTTCTCATTCATATGCGCCACCCTCCGCTTCTTCTCATAAGTACTATAAAGAACGGTGCGCCTATTATGGCCGTAAGTATCGATACCGGTATTTCCGATGCCGAAACGCTGCGCGCCATGGTGTCTACTATTATCATGAAGACCGCTCCGAAACTTATCGATGCCGGAACTATGGACAGATGGTTGTTCCCGAATATCATGCGACTCATATGCGGAATGAGAAGTCCCACCCAGCCGACTTGGCCGCACATTGAAACTGCCGAAGCCGTAATCGCCGTTGCGCCGACTACGGTAATCGCTCTGAAAGCCCTGATATTTACACCGGATGCTCTGGCTTCATCATCTGAGAGCGGCAGGAGATTCATACGCCATCTGATCAGCATGAAGAGAATTATGCCGATAATTATAATAGGAGCCCCAAGCGCCAGAGTTTTATAGTTGGCTTTGTCCAGGCCTCCCATCAGCCAGTAAGTGATAGCCGGAAGCTGTGATTCCTCATCGGCCACATACTTTATAAGCGAGACAAGGGCCGAAAAGAGAGATCCGATCATAATGCCGGACAAAACTATATAGCTTAGACCGCCTTTATCCTTTCCGGATCCTGCGAGCCAGGTGAGCGTAACGGCTGCTCCTCCCATGATGAGGCCCGTAATTTGAACTCCTATCAGGTTGAAGCCCAGCAGTATTCCGAGCGCGGCACCAAAGCCGGCTCCGCTGGCAACTCCGAGAGTGTCCGGCGTAGCCAAAGGATTGGCAAATAAGCTTTGGAATGCGCATCCTGCGACGGAAAGCCCGGCCCCCACAACTGCAGCCAGCAAAATCCTCGGCAGCCTCAGCTGCATTACGGTCTTAACAACAAGTTCGTTCGACCTCGGGACATTCCCCGACAGCTTTGAAGAAAGCACTTCAATAACCTCACTCGGAGCTATAGGCATGCGCCCTATTCCCAGTGCGATAACGGCTGCCAAAAGCGGCATCACAATCAATATAAGCTTCCAGGCTATCGGAAGTTTGCCGTCCCTTCTAAGACTCATTTTTCCTTAACAATCATTTTCTGCAACATGCGTTGCGTTCTTAACCTACATAAAAAGCCTTGCTCCCCAAGAAGCAAGGCTGAAAACCTTTTGTATCTTCCATCTTGCTTCCGCTTCAGATCGAGAACCGGTCCGATAACCGTTCCTTACTTCAGCTTCAGGGGATGTGGTTTAGACTTTGGCGTAGGTCACTTTCGCATTGACACCGTCTATGCGACCGAGCGCGCCGCTGAGAGAGTTGATCTCATCCATTGGGGCGTCGATGGCTATGCTGATGATGCTGATCCCCTTCTCTTTATAAGGGATTCCCATGCGTCCGATGATATTCTTGGAATGCTCATGGAGCAGTTCATTCAGCTCTTCCACCTTCTCGGTCTCCGTGACGATAATGCTTATCACGGCGACTCTGGTTTCCATAGTTAAACTCCTTTGTTATTTAATTGACATGCTGATTCTATCATTGAAAAAAGTTTAAATCAATGCATTTTTTCGTTGTTTAGCTTACTTCTTGTCTGCCTCAGAGAGTCTCTCCAAAATAGCATGCGCTGCAACATTTCCTTCACCGACAGCCTTTGCTATCTGGTACGGCCTTCCCGTGCAATCACCTGCAGCATAACAGCCCTTATAGTTAGTCTCCTGATTTCTGTCCGCCTTTATGTGAGCGCCGTCGAGTTCAAGTCCGGTAAAGAGAGTTGAAGGTGCGATGGCCGGTCTCAGAATAAACACACCGTCCACATCTATCTTCCTGCCGTCCGAAGTCTCGACTGAATCCGCCTTCATCTGTCCGTCCAATTTCTTTATAGGCTTTTCCAGAATCTCGACTTTCGGCGACTCGCTCGAATATCCGAAGTTGGTGTAAACATAGACTTTAGCGGCAATTTCCTCGAGATAATCTATATCGTGGGCCATACGCTCATCTGTGCAGTAAACGGCCACAGTCTTATCCCTATACAGGAATCCGTCGCAGGTTGCGCAGTAACTCACACCCATGCCGAGGAGCCTGTCTTCGTTCTCCATGCCCCTGGCCTGCGGAATGCCCGTAGCCAAAAGAACGGTCTTCGCTTCGAACATCTCGTTATCTGCCAAAAGCATGAACTTATCTCCGAGGTCAGCTATATTCGTGACCTTCTTGTCTGTTATTTCAATCCCGAGTTCTTCTGCCTGCTCTCTGAACTTGGCGTTTAATTCGCCTCCCGAAACCATAGGCACGCCCGGATAATTGGCTATCTTTTCAGACTTGTCCACCTTATCACTTAAGGCCGCCGATCCGAACCATACGATTTCCTTATTATGAAGCTTCAGCGTCAGAGCTGCCGATAGTCCGGCCGGCCCCGTGCCAACAATCGCTACGTCATATATCATTTTAAAAACTCCTCTATTCTTTCTCTGTACTGGTCAGTCTGTGCTCCTACTACCGGATCTCCGACCATATTTCCCTCACTGTCGACAAAGATAGTAGTAGGAATACCCGGAATAGCTTTTGCAAATTCCAGAACTTCACCGGCAAGAGATATGTTTCTGAAATCGGCGCCTGCTTCCTCCAGGATATTCAGCGCTTTCTTGTATTCTTCCGAATCCGGTTTGCTGAAATCCACATCGATCGGAACACCTATAAGCTGAAAATCTTCATATTCCTTGTTTATCTTCGCAAGCTCAGGCATCTCATTTATGCACGGCATACAATATGTGCCCCAGTAATTAATCATGGTAAGCTTTGCGTCTTGAAAAACTTCCTGAGTCACTTCGTTTCCGTCAAAATCTACCGCCTCGAACTCACTGATTTTCGACAGGTCTGACTTTACTTCCGTAGACACAGCGCAGGATGAAATTGCAAAACTCGTTAGTGCCAGAATTGCCGCAATGGACATAATCATCAGTCTCTTTGTTTTATTCATTTCTTTACCTCGGATTTCTAATAATTGAATTTATACTACATTATCTGCCTCCGATGGCTGCTTTTCCGTGACCTTATCACTCTATTTATTAGTTTCGCATAATGTGGTAAAATGGTCTCTGCACATTTTAACATATAAAGGAAAGATATTATGAGTAATAGGTATTCAGATTCAGTATACAGAAGCATAAAAAGACGAGAGCGCGAAGTCATTCAGGCCATGATTAAAGACCTGAAGTCTTCAAAGGATAAGCGCTATTTGTTCCGTGACAAGCATGCCGTAACAGATATTAAAGACATGCTTAACTACAGCGCGGATAATTACGGCGACCTCCCTCTCTTCATGCAGAAATACAGCCCGAAAGAGCCGTTCCAGAAAGTAACATACAGCCAAGCGAGAGATGATGTTAACGCTCTCGGAACAGCTATGATGGCCCTAGGGCTTCAGGACAGACACATCGGCCTTATTGGCAAAAACTCCATCGAATGGGGAGAATCCTACCTCGCCATAGCAGGCGGCGTAGGCGTTGTCGTTCCTCTGGACAGAGAACTTAACGAGAGTGAGCTTCATCAGCTTACCATCAAAGGTGAACTTGAAGCCGTCATCACCGTAAACGACAAATACTATCAGAAGTTTAAAAACATCAAAGCCGCAGGCGACACTTCTCTGAAGTACATCATAAATGCGGATATGGATGATGACGAAGATAAGAAGGAAGGACTCCTTTCTTGGTGGCACCTTCGTGAAATCGGCCGCAAGAAGGTCATGCAGGGAGACAGAAGTTATATAGATGCTCAGATCATCAACACAGACCTCGCAGCCATTATCTTCACATCCGGAACCACAGGTGTTTCCAAGGGCGTAATGCTCAGCACAAGAAATCTTATTTTGGACGCCATGCTCTGCCAGACTATGATGGAAGCAAAGCCAAAGGACATATGCTTTTCCATCCTTCCTATGCACCACGCATATGAGTGCACGGGAACCTTCCTTGACTGCGTCTACAGCGGAGCAACCATCGCTTTCTGCCGTGGCCTCAAATATATAAGGAAAGATATTGAAGAAGTTAAGCCGACTATTATGCTCTCGGTGCCTGTAATCATCGAGAACTTCTACAACAAGATCCTTAAGGCTATCAGAGAAAAAGGCGGAGAAAAGAATTTCAACAGATTCCTTCTTATGAACAGGGAGGCCAGACGTTTCAAACTCAAGCTTCCTAAGGCAGTTACGAAGGATATCGTGGCTCTCTTCGGCGGCAACCTCCATACCCTGATTTCAGGAGGCGCTGCTATCGACGGCACTATACTCGATTTCTTCTGCAACGTAGGCTTCCGCGCGATTCAGGGATACGGCCTGACTGAATGTTCACCGATAGTAGCCCTGAACCCGGTTAAGAGAAAGTTCATGAAGAACAATTCCGCAGGACATCTCCTGCCGTTTACGGAGTGCAAGATTTTAAATCCTGACGACAACGGCATCGGAGAGATTTGCTTCCGCGGTCCTACCATCATGATGGGATACTATAAAGATTCCGAAAATACCGCAGCCGTTCTCGACAGTGAAGGATGGTTCCACACAGGTGACATAGGTTTCCTGGATAAAGACAATTACGTATTTATTACAGGACGCAAGAAGAACGTTATCATCGCTCCAAACGGGAAAAACGTTTTCCCTGAAGAGCTCGAAGGCTACCTCCTGGCGCTTCCTTTCGTACTGGAATGTATGGTATGGGACGGAGAAGGCGATACAACTACCGAGTTCGACGGCATTCATGCCACGGTAAGACTTGATCCCGAAGAGCTGGAAGCCAAGTTAGGGAAAGGCTATACCAAGGAGCAGGCGGAAGAACTCCTCGAAGCCGAAGTTGATAAGATAAACTCAGATCTTCCTCGCTTCAAGAGAATCGCCCACTTAATAGTCCGTGATCGTGAATTCGAGAAGACCACGACAGCAAAGATTAAGCGCTTCGTAGAAGACAACAAACGCGCATAAAAAAATAGGGCCAAAGCCCTATTTTTCTTTACCTCATTATTATTGTGCAGCTGTGATGATTGCCATCTTATACACTTCTTCTGCATCGCAGCCTCTGGAGAGGTCATTGATCGGAGCGTTCAGTCCGAGGAGGATAGGTCCGTATGCGGCATAGCCGCCGAGTCTCTGAGCGATTTTATATCCGATATTACCTGCTTCAATCAGAGGGAATACGAAAGTATTTGCATATCCTGCAACGGATGATCCCGGGAACTTCAGCTGTCCTACTGTCGGAGATACGGCAGCATCGAACTGCATCTCACCGTCAATATTCATTTCAGGATTGAGCTCCTTGGCAAGCTTAGTAGCTTCCTGTGAAAGTGCTACTGTGCCGCCCTTACCGGAACCCTTAGTTGAGAACGAGAGCATTGCAACCTTCGGATCCATACCGAAAAGTCTTGCGCATTTCTCGATTTCAACGGCAACTTCTGCGAGTTTCTGAGCGCCGGAAAGTGTTACGTTTCCGTCCTTGTCTACGCTGTCTGTGTAATCAAGGTTTACTGCGCAGTCTCCCATTGCGATTGTTCTGAGAGCCTCATCACCGGTGTCACGAGTCAGAATGAAGCAAGAGCTTACAAGGTGTGCGCCGGGTTTAGTCTTTACGAGCTGGAGTGCCGGACGGATGGTGTCGGCTGTTGAGTATGTAGCTCCGCCGAGCAGGCAGTCAGCCTTGCCCATCTTTACGAGCATGGTGCCAAAGTAGTTGCCCTTCTGAAGAGCATCTCTGCACTCATCCTCTGACATCTTACCTTTTCTGAGTTCAACCATGGTCTGAACCATTTCTTCCATGCCGTCATACTTGGCAGGGTTCATGATTTCAGCACCGCTGATATCGAAACCGCCTTCTTTTGCGGTCTTTTCGATCTCAGCCTCATCTCCTACAAGGATTACCTTCATCAGACCTTCCTTAATAAGTCTGGCTGCTGCTTCCTGAATACGAGCGTCAGGACCCTCAGTGAATACCATGGTTCTGGGCTCTGCTTTGATTTTTTCGATTAGTTTGTCAAACATAACACATTCTCCGTTCAATATTTATGCTTTGAAATGACTTGTTCAGCGCTATTATTATAACCTTTTCCTTCTCTAAAGTGAATTGATTTCGCGAATGGCATCCAGGAGTTTCGGGAAATCTTCCTTCTTAGGTAAACGTACCCTGGCCGAAGATGATGTGAGGCCTTTGAAGTCGTATCCGTCGATTACCAAAACACCGCGTTTATAGAATTCATCTCTGAGATTGATATTTTTATCGTCGTGGTAGAGAAGAAGAAGCGAGTTTTCATCCATTGTCTCTGCCATATGGAGCCGTCCGGAGGCCGGGCCTCGCACCTTCTTGATTTTTCCCGCATTCGGTCCGTTCTTAATCAACTTCTCTATACACGGATTGAGAACCTCCCTGATTTCAGCTTTCATTTCTTTGAAGTCAGCCTTGCAATCTTCGATGAATTCCTCATGTCGCAGAGCTTCTGCAGCCACTTCTCTTCCTATTTCGGAAACCAGGTACGGATTCACCATCTTTTTCATGTATCCGATCATATCTTTATGAGCAATTATATAGCCGACTCTCAGGCCTGCAAGGCCGTAGCCTTTAGACAGGGTGCGAACTACAACAAGGTTCGGATACTTAGAGAAAAGCTGTACTGCGGAATTCTCCTTAGGCATAAAGTCTCCGTATGCCTCATCGATAATTACAGTGACGTCCTTCTTCTGAGCTTTTCTGACTATTTTCTCGATTTCTTCAATATCTATAGTCTGACCCGTCGGATTGTTCGGATTGTCTATGTAAATGAAATTGTAAGTCTTGGCAGGGACGGATACTTCCGCAAACTTCTCAGCTACAAAATGCATTGAAATAAACTCATAAGCGTCGAATTTGTAGTTGTTATCCGCCGAAAGCTGGTACGGAGCGTAATCAATACCGATCATCTCTGCATGCATGTAATAATCCGTGAACTGCGGGGATATGCCGACGACTACGGCATTATGTGTGTCGAAGATATTGTTTATGATATACAGAGCATTGATGCTGCCGTCGGTAATCAGGATGTTATCGTACTCAACATCTATCTGTTCCCTCCAGAACTCCGTTATCGCATCGTGCAGAGCATGGCTGTGAGGATAAGGAGCCATGCGCTCAGGATCAAATTCCTTCAAAGTATCGGCGCATTCCGGGGGGAATCCGTACGGATTGCAACCTTCGCAGCAGTCAATGCAGCCCTCGGGAAGTTCGATGTGATCCACAGCATAGCTGATCTTATCGTGCTCCAGTACCTGTTTTCTGATTTTCATTTTTCACTCGCCTTTTCTTGTTACAGTAGGTTTCCTATTCTATTATTCCGCCGCCGAGCACGTAGTCTTCGTCGTAGAGGACTACGGACTGCCCGCGGGTAATGGCGCGCTGAGGCTCATCAAATACTATTTTAACACGCTTTCTCTCATCTAAAGGAATGATCTCGCATGGCGCTTCGCGGTGGCGGTATCTGATGCGGGCAGAGGCTCTGAAAGGGCCGCTCGGCGGCGCCACAGACAGCCAGTTAAAGTCCCTTGCAGTAAGTTCTCTCTTAAAGAGCTCCTCATTATCTCCGAGAATTACTTTGTTACCCTCTGTATCCAGTTCCAATACATAGGCCGGTTTTTTTAGTGCAAGGCCGAGGCCCTTTCTCTGGCCTATAGTGTAATTGATGATTCCCTTGTGAGTTCCCATTACATTTCCGTCTTCGTCCACGAAAACACCTGCTTCATACTCTTTCCCGGTGTACCCGTGAATGAATTCGGCATAGTCACCTCCGGGGATGAAGCATATATCCTGACTCTCTTTTTTCTTTGCAGTCACAAAACCCTGCTCTTCTGCAATCTTACGAACTTCAGACTTGTTCATTCCTCCGAGGGGGAACTTCGTACGAGAAAGCTGTTCCTGAGAAAGTGTATAAAGGAAGTAACTCTGATCTTTTCCTGAATCCGCAGCCTTTCTGAGTTTGTATCTTCCGTCGGATTCATCGTACTCTATAACAGCATAATGGCCCGTCGCTATAACCGCATCTTCTCCGCCGGAAGCAATATTATACAATTCTTCAAACTTAAGTCTCTTATTACAAAAAACACAAGGATTAGGCGTTCTTCCGCTCTCATACTCCTCTACGAATCTGTCTATTACCGTATCTTTAAACTCTTGTCGCATATCAAAGACACCGAGCTCTATACCCAGATTCTTTGCGACTTTCCCGGCATCTTCTATATTATCCGTTCCGCGGAGCTCGCCCTTAGATGCTTTATCTTCGGTATCAAAGAGCTTCATAATGGCACCGCTGACATCGTATCCGGCTTTCTGCATAAGATACGCCGCAACAGATGAATCAACGCCTCCGCTCATTGCTACAATTGCCTTCTTTCCCATGTGTTAAGCATATTACAAATACACTTTCTCGTATACCCTTTAGAGTATAAAAAGCCTAAAAAACTGTTAATTATAGCCTTTCAGGTGTAATATAATGCTACAATTATCGTGCAATAGAAGGCGAAGTGAAAGGACAATGCTTATGCTTAGCGGCAAGACAGTTGTAGTCGGTGTTACCGGCGGAATAGCGGCATACAAGACGGTCACACTCGTTGGCGAACTGAAAAAGCAGGGCGCTGACGTACATGTTGTGATGACCGAAAATGCCACTAAGTTCGTAACGCCTCTCACATTTGAAGTAAGAAGCGGAAACCGTTGTATTTCAGATATGTGGGACAGAAACTTCGACTATGACGTAAAGCATATATCGCTGGCCAAGGCCGCCGATCTGATTATCGTGGCACCGGCCACCGCCAATTTCATAGCTAAGGCCGCAAACGGCATCGCAGACGACATGCTGACTACAGTCATCCTGGCAGCCAAGTGTCCTAAGCTGGTGGCTCCCGCCATGAATACGGCAATGTATGATAACCCTGCCACGCAGGATAATATAAAGAAGATAACGGAGTACGGCTTTAAGCTGATAGAGCCGGCAGAAGGACTTCTCGCGTGCGGTGATGAAGGTAAAGGTAAGATGCCTGAACCGGAAGAGCTGCTGCAGCATGTCCTTTCCGAAATAGCATGTGAAAAGGACATGCAGGGTCTATCGGTCTTAGTCACCGCAGGCCCGACGCAGGAAGCGATAGACCCTGTGCGCTATATAACCAACCACTCCAGCGGAAAGATGGGCTACGCCATAGCGCAGGCAGCAGCCCTGCGCGGAGCAGACGTCACACTCGTTAGCGGCCGCACCAATCTCAGCTGCCCGCTCGGCGTAAAGAGAATCGACGTCACGAGCGCAGAGGACATGTACAAGGCAGTCACAAAGGCTGCGCCGAAATCAGACATTGTAATTAAAGCAGCGGCTGTTGCAGACTTTACTCCGAAAACCACCGCCTATCAAAAGATAAAAAAGGATTCAAAGTCCAAAGATATGTCTATAGAATTTAAGCCTACCCATGACATACTCAAAGAAGTAGGCCAAAAGAAAAAGAAAGGACAGATTATCTGCGGTTTTGCCATGGAGACAGAAGAGCTTCTTGCAAATGCAAAGAAGAAACTCGAATCTAAAAACCTGGATATGATCTGCGCCAACAGCCTTAGAACAAAAGGTGCGGGCTTCCAAGGAGATACCAACGTGGTGACAATGATAACAAAAGACAGCACCACCGAGCTCGGTCAACTCTCCAAAACGGACACCGCACAGCGCATACTCGATGCCCTCATGCTCATGAAATAACAGCACTGTCAAAAGACTTCAATTCACCGTCGGTCCGGGCCCGACGGTTTTTATTGTAATAAAGACCGGGGTCCCCTTTCGGAAACCCCGTACCTTTAATCAATTGTTCTTTGGCTAATGCCTGTCTTTGTACTCATGAACTTCTTTGTCAGATTTTCTGATTCTCTTAATTGCAACAGTCGCTGCAACAGCAATCGAGAGAAGCAAGAGCATTATCCATATGTACATCGATGTCATATCACCGGTCTTGACTCCGGACTTGCCGCCTGACTTTCCGCTACCGTCGACAGCATCACCGCTGCCATTACCGCAGTCACATTCATATTCTGCTACGAATATGGTGTTGCCGGCAGCATCAGTAACCTTTCTCCATCCTACGAACTGCATGTTCTTAGCCTTAGGATCAGCAGGTGCTTTGACACTTGACGGATCATCCGTCTGTACGCTTACAAGAAGTCCGGTATTAGGATCGATGTAAGATGTAGTCGGCGTAACCTTCTCAGGAATTGCACTGTATGTTGCGACAATCACGAAGTTACCGTTTTCATCATAGTTTACAGCCCATCCCGCGAACTTATATCCTTCGTGTTTAGGATTTGCAGGAGCTCCCGTTTTATTGTCAGCAGCTTCCTTCGCCTCACCATGAGTGTCATAAGATGTTGACTTGAGAACCATACTGCCTGCATTATTCAGCGGATCAATATAGATTACGTCCTCGCCGAATGCCGGTGTATCACTGTAAGTATTAGTTACTGTGACATTTCCATCCTCATCGACATTACCTACAGCCGGTGTGTAGCCCTTAGGAACATCAACCTCTTCGACTGTGTACACTACATCTTTGCCTTTCTCTCTGGTCGGCAGATCCTCCCATGTCACAGTCATAGGATTGTCCGGATCTGCAGAATCGTATGTCGCGGTCTTTTCATCTCCGGTATCGACTCTCTCGCCGTCAATTACCTTGATGAGGTGGTATTTAACGTCGCCTCTTGTCTCTATGTGTTTTTCGTCACCTTCCCACTTCTTGTTAACAACAAGTTTCGTGATACCGCCGGATGCATGCGTGTTCTTGATGAGGAACGGATCCTCAGATGTTCCTCCACCGCTGATGCTGACATCATAGCTATAAGAAGTCTTTTCTCCGTCGACGAGTTCAGTTTCCTCATCTTCGTCAAGTTCAACTACGGAGTAGTCGATAGGTTCTCCGCCTTTGTTCTTCAGAACATCTTCGAAGGTGTAAGTGCCGCTGTTCCAGCCTTCTCCCTCATCTTCTGAAGTGAGAGTTACCTCTCTGACAGTTTCATCACCGTCTTTGAGTCTTATCTTGATGTGGTCAGGTCTGAAACCTTCTGCATCGTCATCATCACCCCAGATCTTATAAACACTTACATCTGTCGTTTCCGGTGTATGGATGTTGTTGACAACAAACTCTCCGGCTGATGTCTGAGTAACAACCGACTCATATCCTGATGGCGCCTCTACCTCCTTAACTGTGTAGATTACAGCACGCTCGGTAGTTGACTCGCTTGTAACTTCTTCTGTGCCTTGCTCGTAATATGTCTTTTCAGCATCTACTTCCGTATCTTCCGTCAGAACATATTCACTACCTTGCAACTCATACCATCCTTCATCTGACGGATTCTCAGTTCCTTCAGGTTCAACTGCGTTATATACAGTCTCTTCGGTTGTTTCGCTGTCTGTCTCTGCGATTACTTCAGGCAGATTATCCCAAGTAACCGTACCGGCTTCCTCACCGTCTGCAGAAGTCGTATTGACTTCTACCTTAACAGGATCTCCGACAGCCTCTTCATCTCCGTCATATCCTACGGTTCTGTAGAGCTGGAAGTATACATCGGTACGCTTACCGTCCCTGTTGTTGTCATCGTTCCAAACCTTGGTAGCAGTAACCTCAGCAACTGCGCCAGCGTACTCATTCGTTACGATGAAGTCAACATTTCCGTCTTCGTCAGGTGTTCCGCCGCTTACACTTGCAGCATATCCCGGCACAGCATCCTCATAGACCTCCCAAGTGAGCTCTACTCCGCCGAGTCTTCTCGGAAGTCCTGTCCAAGTTGCAGTTCCTGCATCCTTATTGTCGCCCGGATCAGTCTGTACATCTACGGTCTCGCTTCCGCCATCCCATGCAATTCCACCGTCTCCCTTGCGTCCGATGAGATAGAGTGTTACATCCTTACGCGTCTCATCCTTGAATTCGGCATCACCTGTCCACCGCTTAGTGGCAGTTACTGTAATAGTATCTGCACCTCTGGTGTTTGTTACGACGAACGGATCTGCATGCGTACCGCTTCCGCTGTATGTAGCATCGTCAGTATCATATCCGCTAGGTGCTGATGTCTCCTCTACAGCGTATGTAATCTTCTTTCCGTCTGCATCGACGTTCTTCAGATTATCGAACTTGCCGTAGTAATTGTTCTCGGTGTTAAGTTTGAGAACTCCGACTTCATTACCCTCATAGTCCTTGCCGTCATATGCACCTTCAGAGTCATCAGCAGCCTTAAGCGTAATCTCAACTTCGCCTCTCTTGCCGTCCTGATCGTTGTTATCGTTCCACTGTTTCTTAACGTAGATCTTCGTGGCCTTTGGCTCATGAGTGTTTGTTACCGTTACGAGATAAGGCTCATCACTCTCAGGATCAAGTGTAAATTCTACATTCTTGGCCTGAGCATCATCACCGTCATACGTAGCTGTATAGCCCTTAATCTTAGTCGACTCTACCAGTGTGTACTTGATCTTCTCGCCGTTCTTATAAACCGGAAGCTTAGTCCACTTCGCGTCATCAGGTGTCTCTATGGCCTCTTCGCCGTCGTCTACGTCTGTCAGGATGTCAAGGTCCAGAGTCTTCTCGTATCCGTTATTCGAAGTCAGCTTGAAGGACAATTCATCAACTCTCATTTCGTCTAAGTTGTTGATGTCATTCCACTTCTTGCTTACCTGAACGCTTGCGGTCTCAGGCTCGTACTTGTTAGTTACGCTAACTTCAACATTCTCTGCCTCTGTACCTACATTATTGCTCAGAGTAAATGTCTGTTTATCGTATGTCGGATTTTCGTATCCTTCGATCTTATCAATCTCGATTACACGATACTCAACTTTCTCTCCGTCAAGATATGCAGGGATATCCTTCCAAGTGTAAGTTCTGCCTCCGCTTATCTTGCCGTCCTTGTCAGGTACGGTCTTCGTGCCTTCCTGCGTGCCGAGGATAGTATCGTCAGCATCGAGCCACTGATCTCCTGACTTATACTGCAGCTTGACCTTAGGAAGAGCACTCTCATCCTTAGCCTTCTTTCTCAGACCGTCCTGATCATTCTTGTCATCCCAAACCTTGTCGACAAGGACTTCGGCTCTGAGCGGATCATCGTCTACCTTCAGTGTATATCCGTGAGTGTCGTCTCCGGTCATGCTCTCAGGCTTGTCGCCGTTGAAGAGCAGCTTATACAGCCATGTCCAGAAGCTGTCATCCGGATCAGTCTCTCTTGTAAGAGTAATGCTTTCGAGCTCTTCATCTACCTTCACGGTAAATGTCTTCTCGCTCAGAGCATATCCTGCTGGAGCCTTAGTCTCCTTGATGACGTATGTTCCAGGCTTCTTGAATCTTACTGTAGCCTTGCCGGCATCAGCGTCTTCACCTGATGTAGTAACAGGGTTAGCTACTACCATTTCAGATGTAGCCTTCGTTTTGCCGTTGCTCTGGTATACGGTAAACTCAGCACCGTTGAGACCTGCATCACCTTCGGTAGTTCCGTCAGTCTTAAGGATTGTCAGATCAAGAGTACCGTTCTCTTTCTTATCCTTAGGCTTGTTACTTACCTCGGTGTCTTCTGCACCTTCATCCTTGATGAAGCCGTCAGGTGTAGTATCGCCGTCTGCGTCGGTCTCAGTCGCAACGTACTTGATCTTCTCTCCGTCCTGATCGTACATCGGCAGGTCTTCAATTATCTTGGTCCACTTCATTACAGATGCTGAAGTCTCACCCCTCAGAGTAATTTCCATGGTGTACTTCGTGCCATCTTCTTCATCCTGAGTGAAGCCTGCTTCAGTCAGAGCAGTGATTTCTTCCTCAGTTGTGGCCGTAGCCGTTACTGTCATCGTGACTTCCGGACGGGTGTATTCATTTGCATCTCCGATAGCTCCGGTCTCGTCTGTGAAGTAGTCGGCATCATCCCAAGTTTTGGTCACTGTAATGTCAGTCAGAGCTGAATTGATGACCTTACCACCGTCATATACACCATCAGTCTTTCTCTGATCTGCAGCTGCACCGGCATCTGAGTTGTCGTAAATCGGAGCTTCATATCCGTCTACGGCAGTCTCAGTTACCCAGTAGGTGTACTTATTGCCATTATCATCGCTCTCAGGCAATCCTATTACAGTGTACTTGTTACCCTTCCAGTCGATATGTGCATCGCTGACAGTCTCTGCACTACCCACCGGCTGACCGCCTTCGTCATAAGCCAGACGATATACCGTCAGCTTAAGCTCTGTTGTGTTGTCGTGAGTCTTTCCGCCATCACGCCACTCCTTGGTACCTGTTATAGAAACACGCCTATAGGTGTTAGTAATAATCCAACGTCCCTCGTCCTTCTGAACAGGATCAGTCTTTGTGTAGTTCGGAACATCATTCTCATCTACTGTGTAGGTAATCGATTCTCCGGCCGCATCAAGCTTAGGCAGTCCCGTAATCTTCTTCTGCCATACGCTGTCGTTGAACAGAGTCCCGGCTTCGGATCCGCTTACAGTGATCTCCTTGGTGTAAACCTTCTTGACATCCGTGCTCTGCTCGCTGTCGAGTCGGAATCCTGCATCTACAAGGGAGGCTGTTTCTACTGAAGCCTCTGCAGTAATTACAATCGTAATGCTTTCCGGACGTGATCCGATTGAAGTATCATCTGCATCATCATCAACCCAGATCTTACGTATTATGAGATCTGTATCAGTGATGAATTTGTTTGTTATAGTGTCGTGATTATCTCCGTCACCGCCTGTCCACTTAATATTGCTGTCAGTTACTTCAAGACCGCCGTCAGCTTTTCTGCTTACGGTAATCTCAAGAGTCAGTTCCTGAGTGCTGTAGATGATATCGTCGATAGTCTTGCCTGCATCCACCTCTGTCAACTTATAAGTGAACTTCTTGGTATCACCGGCATTCAGCTCGTCGATCATATCAGCACCGGTGAATGTAATCTCACCAATGTTGAATTCCTTGTCGGTACCGGATGTCGGATTAATCTTAATCAAATCAGGTGTCGGAGTAGGCGCATTCGTCGGACTGTCTACCGTCAGCTTAAATGTGAATTCATCACCACTCTTAAAGCTTCTTCCGTCAAGAGCCTTCTTAGCCTTCGGATTAACCGTTACGCTTACAGGGCTGTGCGTATTCTTGAATGTGTAACCCGCAGACTGATCACCACTTCTTTCAGTTGTGTAAGCTCTTACAGGTTCTATCGCTTCTGTTGAGATATCTCCATCCTCTTCAACAGTGTAAGTTATAAGCTTACCGCCCTCTGCGTACTTAGGCAGGTCTTCGAAGAATACTCTGTTAAGAGTACCCTGAGTCTTATCAGACTTCTTAGCGTCTATCTCAACGTAGCCGTTGTCATAGTCAGCATCTCCGTCAACCTCTCCGGCAGTGTTGGTCACTGTCTTGACCGAGGCACCCTCAGGCAGATCCTCAACGAGAGTCGTCGTTCCGTCTACCGTCTGATACAGTCTGAAGTAGATCTTAGATGGTCTGAGTCCGTCTACATCACTCTTATCATCCCAGATCTTGTCTACGGTGAATTCCACAGTCTCATCGTCGTGCTTGTTAGTCACTTCGAAGATGAGAGTATTGTTGTCATCATTCCATTTATCGAGAAGAATCTGTATCAGCTTCTGTCCGTTGACAAATGCCTCATACCATGGCTGAGGTGCTTCCTCGCTGGCAGTGTAGTTGTACGTTGTGCCCTTAGGATCGGCATATTCAAGACCGGTCCATACACCTGTCCATGTCCATACATTGTCATCTATACTGATATTATCGTCAGTCTCCTTAAGAGTCTTCTCAGCATACTTCACACCGTTTCTGAAGAGGACAACCTTAATATCTCCACGTTTATTATCGTGGTTGTCATTATCATCCCAGGTCTTCTTGACATCGATGCTTATGACCTGAGTATTGTTGATCTCGCCACCGTTATAAGCTGCCGATGTATCAGCCTTCTTAGACTTATCGTAAGCTCCGGTGTTGTCGTACGTAGCCTCGGCATAGCCGTCAACCTGCCTCTCAGTAACCTTGTAGACAATCTCTACAAGTTTTCCTGTGAGAGGATTTACTTTGTACTTAGGAAGTTCTGACCATTTAATTCCGAATACATCCTCCGTAGTACCCTCTGAGGACGGAGTTATGGTCAGCTTATCTGCATAAGTATCTGTAACTTCTTCTCCGTCAGCCAGGAGTTTGAGTTCGTTCTTGTAGTTTTCGGCATCAATGTGTTCGAAGCCGGCCTGATCAATCCAGTTCTTCGTAATCTCAATGTCAATCAGCTCAGGTTTATGCTCGTTGGTCAGGGACATTAATCCCGTAAATACAGTCGGAGCTTCCTGAGTATTATCCAGAGTTGTTGTAAGAACTGCAGCAGGATCTGTTGCTATGCTGTATCCGTTCGGTACTGTTTCTTCGACCGTGTACGAGATTGCTGTTCCGTCCTTGTCGAAGACCGGAAGGTTTCCGTATGTTACTGTGAATGTATTATCACCATTATCCCTGCACTCACGCGTGATTGTGCTGAAGTCGGTAATCTTCCTGTCGCCCATGTAGAGTGTGAGCTTGTCAAGGTAATCCGTAGCCTTCGTACGCAGCTTATCCACATCACTCTGATCATCCCAAGTCTTAGTGAGGACGATAGAGCCCGTAACATATGTATTAGTTACAGTGGTCTTGTCCTTAATCTCTGCAGTCTTGGAACCGTCTCCCACAACCTCTACGGCCTGATCGCCGGAATTTCTACCCGTAGCAACATACCCGGTAGGAACAGTTTCCTTCCAGAAGTAGGTGTATTCGCGAGATACTGTAGTTCCGTCCACATCAAGCGATGTGTACTTAGGAAGTTTATTGTACTTGTGTACCCAAGTATTCGCGTCAGGGTCCTCGTCATCTGCCGAAATCTCTTCCTTAATACTATTACCTTCGGCATCAGTAGTAACCTTTTCAGGTGTTACAGGCTGTCCGTCGGCTACTTCGTAAGTGCGATAGAGTTCTACATGCAGTTTTCTCGGACGAGTATTCCAAGCGTTATTGTTATCTTTCCAAACCTTAGTGATCTTAGCCTCTGTAAGTTCATCTGTATAGACATTCTTCACCTTATAACCGTCGAACTGGTTGCCCGTTACGCATGGCGTGTTGCTGTACCTGCCCTGAGTTCCCGGAGCAGCATATGCAGAGCCTTCCGTGTCTTCCTCTATGGTGTAGATTACGGTCTTTCCGTTTTCTGTTAGAGGTAGGTTCTTCCATGTTCCCTTCCAGGCTTCCGTCTCATAAGCTATGGTGTTTTCTGTGTCAGCTGTGCCATCAAGTTCAAGGTCTGTAATGGCGACATCATCTCCGACCTTACTTGCCTTTCCTGCCGTCACATCTGCCTGTACCGCAGGACGTTTTGCAGCCGGTTTCTTTTCGTACTTCTCGGACGTATTGTTCCATACGTACTTGTACAGTTTGAATGTGACATCAGAAGGACGTTTACCCTGAGCGTTATTGTTATCGTCCCAGATCTTTTCTATCGTAATCTCATCTGTAGCCGGTGTCAGGGAGTTCTTGATGTCGACGAACTGCGGATCGGCAGTAGTGTTGCCATCCAATTCAATCTTAACAAGATGCTCTTCGTCCTTATAGTCGCCTGCGGCCCTGCTGTTCGCAGCATATGTACCGGTGTATCCGGCCATGCCTTCCTCGAGCACGTAGTACTTGATGACATTGCCGTTGCTGTCGTAGAGCGGCAGATCTTCAAATACGACGCCCGTGCTCCAAATATCCTTATTATCGCCTTCCTGCTTGGTGATGGTCTTTTTGTCGACCTCAACCTGGACGGTCTTGGTCGTAGCCTCGCCGCCCTCTTCTGCAGGAACGATTACTTCCTTATACAGATGTACGATTACCTTATCAGGACGGAGTCTTTCAGCATCCTGGGCGTCATCCCAGATCTTGGTGACCTTGAGTTTATCCTTCTCATTGTTTGTATTAACTACATCCATTCCGTCCTCGGATTTTGAATATCCGGTCGGTACGGATGTTTCAGTGATGTAGTACTCGTATTCGTATCCTGCCTCATTGCAGACGTTCAGAAGCGGATCTTCATACTTCGTGACGCCTCCCTCGGTCACCTCTGCCTTGATGGTATAGGTGTACGGACCGCTGTTACCCTTCTCGGTGGAATCAGGATCGTCGCCGGTCTGCGTATCGATGCTTGCCGGAACTTCAGGCGTCATCTCCTTGGAATACTTAGCTTTTTCCTCTTCATCCTGTATCGCCTGATACTGCTCGTCGGATATTCTGTCACCCTCTTCGCTTACCCAATATCCGGTCGGCTTGGCCGGTGTGGCCGGAGTCTCCTTGACCCAGACGACTACAAGATCCCGTCCTGCATCATCTGTACTCATAGTCTCCTCAATGCCGTCAGACGTAGTAAGCTTACGTTTGAGCTTAAGCTTTAGATTGTCGCTCGGCTCAGGATCGGATTTAATCTCACCTGTCTCGTCGTCGATCTCGACCTTTCCGTTCTGGTGCTCTGCCTTCTTGCCACCGTGCCATTCCTTAGTGCCATCGACAGGTGTAGGCATCATGGCGTAGTTGGTATAAACAGGAACATACTCTCCAGGGTTACGCTCATCATAGCTTACCGTAATGTCAATATCTCCGCCGCCGTCATCTACCGCGATGATCTTCACGGTATGTGTATCGGTGGTGTACTTAATGATGTTTCCCTTCTCATCCTTCTTGACAAAGTAGGTCTTTCCATCCTCTGTCATTTCCACCGCATCGTCCGGAATGACTTCTTTGATCTCGTAGATAAATTCACCCTTTTCTTTTCCTTTGTCCTCTCCCTCGGTCGCAACAAGCAAGTCGCTCAGCTTGATGACAAGGCCTTTGAAATTGGCGGCGTGTTCGTTAACAGAAACAGCATCAGTTCCTGTATCCGCTGTCGCCTTATTGTCAGAAAGCGTCGGCATTACCTTGACCTTAGGATCGGTCTCATGTGCGGCAACCTGATCATCATATGAGGTGTAATCCGCTGCACTGCCGAGTTTGGATTTGACAGGTTTCATTTCGAAGGTGAACGTCTCACTCTCCCAAACTTTTCCGATGTATTGTTTTACAACACCAACCTTTGCCGTACCTTCGGTCTCTGTTCTCCAGTTTGTCACATGGAGCTTGTCAATGATATCGGCATAAGTTCTTTCTGCATAAGACTCTCCGGAAGGCGCATCCTCTGTCCTGAACGGATTAGCGCCGTTTACCGGGGTTTTGTATTTTTCGGTATTTGTATAGCTCTCGCCTTCTACATAAGGCTCTTCGCTGTACCTGGTGATAACATTATTGACCGAATCTTCTGTTATGGTGTAGTAGACCCAGAGGTCATTCATATCTATGTCATCAGCGGTCTGATCGCCCACGCTTACAATATTTGCATACGCAGGAAGATCGGTCCATGTAACAGTAAGAGCATCGCCTGTTGCATCCTTAGCAATAGTCTTCGTCTCAGGCTGACCTGCAAGGAACGTAGCCTCGCTTACGTCATACCAATTCTCGCCGTTCAGGGACCACTGAAGCTTCATGACTACGTCGCTGTTCGGTGTATCGGCCCATGCCTTGGTTATTGACAGCTTGCGCTTAAGCTGGTTTACGAAGGTCGGACTTGTAGCCGGATCATGTGTGCCCGGCTTATACCTCGGTGTTGAGCAATAACGATCCTCAAATACTTCAGTCTTGCAATCAAGGGTTCCGTCACCCTTGTCAATAACTGTGACTCTCACATATTCGGTATCAGGATCGATGTTCAGATCCTTGACATCCTTACCCGCTTTTTCCAGGTAATCGTTGGTCTCCTCGAAGGAATAGACGAACTGTCCGTAGGCAGTTCCTGCCGGAACAGGATCTCCGTTGGAGTATGTCAAAGCACCAAGACTTCCGGCTTCCTCTTCAGTAACTGTCTTGTTCAGTTCGGAGAGTCGGAACTCTATCTTCGGCATGGTAAGTTCCTGGATCTCCTTGGTTGTATCCGAAACCTTCATGCGATTGACGTGGGCGCCGCGAGCTGAGTGGATAGCATAACCACCCTCAAGATCTTCCTCACGTTCGTCATCGCTCGTGGTGTCCACCGGCGGGAATTCACTTCTGTCTGCATCCTCGAACGGAGCTCCGCCCAAAGCTGTCATACGGAAGTCAAATACATCTGTACTCTTCCATGCTCTTCCCATGATGTACTTATTGATGTCCTGTGCGTACTCTGCGATCGCATCGTATTTGTTGGTATATACCGGTGTGAACTGGGTGCCTGTTGTTACATCGCCTACAGTTTCCTCATCGTATGCAATCTGTACGTAGAGCACATCGGTACGGTTAGCTGTTACCTTAACGTGGACATTGTGGGATGTTCCATCATATGTAATTCCGTTCTTAGTGTAAGTGCCGTCCGGATTATGTGTAGCATCATCCGGAATGGATTCCTCCATAACATAGAAGAAATCTCCCTCGTAGTGATCCTTAACCCATGTCAGATCACTGATATCGAACTCGATGGCGCCGAAGCGTGCCAGACGTTCGAGTCCTCCGTTAGGATCGACTGTGGTCATGGACTTCTTCGCATGTGTGGTGGCAACAGCGTCTGCTGTGCCCGCGTCCGTCGTTGTGGATTCGCGGCTCGAATCATTCTCAGGCATCGGAACAGAAGCCTTGGCCTCGTCTGAGGTATCCTTGCCGCTGTACTTTCCGTCGTTATCGTATGTTCCCTTGCCTTCAGGTACCAGGGTGAACGGGAAGTCATCTTCATCGAGCCACTGACGACCCATCAGCTGTTTGACAGCCGCTATATTGGCTTCGTTCTTGGCTACGACCTTATTGGTGACGATCAGAGTCTCTCCATCCAGGAATACCTGGTTCTTATCTGTCTCTGTACCGCCCTTTTTACTGCGGTATGTAGTGCTGTAGGCATCCGAGGTCTTATCCTCGATCAGCTTGTAAACCGCACGGTATGTAGTTCCGTCTACAGTCACATACTTAGGCAGATCTTTATTGAACCCTTCAACGTCCTCATAGGTCTTGTCCTCTGTGATGATGGCACCGGTAGTGTCAACGAAATCTCCGCGATGGGCAATAGTAACATTACCAACGGTCTCCCAACCTTTGTTGTTATATCCCGGAGCACTTTCCGCACCGAAATAGGTTAAACCTTCTTCCTGATTAAGCGGAATCAGCTTGCGCTCTAAGTGCAGAGTCACATCTTCAACGGCCGGACCATCTGTCCACTCTTTCACAACCGGAATGTCTACAGTCTGTGAGTTAATGAAGATTGCTGCCGGCACATATTTATATTCCTCTCCCGGTGTAGATCCGGCAGGTGCAATGCTGCCGTCAGCCTTGCTGACGAGAACATTTGCATGTACAGGATTTGAAGTGCAAGCTGCGTCGTACCAGTAACTCTTCTCGATATTGAGTGTACCGTCAAGATTGTCTGTGGCTACGAGCTTCACGTAGATGCTGCGCTCGTCGAATGTGAGGTCATCATCGTCGGCCTTACTTGGCTTTGTGCCGGCATTCGGCGCATTCTCAGTAATCTGATAGATGAAAGTATCAGTTGCCTTATCATCAGAAGTTTTGTTAGCCAGATCACCTACTTTGATCCAGTTAGTTGACATTGTCTCGATGGCACGATAATTACCGCCATTACCGTCCACAGGATCGTAATTGTTGGAAGCAGGCGTTACTTTGGTTCCGTCGTTAGGGTCAATCTTGCCGGCATCGTGTTGCTGAGTCGATGTGTCTGCTTCCGCGTCCGCTGTGGCGCGCATCGGTGCGCCTGCTATATTGGTAATAGTAAAGTTAAACTCATCGTCACCCGTAATCTCACGTCCCATAACGTCCTTGATAATATGAGCGTGAACTTCTGCGGATGCATCGTAGTTATTTGTGTATACCGGAACAGCGGAATGTGATGTTGCGCCATCCCAGTATATATCCGTGGTGATCTTACCGTTGCTGTCGCTGGATACTACTATCCTCAGAGTATGTTCGGTTGGCTTGAAAGTGCTTCCACTGAAGATACCGCTATCCACTTCGCCGGCGTAGGTGATTCCGTTCTTCTTGCCGGTGTGGTTGGTGGCATCATCAAGGCTTGTGCCTGAAGCATCATAGACCTCGTAGACCTTATAGTAGTACTCAGCTGTCTGGTCCTTATCGACCTGAGCTGTGGTGAATTCGATGGAATCGAATCCCACGTTGCGACCGATGGCACCGACCTGAACCTTGTTCTTATCTGTCTCCTGGATTTCATTTCCTGCGGCAGGCATAGGAACGTTGGCAGGATCGGTAATCGGATTGCCTTCTGCATCGGTACCGTAAGCACCTTGATTGTGGTAAATAGTGCCGTCGTCCTCGTAAGGTTCGATCTTAAAGTAGAACTTATCGTTGTCGTTCCACGGGCGACCCTGAAGTTCCTTGACCACGTTCACGTTAGCAACACCGTCCTCGGCATGGAGGTTGGTGTTGACCACCTCCGTATTGGAGATCTGGTTCGCTTCATAGCGTGTTGCATCTGCATCCTCCCATACACGGTATGTGTATGGGTTACCATTAGCATCTGCCTTAGGCAGGCTCGGTACGGACTTCTCTTTGCGATCGCCCGTATCACTGGTAGCAAAGAGGTTGGCCGTAAAGGCAACGGTCGTCTCTACCGCTTCCCAGTTGCTGTCAGGCGTCCATCCTGTCCAGGTCTCATCCCAGTCGATGACGTCAGGATCCGTGCTGGTGGTACGATAAAGCTTGTAGGTAATATTGGCATTGGAGCCCTTTACCCACATCTTAGCGACCTTCAGCTCCTGAAGGTTCGCGTTACGGATGTTGATGGTTCCTTCCGTGGTCTCATCACGAGTGTCCTCATCCCATGTGCGCTCGACATCGGAAGAATCAATGCTGTCGCCATCTGTATTGACAGATGTACCGCTTGTATCCGTATATACCTTCTTATATGTGGTAGCGTAATGCTCTACCGGAGACTCTTCTACCCGGTAGGTTACAGGATATCCGTCTTCATATGCCGGGAGACCTTCCCAAGTGTAGAATTCGGTCTCGTCGTAAAGCGGAACTGCACCATCCAGAATCTCCACAACAGATTCTGCGCCATTCACCGTCTTGTAGAGAGTGATATTTGCAGCCCGGCGATCGCTTGTATCGTCATCGTCGTCGGCCCAGTCTTTGCTCACGCTGAGCTTGATCTTCTCCGGTATATGTTTATTGGTAACAGTAACCGTACGGTTCCGAGGCGTCGGGTTATCCGGGTCGGTGATGTTGGCGATGTTGAATTCTTCCTCATCACTGGTCGCGGTCTTGGCAACCCAGGAATAAGCCGTCTCTTCCGGATGATCGCCATCAGGAAGGAATGTGGCATTGTCCTTCAGTTTACCGCCCAATTCAATTACACGATAAGTCAGCAACTTGCCATCCTCGTAGGCAGGCAGGTTGTCCCATGTATAGTAGTTATCCTGGTCCACGATGAGCGGAGCATTATGGTCCGGAATGGTCTTGTCCGGCGCAGGGATGACATCTGAGTTCACATCGACCCATGAGTCTTCATCTGCAGGATCAGTGGTCTTCTGGATCTTGACCTTAGGGAACTCAACGGCGTAGTTGCGCAAGCCGTCCTGATCGTTTTTGTCGTCCCAAACCTTATTAATAAGGATGTTGGCACGAATCGGATCGTCGTCTACGGTAAGGGTCCCGCCATCTTTGTCTGGCGTCGGCTCCCAGTTTTCTTCCTCAGTAGTGCCGTCGCCGAAGAGCAGGTCGTAGAGCTTCTTCCACCACTTGGTTTCATGATTGACGTCAGCTGATTGTAGTCTTATAGAATTGAGTTTCTCATCAACTACAAAGGTATATGTAGTAGGGTCCACGTTGTAGCCGGCAGGTGCCTCGGTCTCCATCACGTAATAGGTGCCCGGCGCCTTAAAGGTTATCGTTGCCTGGCCGGCCGCATCCGTTGTAACTTCATTATCTTCCACGCTGCCTGTATAGGAATCCTTCAGGGAACGTACATCCGGCTGAGGATCCGCAGGTGCTGTAGCCACAACACCACTCTCATTTACTTCGTAGTACTTATTATCGTCCTTCTTTATATACTTGGTGATCTGATTGGTATATACCTGTTTACCGTCGATCTTTTCAAGCTGGTATTCGGCAGCCTTTTCCTTGGTGGCCGTATTGGTATATACCGTGAAGGTGGCGTCTTCCAGCACCGCACCTGTGAGCTTGTCGTGCTTCTCTATTGTAAGCGGCAATGATTTAACATCCTTGTCGATGACCGGCGTGTTCGTGAACTGTGTGGTGTAGCCAATGATTTCTTCCTTGCTGTTCTTTACCGGATTCAGAGTTCCGCCTGTTGTGGTCCAAGGAAGCTCGTTGTCGTTGGCCGCTATACCGCCTATCTTCTCTGTGATGGTATAGGTAATCGGCTTGCCGCCCTCGTGGGTTGACAAGTGCTCAATCAGTGCACCGAAATTATTGTCGTCGATCTTATAGGTGCCGTCACCCTTCGGAACAGGCGTCATATGACCCGAAGGCGTTGCCGGACCGCTTTCATAATCAATGGTCTCGCCCGAAACCGGATAGTAGCCATCCTCATGAGTGGAATCATCATTTACAAGGGCATACTCGGTTCCTGAACTGTCTTTATATATGGTATATCCGTCGATGGTCTTATCGCCCGTGACATCTGCTTTGTCGTCGGACTCGTTGACCTCGATGATGATTTCGCGGTCGTCTCCTTCATCGTCTCCATTCAAATCAACCGGCCTGTCCGCCGTTTCTCCATGGAGTACAAATGTCAGTTTCCTGCGAGCATAGTCGTTGCCGTCTGTTGCTTCAACGCCATAGATCGTCGCATCATTCCAGAATTTGGTCAGGTCGATATAGACCTCGCGCGGAGTGTGTTCGTTCTTCACTTCAACAGCCTGGTACGGAGTACCTTTGTCCACCGTCCAGTACTCATCGGAAGAGTGAGGTGTCAGATCACTCGCCTTAGGCTGCGGATCTGCCGGGTCTGCTGCCGGAAGTCCGTCAGTAACCTCATAGTAGAGACCGTCACCCTTCTGCACGTACTCTGTCCCTGTGGTGTTATCAAATACGAGCCAGCCGTCCTTGGTCTTCGTCTTCGGCGACGTAAGGTCGAATGACTGGTCGTCGAAATACTGTGCTTTCAAGTAGTCGGCAATGCCCGGGTCAGGTAGCTCCACGATGCGGTACAGTATGGCCGAATCGGCGATCCCGTTGGAGTCGTATGTATAAACCGGCAGATACTCCCAGGTGTAAGGATGCCTGCCTGTTTGGTCATTGTTGATGTCGTAGCTGCCGTCAAGGAAGTTGCCGTCAGGAACCGTCTGCTGTGTTACAGGGTCAGCAAAATCTGCAATATTGTAGTTGCCTACTTTATCCGTAACATCCGTCCAGGTCCTTCCGCGGTTGGTGGAGTACTGGAGCTTTACGTTTGGCATTGTGGCTGCAGCACGCAAGCCGTCCTTGTCATCCTCGTCCTGCCATCTCTTGGCAACCAAAACGTCTGCCGTGGTAGGTTCCCACTCGACGAAAATCTCTTCATCATGTTCGGCATATACGAATTTGAATGTATATGTGCCGTCTTCTTCATATTTCAGAACTCCGGCATGGCCGGCAGCGGTGGTTACCGTAACCGTGTCGCCCTTCTTCATCTTGCTCACGGCATCTCCGTCGTACTCGACTTCCTCGCCGTTGACGGTGAGCTTCTTGAGCTTATATCCGATGTCCGGCGTCATGGTGTAGGTAACGGTCTTGCCCTCGGCAATGACGTAAGTGTTCGGCTTTTCATCTCCCGTAGCGCCTTCAGCATGTGGGTTTTCGCCACCGTCTAGAACCGTGCCGCCATCATTAAGCTTTCCGCCCCAGTTACCTTCGCTGGTGGTCTCGATGCGGCCATGCTTGCCGGAACCCGAGACATAGCGGTACCAAATCTGCTTACTGTTGAATACCAGGGAGTTCATGCTCTGCGCTTGCGAACCATGTCCAGTTGCGGTTACTTTGAAACCTTTCGCAGCATCTGCAAGGGTTACGAAACCTGCACTATAACTGGCATCGTGTCCTCCCAGGCTCGGGCTGTTCAATCCGTTTGATATGAACTTAATATTACCCTCATCCGTCTTAGAAACATTCGGCCAGAAGTATTGCCCTTTTGGTGGCGTAATCCTGGCATCCGGATTGTCTTCTTGATTCGTGTTCGGTCTTACATATACATATTCCGATTCTTGGCCACCGAGAATCTCCATGGCTTCCGAGAAGAAGCTGTAGTCTTTTCCATTCTCGCCACTAAAACTGTCTTCATATGAATACCAAAGAGGCTTGTTAACATTATTGCCGCTGCCGATCGCACCACCCATATCCGGGTCTCTATCCAGATTGATGCCGGAGATCGCATAGACAAATGTTCCCGCCGCAGGAGTGCCATCCTTGTTCACGATCTGGTAGGTGGCATCCAGCGAAGTTCCCACCGAGGGAACTTTTGAAGATGTGTTTTTGAAGGTCTTGGCAGTACCATAGTTATTTTGTATGTAATTGAGAACCAAATTTTCGGCAGCAGTTTTATAGCTGACTGTTGAAAAGTCTGTTGCGTCTGTGCCGCCGCGGTTGAAGGCATTTCCTCTAGCGAGATATACAGCGCCGTGATAGTATTGTTCATCTGGAGGCGCGGCCAGATATCTCTGGTCGATGACAATCTTGGCATTTGAATAGGTGATGACCAGGTCTGCTCTTTCTCCGTTAGGCAGAATCGCTGCGTCGGGGAAGGTCACCTTGAAGAGATCACCGTTTAATTCATTGATCTTTCCCGGAACCATCTTGATGGCTCCCGGCTTTGTGCCGTCATAGCCCATCTGGTTTGGTTGACCTGAATTTAATGTCAGGCCCGCAATAATGGCTGTGTCCTTAGACACAACTTCTGTAACTCCACCGGTGTCGCTGATCTTGCTCTGGTCGATAAAAATTGTTCCCAGCGGAAGACCGGCTGCGAAGCTGGTAGCAGATGCCGTGCTCTGGGACTGATACACACCGTCTACGTTATAAGGGCCATAGCCGGGGCCATACGTGGTGGACGGAGGAGTATATCCGTTAGGTGCGAATCCTGTGTTGATAGTTCCCGAATAAAAATCACCGCTTGCCTCTTCATTCGGCACGGTGTTTACCAGGTCGTCGGCGAAGGCGCCGAGGAGTGATGCGAATACCATGATGAAAGTGAGCAGCACGACAAGAGCGGTACCGAATACGCTACCGTGTCTGTGATGTCTACTCTTGTTGCCGGACGATCCGCAGCCGCCCAGCTTAGCGGAGCTTCCGGTCTCCGAGGCGCCGTAGGCTTTGCCCCTGGCAGGCGTATAGCCTTTAGCCTCTGTACGAACGCGATTAGCGTCCGAAGCGACAACCTTTGTCTCTGCTTTGCTGTAATCTTTCATCGCATTTCCCTTACCTTTTTCAAGGATTTTGATTAACGTTTAACCTGCGTTTTTGTTTTAGGGCGCACGAAGCGCCTTAGACATAGTTACTCATATTGAATTCTAGCACCAAATGCCAGGATTGTACAGCAAAAAGGACAGTATCCTTAACGATTGTTATGCTTGTTTTTCCAATTAAAAAGAACCGCCTTTCATGCTATACTTATTCAAAATCGTTGGCGGCATAGCACTTGTCGGATTAAACCTTGCTATTAAAAGCCGATCAAGATAGCACGACACGAAAGCCGTAGTTCTATGGAAAGAAAAATGCTGCACCTTAATGACGCTAGAGATGTTGATCCGGAAGTAACGTGCAGACGCCTGTTCGCATATGTTCCTCAAGGAAATCAGATGATGGTGGGATAAGAATCTGAAATGATAAGCAAAGAATCAACCTTTCAAAATGTCACAATATCTGTAATACTTCCTGTCTATAACGTGGAGCCTTGGATCGATGATTGTATAAGCAGTTTAAATAAGCAAAAGCTCACCGGATTGGAGTTTATTTTTATTGACGATTGCAGCACAGATAATTCTATGCGAAAAGTTGAGGCTTGGGCTGATGAAGATGAGCGTGTACGGATCATACGTAATCCTCAAAACATGGGCTCGGGACCGTCTAGAAATGCAGGCATCGATGCAGCCGGCGGAGAATACTATTCTTTTATTGACCCCGATGATCTGATAAGTGCGGATTTCTACGAGCTGCTCTATGCCAAGGCCGTGGAAACAGGTTGCGATATCATAAAAGGTGTGAGAATCTCCTTTGAGGACGGAGACGACATCTCTCGTGTAACTACTGCAAAGGCTGAAAGCGCGCTCAACAGTAGAATCATGCGGTTACTCAATAATAATATGCCTTTGTATAACGGTTTTACCCACGAGCACCAGTCAGCAATATTTAAAGCATCCCTCTTTGAGGATGAAAACGTCCGCTACGGTTCTTCATGTGTATCCCAGGACGTGACCTTTTTACTGAAGGTTTGTTACAACACCACCAATATCGCATTTCAGGAAGGGTCAATCTACTATTACCGCAAACGAGAAGGTGCCGCAACCAGCAACTATACTATAAGAAGAGCTATGGCCCAATTGCTTTCAATGGAGGAGACCCTTTCATATCTTAAGACAAAGGAAGACTTCCCGTCTGAGCACCATATTAGCTACATAGGTGTCCGTCTTAAAGGTTATCATTCAAGCTTTTGTTATGCATCCAAAGATGAGTTTGTTTCCTCACAGACTTATGAAGAATACTATCAACGATTCAGTCAGATGATTGAATCCATAGGAGGCTCGGGACTACTAAAGTCCAGATTTCCTGAGCTGGATGTTTATCTGAACTACAAGCATTTAATCCCTTACAGTATTCGTAATGGTGAAGTTCTATTCACAGATGGTATGGAATGCTGGACCGACTTCCTTGTACGACACCCAAGACTAAAGGACACGGATTATTACCGCGGGTATGCCACAGCCATGCGCCGCTCCTGGTACTCCTTTCATAAAGCTGGTAATAATAAAGACATTCGTAAGTCATGGATTCGATTCTGCAAAGAGCGACTTCCCCGCCTATCTACGTATGACAGATTCAGAGTTCTCATGCACGCCCTTCCCAAAGGTTTTTCTGCGGTTTTGCGAAGGATAATGACAAGGACTATCTAAAGAACTACAAAGGTATTCCTTGTCTAAAATGCAATATTTGGAAGAGCATAAACGTTTATAAGAAAGCACTGAAAATATATGATTAATGATTATAAGGACGAAATAAAAATATCAGTCATCCTCCCTGTATATAATGTAGAGCCCTGGATCAGGGATTGTATTGAAAGCCTTAAAAAGCAAAAACTATCAGGGCTTGAGTTTGTTTTCGTGGATGACTGTGGAACGGATAATTCCATGGACATTGTTGAAAAATGGGCCACGGAAGATGACCGAGTACGTATCATCCGCAATGATAAGAATATGGGCGCCGGTGCATCACGCAATGCCGGCATTGAGGCTGCGCGAGGTGAATACCTGAGTTTCGTTGACCCGGATGACCGGCTCTCGAATGATTATTACAAGAAGCTCTATAAGAAAGCCAAAAGCACCGGGTTAGATATAGTTAAAGGTCGCCGACTCATATTAAACAACTCGGATGAAATCGCGGACTCTCAATCAGATAAGCTGAGCAGAAAGACCAACGAAAGAATCCGCACAAGGTTTCAAGAAGGAGCCCCGCTCTATACACGCTTTACAAATGAGCATTCAACTGCAATCTATAAGTCATCTCTGTTTCATGACAGTAGCGTGCGTTACGGAAGCACTTATTACTCCGAAGACGTTACCTTTCTCCTAAAAGTTTGCTATGAAACCGAAAGCATTGCGATAGTAAATGATGCGGTTTATTACTATAGAAAACACTCTAATTCCACTACTTTTGCTTATACCATTGAAAGATCCATGGAGGAATTGAAAGCGCTTGAGGAATCAGTTGATTTCCTGGAAGGAAAACAATTAAACAACTGGGCGTTTTTATACTTGAAGGCGAAAATAAGAGCAAGGCTTAAAAACTATTATTCTGCCACTCGCGACTATAATATCCCCGAGGAACAGCAGCAGAAATATTTTGACAGGTTTAGAAAATTCATAAACAGATTACATCACCATCCACTGCTATTCCGAGATTTCCCGGAGCTCGAAGTCTTCCTTAAAACCGGACAGATAATTAATTCAAAGCCCAAAATATCGGTTATTATTCCAATGTACAAATGTGCAGATTTCATTGAGAGCCTGCTGGATTCCGTATGTAATCAAAGTTTAAAAGAGTCAGAAATAATTTGTGTGTTGGACGGAGCGGACGAGGATGTCCTCAAAGCCATTGAAGAGCGTTCGAAAACGGACGGCCGAATTACATGTATTGAACAGGCGCATTCCGGTGCAGGTGTTGCGAGAAATACCGGTCTTGATGTAGCCCGTGGAGACTATCTGCTTTTCCTTGATGCGGATGATCTCTTTGAGACGAATATGTTTGAAATGATGTATGATGCTGCTGTTAAATGGGATGCTGATACCGTTATATGCAGCTATACGGAAACCAACGAATGGGATAAATCCACTCAGACCAATAAGGGTTTCGACCATGGTCTAATGCCTGAGAATATAGTTCTTAATCCATCTTCTATACCAATGTTTCTTACCTCATTTGTAGGTGCCCCATGGAACAAATTGTTCCGGCGTAAAATGATAGAAGAAAATGGTCTGCGATTCTCAAACACCAGAATTGTAAACGACGAATTCTTCGTCACCGCAGCCATGACATGTACTAAAAGACTAGTCACTATTCACAAGGACCTGCTGACAGTAAGGAGGCATATTAATAAGGACTCTATATCTACAAACCGTGCAAAATACACTCAAGATTGCGTAGTTGTTATGAATCAAATCTATCGTTGGCTGAGGGACAGAGGAAAATGGCGACATCATAGGCAGGGATACTACAAGAAATTCAAGAGAGCATTGGAGTATCAGTCTCGGTATGACTACAATGAGGTATTCATAGATGCTGTTGCGAGAACACTCAGCCTTGAGGATCCTTGGAAGAAAATGTCTAATGCTAAGATGGGAAGTTTGCTGGATATGGATAACATTCAAGCCAAAAAAAATCTAAGACGATTAGAAAAAACATCTGTGCAGGATGTCAATTCCTTCGGCTTGGAAAAACGTATTCAAGGCTTGGAGAAACAGATTTATGCCAAAGAACAGATTCTATCGGTGATGAAAAATAAATACGGAAGAGACCTTTCTAAAGCTGACAAACTCACTCGGCGACTCTTTGGGTTTTAGTGCAAAACTTCTGAAAGCAATAGCCCTTCAAGCTCTTATTTTATTATCTTCAAAAATTTTTTAATGCTTCTTTTTGCTACCTTCTTCATCATATTTTTTATATTTATTAGTTTCGAATGGCGTAATTGTTTTTTTAAGTACTTCATGTATTCATCATGCGAGACTTCTTCCGCACACTTAAATACAAAGTCCGGAGTATCACAAAGCTCTTCGTTTGAGTCGCTACATGATACATCATAAACGGCTTTCGCAACAGCTACGACTGCATGGCAGGTAGAAAAAGGATACCTGGAGTTGAAATCTATATTGTTTTTAACTCCTTCATACAAAGATTCTTTGTAAATTGATAAAAATAGTTTCTTAACAGTTGGTGACAGAAAAGCTCTGTTGAAGATTTCAGTAAACTCCTCCGGCCTGACTTTTGGCTGATTTACAGGAATATTCCATAGAGTCTTATCCCCACCAAGAGGGTCAAAGTAATGTGGCGCATTAGGCAAACGCTCATAAGAAACCTCTTTTGGTGCCTTATATGGATGCTTACGATTTATTTCCTTGGCGTATTCAATCGTTTTCTCACTAATCCGACGGCTTCCTTCGATAGGAAATGCCGATAAATCATTACCATATCTTGTGTAGATAATAGCCGCCAAGAGATTCGGATCATCATAGCTATCGCCTTCCTCTTTTATCTCCATTAGCAACGGGTCGAAAAGAGGAGAAAGATATATATGACTGATAATTTTCCCCGGTTGCCCAAAATGATTGCGCCAACGAGTTTCTAAAAAAAACGGTTGATTTCCCAGGGCTCCCAGATCAGCGCTTGTTTCCTTAGCGTAAAGTGTATTTATCCTATCAATGCTTCGTTGGATAACAGAGACCGCCCCACTGACACAATCTTTCATTTCCCCGTTAACTTGATTCTCTACTCTTTTTTTAATTCTTTGGATAATATCGGAAGTGCTTCCGTTCTTCCCCCAACCACGAATCAGTTCACCCATATTCCCGCCAAAGCTTATGACAATAGGATTTGACGCTACTACAGAAAAAACCTTAAGCTGTTTGTGAAACCCTAGGCATTGATAAGAAGTGTAGCTGACCAAATCACGCAATGAATAGTTTCGCTCCTGCACGCTAGAGTTAGGGTGGCCGTTTAGAGTAAAGCCATATTCTTTTGCAATCTCTGAAGCGATTAAATAATCTTCTCTGAGAATCGGGTCTTTGACGTCAGTTGATGAATGAATCCAGATTTTAGATAAATCAATTGATGGGTTTAGGAAAAGAGACATAACCATTCTGGAATCCTTTCCGCCTGACAAGGTTATCCGCAGCTGTCCCGGGCATTCATTGTTTAATCTATTGATTATTGACACCCATTTGTCATACCACAGATCAAGTCGATTGAGCCCTTCCGGACTATCAACGGGAATGAATTTTATAGGTTTTAAATTTATCTCTGAAGATAAAGATTTATTACTAATATCAATTGTTACAGTGGCCGATCTGTCAATCCATGTGATTTGATTAATCATCGTTTCACCATAGACATGTGAACACAAGGATTCGAGAAGGAACGCATCCGCATAATCTCTATTTAACGTCAAAATACACTGTGGCTTTATATAATCCACTAAATATTGGAAGTTGTTCGAAAGAACCCAGTTGTTTTCATTCTCATAAAGGAACAAGCCATAGCTTCCCAGAGAATCGTGGGTAAGAGTAATGGTGTCATCACTGCATTGAATTAGTACATATGCTCCGGTCCCATCAGGCATTCTCCCTTGCAACTCCTCGTATTCTGCGATTAACACACCATCCACAAGACAGTAGCCATAAAGACTAGGCTTAACTTCATTCAGTTTTTCTGAATCAATAATAAAGTATCTATCCTTCGGATCAAAAAAATTAAGACTCATAATACTTATTCCATCGATACTCATTTGTTGACAATAATATTTGGATTTTTGTGCAGAGCTCTTATTCTTTGCTTTATTCGCTTACTGCCGTAATATGACCTTAAGCAATAACTTTGGACATATAAAGGCAGCTCGGTATCCAGCAATACGCAAGCGGTTCGGATGCCAAGGAGATCCCTCAATAAACTCATCAGAAAACAAGCTTTGATTATCGAAGTATTCTTTTTCTATTCTACGATTCCCTTCTAAATGCTGTTCCATTAATGCTTTCGCCTCTCCGGGCAAAAAGATTGTCATGCCTCTTGGATCCTTGTGCTTTGAGCTAAGTGTAACCGCGAGCATGTTTCGCACTCTCTTCTCTTCACTGGCATGGCCAGCGCCACCATATTTACATTTTCGTAAAGCTTCTACCATATCGAAAGATATCGACTCATTCCTTTTCCCTTCCGGTATCTTGAAATCACTATCCCAGGCGATATCTAATGATTCGCAAAAATCATGATATATAGCAGTACTAGAAGAAGCGACTTGATTATACGAGCGCACAATAACCTTGCCTGAATCTTTAAATGCTTCCTTAATTGCATCAAGGTTCGAAGCATAGTCAAGCCTGCATTTAATGTATGGTCGATTTATATAATCTTCAATGCTTTTATTGGAAAACCCGTTCTTGACAGCCTCTTTCCACATAGCAACTGCCCATTCGTCTTGTCTCCTCAAATATATAATTAATGTAGTGCTTTCCACTCCCAGTTCTTTTATTATGCGAGCCAGTCCGCGCCAATACTTTACGGGATCTATCTGCCCTTTACAAGCCATAGTTGAAAAGGCAAAAAAATTCTCATCGGAAAGAAGAACCCTTTTATTATTCTTGAGCGCATTAACCAGCCTTTGGTAGTTTTCTTCATAGTCGCTTACCTGATTACCGATAGGCTGTTCAGAATGCAATGCTCGGCAATATCTGCTCAGGAAGCATCCATTTCTCCATCTCGCAATCACATCTCTTTTCTGTGGCGTAAACTGAACATAATCCACGCCTCTCTTAACGAGTGCCTCGCGATTGTCAAAGAAAAAATTCTGCAGTGAAGTTGTACCTGTTTTAGGTGTTCCTATATGAAGTATCAGTTCGCTCATGATGTCCCCTATCTATAATTCATTCAATTCCTTCCGAATATATGGCTTTTGCAACAGAAAGGCCATAATTGCGAGCTGCGCCTGCGCCGCTATGGGGCTGATTGTATACTCTAACTCTGCTGTCCTTGGCAGCACTTTCCTGAACTCGGTCCAGTGTTTGATCGGGCGAACCGTCAACTACGCATATTATTTCTATATCCTTGTAGCTCTGTGCGCACAGATTGTCCAAGACTTCCGAGACATATTCATCGCACTTATACATTGGAACGATAACAGAGACCATAGTTTTCCTCTTCTAGTTTAAAGAATTGAATTCGTCGGCTAGGTCTTTTTTGAGCTGCTCGAGCTGTTCCGATGTAAGTTTGTTCGACGGGTCATCTGCCCCCGGTGTGACGCCGTCGTGACGAGCTACTACTTTGCCGTTTTTGATGAAGTAAACATCCGGTACATAGAGGTGTTCTCTTCCGTCATCATCTTCCGGAAGCCATTTCGCAAATCGCTCCTCAACGATGTCGTAGTCGTCTATGTCCATATTGTTCTCCCACTCGGGATTAGCCCTGGTATTGATATACGCAACCCGTCTGCCTGCTTCCAGCGCCGCATCGTTCAGATACGGAATAAGGCGGTTGCAATAAGGGCAGTTTTCAAAACTGAAGAAGACAACAAAGGTCTCCCCGTTTTTCATCATCTCATCCATTTCTTTTACGGTCATATCTACGAACACAGTGTCCTTATCGTATTCTTCAAGGCCTTCATATCCTGACATGTCCGAGAGTTCTCTGTCAGCGAGAGTATCTTTTGTGCTCGAAGAAGAGCTTCCGCCTGAGCAGGCTGCAAGACCGGTACTTGTTATTGCAACAAGCATTATTAGTATGAGTAAGCGAATTCTTTTCATCATTTTTCTAATAACCTAAGTATCTCCTGAGTTCCTTATTTGCGTCATCTACGAGTTTTCTTTCGTCTATGCCGGTCAGACATCCGTTTTCAACCGTGACTTTACCGTTAATAACCGTATAGTCTACAGGCATGCGGAATCCGACTGTTCCGAATACGGACTTAGGATCGTAGCAGGCTCCTACCAATTCGATTCTGTTGGAATCTACGAGGAAGAAGTCCGCGCACTTTCCTACTTCGACGGATCCGATTTCCTTGTCTCTTCCGAGGATTCTTGCAGAACCCATTGTGGCAATCTTCAAGAGATCATATCCGGTAGGTGCATCGTAGCCTGAATGCAGTCTGTGCATCAGGAAGCTGCATCTGATTTCTTCAAGCATGGAGTTTCCGTCGTTTGATGCGGATCCGTCCACACCCATCCCGACAGGGATATCCATCTCCAGCATCTCAGGAATACGAGCTACGCCGGACGATAGTTTCTGATTGGAAATCGGGCAGTGACATACGCCCGTCTTGGTTTCGGCGAGAAGCTTCAGCTCTTCATCGTTAAAGTGAATGCCGTGAGCATACCAAACATCGTCTCCTATCCAGCCTACTCGCTCCATGTACTGAAGCGGTCTGATACCGAGAACCTCCAGCATGTAGTTTTCCTCGTCGATGGTCTCGCAGAGGTGGGTGTGCAGGCGCACACCCTTCTCGCGTGCGAGAATTGCGCTCTCGCGAAGAAGGTCTTCCGATACAGAGAACGGGCTGCATGGCGCGAGCGCAAGCCTCTGCATCGACTTAAATGAAGTATCGTGATACTTAGAAATGAGTTCTTCACTGTCCTTCATTATTTCATCTATGGTCTGTACCACGGAATCCGGCGGTAGTCCTCCGTCTTTGACGGAGAGGTCCATGGACCCGCGTGAGAAATACATCCTGACACCGAGCTTCTCCGCAGCTGCCGCCTGGGCGCCGATGAGATCTCCCGAGTCAGCAGGGAACACATAGTGGTGGTCAAACACCGTGGTGCATCCGTTCTTTACGAGTTCTCCCATAGCAACCTGTGAAGAAAGATGCACTGTATCTTCGTTCAGATTCTTCCAGATTTCATAAAGAGTCTTCAGCCAATCGAAGAGTTCCATGTTCTGAACCTGCTCCAGGTTTCTTGAGAACACCTGATACAGATGATGGTGCGCATTGATAAGTCCCGGGTAGCAGAGCATTCCGGATCCGTCTATGACCTCGTCTGCCTCCTTTGCATCACTACCTATATACTCGATAAGACCGTCCTTGCAGAAAAGATTTACATTCTCGTAAACATTGTCCTGTCCGTCGCAGCTTACCAAAGCTTTGATGTTTTTTACCAATAATGTGCTCATAAATACACCTCCATGTTTAAGATTTATTTCTTGGCAACGTATCTTTTAATCTTGCCCGTTGTCGTCTTTTCCATAGGTTCATCAGTAAGGGCGAGCCTTCTGATTTGTTTGTAGGACGGCATGGTGTCGTTAATCTTGTCCATGTCTTCCTGAATCTTTTCTTCTGCCTCTTCTTTCGATAGTTTTTCCGGATCATAGACTACGATGGCAGCCGGGATAATGTCGTCGGCCGGTCCGTCATCTTTTCTGACATCTCCGTATACCATGCTCTCTGCCACATAAGGAAGTGCATCTATAAGTTCTTCTATCTCTTCAGGGTATACGTTCTTTCCGTTTTTCAAAACTATAACGTTCTTTTTACGTCCGCAGAGGAAGATGAAACCGTCTTTATCTACTCTTGCAAGATCGCCGGTATAGAGCCAACCGTCTTTGAGAACCTCTGCCGTAGCCTCTTCGTCTTCATAGTATCCGAGCATTACATTAGGCCCCTTACAAATCAGCTCTCCTATTCCTTCTTCGTTTTGATCTACAACCATGATTTCGACTCCCGGCATCGAATGGCCGATGGAGCCGACTCTTTTTACATTAGGATTCTCCGCAGCGATTACCGGGGCAGCCTCCGTCATACCATATCCCTGTACCACTTCTATTCCGATATCTTCGAAACCCTTCAGAGCCTCAACGGAAAGCGCAGACGCACCGCTTATTACGGCTCTCAGCTTACCTCCGAGCTCATCGATAATATCGCTGAAGAGTTTTCTTCTCACATCTATATGAAGTTTCCTGAGAAGGCGACTTATCTTTACGCCTGTCTCGAATTTCTTACGCATGCCCTTCTTATCTATGCCCGCCTGAATCTTTGCGTACATTGCCTCTATAAGGAGAGGTACACATACAAATACGGATACTCCGTATTCCTGCATATTCCTTTGAACATACTTAAGTCCGTCGCAGAATACGGTCGTTACACCGAGGGATATCATCATTGTCTGTCCGGAAGAGCCGAAGGTGTGATGATACGGAAGAAATGCCATATTAACATCTCCTCGCCTTATATCTTCACAACTGTCCAGCATATATATGTCACTCAGGATATTTTTCTGAGAAAGCATGACAGCCTTAGCCTTGCTCGTAGTGCCGGATGTAAACAGCAGCACCTGAACGTCTTCCGGATCAGTCTCTATAGCTTCAAAACCGACTTCTCCGCTGTCCAGCGCCTTTCTACCTTCTATCATTATCTCAGACAGAGCCTCATAACCATCTTCATCATTCATCGAAATAAATGTCTTTACCGAAGTGCTCTTCTCTTTTTTGAGTCTGTCGGCAAGGTCCTTATGTTCTTTATCAAAAATGAGGCAGTCAGCCTTACTCTTGATAAGAGAGTTCTCCAATTCTTCATACGGCAAACCTTTATCCAGGGGTACCGAAATGCCGAGGCCGCACATAGTAGCAAAGTATGTCATATACCACGGGTATGAATTCTTGCCTATTATGGCAATTCTCTTACCTGTCATGCCCCGCTTTACCATACCCTCGCCGAAGTCGTTAACGTCACGCTCGAAATCGCGATAAGTCACATTCTTATAGATCGTTTTGCCGGACTCATCTTTTCCTTCTTTTATTATAAAAGCCTTATCATCCGAAAACTTTTCCGCAGAATACTTTAAAAGCGCACGAAAATCGTGGTGCTCTACTGCATCATAAATCGGTTTTAAGGCCGGTACTCTAGTCCCATTGTTCTGAACCATGGTCTGTTTATCTCCTTCTCTTTTTTTCCACATTTTTAATCATACCATTTAGTAAGGCATAGTGCCACTTATACATTTGCGTTTGGATGTGAATTGGAGTATAATACGGTCGTTTTGTAAAATATATTTCACCGTATGAGGGTGTGCAAATTGTGTATTGGAGGTAGAAAATGGTTATTATCAAATGGACTAACAAGTATAGTGGAGAGACAGGATACGTTGAATCCGTATCTTCAAAGAACAAATGCTTCATCAACACAGCTAATAAGAAGGATGCTAAGAAGTATTCGGAAAAGGCTGTAAAGGGAATCCTTACAAAACTGGAATCTTACGGCGAAGCTGAGAATAACGATTTCGAAGTTGTAAAAGCGTAAGCTTAAACACAAAATCGAGAGCAGCAGTCTGTGACTGCTGCTCTTTTTCATGTAGCAATTTGCAATTTCATTAAATGACGGTTTTTATTTTATCTACCATTCTGTCGATATCGGATCTCTTCTCGAGTTTCCCTGAAATCTCGACTGCTTGGCTCACATTGATAATTATAACAATCTCTTCAGATATTTACCTGTTTTTGATTTTTTTATTTTGGCCACTTGCTCAGGTGTACCTTCGCATACTATCTGCCCTCCGTTGTCTCCGCCCTCAGGTCCGAGATCAATAATGTGGTCAGCCTGTTTAATGACGTCGAGATTATGCTCAATTACGACAACCGTGTTCCCTTCATCAACGAGTCGGTTGAGCACATACAGAAGCTTATCTACATCCGCAAAGTGAAGTCCCGTCGTCGGCTCATCGAGTATATAGAGAGTCTTTCCGGTGCTCCTCTTCGAAAGCTCAGTGGCCAGCTTGATTCTCTGTGCCTCTCCTCCGGAAAGCTGCGTAGACGGCTGTCCCAGGCTTATGTATCCGAGGCCTACATCATCCAAAGTCTTGAGATAGCGCATGATGGCAGGCTGGTTTTCGAAGAAGCTCAGCGCCTCGTGCACTGTCATATTAAGGACTTCTGAGATGTTCTTTCCTCTGTACTTGACCTCCAGTGTCTCGTGGTTATATCTGGCCCCGCCGCAGACTTCACAAGGTACAAAGACATCCGGCAGGAAGTTCATCTCAACCTTTATGATTCCGTCACCATTACAGTGATCGCAGCGTCCGCCCTTGACATTGAAACTGAACCTGCCCTGCTTGTACCCTCTCATCTTGGCTTCAGGCATTTCGGCAAAGAGGTTTCTTATGTGAGTGAACATGCCTGTGTAAGTCGCAGGATTTGATCTCGGCGTCTTTCCTATAGGAGACTGGTCTATATTTATGACCTTGTCGAAGTTCTCTATTCCTTTTATCTCTTTGAATTTGCCCGGTCTTTCCTGCGTCCTGTTGGTAATACGCGAAACACCTTTATACAGTATCTCATTTACGAGACTGGACTTGCCCGATCCGGAAACTCCCGTTACAAGAACAAGTTTCCCGGCAGGAATCTTAACATCTATATTCTTAAGATTGTTCTCTGATGCACCGATTATCTCCAGATATCCACCGTTTCCTTCACGACGATTCTCCGGTACATTGATATGCTTCTTACCTGAAAGGTATTGACCCGTAATGGATTTTTTGCAATTCTTGATGTCCTCTACCGTGCCTTGGCAGACGAGTTTTCCACCGTTTACACCCGCTCCCGGGCCTATGTCCACGATGTGATCTGCCGCATACATAGTGTCCTCGTCATGCTCAACGATTATGAGCGTATTGCCCATGTCCGTGAGGTTTCGAAGAGATGCAAGGAGCTTGTCGTTGTCTGACTGATGAAGTCCGATGGATGGCTCATCGAGTATATAGAGCACGCCTACGAGTCCGGAGCCTATCTGAGTGGCCAGTCTTATTCTCTGGGACTCACCGCCCGAAAGTGTTCCGGCTGTACGTGAAAGTGTAAGATATCCGAGGCCGACATTTTGCAGGAAATGCAGTCTGGACTTAATCTCCTTTACCACCATCTCACTTATCTTTTTCTCTTTTTCCGTAAGTTTTCCGTCAAGTTCTTCGAAGAAATCCACGGCCTGAACCACGGACATATCCGTAAGCTCAATAATATTCTTACCGCCGACCGTAACAGCCAGCACGGTGTCCTTCAATTTCTTTCCGTGGCACACCGGGCACTCTTCCTCTGTCATCATATCGGTAATCTTTTCCTTTATAAAGTCAGAGTTGGTCTCTCCCCACCTTCTTTCCAGATTCGGAATCACACCTTCGAAAGTGTGATTCATATGAGAGACTCTGCCGGCCTTGCTGGTGTATGTATATTTAATCTTTCTCTTGCCGGTTCCGTGCAGGAGCTCGTCAATGAATGCAGGGGGTTGATCCTTATACGGAATGGAAAGGTCGGTATTATGATCAATCGCCAGACGATTAAGCATATGGCGGTACCAGCCCATCGCATCAAGTGATGAGAATACATTTCCCATAGCTCCGTCAAGAAGGCTTTTGTTAGGGTCTGCAACAACGGATTCATCTGCAATTCTCAGAGTAAATCCGAGTCCGCTGCAATGTTCACAGGCACCATATGGCGCATTGAAGGAGAACATCCTCGGCTCCATCTCTTCCATGCTTACGCCATGCTCCGGACAGGAAAGCATTGTTGAATATGTATGCTCCGAACTCTTTTCCTCAGAATCTTTAGGCGGATTGAACAGTACGCTGCAAATACCCTCGCCCTCCTTTATGGCAAGTTCCAGTGCCTCCGCAATACGGCTTCGATTGTCCGCTTTCAAAACGATTCTGTCTACTACTATGTCAATATTGTGCTTGTTATTCTTTTCAAGAGTAATCTCGTCTTCATCAAGCCTCTTAATCTCTCCGTCAACTCTCACTCTGGTATATCCGTCGCGCCTGATTCTGTCGATTATGCCTTTGTGTTCTCCTTTACGTCCGCGAATAACAGGTCCGAAAACAGTAAGGCGTGTCCTTTCTTCATGGCTTTGGATGTTTTCTATAATGCTGTCTATGCTCTGGCTCTCAATGACTCTGCCGCATATAGGGCAGTGCGGAATTCCTATCCTCGCATATAGAAGCCTGAGATAATCATAAATCTCCGTAACGGTTCCGACAGTCGACCTCGGGTTCTTATTGGTCGTCTTCTGATCGATGGAGATGGCCGGTGACAGTCCTTCTATCAGCTGTACATCCGGCTTCTTCATAAGACCGAGGAACTGGCGGGCATAAGAAGAGAGGGACTCGACATATTTCTTCTGTCCCTCTGCATAAATCGTGTCAAAGGCAAGAGATGATTTACCCGAACCGGAAAGCCCGGTCAGGACCACCATCTTATCTCTTGGTATAGTAACGTCTATATTTTTCAAATTGTGCTCTCTGGCACCTTTAATAACAATATTCTTATCCATGAAGGATATTCTACTATTGTTTAAAAAACTATGCCACTATTATTTGAGCAATTCCACGTTTTTTGCGGTTACCATATATGATATCTTTCCGGCAAGGAAAGGTTTCCGTATATGGTAACCTCTGGTAATCCGGCTGCAGATAAAAACCGATGGCCTTGGTCGGACATCGGTCTTATTTTCAGTCTAATCTTATTATTCAACCAGGAGCGAAGCTACATCAAGCTCGCTTGGTTGGAGCGAGCGACGCCGTCAACAGACGACGGGAGCTTCAGCTCATGAGATCGTCAGTCGGGGATTGCGACCCGCCACTGACG
>CACYFZ010000002.1 GCA_902773835.1 uncultured Eubacteriales bacterium | reverse complement strand
TATTGAGTTTATGTGCAAGGGTTAAGCTCAAGCCATCGGAACTGAACCCTGCAATTTCAAGCTGTTGACGGTGGCGGAACTTAGCTATGCAATCAACGTAAACCTCAGTATTTTCAATACATACAGGCACAAAGAACAAGAGAAAACAAGGCGCGTAAGCCGGGCGGGCTGCCCGTTTGGGGCGGGGGGCGAAACGCGCACAACAGACAATCACAATAGCTATTTCAAACACAACGATTAAGAAAGTAGGACCGGCAATTCCTCCCCACCTTAAGAAGACGGGGTCTCCTTGCCGAAAAAGTGGCACGATGAAATTTGAAATGAACGAAAGACGAGGGGAGATATTGGTCGGAACTGCGCTGGCTCTCAGGGGCAGTTCTCTTTTATTCGCCAAAATCGGCATGCGAACCATGGGCCCCTTCCTTCTGATGGGCTGTCGTAATCTTATCGCCTTTGTTCTCATCGGTCTTTTGTTCAGAAAGCATTTGGTCAGCGTGACAAGGAAGGAGCTGGCACATTCCGCACTGCTCGGATTCGCCCTCTTCCTTTCAATGGCTTTTGAGCTTAAAGGGCTTCAGACCACTACTTCTACCGTCACCGCTTTCCTGGAAGGCACGGTAGTCGTAATGGTTCCTATCATAACCTGTATTCTTGCGAGAAAGTTTCCGGATAAGATGACTGTTATTTGCTCGCTTATCGCCTTAGCGGGTGTAGGCTTCCTGACGCTTAAGGGAGATAAGATCGGGTTCAGCACGGGAGAGCTTTTGGTTCTCGGCGGAGCCTTCTGGTATTCGACATCGGTAATAATTACGGATCACGCCGCCAAGAACGACGATCCAATGCACATAGCGGTTTATCAGCTGTTGTTTATAGCGCTGTTTTCATTTATCGGTGCTCTTTTCTTCGAGGAAATAAGGATGCCACAGAGCAGCACCGAATGGGGCGCAATTTTAGCGCTGGCAATTATCTGCAGCGGAGTCGGATTTACGATTCAGCCCCTCGGCCAAAAATACACAACTCCTGAGCGCGCAGGTCTTCTGACCGTCACCAACCCTTTGTCAGCCTCCGTCCTCGGTGTCATATTCCTTCACGAAAAAATGACCCCGAGCATAATCGTCGGAGCCATTCTGATTATCTTATCCATCGTATACCCTTACCTGATTCAGACCAAGAAGTCATCCGGACCGGCCTCATAGTCGGCCAGTTTCAGCGGATTTAATACGCCTTGATCCGTGACCACACCGGTCACGAGCTCAGGCGGCGTTATGTCGAATGCCGGATAATAGCCCTTTACGTTTTGATTGGCCGTCGGTTGTCCTATGGCTTCCAGCACATCATCCGGATTTCTCATCTCAATCTGCACCGTATCTATTGTAATATGCCCCTGGTCCGGCGCTCCGCTCACATAGTACGGAATGCCGTGATACTTAGCGGCAATTGCTATCTGATATGTTCCCACTTTGTTGACCACATGACCGTCGCAGCATATTACATCTGCCGCGGAGGTGAAGAGGTCTATGCCCTCATTCTTCATTACGGCTGCCGGCATATTGTCGGTTATGACAGTCACATCAAATCCCATATCGTGGCATACGCTTGCCGTCAGGCGTGAACCCTGAAAGAACGGTCTGGTCTCAGGGCAAAAAAGCTTTATGTCCTTATTCTGTGCCTTGGCCTCGCGGAGCATCATGCCCACTATGGTCTCTGCGAAGCATTGTGTCATAATTGCTCCCTTGCTCGGGAACAGCTCTGCCAGATATCTTCCGACCACGCCTATTCCGGCATATCTTTGATTGTTCTGCTCTACTGCGAACTCTTTAATTACTTCGGACACATCTGCCGCGCCGGACGCGAGCGCCTCGCGTGCTACGGCCAGGCAGGATTCGCAAATCTTCTGCATGCGCCAGGTCGTAGTAGGCCGAGCATGCGAAATGGTATAGGCAGCGTCCTCGAGGTAAGCAATCTGCTCGGCCTCGGCGCGGCCCCTGCATTCATAGGCCGCCAGGGCCATACCCATGGAGCACGCAACATAAGGCCCCGCGCTCTGCGTAACCATATCCTTAATGGCGGCCGCCACCTCCCGGTGCGAACGGCACGACACTTTTCGAACTTCAATCGGGTATATCCTGCGATCCAGTATATCCACCCTGCCGTTCTCGTACCATGCAATATTCTCAAATTGCAGCATCCAAGCTAAATCTTTATCCTGTCTTTCCATACGAAAATACTAACATTAAAACTTGTATATATCCACCTGTATAACACATTATTGATGTAGAATATCTTTGCATTGTTTTATAAGTTTACAATCAATAACTATGCTCGAATTAAGGAACATCTCAAAGGAATACAGGACCGGCGCCGAAACCGTGAAGGCCCTCCGCGGAGTAAGTCTCGCTTTCAGAGAAAGCGAGTTCGTTTCCGTTCTCGGACCTTCAGGCTGCGGTAAGACCACCATGCTGAACATACTCGGCGGCCTGGATCAGTATACTTCGGGAGACCTTATCATAAACGGCATCAGCACCAAGGAATACAAGGATGCGGACTGGGATGCTTACAGAAACAATTCCATCGGTTTCGTCTTCCAAAGCTATAACCTGATTTCCCACCAGACTGTGCTGAAAAACGTAGAGCTCGCGCTGACTCTCTCCGGTATAAGCAAGGGAGAGAGACGCAGACGTGCAGTTGAGGCCCTTCAGCAGGTCGGGCTCGGAGATCAAATTAATAAAAAGCCTGCGGAGATGTCCGGTGGACAGGTTCAGCGCGTAGCCATAGCCCGCGCCCTTATTAACGATCCGGATATCATCCTGGCGGATGAACCTACGGGTGCGCTGGATACCGAAACCAGCACGCAGGTAATGGATATACTCAAGGATATTTCTACAAGAAAGCTGGTTATCATGGTTACCCACAACCCCGAGCTGGCCGAGAGATATTCCACCAGGATAGTAAGACTGTCCGACGGGCAGATAAAAAGCGACAGCGATCCGTACATCCCAGGCGCAGCATCCGGTGCAGGGCTCATAAATTCTCGCGTAAATTCGGCATCAGAAAGAAAAGCCCGCAGAAAGCGCAACAAATCCATGTCCATGCTCACGGCGCTTTCACTTTCATTGAACAACCTCATGACCAAGAAAGCCAGGACAATCCTTACTGCGTTTGCCGGCAGCATAGGGATCATCGGGATTGCCCTGATACTTTCCGTTTCCAACGGTTTCCAAAGATATATAGATAAACTCGAGGAGGACACACTCGCGTCCTATCCTCTCACCATTCAGTCCGAGACTGCGGATATGAGCTCCATGATAACCGCCTTTATGACCAATGCCCAAGATACGGAGGGCGAGGCCTCGGGCAACAATATTCATGAGCAGCAGATTATGACAGATCTTCTGGCCAGCGTCGGATCCAATGACCTGGCTGCCTTTAAACGCCACCTCGACGCCAACGAGAAGAAGATAAAACCGTGGTTTAACGCCTACGAATACGGCTACGGACTTTCCGTATACATTTATTCAACGGACCTGAAGTACGGTCCTCTTCGCGTAAGCCCGGGCTCCATAATGCAGTCGTACATGAACGGCTTCCAGACCAACTCGTTCTCGATGATGAACTCAGATGTGTTTTTCCAGCTCATGGATAACGAGGCTTTGCTGAAATCCCAATACAAAGTATTGGCGGGCAAGTGGCCTGAAAAATACGACGAACTCCTTTTGGTGCTGGACAGCGAGGATCAGCTGAACGACTACATCGTGTACACCCTGGGCCTGAGAGATCCTCAGGAGCTCAAGGACATGATCAACGATGTCATGAACGGCAAGGAAGTAGAAAATAACAACAAACAGCTTGAGTGGACCTACGATGACTTCATCGGCAAGGAATTTGCCCTCGTTAATTCCTGCGACACGTACAGACAAAACGATTCCTACTCCGTTTGGGAGGATATGACAGACGATGATGAATATATGGAAGATCTCATCAAGAATTCCGAGAAATTGAAAATCACCGGCATCGTCTGCGCCAAGGAAAAGAACAACGCCAACGCGATGGATTCCGGCATAGGTTATCTTCCGACTCTGGCTAAGCATATGATCGACTACGCCAAAGATTCAGACATAGTTAAGATGCAGTTGGCCCAAAAGGACGTGGATGTTTTCAGCGGGAAGACATTCGAAGAAGTTCAAAACAACAGCGGCGAGGGTCTCGGCTTTGAGGATATGATAAGTATCGACGAAGGCAAACTCGCCAGTGCTCTCGGAGGCGACATCGATCCCAATGCGGTAAAAAAGGAGATTGCTGAAATAGCCGCTGATGCCATGGAAGATTCAAATCCCGAGGGCATGATAAAAGACATCATGGCCTCCACCGGCAGTAGCGCGGAGAGTATGGTGAGGGATTTAATGAGTCAGGATAAAGATAAGATTTATTCTGTTCCGTTTGACGATGAAGCCATAGATGAAGCCCTGAGTAATAATCTGGGCTCCGGCGCTCACAAAGCGATGATCAACAAACTGCTTAAAAAGTATGCCATGCAGTTAAAGACAGACGGAAAAGAATGGCGAAATCAGTGGACAGCTACAGTCGATGAATACAAAGCTCAGATAGAAGCAGATCCGAGCGGGGCAACCGCAGAAGCTATTGCCAAGCAATTCAATATTAGTGTAGACGAGCTGATAGAAGCATTGGATGATCAGGAAGGAAAAGTCTCTCTCTCAATACTGAAAGACAGTCTTTCTGCGGCAACAAAAGACTTCTTTAAGAGTGAAGATATTGCAAACGCAGTAGCCGCATATGCCGAAGGCATCGCGCTGGAAAGCACACTGAAAAACTTCCCTCCTGCACTGGAGGCAACAGCCAATGCAGTCGGCAGCCAGTTCAATGTCGACGCTTCCGGCATTGCAGACGCTTTCACTATGAAGATGGATGAAGATGAGCTCACACGCCTGATCACAGCCTATGTATCCGGCGGTGGAGAGACCAATTATGAGTCAAATCTCAGGAAGCTCGGCTATGCCGACTTAAGGAATCCTACGTCCATATCCTTCTACCTTAAAGACTTTGAGTCCAAGGAGAAGTTCATGGACTTCATAGAAGAATACAACCAAAAAATGCAGGATGCCGGAGACGAGGACTTGGTAATAAGCTATACGGACATCGCGGGTGTTTTAATCAAATCGGTTAAGTCTATTACCAACGCCGTAAGTTATGTGCTTATAGCCTTCGTGGCGATTTCGCTTATAGTTTCCTCGATAATGATCGGAGTTATAACTTATATCTCCGTGTTGGAGAGAACCAAAGAAATCGGGATTCTCAGGGCAATCGGTGCATCCAAAAGAGACATATCTCGCATATTTAACGCAGAGACAATAATCATTGGACTTATCGCCGGTGTGATAGGAATCGGCGCCAGCCTCCTCCTTCTGATTCCAATAAACAAGGTCCTTATAAACCTGACCAAGATAGCGGCACTTAAAGCAATACTTCCGCTTTACGGCGGAATAGCCCTAATAGTAATCAGCGTGCTTCTCACTGTGATTGCAGGACTTCTGCCGTCCGGAATGGCAGCCAGAAAGGATCCCGTTGTGGCACTCAGGACGGAGTGAAGATAATCAAAGCAGATACGCGTTCTTATGAAAAACAGAAGCGGTGGCATCGGCCACCGCTTCTTCGTCGTCTAGGTATTTTATGGAAAATTGTTATATGGAGGTTTCGAAGGCATCTGCCTCCGTGTGTATATAATACCCTCCGAATATGTAGAAAGAGTGAAGATTATGAGAACAATACTTGTGGAAATAAAAAAGACTCTTCACACTATTCAGCTCAAAAATATCTTGATTCCTATTATCACGAGAATTACACCTCCGAGTATCGCAGCCTTCCACGAGAGCACTGTCCCCATCCTCTTTCCTATGGCGCAGCCCGCAATGCATATGAGATAAGTCACTGCACCTATAATAAGCGACGATAGCAGCGCCTCCGAAATCCCGTAGCGTGAAGTAGTAAAACCTACCGAAAGAGCATCTATGGAAGTTGCCACGCCCTGCATCATCAGAGCCCCGATACCGAGTTCACTTCCTATCGGACATTCCGCCCCATCAGTAGATTCTTCAGTTCTGCACTTCCTTTCCAGGAGCCCGTCCTTTATCATCTTGCAGCCTATAAGACATAGCAGAATCAGTGCTATCCAAGGAACGAGCTTGTCGAACCACTCCAGATAATCAATTGCCGTGTGCACCAACCCCCAGCCTATCATCGGCATGGCAAACTGGAATAAGGCAAAAGTGCCGGCTATAACCGACATCCTCTTGAAATTCATCATTCTGTCCGAAAGGCCGTTGGCCAAAGACACGCTGAACGCGTCCATTGCCAGTGCCACACCCAGCAGCAAGCCGGTAATAACAAGATCTAAAATGCTAATCCCCCTTTTAAAACAAACTCGCTGTTTTCAGAATAAAAAGCCAAACCGGAATCGTAAAGCAAGCCAGGACTGTCGTCAGGACTACGAGCTCTCCCGCAAGACGTCCGTTGCCGCCCATCGAAGATGCCATCGCATATGACGCGAGAGCCACCGGAGCCGCCGTCATAAGGGTTATGGCTATAAGCTCTGCGTCCGTAAATCCGAGAAGCACCGCTCCTGCTATACCGAGCGCCGGGAATGCTATGAGCTTGCCCGTAGTACAAATCGCAACTCTTCTCGTATCACTCTTGAATGCTCCGAAATTCAGTCCGGCTCCCAGCAGTATAAGAGCGATAGGCGAAGTGCAGTCCGACAGAGTTGTAACGGTTCCGTGTATTACTTCCGGAAGTCTTATACCGAGCGCCATAACGACAAGCGTCGCAAGACCTCCCTCTATAATCGGGTTCTTTATAATCTGGAGCGCCATCTGCTTAGGCTTAACCTTTCCGCCTCTGAACCTTTCAAATATTACTACGGCAGCTGCATTATAAATAGGAACTATGAACAAAAGCACCACGGCTATAGGCGCTACATTCCCCTTGCCCAAGAGATTGGTTGCTATAGGAAGTCCCATCAGCACGTAATTGCTTCTGTACAACGCCTGTATCATGGCTCCGCGATGGTAATTATCCGGCTCTGTTTTACAGACAAATATCCAGGATGACACCAGCTGAAAAAGTGTAAATCCGATCGCATATAAAACGAGCTTCAAGTCCATATTCTCTCCGATGTTCTTATCATACAGATTATCGAACATCATAAAAGGATAGAGCGCCACGAAGATTACATGCGTAAATTTCTTTACGCTTCTATCCCCCAAAATCTTGAAGGCCCTGAGCAAAACGCCTATGCACAGATATATTGCCGTCGGTATAACGGCATTTACACAAATCAGAAAATTCTGTAACAAGTTTCTCTTCTGCCTGTTCTATTATCTCACTTCTTCCTTCGAAGCCGTCCTATCCGAATCCCACGCTCCCAGCGCCTTGCTGAGATGCACTATGAAATCCTGCACGTTGGTGACGATTCCCTTTGCGCTGAGACTTCCCCTGTCGGCAAGCTTATTAATGGTAAACTCGGAGAGATCCACGCAATAGAAATGTACCGGACGAATCGTACCGTCATCGAGCACGCGATATGACGGCGTCATATTTCCTACGGCAATCGAGTGAAGCATAGTGGCCATGCAGATTACCGTTGTCGCACCCCTTACCTGATCTCTCATAGCATCCTGTGCATCATATGCATTTCCGAACACTTCAGGAAGCGGCCCGTCATCTCTTATCGATCCGCCGAGCACGTAAGGTATTCCTTTTTCCTCGCAGGCACACATAATGCCGTCGGCGAGACCTTCTTTCTCGATGAAGTTCTTTATACTTCCGTGATATCTTACCCTGTTTATAGTCTGCAGATGATTATAGTGTCCGTTGTGAACGCTCTCCTGCGTATATATATCCTGACCCAGGGCAGTCTTAAGATATGCTCCCTCCAGATCATGGGTAGCCAATGCGTTTCCTGCCAGCAATGCGTGAACATATCCTTCGCGAATAATACCGGAGAAAGCTTTCCTTGCATCATGGTCGAAAGAGAATGCAGGCCCCATTACCCATACTATCTTTCCGTGATCTTTCTCATATCTCAGAATCTCGTAGAGTTCATCATAGTCCACCGAAAAAGCTGTCTCTCTGGATCTCGACGTCCTGAAGGCGAACACATCCTTCTCTTCGGATTTACCCTCAGTGAATCCGTACGGATGCACATAAATACCGTCCTCGCAGTTCTCGGTTCTTCCGACCGCTACGAGGTCACCTTTCTTAAGTCTGCGAAATTCCACAACTTCAATGCGTCCGTCCGAAAGAACCGGGACGCAATCCATACGGCTTTCCTCAGCCAAGAGCCATTTGCCGTCCGCTTTGAAATACTCAGGGAAAATACTCATGGCATGGAAGTCCTCAGGCGCCACTCCGTCCTTAGGAGCCTCGATGAACTTGGCCTCCGGAGCATTCTTGAACTCTTCTTTTGAAAAATCCGGTTCGGTATATATGTACTCTTTCATATTTGTTTCCTCTGATAATCTTTTTTCCTGCAGTCATAATTCTACGATAAACGACATTATTTTGCTATACTTTTACTGTAGTTAAAAAACGAGGTTCTTACATGCAAATAAATCTGGAGCAGATGCTCGCGGCCCGCGACAGACGGGCGGAAATTCAGAATAAACTTCTGGCAAACGCCGAGTCCGGTGCCTGTTTGGCATGCCTCACACTCAATATTGCAGGAGATGTTAAGAGGACGCCGATGACCCGCATGCTCTTTGACAGGGGTCTCTTCGAATTCGACAAGGCGGGTCTCGATGTTCAAGAATATATCGAGACAGATGAGCCTACCGGAACGGAAGCTTTTTGGCTGCTAGATGAAGATGCGGAGGATGTTAAAAGAAGGCTTGAGTCCATAGAAGAAGATAAGACTATCGCAGCATCCAGGCTCTTCGACTTCGATGTTCTGACGTATGACGGCTTTGGCCCTCAAAAACTATCTCGCACAAAAAGCAGGAAATGCCTGATATGCGATAAGCCGGCTGCGGAATGTTCAAGAAGCAGAGCTCACGGCCTCGATGCCGTCAAAGCCGAGACAGACAGGCTCCTGAAGGAATTCTGCTCAGACACCCTCGCCAAGGCCGCCTATGATTCACTCATTGCAGAACTTGAGACCACACCGAAGCCGGGTCTCGTTGATTTAAACAATAACGGTTCCCATACGGACATGGATGCCGATACTTTCATAATAAGCGCCAACACCCTTCTTCCGTATTTCAAAGATGCGGCTCTTCTGGGAATGAACGGCTGCAGTATGAAAGAACTCCGCGCACGAGGTATCCAAGCGGATAAAGAAATGTTCGAAGCCACAGGCGGTATTAATACCCACCAGGGTATGATATATTCCATGGGCCTTCTTTTGGCGGGAATGGGAAGAAGCCTCACTATCGGCGGAGACTGCATAGATAATGCATCTTCTCTCGCAAAAGAAGATGCAAAACAAAATTTCGGTGCCACCTCTCATGCTATATCAGGTTTTCCCGATGCCGTGTACTGCGCAGAAAGACTTGCTCTTCATAGTGAAAGCAACGATATCAACAACGCCGCCGTCTTTGCCATAATAGACAGCATGGCACGGCTCGAAGATACAAACCTTATAAGAAGAGGAGGAAGAGACGGCCTTAATTTCGCAAAGAAAAAAGCGGCCGAAACAGCCACTCTTCCTAAAAACAATCGCATGGAAGCCATATACCGCTTTGATGAAGAAATGATAGAACGCAATCTATCACCCGGCGGCAGCGCCGATATGCTGGCCCTGGCCTTCCTCATAAACAAGTGGAACGGCATCAGTCATAATCTCTAGTCTTCTTTGCAGTGAGTTCTCTTAATTATTTCATATGTGCTTTCAGGTACTAAACTCTTTATACTCTCCAAGTCTCCGGACTTCAAGATTTCTCGGACACGGCTTGCGCTTACGGCATCGGCAGGCGTACCCGCTTCCAGTCTCGGTATTTCTGTAAGCTCTATTCCGTATTCCGGAAGCAATTCCTTCATACGCTTGTTATATGCATCGGTGACGGCTGAGAATGGTTCCTTACCGACGAAGCGTTTCTTGATTCTGAGAACAGGAGCTATGCGCTCTGCGAAGAGTTTTATATCTATCTCGGATTTAACTTCATCCGCGTGTTCCTCATCTCTGATGAAATACGCAGGGAAGGTGGCTCGCGATACGAGATATCTTTTGCTCTCGTACACACGGCAGTCTTCTATATCTGCCGTGCCGGCTTTTATCATTTCCAGTCTGTCCTGCGGCTCAAACATTGAGCCCTTTTCCGAGACCGCGAACACATACAGATAATCGCAGTTCTTTGAAGCATACTCGATAAGATGTCTGTGTCCGAGAGTGAACGGATCGCAGTTGCAAACTACAGCTCCGCATACGGCGTTCTCGAAGTCAATACCGTGCTCTGCAGCGTACTGCTCCGAATCATCCCAAATCGATGTCAGGAATTTGTAGAGTCCGTTCTTTTTATTCTCCATCAGAACAGCATCGTCCGTCTCTGCCAAAGTATAAAAGCCGAGGGAGCTTATCATCGGCACATTCTTCGGTTTTGTGCAAAGAAAAAGTCTGCTGCGGCCTGCCGCATAGGCTTCCTCTATAAGCCTTGTCATCATTTGCGCCATAATTCCGGAGCCTTCCGCCTCCGGCGCTACAGCAAACTGTTTAAGCGTATGTCCTGCCAAAGAACCGACCGCAATAAGCCTGCCGTCATCATCTTTAGTCCAAGCGATAATATCTGAGTCTCCCTCGTTACGAAGACCCGAAGAGTTTAGAAAATCTTCATATTCCTTCTGACGTTCCTCAGTAAGAGGCGTTCTGAATGTCTTGATGTCCATAATCCCCATCGTTATGTCTTTCTCATTAAAATGATTTTCAGTGAACTGATTTTAGCATTGAGTTTTTGACCGGTCAATGAACAGGGAGAGATGTGTTATACTTTAATCGTAATTCGCTTGCTAAAAATCGGGAGAACTATGACCCTACAGGAAATAAGATATTTCTGCGTAACTGCGGAAGTACTGCACTACACCAGAGCAGCCAATCTGCTCTACATATCTCAGCCGAGTCTCAGCTATGCCATTGCAAAGCTTGAGAAGGAGCTCGGCGTACCTCTTTTTGAAAAGAGAGGAAAACAAGTTTCTCTCAGTAAATACGGAGAAGCCTTTCTTCCTTATGCAAAAGCCGTGCTCAGGGAACTTTCCGAGGGAATGGAACGCCTGAATGAGCTCAGGCAACCGGCCGCCGGTATAGTAAACCTCGGATACATTTACAGCGTAAGTTTCAGCGTCCTTCCGGAGTTCGTAAATAAATTCTATGAGTACCAAGGAGGCAGGCAGATAGGCTTCAGGTTTCAACAAGGAATGGCAGGAGAGTTAATAGAGCAGCTCCTTAACGGCAGCCTGGATATATTAATTGCCGGTATTACGGACAAGCCGGATATCGCGTCTATTGACTATCTTCCGATATACAGTCAGGAGCTCTTCTTAGCGGTGCCTTCTGACCACCCGCTGGCATCAAGAGAGTCCGTAGAGCTCGGAGATCTCGCAGGTGAGAATTTTATTTCCATTAATCACGATACCGTAATCTATCATCAGCTCGAAAACAGATTTAAGAAGGCGGATATTACTCCGAACACGGTATTTGAGGCTGATGAGTACAGCTCAATCGCAGCTTCAGTTGCTACGGGCGCGGGAATTGCCATAATGCCTCGTCTTCCGATACTGGAAACATTCAACATTAAGATGATACCTTTCTCCGATACTTCAATGTCAAGAGACGTTTGCATTATAAGAAGTAATACCAAAGAAATGAGCGAGCCGCTCCGCATGATTTGGGGATTTGCAGAGCAGCTCCGAAATGCGTAGCACAAAAATCGCGCTGACTGAATGCAGCGCGATTATTTATTGTCTCCTATTCCTCTTCATCTTCGTCAACTTCTCTGATTACATCTATAATCGAGTTGTCTCTGTAGAGTGCGAGGGCTACGACCCTGTCTTTGTACTTGATAGGATCAGGTTTTCCGACTATCTTCTCAGCTCTTACCTTCAGTGACTCAATATCCGTCAGCAGTATATCTGCACCCTCGAGTCTTTCGATGATATCAGGTCTGTTCGGATTTACGGCAATTCCCTGGTCGGTAACGACTACATCCACGGTGATGCCCGGTGTAACGACCGTATTTACCTTGTCGACTATAGTAGGAATACGTCCTCTTGTAAGAGGCGCTACTACCACGGACATCTTGGCACCTGCCGCAGTATCAGGGTGACCTCCGATGGCTCCTCTGATAACTCCGTCAGAACCCGTAAGCACATTTACGTTGAAGTCCGTATCGATTTCAAGAGCGGAAAGGACTACGAAATCAAGCGCGTTTACGGCAGCTCCCTTGTAGTCATAACCCGCATAGAAGCATCCGTCAATCTGCGTATGGAATCTGTTGTTCATAAGAGAAGCCGCAGCCGTCAGGTCGAATGACTGAACGTCCAGAATCTTCTTGATCAGGCCCGCCTCATGCATCTCAACTATCTGCCCGGTAATGCCTCCGAGTGCAAAGTGGGCTTTGATATTTTTCTCTTCCATCTTCTCGCGAAGGAATCTCGCTGTCGCAAGAGCCGCACCGCCGGAACCCATCTGCATGGCAAATCCGTCATAGAAGTAACCCGAATGCTCGATTACGTTAGCTGCATTCTTGGCTATCATAAGTTCTTTCGGATTCTTGGTGTAGCGAGTAGCTCCGCTCATGATTCCTTCAGGGTCTCCGAGTTCCTCTACCTCTACTACATATCTTACATGCACAGCCGGAATGGCCAGAGGTGTATTCGGATAAGGAACTATGTGGTCCGTAATAACTACCGCGCAGTCTGAATACTCGGCATCAACTTTCGCATAACCGAGTGAACCGCACATTGTGGCTCCGGACTCATCTCTTGTATAACCGTTGGCATTTCCGAGTACATCGCAGGACGGCGCACCGAGAAAAGCCACGTCGATGTGCAGTTCATCATTAGCAATGGCGTCAGCTCTTCCTCCGTGAGATCTGAACACTACCGGAGTTTCCATAAGACCTCTTGAAATAGCTTCTGCGAGTTCTCCTCTCATACCGCTGGTCTCAATGTGAGTGATTACTCCGTTCTTGATGTGCTCTATAAGAGGTGCATGGCAGGAAGCCAGTGAGCTGGCAGCCACAGTCAGGTCCTTGATTCCGAGCTTAGCGATCTCATCCATAACCATGTTCACGATGTAGTCACCGTTTCTGAAATGATGATGGAAGGAAATCGTCATGCCGTCTTTAAGGCCGGTCGCAATAATTGCATCACGGATGGAAGGCAGAACCTTGCTCGGCATCTTAACCTCGCTCTTCGGCGTAACGCAGTCCGGAGTGTATTCGCCGTTAAAGTTTATCTTACCGATGTTTTGAATCTTCGAAATATCCATCTTCTACTCCTCCTCGGCTTCTTCGGCAAGTCCCGCAAGTTCCAGCAGGTACTTGGAACGTGTTACTACCGGCTTGTCTATCATCTTTCCGTTCAGAGATGCTACGCCGCTTCCCTTGGCATTGGCCTCCCTTATGGCTTCCATAATATTTCTGGCCTTTTCAATATCCTTATCGCTCGGCTTAAAGAGTCTGTGAAGCGGATCAATCTGTCTCGGGTTGATAACACTTTTTCCGGAAAATCCCATCTTCTTAATAATAGTGGCCTCAGCCAGGAATCCCTCTTCATTACTTACATCGGAATAAACCGTATCCAGAGCATCTATACCGGCAGCCCTGGCAGCATTTACTATCATGCCGCGGGCGAAGGCAAGCTCAGTTCCGTCGGATCTCGTGGTCTTAAGATCTGTAACATAGTCCTCCGCTCCGAGCGCGATTCCGATAAGTCTCTTTGAGGACTTGGCGATTTCAGGAGCGTTCAGCACTCCCTCTGCACTTTCTATGGCAGCCATCATCCCCGTGCTTCCGATAGGAATGCCTGCCTCTTTTTCGATTCTCTCAATCTCTCTTTCGCAGTCGATTACATCCTGAGCAGCCTCGGTCTTCGGAAGACGAATTACGTCAGGACGGGCTCTTACAATCGCTTCGAGGTCCGCAACTCCGAGGCCGGAGGAGAGGTCGTTTATTCTGACCACTATCTCTGCCGGGCTGTAGTCGAGAGTCATAAGCGCGCTGTATACCAGAAATCTTGCGGCATCCTTTTCGTTAACGGATACGGAGTCTTCGAGGTCGAACATTATGCAGTCCGCACCGTAGATTCCTGCATCCTTTATCATGCCCGGATTATTTCCCGGGACAAACATCATGGTTCTTCTTAGTCTCATGGTCTGACCCTCCATTCATAATCCTCTTTACCCGCTGCTCTGTATGCAGCCGCGGCCGTGCGGGCTTTTACCGCGCAGTCAAGTGCACCCTTGTCTACAGCTTCTACATAAGCGTCAGTCACGCCCATCTCTTCAAGAGTGTCGTGAATGACCTGGATAATTTTCTTACCGAACTGTTGCTTAACGCTGGAATTGAGATTAATCTCGATGCCGGGAGCATCCGCAGGCTCAACTCTGATTTGAATATCGCTCGATTCGAGCGTTCCTGCTACTGCAGGTTTAATGATTTTCATAGAAGAATCCTCCTGATTCATAACAAGCTCCGAACGCCCTAAGGTGCTCGGAGCCTGATTTATTATGCCAATTTCTTTTCAAGTCTTTCTCTTATTGCTGCGATGAAGTCCTTGGTAAGAACTGCAGTGGCGCTTCCGTCCTCAACAAGACCCACCAGGTCCTTAGTCATGATTCCCTCGTTCAGAGTATCGATGCATGCCTCTTCCAGCTTCTCACCGAATACTTCGAGCTCCTTCAGACCATCCAGCTCGCCTCTCTTCTTAAGAGCACCGCTCCATGCGAAGATAGTTGCCATAGGGTTGGTCGAAGTCTCTTCTCCTTCGAGATACTTGTAATAGTGGCGAGTAACCGTACCGTGAGCTGCCTCGAACTCGAAATTGCCGTCCGGGCTGCAGAGCACGGAAGTCATCATGGCAAGAGAACCGAATGCAGTCGAAACGAGATCGCTCATTACGTCTCCGTCATAGTTTTTAAGAGCCCAGATGAATCCGCCCTCACTTCTGATAACTCTCGCAATGGCATCGTCGATGAGTGTGTAGAAATATGTCAGACCGAGTTTGTCGAACTCTTCCTTATATGTTGTCTCATATACCTCCTGGAATACATCACGAAATCTCATGTCATACTTCTTGGAGATTGTATCCTTAGCGGAGAACCAAAGATCCTGCTTGGTCTCGATGGCATACTTGAAGCATGAGTGGGCAAAAGACTCAATGGAGCTGTCTTTGTTGTAAATACCCTGGATGATGCCCGGGCACTCGAAGTCATAAATCACTTCGTCGAATGCATCTCCGTTCTCGCCCTTAAAGCTCAGCTTAGCCTGGCCTTTTTCAGGGACTCTGTACTCGGTTCCTTTGTAGAGATCTCCGTATGCGTGACGCGCTACGGTGATCGGTTTCTTCCAATTCTTTACTACAGGGCTGATCTTATCGATGGTGATAGGAGCTCTGAATACGGTTCCGTCGAGAATCGCTCTGATGGTTCCGTTAGGGCTCTTCCACATCTCGTGGAGCTTATACTCATCCATTCTCTGAGCGTTCGGGGTAATCGTTGCGCACTTTACGCCTACGCCGTATTTTTTGATAGCCTCTCCGGCATCCTTCGTGATCTGATCGGATGTCTCATCTCTTACCGGGAGTCCGAGGTCATAATACTCAGTCTTCAGGTCAACGAAAGGAAGGATGAGTTCATCTTTGATCTGCTGCCAGAGAATTCTGGTCATTTCATCTCCGTCCATCTCTACGAGTGGTGTGGTCATTTTAATCTTGTCCATAGCTTTGCACTTCTCCGTTCTGTTTTATATACAGTTGTCTGCTTTTCGATTTATTTATTTGGATGCCGTGTAGTCAAGAAGGCCTCCTGCGAGGAGTATTTCCTTCTGTCTGTCCGCCAATTCCATGGTAAGAGGAATCTCTGCATCACCATTTACTTTCAGTATGAGCCTGCCGGCCTTAAGACCTTCGTGAACATTTGAAAGTGTCAGCTTATCTCCCTGATTCAGCTTGTCGTAGTCCGCCTCGTTTTCAAAGATGAGCGGAACGATTCCCGCATTAACGAGGTTGGCGGCATGTATGCGCGCGAAGGACTTGGCAATTACCGCTCTGATGCCGAGTGCGAGAGGAACGAGCGCGGCGTGCTCACGTGATGAGCCCTGGCCGTAGTTCTGTCCGCCTACGATTATGCCTGAGCCCGCCGCCTGAGCGCGTGCCGGGAACTCAGGGTCTACTACCTCAAAGCAGTACTGTGTCAGATGAGGAATATTAGATCTGTACGGCAGTATCTTGGATCCCGCCGGCATTATATGGTCAGTTGTAATATTGTCTCCTGTCTTCAGAATGAGCTCTGCTTCCAGAGTATCTCCGAGCGGTCTTGTCTCAGGGAAAGGCTTGATGTTCGGTCCCTTGAGAACTTCTGCTGTCTTTGCAGCCTCTTCATCGAGAGGTGCGATAAATCCGCTGTCATTTATTCTGAATTTCTCAGGCACATCGTATACCGAGATGTCTGCGCCTTCACCTGCAGTGATATATCCTGTGAGCGCAGATGCTGCTGCGGTCTCAGGAGATACGAGGTAAACCTGTCCGTCTTTAGTTCCGGAGCGTCCGAGGAAGTTTCTGTTGAATGTTCTGAGAGAAACTCCTGCTGAATTAGGTGAGAAGCCCATACCGATGCAAGGACCGCATGCGCACTCGAGAACTCTGGCACCTGCATCAATCAGGTCCGTAAGAGCGCCGCACTCGGAAAGCATTGAGAATACCTGTCTCGATCCCGGTGAGATAGAAAGACTTACGCTGTCATCTATGGTCTTACCCTTCAGCATGGCTGCTACCTTGAGCATATCCGTCAGTGATGAATTCGTGCATGATCCTATGCATACCTGGTCCACCTTGATGTCACCAAGCTCTGCAACCGGCTTTACGTTATCCGGGCTGTGAGGACATGCGGCAAGCGGCTTAAGTGCGGAAAGATCTACGCTGATTTCCTTATCGTATGTTGCGTCAGCATCGCTTGAGAGTTCCTTCCAGTCTCCCTCACGATCCTGTGCCTTGAAGAAGGCCTTTGTAATCTCATCACTCGGGAAGATAGACGTAGTAGCACCGAGCTCAGCTCCCATGTTGGTAATGGTGCAGCGCTCAGGTACCGTGAGAGTCTTAACTCCCTCACCCGCATACTCAACTATGTATCCTACTCCGCCTTTAACAGTGAGCTGTCTCAGCACCTCGAGGATTACGTCCTTGGCGCTGGCTCCGCCCTGAAGCTGTCCCGTAAGATTAACTCTTATCATGCCCGGCATCGGAATATAGTAAGCTCCGCCGCCCATAGCTACGGCCACATCCATGCCGCCGGCTCCTATAGCCAGCATGCCGAGACCGCCTCCTGTCGGAGTGTGTGAATCCGAACCTATAAGTGTCTTGCCGGGAATTCCGAATCTCTCATAGTGAAGCTGATGGCAGATTCCGTTGCCCGGACGGGAATAAAAAATTCCGTGTTTTGCAGCCACCGACTGAATGTACCTGTGATCGTCCGCATTCATAAAGCCGGACTGCAGGGTGTTGTGGTCGATGTATGCCACGGATTTTTCTGTCTTTACTCTCGGTACGCCCATAGCTTCAAACTCGATATAGGCCATAGTTCCTGTTGCATCCTGAGTCAGAGTCTGGTCGATTCGAAGGCCTATCTCACTTCCCTTTACCATCTCTCCGCTCAGGAGATGCTCTTCAATTATCTTTTGCGCAATAGTCTTTCCCATTTTCAATCTCCTCTTAAATAATACTTGTTTCGATTCGAGACATGATGAGAGATAACTTATCTGAATTGATTATATTTTCACTCTTGTCCTCAATCCAATACAATTTTAGCAAAAAACGATAGAGAGTCTCTATCGTTTTTCTATCCTTTTTAAATACAGTTTCAGATTATCTTGCTCATCAATCTACCGTAAATTCATCTACCTTTCTATGGATTTCATCGGCACCTATTTCAGCCACACGGCCTGATGCGTACTCGGCATCAACCCAGTCCTTTATATATGCCACTATGGCGCTGTGCTTATCCACTTTTTTACTGCCCTTTAAGCCGTAGCTGGCATTGAGCCAGTGGGCGATTCCGGCAGCACCGGATGCCTGATTTATATTAACCAGCGGCGGCCTGTCGAGGAATTTATCTGTGTCGAAGATATTATATATCTCTTCATTCTTCAGAAGGCCGTCGGCATGAATGCCCGCACGCGTTACATTGAAGTTGGCACCTGCGAAAGGCGTCTGGGAAGGAAGGGTGTATCCTACCTGCTGCTCGTAGTATCTGGCCAGATCTGTGATGACAGTCGTATCCATTCCGTCAAGTGTACCTTTCAGCTGAGCATACTCGAATACCATTGCCTCCAGCGGAACGTTACCCGTCCTCTCTCCTATCCCGAATAGTGTGCAGTTGACGGCGCCGCAGCCGTAAAGCCATGCCGTGCCCGCATTGACGACAGCTTTATAAAAATCATTATGGCCATGCCACTCGAGGCATTCACTCGGAACTCCCGCATATTGATGGAGTCCGTATATGATACCCGGCACCGATCTCGGAAGTGCAACTCCGCTGTACGGTACCCCGTAACCCATAGTGTCACAGAGTCTTATCTTAGCCGGAATTCCCGCTTCGTCCGAGAGTTCCTGAATAGCGGAAACGAAAGGAACTACGAAGCCGTAAAAGTCCGCCCTTGTAATATCTTCAAGATGGCATCGAGGAACTATACCTGCTGAGAAAGCTTCTTTAACAATAGATAGGTAGTGGTCCATGGCCTTAGGGCGTGACATTCCGAGCTTATAGAAGATGTGATAATCCGAGCAGCTCGTAAGAATTCCCGTCTCCTTAACTCCCATCTCTTTTACGATCTTGAAATCTTCTTTTTTAGCTCTGATCCAAGTCGTAATCTGAGGGAATTCAAGGCCGAGGTCCTGGCAGGCTCTTATGGCTTCCTTATCTCTGTCGCTGTATGTAAAGAATTCTGTCTGGCGTATTATTCCCTTTGGACCCGACATTTTAGACATCATCTTAAATATATCGACTATTTGTTTAGTGGTATATGGCTCTCTTGACTGCTGACCGTCCCTGAACGTGGAGTCTGTTATCAAAACCTGCTCAGGCATTCCGTAAGGACTCGTTCTGAAGTTGAAGCCTATTTTGGGAATCTCCACATATTCAAAGAACTCTCTTAGAAGATTCGGCTCAGGTACATCCTGCACCTGATAGTGATAAGCCTCCATCTCCAGAAGATTTGTTCTGTCGCCCAGTTTGGCTCTCATGGCGCGCTTGGCACCGGAGCTGTTTAGGCTCTTCTTTATCTCTTTATTATCTGTAGTCTTTTTTTCTTCAGTTTTTTTCTTGGCCATATCTGAAACTCCTTATATAGCAAATTGTATACATGTATTCTAAATTTAAGAGCCTGTTATGTCAATTATAAATAATATTTTAACACTTGAATTTTCAACGATTGTATACAATCATCGCATAGAAAAAGACCGCTGTTTTCGCAGTCTTGCTTATTTTTGATTCTTTCATATTTAATGCGTTTCAGTTTATTATCTTCAAAAAACGCTCTTTTTGTATACAATCTATAGAAACCACTCCGATTCTTTCCTGCCCAGGGTTATGCTGTCTAAGAATCCCTGTGCAATCACCGCAGCTTCAGGGAGCATCCTGCTCACTCTGTGAACAGGGAGCCTTCCGGCCACTTCCAGAGGTGCAGCCTTTACTCTGAGTCCGTCCATATCGCATCCGCCCAGTCTCTTAATCTTGCCGCTTGCAGCCTTGGCGTATGATGAAAGAGCCTTCGTATCCATAGATACGCGTTCTCCGGCATGTTTTCTGCCCTTGTGCTTAATCGCAATGGCACCTGCTCCTATTACCTCAAAACATCTTTGCTCTGCATAATGACTTATTTCGTAAAGGGCATTGCCGTAAGATCTTCCGCCATAGACTACCAGTGTAAGAGCAGGAGCCTCGCAACCGTCCAGTTTTCTGAGAGCTCTGATGGCAGAGACCGGCGCTTTTCCCATATATGCCGGCACACCAACTACAACGAGGCTCTCGCGTCCCAGAAAAGATGCGTTTGTCTCTTTTAAGCTCATGCATTCGCACGCTATGTCCGCCGGGCAGTCCACGCTCAGAAGAGCCTCCAGTTCATGAACCAATCGCTCTGTCACCTGCGCAGTGCCACCGGTCGATCCGTAATAAAGTCCCACTATCTTCTTGATCATAGCAAGAAAATTGTAGCACCTTACAGCGTTTGAAATTAGTCGATACTGTGAAGATTAAATGAAAGGACCGCTCCGAAGAGCGGTCCATGTGATTGACTTTACATCTATTGTATCCGATGCGACTATGCTTTCTTTGCAAGTCCATCGTCGTATTCGCCGGAAACCTTTCTTCTCCAGAATTCCTGAGTTTCCTTTGCAACGACTCCGGAAAGTGCGAAGAGTGCAACGAGGTTCGGGAATGCCATGAGACCGTTCATGAGGTCTGCGAAATCCCAAACAACTGCGAGCGGCAGGAAAGGTCCGATAGCTACAGCAGCTACATAGAGCCATCTGTAAGCCTTAAGAGCTCCCTTGTTACCGTTTGTCAGATAGTCGAAGCATCTCTCAGCGTAGTAGTCCCAACCGAGGATGGTGGAGAATGCGAAGAGTGCAAGACATGTAGCCAGGATGACATAACCTACGACTGTAGGCCATGGGAATCCGTGACCGAATGCCCACATTGTTACTTCTACACCCTCGAGACCCTGCTCGTGAGCACCTGTCATAACTACGCAGAGACCTGTCATCGTACAAATTACGATAGTGTCGAGGAATGTACCTGTGGAGGATACCATACCCTGACGAACACATTCTTTAGTCTGTGCAGCAGCTGCAGCGATAGGTGCGGAACCAAGACCTGCCTCGTTGGAGAAGATACCTCTGGCAACACCTTTCTGCATTGCAAGTCTGAATGCAGCTCCGGCACCACCTGCGAGTGCAGCATATTCAGCGTTAGCACCGAATGCTCCTGAGAATACCTGTGCAAGTGCGTGACCGAGGTTTCCGATGTTGTAGAAGAATACCAGCAGTGCGGATACTACGTAGAGTACCATCATGGCCGGTACGATCTTCTCTGTAACCTGAGCGATTCTCTCGATACCGCCTACAATTACAGCGATAGTTCCTGCTGTAATGAGGACAGCTGCGATTACCTTAACCCAGGATGCAGGCTCACCGAATGCTGTGAAAGCAACGCCTGTAGCGCCGACTTCCTCAGCTACTTTATTAATAGCGTTTACGATACCGTTTACCTGTGTGGATGTACCGATACCAAGAGCTCCTGCGAGTGCGCCGAAGAGGGCGAACAGTTTGCCGAGCCATTTCCAGCTAGGACCCATTCCTTTTTCAATGTAGTAGAAAGGTCCGCCGAGGATGGATCCGTCATCCTTAACTTGTCTGTACTTAACAGCCAGTACACCTTCTGCGAACTTTGTTGCGATTCCGAAGAATGCAGCAAACTCCATCCAGAAGAGAGCTCCCGGGCCACCGCCCATGATAGCTGTCGATACACCTACGATATTACCTGTACCTACTGTAGCGGCCAAGGCTGTCGTAAGAGCACCGAAGCTGGATACATCTCCCTCTCCGCCTTCTTCATTGTTTACGGCGTATCTGAGTGAGAGAGGAATCTTCTTCTGGGAGAAGAACCTGGTGCGTACAGTCAGAAGAATACCGACCACGATGATGAGAACCATCATGACGGTGCCCCATACAAGTCCGTCTAACCAAGTTATAAATTCACCAACGCTCATAAAATACCTCCTTACAAATTGCTTATCGCGCGATAAGTATAAGTAAAAGAAACATACTGTATCATTCAGATTACAAGGCGAAAAGCCCCAATCTGAATCTATACAATATAAGTGTAAAACCTATGAAAAACTAAGTCAAACAAAAAATACTGTTAATTTTTTGTTAAACTTCACAAAAACGTCACAGAAGCCTTTGTTTTCAATGCTTCTGCAAATAGGCTGAAAAGAATAAAAACATAAGAATACAATTTGACAAGCCTTTTTACAACATATATGATTTACGAGGTATCAGGGAGTAGCCGGCGCCTTGAGCGTTACACATTCCGTCAATACGGGTTTATGCCCCGGGATATGTACGAAGCAGCGAGACTTTTACCGCATTTTATCTTTGCGGCAGAGGTCTCTTTTTTATGGAAATCAGGGACCGATGGTGCTAAAATGTTAAAGCTTATATATAAATGTGTAGGAAGTAGAGGAAATAAGCATGAAAGAGGGATACAGACCCTATCTTGAAAAGAGCGAATCGGTGTTGGAAGAAGTAAGCTCCAGCGCCCTGGGGCTCAGCGGAGAAGAAGCATCTTCAAGGCTCAGCTCCGAAGGTCCGAACAAACTTATAGAAGCTAAAAAGAGAAGCAGCATACTCAGATTCTTCGATCAGATGAAGGATCCGATGATTATCATCCTGCTGGTTGCAGCAGCACTCTCTCTTGTGACATCAATCTATGAAGGCGAGTCGCCGACGGACGTATTCATCATACTCTTCGTCGTAGTTCTCAACTCGGTTCTCGGAGTTATCCAGGAAAACAAAGCCGAGGAGGCCATAGCGGCGCTTAAAGAAATGACAGCCGCCAAGTCCAAGGTTTTAAGAGACGGAACCATAGTAACTGTTGAGAGTGAGAATCTCGTTCCCGGAGACATAGTTATTCTTGAAGCGGGAGACAGCATTCCTGCGGACGGAAGGATTATTGAAGAAGCCTCAATGAAGGTGGAAGAAGCTGCCCTCACGGGAGAGTCAGTTCCCGTCACTAAGCAGTCTGCAGCTATAAGCCTTGAAGGAGACGCCAAAGACGTCCCTCTCGGAGACAGGAAGAACATGGTATACATGGGCTCCACCGTGGTTTACGGCAGAGGCCGCATAGTAGTTACGGGTACGGGCATGAATACGGAGATGGGCAAGATTGCCGACGCCATATCACAGGCAGAAGAAGAACTCACCCCTCTTCAGATTAAACTGGCCCAGCTTTCTAAAATACTTACCAAGCTTGTTCTCGGTATATGTATCTTCATCTTCGCACTCGGCGTTATCAAGGCCGGACACTTCAGCATGGATGTCATGATAGACACCTTCATGCTGGCCATTTCTCTGGCTGTAGCAGCTATCCCGGAAGGCCTGGTAGCCGTTGTTACCATAGTGCTTTCCATCGGCGTTACAAAGATGTCCCACAGAAACGCAGTAATCAGGAGGCTCACTGCGGTTGAGACTCTCGGCTGTGCGCAGATAATCTGCTCGGATAAGACCGGAACTCTTACGCAGAATAAAATGACCGTCGTAGACTATGCCGGTCTGGATAAAGATATTCTCGCTGCAGGCATGGCTCTTTGCTGTGATGCCGAGCTTAAGACCAACGAGGCCGGTGTTGAGGAGGTAGTCGGGGAGCCGACGGAAGCAGCGCTTGTAGAATACTCATCCGTTCAGAACCTTCCTAAGCCTGAACTCGTTAAAGCCTTCCCTCGCGTAGGCGAGGCGCCTTTCGATTCAGGTCGTAAGATGATGTCCACGGTTCACGAGAATACGGAAATGGATGCACCTGCAGGCCTTGAAACAGATCTTGACAGACTTATCTCCAAGTCCAAATACGTGCAGTTTACTAAGGGAGCACCGGATGTGGTGCTCCGCCATTCAACAAAGATTCTCACTGCAGGCGGCATCGTGGATATGAGCGATGAATATATTACCGCAGTTAAGCAGGATAACGCTCAGATGGCAGGAAAGGCTCTCAGAGTTCTCTCGCTTGCCATGAGAGTTTATGATGAAAAACCGAACGATTTCTCAGACGAAGCTCTGGAGCATGATCTTATCTTCGTAGGCCTTCTCGGAATGATAGACCCTATCAGACCGGAAGTTAAGGATGCTGTTACGGAGTGCTGGAGGGCCGGAATCAGACCTATCATGATCACCGGAGACCAGTTGGATACTGCCGTAGCCATCGGTAAGGAGCTCGGTATTATCGACAGTGCAGACGATGCCATACTCGGATCAGCGCTGGATAATATGAGCGACGAAGAGCTTCTGAATAAAGTCGGAACCTATTCTGTATACGCCAGAGTTCAGCCTGAGCACAAGGTAAGAATCGTAAAAGCCTGGCGCGCACGCAATATGATAACAGCCATGACGGGAGACGGAGTAAATGACGCCCCTGCCATTAAGTCAGCCGACATCGGAATCGGAATGGGAATTACCGGAACCGACGTAACCAAGAACGTAGCTGACATGATACTCGCAGACGATAACTTCGCAACGATAGTGGCGGCCGTAGAAGAAGGCAGAAGAATCTATGCCAATATAAGAAAGTGCATACAGTTCCTGCTGGCCACCAACATAAGTGAAGTCCTGTCCATACTTATAGCAACAATACTCGGATTTACGGTGCTGAAGCCGGCACATCTTCTGTGGATCAATCTCATTACCGATTCACTTCCTGCGCTGGCGCTCGGCATGGAAGATGCCGAGGGCGACTCCATGAATCAGAAACCGAGGAGCGCCAGAGAAGGCGTTTTCGCGGGCGGAATGGATAAAGATATTCTGTATCAGGGAGCCGTTACCACTATGCTGGTGCTGGCAGCATACTTTGTCGGTGAATTCATGGAGACGGGGCAATGGCACATTGCCGCCAGCGCTGACGGTATCACCATGGCATTCCTGACCATGTCCATGTGCGAGATTTTCCACTCATTTAATATGAGGTCCAGAAGAAAATCCATCTTCTCCCTCAGCAAGCAGAACTGGTGGCTTTGGGGCTCCGGTATAGCAGCCTTTATCCTGACCACTATGGTCATCGAAGTGCCTGCGCTGGCCCGCATATTCGAGTTCACCACCATCAGCGGCAAAGAGTACGGAATTGCACTCGGACTCGCAGTACTCATTATTCCTATAGTAGAAATAGTAAAGGCATTCCAAAGAGCCTTTGACAAAAACAAAGAAGCACAGAGAGCAGACAGTGAAAGAAGAGCAAAGAAAAGAGATTAGAAAACAAGACGCAGAAGAAGAACAGCAAGTCAAAAGAGATTCGGACAAGCTGGGCACAGAGCCCGTGCATCCTCTGCTACTTAAGACATCGGCACCCCTCATGGTGTCGATGTTCGTTATGGCGCTTTACAATATCGTAGATTCAATTTACCTCGGACACTACAGCACGGATTCGCTGACAGCTGTATCCTACTGCTTTCCGTTCCAGAATCTGAACATCGCATTCGGTATCGGAACGGCCATAGGTATGAGCGCCCTTCTGTCCAGATATCTCGGCGCCAAGCAGTACGAGAAAGCAGATAAAGTAGCTCACAACGGCTTTATACTGGCCGCCATCAACTACCTTATCTTTTTTACTATCGGCTGCTTCGCCCCGTTTTTCATGGGACTGGTAACATCGGACAGCACCAACGCCACCATCATCTCAGAAGGCATCCATTATCTGAGAATTACGCAGTGGCTTTCCGTAGCACCGATGATGCAGTCAATGTTCGAAAGACTTCTTCAGGGAACAGGTAAGACCAAATACATATTCTATATGCAACTCTCGGCCACCCTTTTTAACGCAGTTGTGGACCCTATACTGATCTTCGGTTTCTTCGGCTTGCCGGCTCTGGGAGCCAAGGGTGCCGCCCTTGCCACAGTCTTCGGACAGCTCCTCGGCTGCGCGCTCGGATACAACTTCAACAGGAAGTTTAACAAAGAGATAACACTGTCAGTTAAGAAGCTCCGTCCTCATCTTCAGACTATGAAGGATATATACAAGATCGGTATTCCTTCCATAGTTCTGCAGTCCGTAGGTGCTGTCATGACATTCAGCCTGAATAAGATTCTGGGTATGTTCTCAGACCTGGCCGTTACAACATTCGGAGTATACTTCAAGCTTCAGAGCTTCGCATTCATGCCGCTCTTCGGTATGAACAGCGGATCTGTTCCTATCATTGCGTATAACTACGGAGCTGACAGAAAGGACAGACTCGAAAAGACAATGAGCCTCGGCGTCAGATACGGTATCGGACTTATGTCCGCCATGACCGTTATATTCTGGCTCTTCGCCAAAGAACTTATGGCGCTCTTTGATTCACCGCCGGAGATGGTAAAAATGGGTGTCGTAGCTCTTCACATAATATCGCTCAACTTCCCGTTCGCCGGCTATGCCATCATGAGAGGCGCTGCCTTCCAGGCGCTCGGTAAGAGCGTCTACAGCATGAATATATCGCTGGTAAGACAGCTGCTAATCATCATCCCTTGTGCGTATATCTACGCTAAATTGGGTGGTGTAAACGCTGTATGGTGGGCATTCCCGACAGCTGAGATTGCAGGTCTTTCCATGTCGGCATTTTATACCGGGCGCATAAGAAAAGAGATTCTCAGCAAGATGACACCGAGAGATGCAGAGGGGAACCCGATATAACAGACGCCGGATGTCCCCCGCCTCAACGGAGTAGGCGGCGGGTTCTATATTCGATCGTCAGTGGCGGGTCGCAATCCCCGACTGACGATCTCATGAGCTGAAGCTCCCGTCGACTGTTGACGGCGTCGCTCGCTCCAACCAAGCGAGCTTGATGGAGCTTCGCTCCTGGTTGAATGAAGTCGACGCCCCTTTATGATATGATAGACACATTGAAAAAGAACTGATACAAGCAGAGGAGATGGCTATGGCTAATCAAAAGAAGAAAATAATGCTTACAGGTGACAGACCTACGGGCAGACTCCATATAGGACATTACGTGGGGTCTCTCAGGCAGAGGCTGGAGCTCCAGGACGATCCGAGTTACGAGAAGATTTTCGTAATGATAGCTGATGCACAGGCGCTTACGGATAACTTCAACAATCCCGAGAAGGTAAAGGAAAGCGTATTCCAAGTAGCTATCGATTACCTCTCTGTAGGACTCGACCCTAAGAAGACTAATATGTTCATTCAGTCTGAAGTTCCGCAGCTCCACGAGCTCACGATTTACTACATGAACCTCGTCACCGTGTCTCGCGTGCAGAGAAATCCGACCGTAAAGGCTGAGCTTAAACTCAGAGGATTTGCCGGAGACAGCGTACCTGTAGGCTTCTTTACATACCCTATCAGCCAGGCCAGCGATATCACGGCCTTTAAGGCCACAATCGTTCCTGTCGGAGAGGACCAAGAGCCGATGCTGGAGCAGACAAGAGAAATCGTAAGATCTTTCAACAGGACTTACAACTGTGACGTCCTCGTAGAGCCGGATATCTATCTGCCGCCGAACGACGCCTGCCTCAGGCTTCCGGGAACGGACGGACAGGCCAAGATGAGCAAATCCTTAGGCAATACTATTTATCTTTCTGATGATGAGGAAACTCTCAGAAAGAAAGTAATGTCAATGTATACGGATCCGGGTCATCTCAGAATCGAGGATCCGGGCAAGATAGAAGGAAACACGGTATTCACCTATCTCGATGCTTTCTGTCAGCCTGATTCATTCGAGAAGTATCTGCCTGAATATAAAAATCTTGATGAGCTCAAGGCTCATTATCAGAGGGGCGGGCTCGGAGACGTAAAAGTTAAGAAATTCCTCTTCGCCGTTCTGAATGAGTTCCTGACTCCTATCAGAGAAAAGAGAGCCTATTTCGAAGCTCATCCCGAAGAAGTAATTCAGGTCCTTAAAGAGGGAACGGAAGAGGCACGCAAACTTGCATCAGCGACCCTTGCAGAAGTAAAGCACGCCATGATGATTGACTACTTCGAGCGCTGGGAAGAAGAATATAAATAAGGCGGAGGTAAGGAAATTGTTCAATCCGTTTACAACAATTCCGAGATTCCTTAAAGGCTACGCAGCCGCAAAGGAATACACAAGTCATAAAGATGAGTTTGAAAGGTTCAGAGCCGCAGGAGACGTAGAAGGAGAAAAGGAAGCCATACGCGTCGGCCAGAAGAAATTCGCTGAGGCCGTATCGGAAGGGATGGGCATAAGCATAGATGTCGAAGGTGAGGAAAACATCCCTGATACACCGTTTATGCTCTACAGCAACCATCAAAGCTTCGCGGATATTCCTGCCATCTGCTATGCAATGCGAAATCACTGCATGATGGGCTTCGTCTCCAAGGCGGAGTGGAAGAAATACAAGATTCTTAGAGATGCCATTAATTACACCCGTTCCATCTTCCTGGACAGAGGAAATCCTCGTGAAGCCGTTAAGGCCGTCGGAGAGGTAAAGAAACTTCTGGATATGGGCTTCAACATGGCCATATTCCCTGAAGGAACCAGATCACAGTGCCACGAGATGGGAGAATTCAAAGGAGGAGCATTCAAATTCGCAGAGAAAGCTAAGGTGCCCGTGTTGCCGGTTACACTGGACGGAGGCTACCACCTCTTTGAAGAAAAGGGCACATATCAGCCCTGTCATATGAAAGTAACCATCCATCCTCCGGTACATTTGGAAGATATGGATAAGCATCAACAAAAAGAAGCTGCAGCGGAAATAGAGAAGACAATAAAAAGCGCCCTGGACTGATAAGTCAGGGCGCTTTGCTTTTCTCTCTTATGCGAAGATATCTCTGCGCATATTGGCCAGGAGGAAGAAGCTGTTGGCTCCTTCTTCTTCTTCGCCTTCATCGGCCACCGGTGCCGGTCTGTCCAACAGCTTAATCGACTTCAGACTCATATCACTCTTTCCGTACTGTACTTCTACAGTATCTCCCTTTTCAGGTGCGTATCCTGAAGCAATATCCGTGTCGCCCGAAATATTGAAACTCAGACTGTCACCACCTACATTAACCGTAATTGATGATCCGCTTGCCTTTGTAACCTCTCCCTTACCTTTTACGATTACTTCAGGTTCAGGCACAGGTTCCGGTTCAGGTTCCGGTTCAGGCTCAGCAACAGGTTCAGGTTCCGGTTCCGGTGCAGGTTCCGGTTCAGGCTCCGGTTCCGGTGCAGGTTCCGGTGCGTTTTCTTTCCACTGAGCATTTATTGTGAGATCTGACTGTACATTTGTATAGTCTGTATCCCAACCGTTGAACGTATATCCTTCTCTGGTAGGCTCTTCAGGCGGAACAGCATCGTCTCCCTGCTCAATCGTATCTTCCAGAAGAGTATTTCCTAAGCCGTCAGTGAATACTACCTTGAATGCTTTCGGAAGTTCCTTCCACTGAGCACATACCGTCAAATCCGACTGAACATTGCTGAAGTCCTGATCCCAGCCCATAAACGAATATCCGTCTCTCTTAGGCTCTTCAGGTTCCTTTGCAGCCTGGCCCTCTTTAACCTTCTGTGTATCCAGAACATTGCCGAGACCGTCCTCAAATGTTACCGTGTAAGTAGTAGGTGTAGGTTCTATCTTTTCCCATGTAGCATTTACCGTAAGGTCGCTCTTCACATTGGAGAAATCCTTATCCCATCCCTTGAAGGTGTATCCTTCTCTCTTAGGATCTGCAGGTGCCTCGGCAGCCTTGCCTTCTTCAACTTCCTGCTCTACGAGAACCGTGCCGTTACCGTCTGTGAAGATGACTTTATACTTCTTGGTTACAGGGCCCGGATCCTTCTTCCACTTAGCAGTTACCTTGGTGTCTGCTTTAATATTGCTGAAGTCCTTATCCCAACCGTCGAAGGTATAACCTTTTCTTGTCGGATTGTCAGGTGCTACGGCAGCCTTGCCTTCTTCTACCATCTGTTCGTTCAGAACCTTACCCTGACCGTCCTCGAAAGTAACCTTATATTTCTTCTTTACAGGCTTTGGAGCAGGTCCTTTCTCCCACTTGGCCGTTACGGTCATATCGGAGGTGACCTTACTGAAGTCCTTATCCCAGCCCTTGAAGGTATATCCTTCTCTCTTAGGATCTGCAGGTGCTGTTGCAGCCTTGCCCTTCTCTACGGACTGCTCTTTAATAGTATTTCCGTTTCCGTCGTTGAACTTAACGGTGTAGTAAACTTTCGGCTCGTCCTTCTTTACGCAGTAGATACTCTTAGCCAAAGGTTTGTTCCTGAGGTTGCCCGTATAAGAAATCTCTGCAGCGTAGCCCTTCTTAGGCTTGTCGCCTGTGTACTTGGTATCCTTATCCGTACCGATGATATACGAATTCTTATCGGTATTCAGAACCACGTACTTATCGGTAACCTGCTTAATGGTACCGTTTACCTTCTTGGTCTCTTCCTTCTTCTCGGCAAGTTTTACGATATTAACTTCCGTAGCGAGAGCGTCTTTATCAAGATCTCCTGTGTAAGTGATCTTAACAGTGTCTCCGGTGTGCATGTACTTGGAAACACCTGTAAACTTAGTGTCCATGGTCAGCTTAATTCTGTAGGATTTAGCAGAGTCTACAGACACCTGAATGGAATCTTCGGCAAAGTCACCGATAGTTCCGTTGATGGTGTGAAGTTCTTCTTCCTTCTTTTCCTCTACAACCGTGATCTCCTTAGCGTACGGATACTCATTCAGGTTGCCGTCGTAAACAACTTCTACTTCGCTTCCTTTTGTGAGTTTGCCGTCCAGCTTAGTAGAGGCGCTCTTTGTGAAAGTAACCGTCATACCTTCATTGCTTACAACGAATTCATATGACTCTACATCACTGACCGTTCCCGAGAATTTCTGTACATAATGAGCGTACTTAACAATGGAAACTCTCTCGGCAATCTTATCTTTTCCGTCCGTGCGATACTTTACGTTTACCTTGTCATCAATTGACAACTTCGGTTCTGCACCAAGATAATACTTTGTGTCCTTGTCAGTAAGGAAAATCTCTTCAGACTCATCATCCTCAACTATCATCGCCTCTGCGCGGACCGCTTTAAGGACTCCGGTTTTCTCTCCCTTTTCAACTTTCTTCTGACTGCATGCTGATAATGCGGCCACCATAAGAATCATGATGCCAAGTGTAATCAGCAGCCTAACTCTTACTTCCCTTTTCATCTCTTGATCCTCCATATCTAATGATTAGTCGTTCAGTTGAATGTATTCTTGCTGTTTAGTGAAAAGTGCAATGCACTTGCGATTATTTTCGAAAGATGCACCTCACTTACTATGCCTATTATTTTAGCACATTATAGTTACAGAATAGTTAAAGCCGGACCGGATTCTTAAGTCTCTTTAAGAATCCGGTCCGGCTTTACTTCGTATTGATGTCTGTTTAATTACTCAGCGCTGAAGCTGTCCTTACCAACGCTGCAGAGCGGGCATACCCAATCTTCAGGAACATCCTCCCATGCTGTGCCCGGAGCTACTCCGTTATCAGGATCGCCTACTGCAGGGTCATAAACATAACCGCATACGTCACATACATATTTATCCATTTCATTTCCTCCTTATATTTTAATTTATATAATGATTCTACATCCGTTTCGGCTGTATTGCCATAAATATTTATACTCGCATATGCGACACGCCTCTGTGACAGAGTCACAGTATTGCCTACTTGAAATAGCGAACCGCATTTGCAAACATGTCATTCAGGTATTCACCGGGTATGTTTCTGTAAAGCCCGGAAGCTACCCTCTCGGCATGCCCCATCCTGCCTATTATGCGACCGTCAGGAGATGTCACGGCCTCTACGGCAAGCGCAGATGCTGAAGGATTATACCTTATATCCGCCGATGCATTACCGTCTGCATCCACATACTGGCATGCTATCTGACCGTTTACCGCCAGTTTATTCATGAGCTCATCAGAAGCCGAGAATCTTCCGCCTGCTCCTGATACGGGGATCATACGTATTTCACCGGGTTTGTTACTTCTGAGCCACGGAGACTTATTCGATGCAACTCTGAGGCGTACAATGCGTGAATGACTCGCTCCCAGCGGCCCGTCACCGAGTGAAGCCCCGTCCTCTTCCGTTATCTCACCGAACGGTAAAAGGCCTAGATCTACCAGGGCCTTAAAGCCTTCTCCTATGCCGGCCATAAGCCCGTCCTTCTTATCTAAAAACCTCGACAAAGAGCTTCTTACAGCCTCATGCCTGAATAGGTATGTGATTATCTCGGCAGGATCTACCGAGCCTCCCGCATAACCATCCGGAAGGATTATTACCTGAGTATTCTCTATGGCTTCCGCCAGGGCTGCGGCGGATTTTTCCGTCTCTTCATTATTCGAAGTTTTGAGAAGCAGGACTTCAGGCTTTCCGCCCGCAGCTCGTACAGCTCTCACTACATCGTAATCTCCCGTGCAAGCGGAGACTACAGGAATAAGGAACTTCGGAGCCGAACGTTTGAAAATCGGTGTATGCCAGCTCCTTGCAGAGTATGCCAGATTCCCGATTTCAGTAATACCGCTGTCTTTATGAGACGGGAAGACAGCTTCAAGTTTGCCCTCATAAAGAGTCATCATTTCACCAATGCTGAGAGCCTCTTCATCTCTTGAAATATGCTGTCTGTCTGTGGTGCGTCCTATCTCCTTGATAATAACGGATCTGCTTTTTATGCTATCCGCTGTTCTCATCTCCAGAATAATGCTTCCGTATGAATAAGCGAATATTTCTTTATTCGAAAGAGCCTTGGCCTTGGCATCATCTCCCCAGTCGATATCCGAGGAATTAAACTCAAAGCCGATTCCGTTTCCGTAACTCATCTTCATAATGGCCTCTGCCACGCCTCCGATTCCGGGAGCATATGCAGCTACCGCTTTTCCGTTTACTATAAGCTCATATGCCTTACGCCACAGATCAACAAGAGAGTTCGGAGTCGGGAGGCCGTAATATACGCTCTCTTCATCTTCTTCTATCTTCGGAGTCAGCATTACCACTTTATGTTCCGGAGCTTTAAACTCCGGGGAGATAAGTTCGGATGCAATTCCCGTAGTAGTTGCAAATGAAATAACGGTATCCGAAAGGTCATCCTCGGATATCTCTTGACTTCCGCTTATGGCCGGTACTGCAAGTCCCATCTCCGCTTCGAAAGCTCCAAGCAGTGCAGCTTTAGCTCTTTCTTTTGATCCGAACCTTCCGTAAAGCGAAAGATATATCTCGTTGAACGAGGCTCCTGTAGCCACCAGTTTGGATACGGACTCAACAATTGCCAGATAAGCTGCGTCATACGGTGATTCTTCGGAAATGAACGGATTTCCTCCCCATGCCGCGACAATGCAATCTTCCGTAGCTCCGCTTGCGGGAATCTTATTGACCATAGCCTGCATCGGACTCAGCTGATTTTTTCCGCCGAGCGGCATAAAAACCGTTCCGCCTCCTATGCTTGAATCGAATCTTTCACTCAAACCTCTGGCAGAGCAGGTATTCAAATCTTCTGCCACACGCCTCATTCCCTCGGAGAAGCCAATCTCTTTGTCGGGCGCTGTAATATATCCTGCTTTCCAATCACACTTCTTTTCACCTGAAGTTTTTAAATTTACTTGCTTCGAGAAATTATCAGCATTTACGTTACTCATATCAGTTGCTGCTTCGCTCGGCTCAGCTGAAAGCTCCTCATATGCAATACATCTCAACCCCTCGGATTTGGCGGCATACTCAAATACCTCAGCATATTCAGATCCCAGCCTGAAAACGAAACCTCCGTTTTCTGCCGGCCTGATATCTTTTATCATTCTCTTGGCATCCCCCAGTGAGAACAGCCGATTAATTTTTCTGAAAAATCCCGCCGAAGAGCTTGTATCGTTTCCCTCATCTGCATCTTCTATTATCATCAGCAAGTCATCCGGAGCAGCATCACCCCTTCTCATGTTAACAGCGGGGGTTGCGGACACCGTAAATGCCACATCCATACGCGATTTCGAAAAAGCAGGATGATAAAGCTCAGCTGCCGCTCCGACCGGAACTCCTGCTCTGACCACATAGTCCGAAAACCTCTCGGCAGTCCTTACCGCAGCTTCTCTCGGGCTAAGGTCTCCGTCAATTCCGGCGGCATTGTTCAGCGGGCTCTCCCCGCCGCTCACTCTCATAACAGCAAAAGGTACGGTCTTTTGAAGCAGTGCCCATCTGAATGCACCTTCCAACGAGCCGTTATTCCCATGCATCAAAAGCCACGGTTCATTTTCACCACCGACATTTACGTTTATCTTTACGGCATAACCGCCTGATTCGCCTGTTTCTTCCAGTTTATCCAGCCTTCCGTGCTGCTTCAAAAAACGAAGAGACGTCGAAGCCAGATCCGCAAGACCCGCATCTCCGTCCGTCTCCATCATATTTCTGGTGTATAAGTAATCTTTATATGCCTTTTGAATCCGAGCATTATTCACTGTCATATTTGCTCCTTTATTATGCATTGTTATAGTATTCCGATTTATCTTTATCCCAAAGTGAAATCATTCTCTTTTTAAAAGCCTTCTGTTTTGTCCTGTCGAGGAAGTCTTCGTAACATTTCCGCAAATCATTTTCAAGATATACCGGGACATCGTAGGCCTCATATTTTTTTATAGTAGCGTCCGTAAAACTGATAACCTCTGTAATCTTATCCAAGTCCCCGATTTCAGCGGCTGCTTTATAGACCTTAACAATTTCGGCGGAATTCTCCTTGAGCTCCAGTTCTTCCCCCTCCTTTAAGACCATTCTCCAACAGCGAGCGGTCTTTTCGGTAAGGCTGCGATACTTCTTTCTCGACTTCGCATAATCATTCCAACTTAAAGATATGTATCTGTCTTCATCTATTATAGGAAGTATCTCGTCCCAACTCATTTTATCACTGTAATATATGAAATTGGAGACTATCGGTTTCATGCTCGATAGTTCAACTTCTTTCGAAATATATGAAGCTGTCATTGCTTCCGGAACGCAATATTTTACACCGTCAGCTTCCACGAAGACGGTCTTATCCCACAGTTCCTTTTTCAGTTTATGCTTTTTCGGCTTGACGCCTTTAAGGTTTGTATAGTAGTAAAAATCTCCCTCTGTTCTCTGCAGCTCATTCTTTACACTTCTTTTGAACAAGCGATGCTTGAAATGGTCCTTGGCTTTATAAGGCATAGCATGAAGCGCCGCGTATGCCATTTTCTTCTTTCTTGACTGCAAGTTCTTTTTATCTACCGCTTCCATTGTCAGAAGATTCAAGCAGAACTCATCGTACATAATACTTTTTCTGTATACTTTAGAGCCTGTCTTTCTGCGAAGAATTCTTATTGTGATATGAATTCCCATACCACGCCATTGTTCCAGTCTCCGGAAATCGCAGAATACGTTCTCGCTGTCCATGTATATAAGAGCGAAATCTCTTATGTCATCTCCGTCAGCCCAGGACAACAGTTTTCTCTTTTCAGGCATCTCCTTCTTGAATGCCGCCATGAACTTCAGCGCATTCTCTGCATCCATTAAGATTTCTCTTTTATTTCCGAAGTATCCGATATTGCCTGTCAAATATATTCTCCTGGCCAATGTCGGATGCAGAATATATCGAATATCGTTCCTATCACATATTTCGGCAATTTCCTGAAGCAACTGCTTCTGTGTACCGGTAAGCTCAGTGTCTGAAAAAGGTGTAACTCTCTTGGTCGGAATCGGATCTATATCCACTCCTTTATCGTGGATATCCATCCAAAAGAGCCCGTTTCTGCAAGTCTTCATCAGCTCAACGTAAACTTCTTCGGCTCGCGCCATCTCTCCTTCTGTCCAAAAATAATCGCCCAGTGCTTTAAGCTGTGAATCGGAAGCATCACCGTTCACTACAGAGTTCTCAAGATCAGCAGCTCTTTCAGCACTCATTCCTTCTCGCGCTTCGCAAAGCCATTTAATGTCGCTGAGTGACGGTATTTCTTTCCAATTATCAATTGATAATATTGATTTTTCAGCCTCTTCATCATTTCCGTAATAATAATACTTCGAAGCCGTGTTGATTGTATCAACTATTGTCGAAGCTTTAGCTACTGCCTCTGTCGCACAATCGGCGCGTTCAAAGACCCCTATCAATTTTTCTGCCATTCGAACTTTTCCGGTATGAAGAAGGGATGTGAATATCGCTTCTTTTTCATCTTCAGAGATAGGCATTACGATAGGGAACGTCCAGCGCAGTTGTGATCCGTGCCTCATTCTCTGCCCCATATATGCATTGCTCGTCTGCAATTCCAGATACGGTTTATATAATTCCAGTATTTCTTCGTATCGTTCTTCTTTAACTAAGTCAGCCGGTGAATCACCTGCATTTGCGAGGTTCTTCTCCAGATTTGCTCTGCATATACCGTTCTGAGTATCTTCCAGGAACGAATTTATACCATCCATCTGCTTTTGGAGCCGGAGCGCAGAATCTTTCCAGCGATAATGTAAATCCAAAAGGTAGTCCTGCGAATATACTTCATCTCTCTTGTCATAGAAATAGTCATATTTCATGTCATATCTGAGAATATTTAAATGCTCCTGCTGAGCTTCCTCATACGGAACTTGAATCCAATCCGAACCGTAATGAACTGTCAGATACCTGTACCAATCCTGCGGAACCGGAATCTCCATATCTTCAAACTTTAAATAAATCGGTTTCCCGATTGCATCTATTGGATAAATTAAAGGAACGGAGCCCCATCGCAGGCAATAGCAGCTGCACTCAGACTCATCATATTTAAAGATCTCGTCGGAAATAAGCTCAACCGCACGTGCACGTCCCTCTTTTTCAGCCAGTTTCTTGTACTTTTCGTATACCTCGTAATACTCTGTAGGAAGTCTGTCCGAATACGTAAGAGTAGGTGATATCAAATCACTGTATGCATACAGTTTGGCAATGTAATTCCGTCTTTCTTCAACACTGTCAGGTATGGGATCCAGTATGAATACATCCATGCTGGTACCAGCAGAAGAACGTCCGAAGAGATTGTAATGGCAGAACATTGTAGTCGTCTCTTTATGATACCTCGGAACCGTTGTCTGCATTTCGTTATTAGCTTCGTAAAACTCCAGCACCCTGTCTTCGGGACCGTATTCGCTCAGAGTTTTTGCAAATTTAAAAAAATTGGAACGAGTCATATAGATATCTATATCGTCATCCCAAGGAATAAAGCCCCTGTGCCGGGCGGCACCGATAACGGTTCCTCCCGCACAATAATAGGTGATCTCATGCTTCCTGCAGAAATCATCCACTTCCTTAAGTATCTCCAATAAATGTTCTTGATGAATATTCATCCCATGTCCCCTATTTATAACGCTTACAGCCTAAACTCTATCTCGGTCATCTCTTCGCAACATATTGCGAATGGTTAGAATCGTTCCTCTTATTATGGCATATATTACGAACATAACCAAAAATCCCGTGATGCCGTAAAAAACGTCCTCACTTTCCATTACTCCGGAGCCCGTATACCATTGCCCTAGTTCTATGGCAAATGTAATGACCAGTACAACTGTGAACACATAAATCCATGTGATTATAAGCGTAAGGTCATTTTCCGCAAGGCCCTTGAATATAGGTTGGAGCACCAGTATCAATGCCATTCCGAAAAGCCCTATAACCCAAAAGTGAAGTTGTTTATCGGTCAAATTGTATTGGCCGTTGTCGTTGATCCCGATGATATCTTCATGCAATCTCGCGATCCAAGTTGTAAATAAAAATATAATATCTCTCATAATGGCAAGATTATATATCACAGTCAGTGACCATTATGTGAAAAATCTCTGAAACCTTTATATTTTGTAAGATTACTGACTGTTAAGGTTTGTAGTTTGTTATCTCTCTTATACATATAATCAAGGAGCATCGTGAAAGCGCAAGCGCTGAGATGCATGTGTGAGAAATGAGATTATGATAACGGAGACAGAAAATGAACGAGATTTTCGAATCAACTGAACTTTTGAACTTTGACTACAATCCGAACAAGGGAAAGAGAATGTCATCTATTAAAAGAATGCTGGGCATTGCTTTCGTTGTTCTTTGTGTATATGCGCTGCTTCCGCTTCTGCCGATGACAAACCAGGCATATACAGCTGACGCGGCACCTACTGCTACCGGAAAAACTACGGATTCCGTTAACGTAAGAAAGGGTGCGAGCACTTCAACCAAATCACTCGGTACGGTAAAATCCGGTACCAAGCTCACAATCACTAAGGAAGTGTTCACATCAAGGACTTCCACTTCCGCTTCTACACGCTGGTATGCCGTAAAGGGCGGCGGTAAGAAAGGCTATATCAGAGCGGACTTTGTAAAGATTACAGGTTACAAAAGCACCAAAGCGACCACTACAGACGATCTTAACTACAGATCAGGTGCGGGAACATCAATGAACAGAAAAGGAACCGCTAACTTCGGAACTAAAGTTACGGTTTATCTTCCTGCCAAAGCAGCAGGTTCCGGCACCACTTGGTATAAGATAAAAGTCGGTAAAACTAACGCTTATATGAGTGGTGACTATCTCGACTTTTCTAATGCGCTCGGAAAGATTAAAGGTAAGAAGGAAATCGCCGGAAAGCTGCTTGCCAGACCTACAAACGGCGGAAGAGAACGCTTCGTATACACATTCGATGAAAAGAATTGCAAAAAGAGTCTTAAAGTTACGGGTTTCGCAAACGGTTGGGTTCCTCAGGGATTGGCATACACGGGAAAGCAATACTATGTGCTTTTCGGAATGGGCGGCGGTCAAAGTATCGTAACATATTCTTCTGCCGGAAAGAGAGTCAAAGCAACCAAGCTTCCTTATAACATCGGAAAGCCTAATGCAATGACGTGGAATCCGAAGACAGGATTATGCTATATCTTCTGCGGATCTCAAAAGAAAATATACACATGGAATCCGAAGACAAATAAATTCGGAACTGCCAGAACGCCGTATTCATCATCAGGTGTTTCCTATGATAAATACACCAATAAGATATATGCTACTTCCACCACATGTGTGCGCGTATACAATTCTAACGGAAAATTCAAACAAGAGAAAAGATTTGATAAGTGTTATCACAGCGGAAGATCTTATGTTCAGGACTGCGGAGCATACGGCGGATTTATCTTCCACGCCATGAGTGGTCCTAATAAGTTCGGGAAGAACTATCTGGATGTATACAGAGCCAAAGACGGGAAATACCTCGGAAGCATTGCCGTATACCTCGGAGAACTCGAGAGCGTTATTGTAAACAATGAAGGATACGTGGAACTATTAGTAAATCACGGCGGATCATTCAGTGAGTACATTTGGAAAACACCGCTGAATGTAAAAGATATGATGTAAAGATATAAACTCCGTGAAGGATTATTTCTCAAAACAAATAATGAGGGACGACTCTCAATGTCTCATTTCACACACATTCAGAGTCGCCCCTCTTATTTATTGTCTTTTTCAGCTATTCCGCCGGAAGCCCTTCGGATATGCTGTCGATATTAATGTTAGTCCTCCAGATATAGTCAGGAGATCCGCTGTTATTGGAGAGTATTTCCAGATATCCGTCCTTGTTTACGATTGCACTTTCCACCTCACTGAGGTCGCAGGTAATTGTTCCCAAATAATTTCCGTGCTTCATATCGTACAAATCGATGTAATTTGTTCCGTGCTTGCTGCCGCCGGACAGGCATCTCAGCATTATGCCTCCGTGAGCACCGATGTCCTGGGTATATGTCTTACCCGAGTGTCTTACCACTCCGGTTGTATACTCAACGGAATAACCGTTGCTGATATCATAGGCCGCCATCACGGTTCTGGAACTGCTCATGAGCAACTTTTCTTTTCTGTCATATCCGATTCCGGAACATCCGTACGGCAGACTGACGGCACTGTACGCACCTGTCTCAGGCTCATACGTTACGGCCCTGCTGCTCCAGCCCTTTACGCAATACGCTGTTTTATTCTCATCAGCATAAGCAAATCCGTTTGGTTTTCCGAGGTCTACTCTCGGAGTTGAAACATCTGAACCCTCGCCATCAACCTCATAACGAACTATACGATTCGGGCTTCCCATACCGAATACAACATAATAATTATCTCCGTCGTATCCGAGTCCCTGCGGGATAACAGCTCCGCCTGCACCCGTTACAGTCTTCACCACCTCGCAGTTATCAGGAGAGAGATGATAGATATTAAATGCAGAGGCACCTCCTGCCGGAACAACCGCTGAGTCTATAACCTCAAGCTGCACTACTTCAGTGGCAGCTGTGAATTGATTGTCCTCTTTGGCCTTGACAGTAATCTCTGTCAAGCCGGCTTCTTTAAGTACAATGTTTCCCGTCCTAGGGTCAATATCCGCTACTTCTTTATCACTTGACACGAATTCCAATTCCGTGCTTGCATTGGCATCTATCTTAAACGGCTCATTCACAGTAAGCTTGGTTATATGTTTATCCACCTTAAGATTCTGAGTTCTTTTGGTTGAGAATATTCTCGGCTTGGTGTATCTGCCGTCCATATATTCATTGCGAGCCCTGAGCACAAAGGCATAATACGACGATTCCTTTAGGTCGCTAACCTGAAATTCTCCTGCCGTAGTTGTTTTCTTCTCCCAAGTTTCATCCGGCTCGAATTCCTCGTCCTCTGAATCGTGCCCTGTATTTTCAGTTCTTATATACTCTTTATAATAAATCTCATACTCTTCAGTATTTCTGGGCTCATCCCATCTCAACGCTATGTAATCCTTGCCGCGCCCCATAAGACGAATTGTGTCTCTTTCCAGTATTCCCGGGTACTTTACATAATGTTCATGCATCAAAAATACAGCAACAAAAGCAGTAAACAAGAACAACGCCATCATACTTATGAGTTGCCTCATCTGCCTTTTCTTGCTTATGCGTCTGCGCCGCTTGGCCTTCAGCTTTTCAGGAGCTTTTTTCTTCAGTTCACCTTTGCTGCCCTTAAGAGCTTTTTTCGGTTTACCGACGTTTCTGCGCTCCATCTCCTCTACAGACTCGAAGACTTCTTGGAGCACAACGGGCTCATCCGTCTCAGGAACGCCTGTGATACGCTGAACTTTGCGGCGATTCTTATTGAGTTTTGCTTTTTCGAATATTCTTTTCAGCAATTTCTCAAATCCTAAATGCAAAAACCGGCCCTTGCGGACCGGCCTGTCTTCATCTTTCTACTGATCCGCATCGAACGGCAGCAGTGCGACTACTCTGGCTCTCTTAATAGCCTTAGCAACAGCTCTCTGGTGCATTGCACATGTGCCTGTTACTCTTCTTGGAAGAATCTTACCTCTCTCAGTAATGTATTTACCGAGAGTCTCAGCATCCTTGTAGTCGATTTTCTTGTCTTTATCTGCGCAGAACTGGCAGACTTTACGTCTTCTCATGCCAGTATTCATGCGTCTTGGTCTGCTATTTCTTTCCATTATCGTGCCTTTCCTTTCTTTTAGAATGGAATATCATCCTCAGCGGCCTGGAATGAATCCGGCATATCGTCAAAACCGCCTAAATCATTCTGTGGTGCGCTGAACGCTGTGCCCTGTGTGTCTGCTGCTGCACTTGGCTCGTCCATTGCCATAGCCTGCGGCATTGACGGGCTGTCCATACCGCCTGCAAAAGTAGTGCGGGATGCTCCTGTCTGTCCGCCCTGGCCTCCGCCGAGGAACTCGACTCTGTCGGCAATGATGTCAGTCGTGTACACTGTGACACCTTCTCTGTTTTTGTAGCTTCCTGTCTGGATCCTGCCCAGTACGGCTGCCTGTCTGCCTTTGGACAGGTAGCGGTCGCAGGTCTCTGCCTGTCTGCCGAACACGGTTACGCGGATGAAATCTGCGCCCTGGTCCTCACCCTGTCTTCTCGGTCTGTCGACGGCGAGAGTAAAACGAGTAACTGCAGTCTGCGTGTTAGGCGTGTAGGAGAGCTCCGGATCTCTCGCAAGTCTTCCGATAAGTACTACGCTATTCATATCCGGTCCTTCCTTTCTGCTACTCCTCGTCCTGGCTGACGATGATATGTCTCATTACGTTTTCGTTAATCCTGAGTCTTCTGTCAAGCTCCTTAGGAAGCTCGGCATCTGCCTTGAACGGAAGAACTACATAGTAGCCTGTGCTTTTCTTATTGATGTTGTAGGCGAGCTTTTTCTCACCCCATACATCAGCCTCACCGGCCTCACCGCCCCCGTTGTTGATTACAGACTTAGCTGTCTCTACGAGGTTGGCTTTCTGTTCTTCATCCAGGCTAGGATCAAGCACGAATAGAAGTTCATAATCTCTCATCTTGACACCTCCTGTGGTCATAATCGGCGCAGGCTCTCCCTGCGCAGTAGGTATGCACGCCCGAATTGACGCGCCCACTAATTATATATGAAAGCATTCAAAAATCAATAGATTTCTACTGCTTTTTTGCAGCTTTTCTGGCAATTACTCTCGCAAGTATCATCAAATCATTACACGGATGTCCGAACACTTTCAGACTAAAGAAAGCCGTCATTGCAGCAGCGATGAGAATATAAACTATAAATGCTGCCGTCATGGACCATAGGCTGCCACCAAATGCGAGTCCTTTGGCTGTTCCCGCAGCCGACGCATCATATGTGCCCCCGAAAAGCACACATAGTTTAGGCAGTACCGCCCAGTTTCTGAAAAGATAGCAGAGAGGCCTGTGCCAGAAATAAACGTTTAAAGTGCTTGCTCCGACAGTCGTTATATATTTGAGGTCACAATTCGGTATCACTGCAATAATCGCCAGACTGAGCAGTATAGCAAAGGCCCATACAGCCAGTCTTATAGCCCAGCCGAAAGTTATAGCGTAGCTTCCGAAAAAGTCGGAAAGAAATTCATATGATCTTCTGCCTGTAAACCATTTTCGCAGACTGTATCCGCCCCAAGGCAGCAAATAGCATATTACCAGGGATAGTATAATCACTATAACACCTGCTGCTTTATACTTTTTCTGATCTATGAACTCCAGGAACGATCTCATATCCATGTAATATCCCAGCATGTATATAGGCAGGAAGTTAATCATGCGAGAGAGACATAAAACATCCCCGACTGAAGGAAAGTAACCTATGACCGCACTTATAGCAAAGGCTCCCGTTATCGCCATCCACGGCTTGAGGCCTTTGCCTTCCCGGCCGCCGTCAATTCGTCTCAGCAGATAAAACAGAAGCTCATACTCTGCCATAACAAACAGATACCACGGAATGCCGCCCTCTTCTATCCAGTACCAGATCGGATTCTGCCCCATCCATGTTCTTGAAATCTGAAGAAAGACTTTTAATGCATATCCGCACAAAAAGAATCCCAACGCTTTATCCGCACGGAACTTGGTCTCACCTTTAGCGCCAAGCGATGCTCTCTCTTCTGTAATATACTGTTTATGCATCAAACCGGAAATGAAAATAAACGCCGGCATATGGAACATATATATCCACAGAGTAACCCAGCGCACCAAATGAGAATCGGACACATAGTCAGATGTCATGTGTCCTACCACTACCAGGAAAATGAGAAGGGCTTTTACGTTATCGTATTTATATATCCTCTGCATTTATATATTCGTCCTTTTTAAAACAGCGAGAAGTAACATCCAGAGAATAATGACTGCTCCGAGCAGGGCTGTTGTTCTGTTGGAAATATAGAAAGCTGATGGGAACCATCCTTTTTCTATGTCTTCCATAGCCATCAATTTACCCGTTTGAAGCTTATCCTCATTCTCATACACGGTATATGTACCGACTACCGTACCTGCTTTGACAGGGGCCTCTATCTTGTCTCTGTCAAATTTTACCTTAATACCTTTTCGTTTGTGATCTTTCGGATATGCGTTAATAGTTTCCGATGCGCACAGCTTGGTCTTTGTTGTTTTTCCGCCTTTCACCCTCGCTTCGCATACTTCAGAGCCTTCTTCCGTCACCGTATATCCGGGAGTAAGGTCCTGACTGACAGCAATCAGCTTGTTGACGTCATTCTTTCTCTTTGGGGTTCTGAGCACGACTACGACCCCTTCCAAGTTGCCTTTTTTAAACTTAACCGCCAAGGACATATCCTTGCTCGTCCAGCCGCCTGTCTTTCCTCCGACGAGGTTTTCTATCTTTTTCCCGCTTAAAGTGTGGCTCTCGAAAGTCCTGGCCTCTGACATATTGGTAGCATCGGAAGTGTATTCCTCCGTCATTGCGATTTCACACAGTTCTTCATTTTCAAAACACCTGGCAGTTATGATAGCGAAATCGTGTGCTGTCGTATAGTGATTCTTATTTTTCCATCCGTTGGCATTTACGAAATGTGTGTTCTCACAGCCCCATTCCTTGGCCTGCTCATTCATCACATCTGCAAATTTCTCTTCGCTTCCGGAAACTGCTTCCGCCAAGGCAGTAGCTGCATCATTTCCGGACTCAAGCATGGCCCCGTAGAGAAGATCTTTCACGCTGATTTTCTCACCTTCTTTGAGCCAAATTGTCGTACCGTCTTCGAGCGGTGTTGCCGCATGTTCCGAGACGGTAACCATTTCATCAGGTTCCAAATTCTCAAGTGCTATATAACACGTAAGGATTTTGGTTATGCTGTAAGGATCGATTTTTTCATCTGCATTCTTCTGATATATCGCCTCTTCCATATTGACGCAGTATAGTTCTGCTCCCTCTGCTTTCAGTTCGGGAACCTTTGCGTTAGGGTCACCTATTTCCTTCATAGAAGACCTGTCAAAGCCTGACAGCTCTCTCTCCGAAAACAGAGTTATGAGTATAACAGCAAACAAGAGCAGAAACAGAACTGCTCTTATCCTCTTATATCTATTGCTTAAACGTTTCTTGTCTCTTTTATTTGTGCTCATATATCACTTTCTGTATTGGCTAGATAACTGATTCTATAAAATCTGCCAGTTTAGCAGTGCAGTAATTGCCTTCACCTTCCCCGATATCGATATCTATGTATCTGTCTCTGAATGCATGCAGCTTTGACATGTCGTATGGTTTATCCAACTCGGCCGCCAGATCGCTCGGATCCTTAAACACGTACGGAGCAATAGGCTCTTTACTGAAGTCGGTATTAAGGCCGGTGCCTGCAATGTATTCTTCAATATCAAATGTATACAGGTACAGCGGCTTGTCTGCAAGCGTCGCCTCCACTACGAGAGATGAATAATCACTGATTATGACATCCGCAACAGACAGCCAATCAAAGGATTTGAAGTCATCATCGAATATCACGTTCGGATATCCATCGGATATATCCGTCCCTCTATAAACCGGGTGCAATTTCACAACAAGATTATAATTTTCGTAATTTATTGCATCTGCCAGAGCTGCGATGTCACTGCTGACATCTGAATTTCTTCTGAAAGTAGGTGCATAGAGCACCAACTTCTTATCACTTTTTTCCAGTGACGGATACCTTCCGTATATTCGGTTTTGTATCTCGCTCCTCAAACTGCCTGAAGATACACTTTTTATATAGTCTATTCGAGGAAGTCCTTGCTTAACTGTTTTAGATCTGTCTGTCCTGAATCCTTCACTGAAATGCTCTGCAGTTATGTCACTTGAAGCTATAACATAATCATAGCCCTTATGCATCTTCATAAGTTTAGCCGTCTTCTCGCTGCTGCCGTCTTTCTTTCCTACTGTCTGCCAGCCGAATTTTTTAATCGCAGCCAAAGCATGCCACATCTGAATAATCTTAGTTCCCTTTCCGTGCGGAATCATGCTGGCAGGTATACAGTATGTATCAAGTACGACAACATCTGCACGAAGTATAGCTGCCTCTTGCTTGATTACATGTCCGATATATCCGAGGGACTTAATAGATTTATCTTTAGTAAGAAGTTTGCACAGAGTCTGCACTTTAACTCCGCGTCTGCGAAGCTCCTCCTCCAACATTCTTACATCTATTGTTTTCTTGTTGCTCTCGCGACTTATAATCGCGACTCTTCCTTTTTTCTTTCCCATGCCTCTTATTATACTCTACGCAGCATCATCGAGTGCTTCTTCTTTTACATCTTTTCTTTTTATTACCGCCGGACTTTCAGTTTCTTTGCTGTAGTACTCTTGTCCTATAATATCTTTGTCGATTCCGTCTTTATACGGATTGGCTTCTCCGGCGGCACCGAGAACATGTCGTCCTTCCGTATCATAACGGGTAATCTCAATTCTGTCCTTGTAGACTTCGCAGACCGTAGCCGTCAGTGTCTCATCTGCCGCTTTATATGATTCGCCGTCATAGTCTGATGCGGCGCAGTTCATATAATATCCTGTATATCCGGCGTTTAAATATGTGAAGTTCAATGTTTTTTCTTCGAAATCATCTGTTGTTTTGTCTCCGTCATGAAACACCGGAATAATGATTTCGTCACCGACCGCCTTGTATGCAGCGGCACCACCCATATAACAGTCCCAACCTTTATTGTGATTATGTCCGTGCATATATATTATATCCAGCGATCCGGCCGCCTCATTTACGACATCAAATATGAGCGATGAGTATAGATTATCTCCCGTAGAGTGCCTGGATGATGTGCGTGCGGAGTAGTGTAGCGGCACATGACCTGCAATAAACACGGGTCTGGTCTCCCCTTCGGCAATTAGTTTGTCGAAGCACTCCTTCATATCTGTTGCTGCAGCACTGACCTTGTCATAACTGCCGGCTGTTTTCCCCTGGCTCCAAGGGAAGTCTTCCTCTGTATTTAAGACATATATCAAATAGTTGTCATATTCATGAAGTCCGCTTTGTGAAATCAAATCACCCATAGCATCGTGATTTCCCTGTACGAAAATCATATTGCTGCCTTTCACTTCCGGAGCCGCTTCTCTCACGACTTCTTTAATCTCGTTTATTGAATCATCGGGACTAAGTTGGTAGTCGTATAGTCCGTGCTCATTTGTATAGTCTCCGCACATTACGACTGCGTCGGGAGTCTTTCCGTCCGATATGGCTGACGATAGCAACGCTGCCAAAGTATCTTTAGGTGCGTCGAAGCCCTCTTCCGGCTGATAATCAGATGCGAAGAATATGGTGCTGTGACCGTCAGCGCTCTGAGTTTTTATCCTGAACGGTCTTAGCTTTTTCTCCAACTCAATTGCAAGAGACGTATCATTTGTAAAATATGAATCCGCTCCGATATCTATGGCATTCGTTATCTCATATTCGCTGTCGAGAGTCCATGCGGAAAAGTCTTTTCCGGCGTCATGCACAGCATCGCAATTAGACTGAGAAACCAAGCCATTGCTTACACACACACTGTCTGTGACATCGGAGTTGATTCCCGTGCTTACATCAGACTGCGTCTTGCAAAGATAAAGTTTCGGCATCTCCGGGTATATATCTTCCAATTTGTTCAGCACCTTTAGATCTGTTGATTGAACAGTGATTATTCCCTCGACTTCATTTTTATCTATAACATCCTTAAATGCTTCTATAGTTGCGTCATCTTCCGACTTAAGCTCAATTAAGTAATGTACTCTGTTCCCGTATTTCTCGAAGACCTCACTGAGCTTTAAAATGTGCCCTCCGGAATTTGTTGTCAGAGAATCTATCTCTGCATCTGTCATATCCGAATAAGCTCTTCCATCTCCTGTCATTGCAGCGGCTGTTAAATCATGGGATACATACAAAGTACCATCCTTAGAAATGACAACATCCTGCTCTATATTATGAGAGCCCGCCTCAATAGCGGCATCATAAGCTTCGAAGCTGTGCTCATTCGAGCCTGCGCTTCCGCGATGAGAATATACTCTGTCTGCAGTAATCCAATCACCGAGAATACTTTCTACTGACGCGATAGAGCCCTCAGACACTTCATCGCTGCCTTCGGAGATAATCTCTAAAGCAGCTTTGCTTGCTTCATCTGCCGATTTGCTGCCATCTGTATCGGATCGACCTTCAAACAAAAGAAGCCACGCTCCCGCAACGAAGCATAGCGTCAACAATATAGCAATTAATGATATCGCGCGTTTTTTGCCCATATGCAGATTATAATCACTGATTGTTTACTTGTAAAATACATATAATATGAATATACTCAAGATTATAGTTACGGTATTTCTTTAGTATTTAATAGGAAGTTCGTTTGTACACAATCATAGAACATCTTAATCACGCTGCATCCTAATTTCCGGACAAGGCTGCCTATATCAGTAAAGAGAATTCGCTTACTTTCAGCGACCTTCTTTCAATGGCTAAGTCTGCAGCAACATCAATTATTAATAATGAACAAATCGGGCGCCCTGTTGTAGTGCTGGCATCCCGAAGTTTCTATACACCGGCATGTTTCCTCGGAATCGCTATGTCCGGATGTTTTTATGCGCCGATGGATCCTACAGCGCCCGACGCCAGGCTTCGTCAGATACTGGAAGTTATTAAGGCTGACACTATGCTGGTGGACAAGGAGCATTTCCGACAAGCAGAGGCCCTCGGATTTGAAGGTAAAATTATTCTTATGGAGGATGCGGTAAAGACTCCCGCAGATGAAGAGGCAATTGATAAATCCTACAACACAATAACGGAGGGTTCGCCAATATATGTTCTCTTTACATCCGGCTCTACAGGAAAACCTAAGGGTGTTCTTACATCCCATCACTCTATGCTTTGTTATCTGGACGGCCTCAATGATGTAATAGGCTTAAACGATTCGGATGTAATAGGCAACCAGGCACCATTCGACTATATAGCTGCAATTCGGGATCTCTATCTCCCTCTTATCACCGGCGCGACAACTGTAATGCTTGATCCGAGTGAGTTTGCCATGCCTGTGCAGCTTATTGAAAGGCTTGCCGATGCCGGAGTCACGACTCTGTGCTGGAGTTCAACAGGTCTCGAAATACCTGCCAAGCTCGGTGCCTTCGATGTTGATGAGGGCGGGAAGATGGGCGCCTCGAGTTTGCCACCTCTAAGACGCGTGGTTTATTCGGGCTCTGTCATATCCAACCCCCTGCTTCGTAAATGGCAGGATGCATTCCCGGGCACGGTGTTTATCAATCAATACGGTCCGACAGAGGCCACGGGTTCCTGCTCATACTATGTGATAGATCATCCCGTGGATGCGGATGAGAATATCTCCATAGGCAGACCTTATAAACATTATCAGATGTTGCTTCTCGATGCGGATGACAAGGAGCCTGCTCTCGGTGATACCGGCGAGATCTGCATCAAAGGCCCTGCCCTTGCGCTTGGATACTATGATGCACCGGACCAGACAGCAGCCGCCTTTATGGACAATCCTCTCGAAGCGCATTACAGAGAGAGGATATACAGGACAGGAGACATAGGCAGGAAGGACGCTGACGGCAATTATTACTTCCTCGGCAGAAAAGACCGGCAGTTCAAACATCTCGGACATCGCATAGAGCCTGAAAAGATCGAACAAAAATCCATGCTTATAGACGGGCTTAACGACTGCATGTGCGTGTATAACGAGGGAGCCAAGACCATCTTCCTGTTCTACACGGGCAGCGCATCAAGCAGAGATATAGCTCTGACGCTGCGTTCCGAACTTCCGTCTTACATGGTGCCTCGCAAAATACTTAATCTTGAAGAAATGCCGCGCCTTCCGAACGGTAAAATAGACAGAAAGGCAGTTGAAGCGCTGGCTGTTAAATAAAAAAGGAGAAGACTATGGATCAACTATTGGAAATCTTGGAAAACATGAGACCGGATATAGATTTCAAAAATGAAAAGAAGCTGGTCACAGACAGATTGCTCGAATCCTTCGACATCATCAGCCTGGTTACTGAAATAGGCGACGAATTTGATGTAAAGGTAAAGCCAGCAGACCTCGTACCGGAGAACTTTGACTCAGTAGAAGCCATGTGGGAAATGATAGAGCGCCTGCAGGACGACGATTTTTAAGCCTGCATCATTTGAGTGAAGGGAATTAACGTAACTCAATGGAATCACTGAACTTTGAAAAAATCTCCGGACAAATAGAAATCCCCGCCTATGTTTTCAGCGGCGGAGAGTTCAGGGAGAGGGCTCAAAAGACAGTAGAGATCCTCGGGCCCGACGTAAAGATTTGCTATTCGATTAAGGCAAATCCTTATTTGCTTGCCATGCTGCCTGACGAGTTTTCGGCAGTCGAGGTTTGCAGTCCCGGAGAGCTGAAAATATGCATGGATCTCGGGGTCGACCCTGCCATGATTATTTACTCCGGTCTTAACAAAGGCATCGAAGATATCGGCACGGCGCTGGACTACGGTGTAGGAGTATTGACAGCAGAAAGTCTGCTCCACCTTGAGATGATCAATTCCGCCGCAGATGAGCGCAGCATGAGGGCAAAAGTGCTGGTCCGTGCATCGGCAAACAGTCAGTTCGGTATAGACAGAAAGTCCCTGCCGGGCATACTCAAAGGCCACGCTGGCTACCCTGCGCTTGATTTTGTCGGCATTCATTTCTTTACCGGCACTCAAAAGCACAAAGCAAAGGAGATAATTAAAGAGTTAAACTTCCTTGAAAGATATATAGAAGAGCTCCGAGAGGAATCCGGGCTCGCCCTTCCCCGCATAGAATACGGCACGGGTCTTCCTGCTTATATGTTCCATGACAGGGATATACAGTCAAAAGAAGAAGCTCTGCAATCAGAGGTGGCCATGCTCGGCGAAGTTGCTCAGAGTCTCAGGGAGCTCGCGTCGCATGCCGAGCTTACTGTGGAGATGGGAAGATTCTTCGCGGCATCTTGCGGACATTATTTCTCAAAGGTGGTCGACACCAAGAGAAATGATGATATTAATTATGCAATTATAGACGGAGGCTCACATCAGCTCCGCTACTTCGGACAGATGCAGGGCATGCAGATACCTTTCATGGATCTTCTGAAAAATAACAAGCCTGCGGATTCATACCATCGCACCGAAGACGATCATTCCGACGAGGGATGGACCATATGCGGCAGTCTCTGCACCACCGCTGATGTAATTGCCAGAAACGCAGACTTCGGCCAAGCAATCGGTATCGGAGACACGCTGGTTTTTCATCAGACGGGGGCCTACTCTCTTTATGAGTGCATGTCGCTTTTCCTGAGCAGAGACCTGCCTGGTATTTACCTCTTGGGGGAAGACGGTGCTCTGAAATCCGCGAGAGGCAGAATAGAATCAAATATTTTTAACAGATCGGAGGGGCTTGATTAATGGCTATTACTTCACTCCCCTTTGCTCTCTTTGTAATAATTACAGCCATAATCTACTTCGCTTTTCCCATGAAGAATTACCGTTGGGTCATTCTTCTGATTGCGAGTAGCTTTTTTTATTTTTATAACAGTTTCCGATACAGCGCTTTCATCCTTATCAGCATAATCACGATTTACCTTGCGGCCTGCAAGATAGATTCCATCAATGACGAGACTAAGGCTTTCCTTAAATCCAAGAAGGAGGAATGGTCCCGGGATGAAAGGAAGGCATATAAGGAAAAAGCCAACGGCAGGCGAAAGACTCTGCTGGCAGTGACTCTGATTTTCAACTTCGGAATACTGTTCCTTTTGAAGTATTTCAACTTTCTTTCCGGCAGCATAGCATCGATGATGGGCTCTTCGGCGGAAAGCGCACCTCAGATACATCTTCTCCTGCCACTCGGCATATCCTTCTACACCTTTATATCCACGGGATATCTGATAGACGTTTATAGGGAGACAGTTAAACCGGAGAAAAACATTTTTAAGTTTGCGCTGTTTGTCTCCTTCTTCCCGCAGATAATACAGGGACCTATAAGCTCTTTTGCCAAGCTGCACGATCAGCTCATAGCCCCGCACGATCTGTCCTGGCTTAATTTCAAGCAGGGAGTAATGAACATCTTTTGGGGTCTCTTTAAAAAGCTGGTGGTGGCCGATACGGCCTGGATTGCCATAAAAGCATACTATGCCCACGGCGGTATAAACGGAACTGAAGACTTCAAGGCTTACGGCGGGACAATGGTGCTGGCTATCAGCCTGCTCTATGCACTTCAGCTGTATGCGGACTTCTCCGGAGGCATAGATATCTCCAGAGGAATCTGCCGTATACTTGGAATAGATCTCGAGGTTAATTTCCGTCAGCCGTACTTCTCCAAATCTATCGGAGAGTACTGGAGGCGTTGGCATATCACACTGGGCGCCTGGATGAAAAACTACGTTTTCTATCCTATCGCTATGTCCGGTTTTTCTGCGAAGATCAGCAAGGGCATCGCTGCATCCGGATTCGGGAAGACAGTCGTCGGCAAACACATTTCCAAAGTCCTTATGACCGCCGTGGCTTCCTTTATCGTATTCCTACTAGTAGGCATATGGCACGGAGCTAACAGCAAATACATCGGCTTCGGTGTATGGAACGGATTTATCATAATGCTGTCTGCCATGCTCGGACCGGTATATGAAAAAACGAGAAACACACTGCACATTAAGGAAAATGCCGCCTGGTGGCAATTATTTCAAATGATAAGAACATTTATCATCGTGCTGATCGGATACATCTTCGACATAGCAGACAATTTCACGAATGCAATTCAGATGATGCAGGTAATACTCTTTGATCAAAACAAGGCACTCTTTATGGAGCAGCTCAAATCACTCGGTCTCAGAAAGATCCACTATCTTGCCATCATCTTCGGAGCCCTGCTCATGCTGTACATAAGCATACGTTTGGAGAAGACATCTCTGGATACCCCGGGAGAGCTCCTTGAAAAGCGCTGCGGACTTATTCAGTGGCTGGCACTTTTAGCTCTGATTATGTCAATCTTGCTTCTCGGCACATACGGACCTGCATATGAAGCTGCTGAATTTATTTACAAGGGATTTTAGAGGATTGCAAAGATAAATGGATAAGACAAAATCAAAGACAATCGAATACTTAAAGAGATTCATCGCAATCGCTTCGATGCTTATTTGCCTTGCAATTCCGATGTATTATCTGCAGTATTATCTCAGCATCCCTACAAACTCCAGTCTGACCAGAGTAATTCAATTCAAAAAGGAACCTGCAGACAGCATCGATGTCATTATGCTCGGATCAAGCCCTACCTACTCAGGCTTTTCATCCGCTTATGCATACAAAAAATTCGGCTTCACTTCATATCCTTATGCGGTGATGGGCGCATATTGCAACATGTGGAAACCGGCAATGCAAAATATACTTCTCAGGCAAAAACCTAAGCTCGTAGTTGTTGATGTCTTTGGCGGAGGATATGACCTTGAGACAGGCGAAAACCGAAATCACGCACTGTATCTTATGTCCATCGCTATGCCGTATTCTCTGCAGAAATTACAGATGGCAGAAGAAGCAAGCAAACACATGGACACAGGTGATCCTGTCAGCCTGGCATTTCCTTTCGTGAGATATCACTCGAACTATGCAACTAACTTCAAGAATATAGATGAAAGATTAGCGATAGAAAACTACGGGCCGTCTCCTTTGAAAGGCATCGAGTTTATGACCAAGGCCAGAAAATTAAAGCCACTGGGAGAGGAATGCTTTACATCGGATACGGAGCCACTTGATAAAAAGACAGAAAAACTGATTACAGACTTTATCGAATACTGCAGGAGTCAGAATGTAGACATGATCTTCATAAAGTATCCTTGCAGGCTGACATACGAAGAGGACTTCATGGCCAATTTGCGCCAGAACAGCGTCCTGGAGCTTGCCGAAAGAGAAGGATGTATGACTCTCGATTTAGAAAGGGCTTTCGACAGCACGGGTCTTGACTTAAAAACTGATTTTTATAGCAGGTCTCATACCAACCACAGAGGTCAGAAAAAGCTGACGGAGCTGATAGGAACTGTCATACAAGAAAAAAAGGGCATAGGCCCTTCCGAACTTGATGATTCCGCCAAAGCAAACTGGGATAAAGCAGCCGTGTATTATGATGCTCTTTGCGAAATATCCGAGGATATGATTTCATCGAAAGATGCCGAGTTCCTCACCGACTCACCTGAACTTGTGGAAAAAATAGAACAGTATTTGCAAAACAGCAAATAAAAACAAATCCCTTTTGTCGGATATCTTCCGGCAAAAGGGATTCTTATTATACCTTCGTTGAGGATCAGTCTCTATGTTTTATTACATAGCAACCGGCTCTGTTGGAACTGTCAGTTGTTGATCCCATCAAGTCCAAATCCATATCTGCTATGCGCACTATTCTTTCAGGTTCGTGTTCCTGAATATAATTGAACTTCTCCAAATCCTCCTGATTGAATATAAAGACGCTTTCAACGGCGAACGGCTCGCACACAGGCGTAAAGTCAGGTTCTTCTCCGCATGCGATTTGAATGACCATTCTGACAAAGTCATATCCGGTGGAGTACATTACCAGGTCGCTGCCTATGCAGTCACCACCCATTCTTCCTCCGATTTCAATTATCTTTATATTGCCTTCGTCATCGATCTTTATTTCAGAATGAGATGCCCCGTTCTTTATCTCAAGCGTATCGAGCGCATGCTCTACAACCTTCTTGATTTTTTCAGTTAACTCCGCTGAGATCGGAGCGGGCTCCAGATGGCCTGTCTCAATAAAGTTCGGCGCACCTGTCGTAAACTTCTTAGTAACAGCCAGGAAGTGATGCTTACCTTTATAGGAAACATATTCAACGCTGTACTCATCGCCTTCTGCAAATTCCTCAAGCAGCACCTTTTTCTCCAGGCTCTGTTCACGCGCTCCTTTATATGCTTCCTTCGCTTCCTCAGCATTATAGACTTTGTAGATGCCCCGGCTTCCGCTGCGATCTGTCGGTTTTACGATAGCAGGAAAAGTAATGCCCAGGGTATCAATATCCGTATTCTCATCTATTAAAAAACTCTTCGGACTCGGATCGCCGTTTTCCTCGAAAGCAATTCTCATCAGGTGTTTGTTGGTACTCTTTTCCGTGCTCTCTATGCTGTTTCCTGTCAGTCCGAGTTTATTCGCCACATAATTGACCGTTACGGCGGCGAGATCCGATGCGATGCTGCATATGCCGTCAATCCCGATCTCCCTGCATTTATCCAGGATCTCTTCTTTATCGATTATGCTGATCGGATAGAAATAGTCCGCAGCCTTCTCACCGATATCACCTGCAGACCACGCAAAGACATGGGTGGTATAACCCATCTCTTTAGCTCGCTCTATTAGCGGTAACTGAAGAAAGCTCGCTCCTATTATTGCAATATTTCTTTTTGAATCGCTATGCAAGTCTTTTCCCCCGCATCTTATGTTGTATATACCAGAATTCCCGCAATGATTACAAGGTTCCCTATTAATTGTCTTTTTGTAAACTTCTCTTTGAGCAGCAAATATGAGAATATCATTACGTTTACATAACTGAAGGCATCAATGATTGAGGCGTACTTTATTTCCACCTCGGTATAGGCGTAGGTATTTACCATTAAAACAGCAAACACAATGCCGTACGCCAGGATAACTCTCCAGTTAAGATATTCATATATCCAGCTTTTGTACTCCTTCTGAGCACTCATTTTCATCAGCACCTGAGAAAGCGCCGTGAAAAAAGTTGTTGCAAAGAGGATCAGCATATACGGATGCATTATGCCACCTCCTCTGCTCTGTTTTCGGCATCATTGTCAGCATCTCCTGTCGAGACAAGAATGACGCCCGTCATTACTATAAGCATGCCGAGGATATTTCTGGGCGTAATTACCTCAGAGAATATTACCGAGGCCCATATCTGACTCCAAACCAAATACATAGCTCTGTTGGCATATGCCGTGTGTAGTTCGAAATGCTTGATAATCTTCTGCCAGCAAAAGGCATAGAACACACACACAAACAACATAAGAAAGAGGAATATGTACAACTTGGCGCTGTGCATTCCCTCTGCTTTGTATGTGTTGGCCGCCAACTTTCCAAAAATCTCCGTCATGGAGAAAATCAGTATGCATAGATGCAGATATGCAAAATATTTGAATTTATCCATTACCTGCTTCTCTGCTCCTTATTGACCCTGCAAATTATCTTCTGTGTTTAATTCTTCTCTCACTATATATTGAGGTGTCTTGTTGAGAATGAGGATAGCTTTGCCCAAATACTCACCCACAACACCAAGTACCATTAATACGGCACCGAAAAGCAATGTCATCAGACAAAGCGAGGATGCCCATCCCATAGGTAACGCCGGATCGGTTACTTTTTTGTAAATCAGCCATATCGTAACAGCAAGTCCGAACGTAGCAGAAAGCGCACCGATAAAGAAGGAAATCCTAAGGGGTACGACAGAATAGTTCCAGTAGGAGAGCCACAGTCTTACCAATTTTCGGAATGTATATCCGGATTTGCCGGATTCTCTTTTGTGATGCTCCACTTCTACACTCCCGAAATTATGGGTGACCTGGTAGAAAATTGCATCCAGCACAGGATTGAAACTGCTGTATTTAATAACTTCATCGCGAACTTTTCTGCTTATTATCCAAAAATTCGTGGCAACTATTTCTTTAGGCATATCGAGCATTACTCTGGAAGTGAACTTGTTGAACTGACTTGACAATTTCTTAAAAAAGCCGTTCTTCGACTTAGGATACTCGCCATATACCACATCGTAGCCTTCCTGAGCCTTATCAATCAGCTTAAACACCTGTGAAGGATGCGTCTGCATATCATCATCCATACCGAGTACGAATTCGCCTTTTGTATAATTAAGGCCCGCCATCTGTGCATTGTGCTGTCCGAAGCCCCTCATCAAATTGATGCCTTTCACAAACGGATATTTATCACAAAGATTTTTAATAACCTTAAAAGTGCCATCCTTTGATCCATCATTAACAAGGACGAACTCGCATTCATATCCTTCTCGCTGCTTAAATTGGTCTATGATTGCCTCAACTTCTTTTCCGATTGTATTTTCGGAATAATAACAGGGTATCACGAATGAAATGAGCATTAACGCCTCCCGCCTTTTTTATATCATTTTTTCAAACACAGTAATTATACCAAATGATATCTAACTTATAAAATCTAATGATGGTCTTTCTTATCCTTATTCCGTCTTTCCTTATGCAGTAACAAAACTAAGCATACAGCGCTGAAAAGCGTTATCAGACTTCCGATCTTTACAAATCTGTTGTTGTATTTAAGCTCTACATCATGCTTTCCTGCCGGAACATAGGCACCTGTAAATGTCAGATTTAAGTCATCTATTGTCTCGACTTTTTCTCCGTCAAGGTAAACATCCCAGCCGGCGTGAACCGGTATTGAAAGGAAAAGAATTCCTCCTTCTTCTGAGTCAACGGTTCCTTTTACGCTTCTCTCATCATATTCGTTTACCTTGAATCTTCTGTCTGCACCTTCCCCGGCATACTTATCATACAGGGAAGTGCTCATTGCGTACAGATGAATTCCGTCGAATGTGTAGTTTCCTTTTCTTTCGAAAACAATTTTTATTTCAGCATTTCCTTTATGGTGTCCCATATTGAGATCGTGATTCACCAGATCATCCACACCTTGACGGCTTTTCAAAACCTCAACTTCTCTCTTTACTTTTCCGTCACTTGCATAGATTTCATAGGAACCGCCGTTTTCATTCCCCCGGGCATTTCTTAACAGATTATCGAAAGATACCATCAACTGGCAGTCCGGAATATCTTTGGCAAGGATGGTCATACTTGCATCCTCTTTTTTTGCTTCTATCTTTCCTTCTTCAACAGTCAGACCGTCCTGCTTTGCGATTTCATAGGGTAAATCTTTTACGTCATATTCCAGCTTGTCGGCATCCGTAATGACAGTATTTCCTGTATCTCCCATCTCATCTTCAGGAACTACCGCCGCTTGCATCAATGCCTGTTCTTTGTAGAGGCTGTCCAGCTTTTCAAAATCTCCCTCTGTAATCGCTTTGTCGTATACAAATCCGAGACCGACATCGTACTTGTTCTTGTATATCTTAACTCCGTCTATATCTTTTACAGGCTCGAATCCGTAACCGACATAGTAATCCGAGTCTTTATAGCCTTTCTTTTTCGTGTCATTCCCAAGGTAATATCTTACACCGTACAGGTAATCCAGACCCATCCTGTTTTCGTTGGACAGCATATATACACGTCTGGCGTATCCGTAGCTGTTCCCGAGTTCGACGTTAAAGCCGGTAAGTGTTTCCGGAATTCTGCTGTTATAAATGAACAAGTTGTTTGATTTCCACCAAATGTTTTCATTGGCGGGAAACCTCAGCTCCGCGTGCCTGTTTATCCCATCAACAGAATCTACTCTGTAAAAGCCTTCATCCTGAATTTGGTCGGAAACTCTCAGGGTGGATTTTTCTAATTGCTTATGGACCGTCCCGACTTCTGCAAAGTTATTTCTGTTTCCGTAGAATCCGGCCGACCATCCGAGAGACAGCGAAACAAAACTGATAATCAGCACTATCAGAGTTGCTCTTTTACTAATTTCTCCCGCTTTCCTTATATGGTTGAAAAGAAGCAATAGCGATAAACCTGCGATGATTTGAACCATCCAGAAGAACTTTCCGCTAAGGCCGATCGAAGTCTCTCCGAGCAGATACGGTCCTACAGCCCATGCACCTGCTGCAAACAGCCCAATGAATGCCAGTGCTATATTTCTTTTCTCACTCAATGCCGTTATGTCAAATTGCTCCACTCCGCTCCATACAGCAAATAAGAGCAGCATATATGACCATCTGAATGACACGTAACTGAATCCGTTGAACATACTGTTAAAGAACGGAAACATCATCATAGCAAAAAGCATGATGAACATGATAACATTGGTCTTCTTTCGGCTGCACTTGGACACAGCTACCGGAAGCAGCATGAGGATTGCAATTGGGATACCTATGTCATCATAGTCATATGTTGTTGCACTTCCGAGAATCATTTTTCCGAAGACAGCATATTGGTGTTTATCAAACAGGATTCCGAACGGATCCAGCGAGTTATCAGCAGATGCTCGCTGAATGGTGACTATCGAAAATACTGATGTAAATGCTGAAAGCATTATTCCGATTACGCCGTACAGAACAAAGCGCCCTATGGTCGATGCATATTTTTTGCCGTCGAAACTGTCATTATAATGCCAATATCTCAGGAGAATATAAATCACGATGACAATTGCAGACATATAGGCATTGTAAATTGCAACCGCCGTGTAATATGCAACAACAAGAATAAACTGCAGAGGACTTTTATTTTTGTATACTCTTTCTGCAGTCCAAACCAGCAGAGGAAAGAGATATGCATTCAGCAGCATCTCGCTCTGTCTTACGGCCATGCCTATAAAACATGCAGAAAAAACATACAAAAGAGATCCGATTAGATTCTGTCTTCTGCTGAGCCCGGCTTCTTTTCCCATAAGAATAAACGCTATCCCGCCCAGATACATTCTGAATAGCGCCGCGACGGTCAGCCCGAGTTCAACATATTTCTGAGGAAACAGTGCTCCGGCGAAAAATCCTAGTTCTATAAAATTATCCAGAGGCTCGTCCATTCCGGTTCCTTCGTACCAAGACCAAAAAGAAAAACCTTCGCCCTTTGCAATGCTTGCGGCCTGATTTCTCAGTTCAAGCAGTCTGAATACTCCCTGGGTATATGCGTCTCGAAATTGCATAAAACTTCTTTGGAAGATGATCAGCGCACAAAAAATGCCTGCAGTAAATATGCAAAACAGCACGCTATACTGCAGGAATATTTTTTTGTTATCGATTTCTAAACTATTCGCTCTTTTCATCGCTTTGGGTTTCTTCTATTTCCCCGCGTTCTATCTTTCTTCTCTCTCTTTCCGCATTCAGGTATTCCACAAAATATTCTTTCTCAAGTTCCATTACGTCTTGAGTAATGATTCTTTTAATACCTTTCTTTTTTCTCTTCGGAATCATTATGATGCTTAAATACAGGAACGCTATAAGTGCCAGGAATACAGCATCTTTATACAGCTCCCTGCTTATAAGAACCGCAACCATTCCCATGATGCCTACGATTCCGTAAATTACGAGAACCGATCTTCTCTGTCCGAATCCGGCAGCCATCAGGTGATGATGAAGATGTCCTTTGTCCGCACTCATTATGGATTCATGTTTCAGAGTTCTTCTGAGCATGGCCATTCCCGTATCGAAGATAGGAACCGCCAAAGTCATGATAGGAACAATTGCACCGATAAACGTAGCTCGCTTCAGCGGAGAAATTACCGATAGCACCGCTATCATATAGCCGAGATACAAGGCGCCTCCGTCTCCCATGAATGTTTTCGCAGGAGAGAAGTTATACGGAAGAAAGCCGAGGCAACCTCCCGCGACAGCAACAAGAGCGATGCACACCGGCATGGCTCCGATCCGGGCTCCGTGTATATATGCTATATAGGCAAGCGATAGCGCCATTATTGCAGTGGAGCCTGCTGCCAATCCGTCGAGTCCGTCCATAAGGTTTACGGCGTTTGTTATTCCCACTATCCAAATGACCGTAAATATATACGCAACGCCCGCACCGAGTATTACATTGGCATGTGAGTCCACATGCGTTGAACCGAAATAGTTGCTTATGAACCTGATTCTTATACCGGTACTGTATACCATTGAGGCTATTAAGAACTGCCCTATAAACTTAGTAATCGGCCTTATATCTACAATATCGTCTATTACACCGAGCCCGTACATAAGCATTCCGCCGAGCATCGCTATCTTTATCTGCTCATTCATTCCCGCGGGAATAATCATGGCTGCGGTTGCACCGAGGAAAATGCCCATGCCTCCGAATCTCGGAATAGGTTTTTTATGAACCCTTCTGGCATCCTTCGGTTTATCGATTATTCCGCATATGTTGGCAATTCGTATACTAAGCGGGGTCGTGAGCGCCGCCACTCCCACGCTTATCACAAGAGCCATAATTACATATCTGAGGTAAAAGTTTATTTCCATTTTTTATATACCTGCGGGCTTTACTGTCCGAGCAGATTTCTGATCTCCTGTTTATAATCTTCTACTCCCGGCTGATTGAACGGATCTATTCCCATAAGCTTTCCGGTAACTGCTGCAGTCATCATGAAAAAGTACAGCAACTGTCCCAGTGCCTCTTCATTTATTTCTTCAACGTCCAATCTTATCATCGGGATGTCGGCTTTAGCGTGCGCTGCCATAACACCCTTGACTGCCATAGCATTTATATCATTTAAAGATCTTCCTGCCAGCTCAGGGCCTGCTGATTCAGGCACCTTTACGTCGGCATTTCTCTTAAGTACGTTGATAATAGTCTCGAAGAAAATCTGGTTTCCTGCCTGCAGGAACTGTCCCATTGAGTGAAGGTCCGTCGATAATGTAAGAGATGCAGGGAAGATCCCCTTGCCGTCTTTCCCCTCACTCTCTCCGAAGAGCTGCTTGCACCACTCTCCTATAAGTCTGAGTGAAGGATCGTAGTACTCAAATACTTCAACAGTCTTTCCTGCTTCGTAAAGAGCGTATCTTGTGAGAGCATATTTAAGTCCTTCCGACCAGAAAGATTCATCTGTGCTGATAGTTTTAGCGCCTCCTACAAGTGCTCTTATATCTACGCCTGCAACTGCAAGAGGGAACATAATGCCCGGTGTGAAGGCTGAGTATCTTCCGCCGATATTGCCCGGAATCTCGAAATCTGCATAGCCTTCTTTGTCTGTTTCTTCTCGGAGAATGCCTTTGGCCGGGTCCGTGATGGAAACAATCCTTTTTGCAGTCTCTTCTCTGCCGTATTTTTCATACATCCAGTCTTTAAGAATGCTGAACGCCAGACGGCTTTCCATAGTGCCGCCGGATTTTGATACTACGCAAAGACAAACATCGTGATTATCTATTACTTCTTTAAACTGAGCATGGTAAAGACCGCTCATGTTATTTCCTGCATAGAGCACCTCAGGATAACCCGGCTTAGATCCGCCGAGAGCGTCAATAATAGCCGCCGTTCCGAGGTATGAGCCTCCGATGCCGATTACAATGAGTCTGTCGCACTTCTTTCTTACATCTTCTGCGACACTCTCCATCTTGGACATCCATTCTTCAGGTATTTCGGAAGGCCAATTAACCCAGCCCGTATAATCTTCCTTGTCTTCCTTGAGCTCAGCTCTTATGGCTAAGGCCTTTTCAATGTCTTCTTTGCTTACACTTACCTTGTCAGTTCCGTTATATTTAATCATCATTTCGAGTAAAACTCCTTTATCTTCTCACATACATATCCGACTTCGTCTGCCCCGAGACCGTAATACATAGGTAATCTGAGCAGCCTTTCAAAAGTATTTGTTGTGTACTTGTCCTCTCCGTGGAATCTTCCGAACTTGGCTCCCGCAGGCGCACTGTGAAGAGGCACGTAGTGGAAGGCTGTTCCTACACCGTTTTCCTTCAGGAAGCTTGCAAGCGCGACTCTCTCATCCAGGTCCTTCGTCTTAATGTAGAACATATGGGCATTGTGCTCGCATTCCTCAGGTATAACAGGTAGTTCTATTCTTCCGTCATCTGCCAAATCCGAGAGCTGCTCATAATATCCGTTCCAGCCGGCCATTCTGTTTTCATTTATCTCATCAGCCTTCTCCAGCTGTGCATAGAGGTATGCCGCATTGAGTTCACTCGGAAGATATGAGGATCCCATATCCACCCAAGTGTATTTATCTACCATGCCTTTAAGGAATCTGCTTCTGTCAGTTCCCTTCTCTCTGATAATCTCAGCCCTGTCTACTTTGGCTTCGTCATTTATGAGAAGTGCTCCGCCTTCTCCCATGCTGTAATTCTTCGTCTCATGGAAGCTGTAGCATCCGTAGTCTCCGATGCTTCCGAGGCCTCTGCCCTTATATGTAGATATAACGCCCTGAGCCGCATCTTCTACGACTATAAGATTATGGCGCTTTGCAATATCCATAATAGTGTCCATTTCGCAACCTACACCGGCGTAATGAACAGGTGCTATCACTTTTGTTTTATCGGTGATGGCGTCCTCGATAAGCTTCTCATCAATATTCTGGGTATCCGGCCTGATATCCACAAATACCAGTGTTGCACCTCTGAGAACAAAAGCGTTGGCTGTAGATACAAATGTGTAGGAAGGAAGAATTACCTCATCTCCCGGACCCACTTCCGAAAGTACAGCTGCCATGTCGAGCGCTGTGGATCCTGATGTAACCAGCAACGCCTTCGCAGTGCCGGTTCTGTCCTCTATCCAGGAATTGCACTTCTTGGTAAAGTCTCCGTCACCGCAGATTTTCTTATTGTCTATGGCCTCTGACATATATTCTTTTTCTTTGCCTACATAAGGAGGCACATTGAAGTTAATCATCTCTGTTCCCTTCTTTATCTGTTTCCGTACATCTTTTCGTAGTACTGCTGATACTCTCCGCTGATGATATTCTGCCACCAGTCTTCATTATCTATGTACCATTGAATAGTTTTCTTGATTCCGTCTTCAAACTTTGTCTCAGGAAGCCATCCGAGCTCATCATGAATCTTGGTCGGATCTATTGCATATCTTTGGTCATGGCCCTTTCTGTCTGTTACATATGTAATCAGACTTTCAGGCTTACCGAGCTGATCAAGAATAATCTTAACAACCTCAATATTCGCTTTTTCGTTGTGGCCTCCGATGTTGTAAACCTCACCGACTCTACCGTTCTCAAGGATGAGATCGATCGCTCTGCAGTGATCCTCTACGTACAGCCAATCTCTGACGTTAAGCCCCTCGCCATACACAGGAAGAGGTTTGTCAGCCTGCGCGTTGGCTATCATGAGAGGTATAAGTTTTTCAGGGAACTGATACGGTCCGTAGTTGTTGGAGCATCTGCTGATAGTAACAGGCAGTCCGTATGTCCTGTGGTATGCCATTACAAGAAGGTCCGCAGAAGCTTTGGATGCCGAGTAAGGGCTCGATGCCGTAAGTGGCATGGTCTCTACGAAGAAAAGATCAGGTCTGTCCAGAGGGAGGTCTCCGTATACTTCGTCTGTTCCAACCTGGTGGAATCTCTTAACTCCATACTTTATTGCTGCATCCATCAGAACCTGTGTACCGAGGATGTTGGTTCTCAGGAAGATTCCCGGGTCCTCGATGGATCTGTCTACATGTGACTCTGCTGCGAAGTTTACTACCACATCAAACTTCTCTTCTTCGAAGAGTTTATCTATGGCAGCTGCATCAGCAATGTCCATCTTTACGAATTTGAAATGCGGATTGTCCATTACCGGAGCCAAAGTCTCCAGGTTGCCCGCATAAGTAAGCGAGTCCAAACCGACTATGTCATAGTCAGGATGTGCATCCAGCATGTGAAATACAAAATTGCTTCCGATGAATCCGGCCGCGCCGGTAACAAGAATTTTCAATTTTCTTTTCCTCCGTTAAATAAGCACAAACATTAAATAATTATACCCTTTAAGCCCCTTTTTTTCTAGAGTAAACGCTAATGTATTCGCATACAATATAACTCAATTCAAAGAGCCCCGAGTATTACGGGGCCTCTGACTATAGATTTATTAAAGGGGAGTTTTGATTATTATACGATGATTGTCCACTTACCGCTGTTTTCCTTTGAGAAGATTGTCTTATAGTAATCTGTGTAAGACAGCTCTGCTCCGCTATCTGTTACTGAGATTTTAGTTATCAGGAGCTTGGATGCTCTCAGACTGTTGACAACACTGTCTCCCTCCAGTCCGCCTGTCTCAATTACAACTCTCAAAGCCTTGCTGTTATTGAAAGCGTCTTCTGCTATTCCGCTTACTTCATACACTTTCTTATCCGAAGTTACTATGCTGGACGGGATTACTACATTGAGTGAATCTTTAGCCTTCAGAAGTACTGCCTTAACCTCACCTGTCTTCTCATCTTTCTCCAGTTTGTAAAGATTACCTTCGAAGTTAATGTACTCGCTTCCTTCTTCCTTCTCTTTTTCAATCTGATTTACGATTACTACTACGAGTTCTGACTTCTTCTCTTCAATAAAGTTTCTGTTATATCTCCAAGGTCTTGCTCTGTGATAACCGTCTCTGTAGTATCCGTCATAGTATCTAGGCAAGCATCTTCCGAGGAAATTATTTGTGTTGTAGTTGTAGTGCTGATTTACTTCTGTTTTGTTGTTTACTTCCTGGTGGTTGTTAATGATTGTTTCAGAGTGATCATCAACGCTGTTATCAATACCGAATACTGTATTGAATGCATTTGTTATATCATTATCGCTTATTTCAACCTTATTATTACTTGGCTCCTGCTGATCCTCTGTCGGTTCTTCTGCCGGTACTTCTTCGTTCGGTGCCGGTTCTTCGTTCGGTGTCGGTTCTTCTTTCGGTGTCGGTTCTTCTTTCGATGTCGGATTATCAATCTCCGGTGAGCCTGCAGTATCTCCTTCTTCGAACTCATCCCAATTGTTCTCGAAATCATTACGGTCTGAGCCTGTGATATCTTCATCATCTTCTTCATCAACGATATCTTCAACGAATGTGTCTTCAAACTCATCCTCGGAGTCAGAAACTTCTACTTCTTCAATATCTTCGTCTTCAACGAAATCCTCTGAGTCATCGTAATTTTCATCGATTTCTTCTTCCTCGATCTCTTCCTCAAAGAGTTCCTCATCTTCGGAAGATTCTTCTGACATGTCTTCGTCGATCATTTCTTCGCCGAACTCATCATCATCAAATGTTTCGTCTTCAAGCATTCCGTCTTCATACATGTTTTCTTCATCCATCCAATTGGTTCCTACAAGGATGTCGCTGAGCTGAGGATTTCCGAGAAGTCCGTAATAGCTCTGTCCGTATGCGAACTGACTTGTATTGGACGATTGCGGTGTTGTGTTTGTCGCTGCGTGTACATTGCCTCCTACGACAGGTGCTGCGGAAATCATAAGACTTGCAGCTGTCATAATTGTCAAAGCCTTTCTTGCTTTGGATCTGATAATCATCTTCATGGTGTCCTCCTTTTTTATACGCTTCACTACGCTTGCTTTTGTTATCCATATAATAGGCTCAGATGCCCCCGTTTTGTTCAGTATGGGATGAATGACACTTTTTAAGGTATGAAATGCACATAAAAAGTCGACACATGCGTGTCGACTTTGATAAAGACGTCTATATCCCTGCGTATTCGGCTCGTGGTTAATGCATATATCCGTGCCCGGTCAGTATCAGTCTGAAGTAATTCAGTTGTGAAAGAACGGACATCGCCAGTACGATCAAGGCAACAGCTATATAAACCTTTCTGAGTTTCTTGTTTTTAGGAAAAACCGAATCTTCTGCGAAGATGTTCTCAAGCAGCAAGGCCAAGCAGATTAGAGAAAGGAAATAGTTTCCGTACATTCTGCCCCAGTCAAAATTGCCGTAATTGGCCCTCTTTCCCGTTTCCGTAAAAAAGCCCCACTGGAATACTCCCGTCAGAAATATCAGCAAGGTCAGGAAGTATTTGTTCTCTTTGAACCTCTTAATGTTTGCAGCTATTACTATCAGCGCAAAAGCCATACCGAAAAACATTTCATTGAAGACATGTTCATGGCTCAGGAGAACCTTCAGCCCATAAACTATATGATGTTCCCCTTCATTGAGCGTGGTATCTCCGAACTCTTTAGTCTGAAGCCACAATGTGTATATACCCGCAGGAACCAGAGAAAGCCCCATTACAAATAGTTTTGCAAACCTCTTTCCCATTCCTTCTCTTCCTCCCGAAAACAATTCAACAAGGAAGAATATGATTACGCTAAGTATAAAGTCCACTATAAAGCTCGGCTTGCATGATGCAGACAGTATGCAAAAGACCATTGTTCCCAGCCACCATCCTGCAGATATTCTCTCCTCATAGCCAAGGAACATTTTAAGGAAACACAGAGTTGCTATCATCGAGAAAAGCATCATGGACTGCTGTGTTGGAGAATGCCATGCAAAGGACTCAAAGGAGTGCATGTAATACCACTCATGCAGTACGGGGAAGTATATAGGGCCCGTAAAGAGTGCTATCAGTGATGCAGCCTGCATGGAATATCTCGGAACTCTGTCAATCAATCCATCGTCTTTTATAAAGAATCTTACGGCCATGAAATTCACAATTATTATAGCCGCAATTACCGCAGCCATATAAATATTGGCTTCCATGGTGTTTTCATTTATGTGATACAGCTTCTCGAAAATCACGGTCAGTATTCTGTCATGCTTTTCGCCTTTTAATATGCGAGTTGACACATAGTAACGCACATCAGACTCGTACTTGTCGTTATAATCTACTATCATTCTGTAGAATAACTCCAGGCAGATGGTTGAAATGGCGAGTATCGCCCCTCCCCATACGAAATCCGTCCAATAAAGGCGTAAATCAAAACCTTTACCTTGTATTCTGTATTTTAGTTCACTTTCTTTCTTGCTCAATTCATACTCCCCGGAATGCTAATAATCGTTCATTACGTTTCAAAAATATAGAGGAAATCCAGGTCTCCCGATTTCCTCTATCATTATAGCTTTATCTTCTCTTATCTCCAAATATGCATTGTATCATTCCTACGCATCTTCGGATTCATTTCCTTCTGTCTCTTCGTTATTAATAGGCTGTCCTTTTTCATCCACTTCCCTTACCTTATACATCGTACCGCTGCCGGTCCCTGTATATCTCATTACAAAATCGTAGTATTTTCTTGCGGATGCCTCATCATCAACACAAATGCTATCGGCCCCCCAGCCCTCTTGTGCTGCATGTACTATCTGTCCGTCTCCGATATACAGCATCACATGGTGTCCGCCGACCAGAACATCGCCCATCTGGAGTTCCTCGCCTTTGCTGTGTTTTTCCCATGTTCCGTAGCGAGTATAATCACTGGACTCCATGCCGACCGAATCGCCCTTTTGGCAGGTTCTGAGCATAGCAGCGTCTCCGGCACCATGTGAATATGCGGCGTGTACGAAAGGATTGCAACAATAAGTTTTTTCATATCCCGATCCCTTTTTTCGTCTGTTAGTACCGCAGAAATAGCACCCGCAGTGATGAGCTGTGTTGCCTGTTCCGTATGCGAATGAATTATCGTTAGCTATCATTACGCCCCAGTCGCACGCAGCCTGTCTGGCGCCCTCGTTGTCCATATCCTCCTCGAAGACTTTAATCCTCTTTTCAACAGTCGGGCTTTGAGAGTCGTCCTCCGTGCTGTATCCCAGAACTTTTATGTCATATATTTTATCTGTGCTGAAGTCAGAAATAGTGTATTCTGTTTCGGCTGTGTCTGCCAGTTCTTCATCTCCGTCATAAACTTTATATGCATCGAAATACTCACTGCTGTCCCAGGTAATGCGGATGTCTTCAGTGTCGGCCTTCATCTCCACATTCTGGATTCCGTGAAGCTCTGCTTTTTTAGCCTTGCTCGCCTTGCTGTATACAGGGTTCTTTTTATACCTTACCGCTTTTACTTCGTATTTATGTACGGTATCGGACTGGGCTTTTTCATCAACATAAACATTTTCTTCCGACTGGGCGATTTTTTTGCCGTCCCTCACTATTTCATATGCGATGGCTCCGGCAACATCGGATATTTCCAGTTCGACAGTTCCTTTACTGGTATCCAGTTTAACCTCAGGTGTATCAAGTTCGGGAGTTGCTCTGACAGCATTCTTCTTGCTGACATCGCTCGTCTTAAATCCGTTTCTGCCGGCAACAATATAAGAATACTTTTTTCCTGTCGTAAGATTCTTATCCTCAAACTTGCTGTCTACGGTTGATTCTATATATTCGTAGTCTTTTCCGTTTTCCGATCTGTAGACTTTGTATCCCTCTGCATCCTTGGCATCTTCCCAGTCCAAGGCAACAGAAGAGTATGTGCTGTCGGAAACCTTTAAGCCTTTAACCTGAGCCGGCTCAGAAAAGGCTCCCATTCCGCCGACGGCAGCATAAAACAGGACCACATCGATAATAAATATCCTCTTTATATTCTTTTTTAGAAATATCAGAGCTTTTTTCATTTCTTAATCAGTCCTTTGTGATAATCCTGTTAATTGCATTGATGATGAAACTTCGATTTCTTGTAATCGCATTTCCGTCTTCTTCAGGCTTTTCACTTTCTATTTTCTTTATCTTCTCAACGCATTTATTTACGGATTTTTCGTCTGTTCTGTAAATAGAGTACTTATTGGCCTGTGAAAGTGAAGCAACATAATCTTCGCCGTATTCACCCTCAATCTTTTGCGATTGAACATCCCACTCACTGAGGTCAGTTATCTGCATCCTCACGAGATCTTTCATATCAGAGGACGGCATATTGGTGGCCATATTATTACCTGCCGCTGCCATGATGTCTCCGTATTTAGTCAGAAGCGTAGTTGAGGATGTCATCTTCTTTATTACGGCTTCAAACACTCTTTGCTGATTTTCGACTCTGACCGCATCCTGTCCTTCGAACGCCTTACGTTCTCTGGCATAATACAGTGCCTTGCTGCCACCCATTTTATTCCAGCCTTTAACATACTTATATCCTTTAAGGCTGCTCTCAAATTCTACAGGAGAGTAAAGATTGATGCCGTCCATGGCGTTAATAATATCCTTAGCACCCGTAAAATTCATCTTGACGTAGTAATTTAATTCTATGCCGAGCCAGTCCTCAACCGTATTAAGAGTTTCATCAACTCCGTATATTCCGGTATGAGTAAGTTTGTCCATTTGCTGTGCTGTGTGCAATTTAACGTACGAGTCCCTCGGGATGGATGTAAGCAAGAGAGTCTTGGTGGTAGGGTTGACAGTCACTATCATATTGACGTCACTTCTTTCTAAATCCAGTCCTTTCTCATCTTCCCACTGATCTATACCCGTGATGTATATGTTAAAAGGTTCTTCTGTTACATTTACTTGCTTGGCCATAGGGCCTGTGGCGTTGGTACCGCTATCGCTGATTTTATTCAGCATCGCGAAGGTTCTGCCCATAAAGCTTGATGCTCCTATAAACAAAACCATAAATGCCGCAGCACAGAGGATTCCGAGTAATCTCTTCCATCTTTTTCTGCTGGCCAGCATAAAACTGGTGAATATCATCAGGCCGAACAGAACTGCAACAAGTATGAAAGTAAGATCCGCCGGAAACGCATCCATCAAAATCATCATGGAAAGGAAAACGGCAGCAACAAGAGCCATAACTATCATTAGGAGTTTATAAGGCGTTTTCTTCGGAAATGCCCTAAACTCGACCTTAGTATGCTTGCCCTGCTTTTCCTTGATACGTTCTTCCCTTGTGGGCTTGCTATTCTTAATGTCTTTAATCTCTTCTCGTAATGTCATATTCAGCCTTGGACCTCATTTATCCGCAACTTAAAATAGTCTTGTATAAAAAACTTAAAAGTGTTATATATTCATTTGAGCGTAATAAAGTCATTTGAAATTGCACTATATTAAGAGCAATTAATTTTATATCATGGGTGTCGCTATTGCAATACTTATCAATAGTCTTCACCTAAAAAACAACTTTAATTAAGATGATAAAAGGAGGCGAAATTATGGCTACAATTAAATACAGGAAGTTGATTCTTCTGCTGTCCTTGCTGTTAGCATCTTCTATGGTTTTCGCGGGATGTTTCGGAGATTCCGATTCCGCCGGAGGAGAATCAAGCAAGGTCGGTAACGAAGCAACTGACGGCGAAGAGCTTGACGAAGACGAAGTCGAGGACCTGATTGAGCAGGATTATGACAACGGTATCTCATTCGAAGAAGAAGATGAAGGATATAAGGTGAAGGTAGAAAAGACTTCCGGAACCAAATTTGTAGGAAAATGGGAAGCAACATCAGGAAACGCACTTTACCTTCTCGGTAATCTTGACCTCAACATTAAGTCCAACGGTACTTGGAAAGGTAATGTAGCAGATGAGGATGTTTCCGGAACATGGACGGAACAAGACGGAGGTATCTACCTCAAATGCAATGACCAGAGCATTAATTTCGGCGGCCTGCTGGTATTCACACCTGACGGAACCCTGGTGTACAGCTACTATCCGCTGGAGAGTTCAGACACTCCTAATAACATCGTACTTACAAAGAAGTAATCATCCATTATAAGGTCAAAACAAGGGGCTGTCGCATTTGAATAAATGTGGCAGCCTCTTAACTTGGAAAAAGCAGACAGTCTCCGACAGGAACAAGCGATCCAATCGTCGTCAGTCTGCTTCCTATTTTTTTCGCACAACAACCAGCGTTGCTTATTCAGTTTTTGTCTTCTTTAGGTTACCTCGTACAAATGAGTTCCGAGTTTTCCGTTCTGTATCCTTCTATGAAGATTATCTATGTTCTGGGCGATCGCCATCAGCACGCTTTCGGCGTAGACGTTCTCTTGGCCACGACACATGAATTGTCGAAAGGCTCCATCTTCTTTCCAAAGTGCGAAAGCTCCTTCTGCCTGAAGGCTCCGGTTGACTCTGAGCTGTACGCCTTCTTCACTTGTGATCCGATCCAGACATTCTTTACGCTGCCTCTCGAATTTTCTGGAAACTGTGAGCTTTTTGAATCGCTCTTCTTCAGGGATCTTCCAGTTCTTACCTTTCAAGCACCCAGCTCTGTGTGGGCATCCTGTGTCTTAACTTCTTTCGTCTTGCCGCATATGTTCATATTTGCAGGTCTCTTTTTTTAATCTTTGCTTCTTGCAGTTTCGCCTGTTTCGAAAAATATACAAGAATATAGCATGTATTCATAGTCTGAAAAAGAGACGGGCCGATTTTTCCAGCTCGTCTCTTTCGTTGCAGCTTGTCGTCTTCGTAGGAAGCGTACCTGCTATTTTGTCTTTACAGCCTTGGCCTTTGACCATGTGCTGTACAGAGTCTTCTTTCCGACCTTCGTGTAAGTCCTGATTCTCACGTAATAGGTCTTCTTGGCTTTGAGTTTTGCAACTTTCTTGGATCCCGCCTTGTAGCCCTTTACTGTCACAGTCTTGTTGCCGGACTTAAAGTTCTTCTTAAGGCTGTACTGGATTTGATATCCGCTAATCCTTGCAGAGGCCATCTTGGTTGTCTGTTTGCCCCATGTTGCAGTAAATGCTTTTGGCGCTCCTGCAACTTTCTTAAGAGAAGTTCCCTTCGGAAGAATATTGTACGTCGCACTCTTGCTGCCGGAGAAATTACCTTTCATCTTAACGGTAACAGTGTATGCTCCGACGTTCTTAAGGCCCTTGGAATATGTGAGCGTGTAATTCGATGTCGCAAGAATAGCGTTTCCGTTCTTGACCGTTACCTTTGGTTTTTGGACCTTTCCGTTATAGGTAAACGAAGTCTTTGAGAGAGTTACGGTCGGGGTAATCTTTTTAGGGTTTATCTTGAAGGTCTTTTTAATAGTTCCCCAATATTCACCGATACCCGTAATCGTTACCGTTCCCGTTCCGGCATTAATGTTAGTGCCGTAACTGATGGTGTAGTCTCTCCCTTCTCTAAGATCAGACCAGTTTTCAATCTCAAGAGCCGGTTTTATCTGCTTGCCCGTAAACGTCTTGGCAGGAATATCGTCAACCCACAATTCATCGTCGATACTTTTTAGCGAATCGAACTCGAAATCATGAACGCTCTGCCAGTTGCCATTGGCATCATATATGTGGAGATTAACCCAGGCACTATCTCCGTTGTTTCTCTTAATTGTGAACGATCCTTTATAGAATTCACCGTCATATTCCTGTTCTTCGGCAGAATAAGGAACATCCTCCATGTTCGGAATTTCTTTGTTATTCGAGCCTGTAACATTTACTCCATCATAGCAAAGCAGATACTTGATGCTGTTCGTAACATTCTCTCCGCTCGGATTCTCACAGGAGTAATACCATACCTCAGGGGTAATCTTAATGCTCTTTCCGACAGCGAGTTTTTTATTGAAGTTAGCAGGTTCTTTAACTTTATAATAGCTCTCCCTCGGATCCAATTTAAGCACAGAAGTTGCTCTTATTCTTCCGTCCTTCTTTAGAGTGACCTTTACAGGAACCTCATCGATAAAGCCGTCAACGCCGCTGTATTCAAAATCAGCAAGGGATGTGTCCTCTCTCGGTGTAACTCGGGCAACATTCAAATCAGCATGTTCCCATTCAGGATCTATTTCCCATTCATATGAGAAATCAGCATCTGTAGAAGTGCCGGCAGCGGTCTTCTTGAGACCTGTTGCTTTCAGGGCAAACGACTGAGTTCTGAGGAATGTGACATCGGTACCGTTAGCCGGCTCCAGTTTGACGGTATATTTTTCGTCAACTACTTTTACCGTAATTGTCTCGGTCCATCTTTTCCCTTCCTCATTAACTAACGAGAAGCGTAGCTTGGACGTTCCCGCAGCGGTTGGTATTAATTTATATGATTCGAAATAGTCTCCTTCTTCTTCCCTGTTTTCCGTAATCTTGAACAGATTGCCCTCTACTTCTTCAACACCCTCAAGATTATAAGAAAATTCTTCTTCACCATCAGGTGTCTTGCTGCTGTAATTATTTCCATATCCGTAGGTCCGTATTATATAGTTTTTTCCGACCAGGAGACTGTCATCGAAATCCTCTTCATCTGCCTCTTCTTCGTCCTCGTCGTCGTTTCGTATAAAGAAGTAATCCGTATATGGCTCTACCAATTTACAACTTACGTTGTCAGTGGCAAGAACTTCTTCGGTCTCTTCATCAACCGCCTCGACGGTCAGTTTCACCAAATAGTCCTCGATATTGCTTTCTTCTGCTGCTGCCTTGATAGCATGACCATTGAGAATGACATCTCCACCTGACTCATTTATTGTGAAATACTGTTTTTCTTCATTATCAAGAGCCTTTGCGAAAGAATTGTCTGAAGCGTCATAAAGCTCTAATTTGTATCTGATTCCAATAGGTGCATCAGGTTTCTCTTTATCAAAATTAACATTTATAGAATAAGCCTCGTCATCAGTGTAGAAGCGTGCGTCCGGTACGTCTAAGTACAAATCAACAGAGCCGCGGTACTCTCTCCATGCCGGATAAAGATCCACATCTTCGCTTGGAATGAATAATAATTTATAATCGTCCTCTTCTTCGTAGCGTATGATTTCTGCGGCAGTATTATGATCTGAATCTGTGAACCATCCCGCCAGCACCATGTCTTCTTCCGGGCTTGATATTCCACAAGAACTCAAATCTATGGCCATCCCCTCAGGAGCCTTAATTGAGAAATCCTCGTCACCTTGAGCTCCATTCGGGTGTATTGTCACAGTATTAAAATCGCTATAGCCGGCATATAGGCATAGCCTCCCCTGATCATCCTTCTCCAGAGATTCATATGTATCTTCATCAACAATAAAATCCTTCGGAACTGGCTTCGTTTTAGCTTCATCCAGATACCAGCGATCAAATACCTTGCTTTCATCCTTGTATTTCGGATCAGTATCTTCTTCTCTTGATGTCTCAAATATTCTTATGGTTTCACCATTGACTGCTACCGAGTTTCCTGCATAATAGTTCAAATTAGTACCAAACGCGAGGCGTCTAGTTTCGGATACTCCTAATTCTTCACTGTATGGGAGACGTCCTTCTCCCGGATCAACCAAATATTCAAAAGTCGCGGCCCACTTGGCATAAAACACTGTATCTCGGGTTATTTCAGCGTTGAGCCATTCGTCTTCAAACTCTTCGTCGTCATCTCTGATCCAGCCCACTATTCCGTATTCCGGGTTTGCCGACTCCATTGATATCTCTATAGAGGCTCCTTTTTTGACATAAAATGAAACTTCTTCTATTACCGATTCTTCTTTAAGGAACCTCATACCTTCGTTATTTTTGTCTGCTTTGAGCGTTACCTTCCAGCCACTTTCCCACTGAGCGTAGTAGGTCGTATTGCTCTGTGGGACATGATCTTCGAAATCTTCAATGATACCGCCGTCAGGAGATTCTGACCATCCGGCAAAAAACAGATTGCCATCGTGTCTTGGAGTCTCATCGAAGTCGGTTGTGTTTCCGCAACTAATCTTTTTTACTTTGCTTTCTAATCTCTCGTATCCTTCGCCTGTATCTTCTTCAAAAAATCCACCATTAGCATTGAATGTGATCGTATATGCTTCTACCCACTTTGCCTTAAATGTCGTAGCTTCATCTACAACATAAAAGCCTTCTTCAAAAGTGTCTATAAGCTGCTCATCATCATCAATATACCAACCGGCAAAAATATAGTTTTCGTTATGCTCAACGTATGGATAATTCCATGTTTCCTGTCCTGCGGTTGCAGTAACACTATATTTACCGTCAGTCGCAAATTCTGCATATTCACCGAGAAAATATCCGCCATTAGAATCGAATGTAACTGCGACTTCCGCTCCCCACTGAGCGTAAAACACTGTATCCTCATAGACGGTGTGAGCAAAATAAGGATCTTCATTGAAAGTTATTACTTCGCCGCCTTCCCGCTTTGTTGACCAGCCAATAAAACCAAAATCATCTTTCTCCGGATTTTCCGCCGGACCGGTGCAATTTTTCTCTTCTTTTTTACAAAACTGCACTACGGATTCCGTGACTGTACCTTCTTCAGGATCAACAAAATAGCCGCCGTTTGCATCGAAAGTTACAGTCCAGGCCTCTTCCCACTGAGCATAAAATGTTGTGTTCTCCGTAATCTTAAGCGTTTGATACTCTTCGTTTTCATCATACCAGTAGAAAGATGTCGTGCCAGATCCTTGTTCGGGATAATAAGACCATCCAACGAAAATATAACCGTCTTTGGTAGGATCTTCGTATGGGGAAATAACAGAGCCGTCATAATCGGTTTCTATTGGCAGAGTTGTTTCGCCATCAGAAAAAGCTCCCCCATTGGCGTCAAAAGTTGCAACAATGGAATCGGAGCCCTCCGTGCCTTCGTCATACCCTTCATCATCATTGGCAAATACCGTCGCCGGGAACATTGCCAGTGTCATTGCGAGCGCTAAAAAAAGCGCCCAAAAGCGTTTTGCGTTTATCATTACTGTTTCTCCTCTCGGATTTCATCTCAGGGAGATGAATCTTCTGTAACCTGTTTTAATTTTACAAGAACCGCCCCCCTGGCTGTCAAGGCTTGAAACCTTAGAAATTCAATGTTTTCGGCGAAACCTTTAATTTTTGAGAATTCTAAAAGGGGTCACCTCATTTGAATAAATGTGGCAGCCCCTTTATTATAAGCAGTTATCTTATTTAGTGGTCTGTTACCAAACGACTACAGGCGATCCCTTTGCGACATTTTCATAAATGAACTGTGCCTTCGAATTAGGGTTTCTTACGCATCCGCCTGATCTAGGCTTACCCATCTCCCAGCTGCTGTATTTTCCGTGCATAGCATTACATGATGAGAAGCAGTTCCAATACGGAAGATTATGACGCCATCTGTGTTTATGGTTGAGTTTCTTCTTCTTGCTCATAGGTGTAGGAGAACCTGCCTTTCCTGTAGAGCATTCCCAATCTTTCTCAATCTTCCATCTGGATCCGTTCCATTTGAACACATACAGATGCTGAGTGTATGTGCTGATCCAAACCATGCGTTTCTTTCCGTTTCTTTTTACAACCTTAGCTTTGGTAAGCTCGTTTACGAAGTTCTCTGCTGTTGTATCTGTGTAGTTTGCAGATTTCAGGTAATCGGTAGACGCGTCTCTGACTCTTGCTACTGAGTAAGAATTGCCGCTTGTAGTATAGTATTTACCACCGGCGAAGCCGTTTGCCGTCTTCCACTTACCGTTAACCTTGATTTTTATATACATCTGTCTTACGGCCTTAGCGCGGCTTGTCCAAGAGTAGTCTCCGTAGACTTTCTTTCCGTCGACATATTTGTATGCTCTTACTCTGTAGTAGCCTACGCGCTTTCTGTCTTTGTCATTTCTGTTGTCTTTGTAAGAAGCAGCATCGGTGGCTTTGAATGTTTTTATTACTTTCCACTTTTCTCCGTAGTACTGTCTCTCAAGCTCGTATCCCGCAACTTTTTCCTTAAGTTTGGTAAACTTAACGGTTACTGAGTCGTATCCGCAGTGAGCTTTGATATAAGGCACTTTGGCCGGCTTTGTCGTCGTGTCGGTTCCGGCAGCAAACGAAAAGCTTCCGGTTACCATGACGAGAGCCAAAACGCATGTGATTACTCTTATAAATCTACGTTTCATTTTTCTCTTCCTCCACTAAAAACTACGTGCATCCATAGATACGGATAATATATCAAAAATGCAGTGATATAGCAAGAAAAAACAAGTTTTTAAGCTTTTAAAAAGAGATGATTTATACAAGTTCTCCTGTATCAAATCACCTCTTTTTTTATAATCAGCTGATAATCAATCAATTATGCGATATACGTAGAATTTTCTGCCCTTCTGAGCTTGGAGCTGATAGTCTCTGGTTCCGCCGGAACATACTCTACCATACATCTGCTTATATCCTGCTTCTGCGAGGTATGTCTTTCCGTTCTTGGAAACATAGATAAATGTATGAGCTCCTCCGTTGCCCGGTCTCTGCAAGATTATTACATCTCCGGATCTGAGAACGCTCTTGTTCCCGTTATAGCTTATCCTCTTCCATCTGCTGGACTTAGCGTAATACTTCATTTGATCGTCGAGTCCTCTCGGAACCTGGGTGTCTACTCCGCTGGCCCTGAGTACAGTTCCTACGAACACATCGCAGCTGGCACCTACTCTAGGTGCTGCTCCCCATCTGCTTCTGTTCGGATAAACCTGATTAAGAGCCTTTTTATAGGCTGCTGTCGGTTTGCCTGTCTTGTACTCATATTTTTTATCCGGTGTTCCCGGTGCCCATGCCAATTCAAACGCCTTGTTCGTAATTAGTTTAGCTTTCTTTGAGTTTACAACGGTAAAGCTCTTATTCAGCATTGTATAGCTCTTTCCGTCTACACGGATCTTTACAATGTACTTATAAGTACCTGCAGCCAGTGTGCCGAATTTTATTTCCGCATCTACCGAGGAAATGTTAAATGTTTTTCCGTTGACTTCCTTTTCAACAAATATGGCATTCTTACCGTTGGACTTCTGTATCGCAACCGAAGCGGTTTCGATGATTCCGCCGCTTGTCACCTTGCCTTTTAGGCTGAACGGGCATCCGGAACCGATAGTAGTCGGATAAGTATAGTCGGCTATCTTGTTTCCGCCGCTTGTGCTGCTTGTATTGCTTGTACTGCTTGATGCCGGTTTTGTGGTAGAGCTACTCGATTTTTTTGTAGTAGTCTTTTTCGGCTTGGTTCCCAGCTTTATCCAAGTTGCACAAGAGTAATAGTAGTTTTTCCCTACTTTTACTTTATACCATTTCTCCTTGGATCCCTTTAGATACGCAGGGATCACCACATTAACGGATGCTCCTTTTTTGAACATCCCTTTTCTCTTCATCTTCTTTCCTACACCGACTCTGTAATACAAATCGTCTGTAGTGTAGGCCTTCTTAGTAGTGTATTTTACGTTCTTGACCATATCGCTGCGGATAAAGCCTTTCTTGCTGCCGGATGCAACATAGTACCATTTGTTCACAGCTTTCGGGTTGGTCTTTGAAGTAAACACTTCATGATATATTTTCAGTTTGCTGTTGTACTTAAGCTTCTTTACAGTCTTACCTTTCAGAGATACGCTCTTTCTTAAGACAGCTCCCTTTTTTACCTTAACATAAGCACTCGCCTGGAGTTTCGGGGAGGCCGCTTCAGAAGGCATGGCTGCAGGAACCACCATAGTAAGAACCATAGCGGCAATCACCATTACGTTAATGATTTTTCTTAATGCCCTACCCTTATTCATAGAATCACCTTCTGTCTTGTTAATACGTTTAAACATCAATTATTCCTTCTTTCTCAGTTTCTCACACATAATAATTGTTATGTCTTCCTGAAATTTACTGCAGTATAATGTAGGCTTCAATAAACCTTTAAGTTTCTTAAGCCTAACCTTTATAAAACTTAAGAAAAGTCAATAAGAAAGAGCATCTGCGACCCTTGCAGATGCTCTTTTTGATCATAATTTATTAGGATTCTCGCATATTATTTGCTCTTAACAGCCCAGACCTTAAGCCCGTCTATCTCTCCGTCTTGTTCCAATTGTATTGTTCGGCCGTCCTTTCCGTACCATTTATTGTAATATGACGTCAGATTCTTCACATTCTTGTTTCCCACATAACGGGCGTTGTCATTATCTATTAAATCTTTAATCGGATTCTGTATTCCGTAGGCCGAGAGCTTATCCAAAATATACGGAGATTTGGTGCCCCAGCTTCCTCCGCCCATGCAGTTTGAATCAAGGCTCGTATCAGGTGCCTTCCACGGAGTAAGGTAACTCGGATTGGTTTTCTTTTCCATTGTTCCCACCACGAAGAATGTATCATTGTCAGACTTGAGCCTCTCAACAAACTCATCGGACATAATCCTCTTTTCATTCTTATGGAACGTTTTAATCGAATCCTTATATACAGGAAGCACGAGCACTGCGATTATCAGAGCGATGGCAATTCCCGGGGCCTTCTTCCACTTCGGAAGTTCTCCGAGCTCCGAGAGAGCATATATCATAAATACGGCAGCGCATATAATCGGTACATAGAATGCTCTGTATGCGGGTCTTTCTACATAATACAGCATTACATGCATCGCTGCGGTCGCCATCGCCGCTAAGACTACAAGGAGCCTGCTGCTCCATGTTCCTGCCAGGATGAGCCAAAGTCCTAAGAGCATGAGCACAATCAACTGTGCTCCCATCGGTGTAATCTTTCTGACATTCTTCTTTGTCTCTTTCAGGAACTGCTTAGCGGAGGTCTTAACAGTCATGCCTTCTTTATCGGCTCCGTCGCTTATCTCGATAATCTTCTTCAGATTATCTGTGCTTGCAGCTCCGTCATAATCAAATATCCAAGATCGTATAAGCTTAATATCGAAGTCCGAAAACCCTGCTTTCTCATACTCGCTTTTTTGATCTTCATAGTAGTCAAGTCTGGAATAATCTACTATATCCGAGCGATAGCTGTTGTACGCTGTGTACTCTTTAAGCTCAGGAGTTCGGTTGTTGGCCCAAAGTGATGCGATTTGCAGAGTGACCGAGCCTGCGATTATCACTATCATAACAAGCGAAATCGCAATCTTTCTTTCACTCAGAAAGATTTTTAATCTCCCTCGGTTTTCAATCATCCAAGCTATAGCATAGATTCCCGCGAAGCCGAACGGCACGATTGTGCCCTCTATCCTCAGCCCCGATCCCGCAAGGAAAAGCAACACCCCCAGTATGTAATAGAATGCATTTCTCGACTTGATAAGTGCATCTATCAAAAGCAATGCTCCTGCTGTTGTTATAAGAGCAGCCGTCTTAGTAAACTGTATTGTCGAGTAATGATCTATAGAGAAAAACAGAATAAGCGCCACTGAAGCTATTATCACAATTCTTTCTTTGCAGTTATCCATTACAAGTTTCAGGATGCAGACAAAAGAAACGAAAGACATCGCAATCTGAGATACCACGAAAGCATTCAGCGAAGGCATCAGATTCTGAAGCTTTGTCAGAATAAGACAAAGATAATAATTTATAAAATAAACCTCGGGATATCCATCGACAATTCTTGAGGAAATCGCAAAATCATCATTCGTCTCATAGGACATATGAGTAAACAAAAGAACGGCGGCGGCTATCGCCGCGTTTATCAGAATGGATATTATCCAATTTATTTTTTTCCCTTTTTCTTCCATGTCTTGATTATATTGTCCTCAAGGTTGAATATGCAAGCCAAGTATATTACAATTTTTGGAGTTATTAAGAAAGAAATACGTATGTGAAAGAGACTCAGATAATAATGCTTTATTCAATAATCGTACCTTGTTATAAATCATCGCACACCATACGAGAGTTAGTTGAGCTGACTTCTGCCAAGATGGAAGAAATGGGCAGGACTCCGTATGAATTCGTGCTGGTCGATGACTGCTCTCCCGACAACGGGGAGACCATCAGTCTGCTTAAGGAGCTTGCAGATGAATACGACACTGTAAATATCGTAGAGCTCGCGCAGAACTCCGGTCAGCACAATGCGGTTATGGCGGGTCTGAATTACGCTAAGGGGGATGTCTTAATCGCAATGGATGATGATCTTCAAACGCATCCGTCACAGCTTCCGAAGCTCTTCGAGGCCTTCGACCAAGGCTACGATATCGTATACGGTTATTATCCTCAGAAGCATCACAGCCCGTTCAGAAATTTCGGAAGTTGGGTCAACTCCACATCCGTACGTATTTTGATCGGAAAGCCGAAAGATTTAAAAACATCAAGTTTCTGGATTATAAAGAAATTCGTTAGAGATTACGTCGTGCAGTATAAGAGTCACTACACGCATCTGCAGGGGCTTTTCCTTCGCACGACTCGCAACATCGCCAGCGTTCCGGTAGAGCACTTCGACAGAGGTTACGGTCAGTCGGGATACAACCTGAAAAAACTCATCAGCCTCTGGTCCAATATAATGGGATACTCCATAGTGCCACTCAGAATAGCCACCAGAGTCGGCGTATTCTTCGCCGTTCTGAGCATACTCGGAGCGATAGCTATAGTATTAAAGAAGATATTCGCCCCGACCAGTGCCGTGGGTTGGTATTCACTGATAGTAAGTATCTTCTTCCTGTCCGGCCTGATAATGATCTTCCTGGGCTTAATCGGAGAATACTTAGGGCGTATGTTCCAAGGAATGTCTAACGATCCTCAATTCGTAGTGAGGGAGTTCTACACAGGTGCGCCTGAAGGAAAAACAGTAAAAGGAGATAAGTCTAAATGAAAAAGATCCTGATTCTCGGAGCAGGAATCTACCAGGTTCCGCTCATCAAAGTAGCCAAGAAACTCGGAATATACACTATAGTTGCAAGTATTCCCGGTAATTATCCGGGCTTTGAGCTTGCAGACAAGGTCTACTATGAGAACACAACGGATTATCGCAAGATTCTCAGCATTGCCAGAAGAGAAAAAATCGACGGTATCGTAACCGCCGGTACCGATGTAGCCGTTATTACCATAGGTAAGGTCTGCGATGCGCTCGGACTTAAGGGCCTTTCGGCAGAGGCTGCAGAGCTCGCCACAGATAAACTTCTTATGAAGCAGTGCTATGAGAAATACGGTGTAAGAAGTGCTAAGTTCAGAAGAGTCACTTTCGACGATCCGAATTATGCCAATATCATTTCAGACCTCAGACTTCCCGTTATGTTTAAGTCGGTTGACTCGTCTGGAAGCCGCGGAATAATTAAGGTCAATTCGGAAGATGAATTTGAATCGGCTCGTAATTATGTTTTGGAAAACACCAGGTCAGATTACTTCGTAGTAGAAGAGTATATCGAAGGAGAAGAGTTCGGCGCTCAGGCATTCGTTCAGGACGGAAAGCTCGAATTCATACTTCCGCATGGCGACTATGTCTTTAAGGGTGACACGGGAGTTCCTGTAGGCCACTTCGCGCCGTACAATCTGGACCCTTCCATTCTGGAAGATGCAAGAGAGCAGCTCATTGCAGCGGTCAGAGCTATGCAGCTCGACAACTGCGCTATCAATGCCGACTTCATTCTGAGTGAAGGCGAGACCTATGTACTTGAAATCGGCGGCAGATCGGGTGCTACCTGCCTGGCGGAACTGGTTTCCATTTACTACGGATTTGACTACTACGAAAAAATTGTCCGCATGGCCATAGGAGAGAAAGTTGAGTTCGATATCGATGTTAATTCCACAAAGCAGGACGGCGTTCCTAACGCCAGCATGCTCCTTATGTCAGATAAGGACGGAGTTATCAAATCTCAGGAAGATAACAATGCGCCGAATCCGGACATCTATGAGGTTCAGTTCGACTATGAGCCGGGAGATGAAGTTCACAAGTTTAAAGTCGGCCCGCACCGCATCGGTCATGTAATTACAAAAGGAAAGAGCCTCGATGATGCAGTGGATCTGCTTCATGAAGCTCTGGATAACATCTCTATAGTTGTAGAGTAATACAAACCACATGTGCATGTGATAAAGCAGTCTTGCTTACTTGGTAGCCAGGCTGCTTTTTTCTTGCTCAAGTTTTATCTTCATCGCTATATATAGTGAAATTGAAAGAATTCCCATCAGAAGCACATAGAGCCAGCATGCTCCGAAAATGCCGTAAGGCTTAACAAAGAGTCCCGAAAGAAGAAGCGACATCAAAGATACAACTCCGTAGCATATTATCAGGCTTCTCTGAACTCTTATTATAGCTATAACCGTGCTGAAGTATGTCGCATACGCCAACATTCCTCCGCCCAGCATTATGATGCAGAGTTCCTTTCTGTAATCACCGAGATCAACTCCGAACACTGCCGAAAGCACCGGTATTCCTATCGTGGCTGCTACTACAAGGCCCAGCACAGTAAGACCCAGCACTATGCCGCACATTTTGTATATGCGTCTTTCAAATTCTTTGTATGACTTTTCCGTATGGTGAGTCCAAAGATGCGCATATGATGTGATAACGGGATTGAATATAAACTGTGCTACGATCTGAACTACAAACGCCGGCATGAAGAGGTATCCGAACAGAGCCTGTATATCATCCGTAAGATAATTATCGATAGCATACTTCGGTGCGTTGCCGACATAAGTGTTTAAGAACATGCTGACAAAAAGGGGAAAGCCTTCTATAAGAAGCCCTTTTATTGCGTTCGCGTGAAAGACCGGTTTTACCGAATCGCAGTAGTAGCTTCCCGCATTCACGGAAAGAAGTATCATCAGCACGATTGACACTCCGACGCATACCGCAGCAGACAGCAGGAGATTCTGTGTCAATATAAGCATGACGCAGAATACAATTATCTCCGCAATATATCTTATGGCGGTTGCCTTCGCAGCTACATCGAACCTTCCCTTCTGCTGCATATTCCCGTGAAATACATCCGAGTATGCCTGTATCATCTTCACCATGCATACCAGGAAAATCGCAGCGGCCTTGTGCGAGGAGTATCCTTTAAAAGTCTGTGCGAAGACGCAGTATCCGAGAGATGCCGCAACTAAAACCGCACAGGTAAGGACTCTCATCCCGTGATATTCTTCGAAGCTGAACTGCTCATTTACATCCGATGCCTGAAAACGTCTAAGGCCGTATTGGCCGACATACATCATCAGATTTGCTATGGCTATGGCAATAGAAAAGATGCCGGCGTCACTAGTTCCGTTGGTCCTGGTCATAACAGCCAGGATGATAGGGCTTTGCATCGCCAGCATAGTAGCGCTGATCGCATTCCATATGTATGTACTGCGCTCTATGTTATTGGTCTTTTGAAGGTTTCTTACTATTGCATCCATGCTATATATTTCGAATGAAGCATCTCATCTTTCCGTTCTCATCAGGAGGAATCTCATCCATCCACTCAAAGACCAGTTTATACTCAGGTTTGCCGTAAAGATCTTCCACTTTACGATTGTAAAACTCTTCTATCTCTTCTTTTGTATGAGAAGTGTCACCCGGGTCCTGTACCAAGAGTATGTGAATCTCATCAAGAGCTGTCTGCACGTATCTGAATTGAGCGATTCCCGTGATACCGTTAGGAATCTTCATGAGCTCAGTGGCGGAAGTCTCCGTACCGTCAGCATGCTTGACCATATCGTTGGTTCTGCCTTTTATAGTCTTAATATATCTGACTCCCTCTACAGTCTCTGATACTGCGGTGTCACCTATCTCATAGTTAATAATCGGGAAGTCCTTCTTATACAGTGTCGTGCCTATGACTCTTCCCTCATCTGCGAGATTGCCCTCTTCATCTATGATATTCAACACATGAGTATCCGAGTAAATATAGAAGACATCACTTCCCGGAAGTCTTACTGCGCAGCTGCCCGTTTCGTTACAGCCGTAAGCATCCATAAGTCCCGGCCCGTAAGTCTCGAGTAGAAGTCTTCTCGTAGCCTCATCCACCATCTCACTTACAGGTGTATATACAGTCGGTTTGTATATGCTCATGCCGTGAGTCTTGGCGTAAAGAGCCATTCTGACCAATACATTCTTTCTGAAGCAAAGGCAGTCAGGCTTGTAGTCGTTAACAAGATTGATGAGATCTCTCATCCCCTCTCCGACGTAAAGATGTTCAGGGACTATCTTACGTCTCATAAGTCCGAGTTTTTGTATCCAAGAGTCACCTTTCTTTGGATCTACTTTCGAGTGCGTTGTCAGGAACGAAAGCATTTTTCCTCTGAACGGTCTGTATCCTGCGAACATAAGAACTCTGATCCAGTTGGCATTCATGCAGGCAGCCTCTCTGTGAGTTGTTGCAAATTTCAGAGGCACACCGGAAGAACCGCTGGTGCTGAAAATCTCCCAATCCTTTACCTTATCCGGATGTGCTTCGAATTCGGACTGCATCCATGCGCGAAGATCCTGCCTGGTCATAACAGGGAACTTCACGAGGTCTTCCGTAGAACGGAAGTCATCCGGAGTAAGTCCGTTTTCATCAAAGATGGCACGATAATACGGAACGTGCTTGTATGCCCTTTTCATCGTCTTATGAACGAGTCTGTCCTGGCGCTCTTTGATGAATTTATGATCCGTCGGCACCTTCTTATCCAGCTTGGCCAGATAGTAGAAGGTCATCAGATTTTTCAGTTCTTTTTTAATATTGATTCCCATATCTCTTCTTGCCTGCAATTGTCTTAATATCTAAAGCGTGTATATCAGGACGCCTGCAATTATTATTAAATTGCCTATGAGCTGTCCTTTTGTAAACTTCTCTCTCAGAAGTATGAATGAAAACAGCATAACGAATACGTATGTGAAAGTATCTATTACCGGGCCGTACTTAAGCTCCACCTTAGTATAAGCGTAGGTGTTGGCCAGCAGAACTCCGAAGAATATTCCGTATGCCAGTATGACCTTCCAGTTGAGGTACTCATGTATCCAGCTTTTGTGCTCTTCTTTGGCGCTTACCTTAAGAAGGACCTGAGAGCTCGCGGAGAATATAGTTGCTATGAAGAGGATTGCCATATATTTATTCATTGACTTCCTCCTCGTAACTTGAGTTAAGTGAAACAACTATTACACCTACGAGAACTACTGCCAGCCCTATCAGATTCTTCATGCTGAGGTGCTCACCGAAAATCATAACCGCCCACAGCTGCGCCCATATGAGATATACGCTTCTGTTGGCATAGGCTACGTGAAGATCTATATTCTTTATTACCTTCTGCCAAAAGAACGCATACACCGCGCATACCGCGAGCATCAGAAAAGCGAATAGATATAATTTGAAGTCATAAATGCCGCCTTCGTTATATCTGTTCGCCGCTGCTTTTGAGAAAACGCTGGTAAGCGAAAAGACTATTATACAAATGTGAAGCAAGAAATAGTCTTTTACTTTGACCATAATTCCTCCATAGGCTTTCCGTCCACATAGAGAGCCTTGTATATCTCGCTCATTATCTTGTCCACCTCAGTCTCGTCGTCCGTCTTAGCAATCAGGTGGCCGATTCTGGTGGTGCCGTTATACATCTTTTCAATAGAGTCACCGACTCCGTAATCGAGCACTATATCATTGCCCTGAGCCCTGAGCTCTTCGATTCTTTTCATATCTATGTCACTCAAAACTCCGTCTACCGGGCTCATGAGAAGCTTGGACATGCATGGGGTGAGGACTCCGCTGCCGGAAAGATCCACCTTCTGTCCGAAGGCGTTTTCAATCATCTTCTCGTAGAAATCGAATCCGTAATATATGGAAATGAGTTCAGGAATGCCCGTGGCGCCTGCTCTTCCTCCCATTTCGATAATATGCACATTCTCTCCGTCTATAAACACATCGGAGTTAAATGCACAATTATCAAGTCCGAGCGATTTGACGGCAAGCGTAATTTGTTTATCTATTTCTTTGCTTACCGCGTCATTGCAGTAGTACGGGAATGAATGTCCTGCAGGAATAGTGGCTCCGCCGTGTTTATATGTATATTTTTCATGCGGTGCTATAAGGATTATCTCTCCGTCCTGCACCATGCCGTCTACGCCTATTTCGTTTCCGTGCAGCATTTCCTCTACCAGGACATAGTCCTTATGAGAATACTTTACGGATTCGTTATATGCTTCTTCGATACCGTCTTTTGTCTCAACCACATTAATCCCGCGGCTGCCGGAACTGTCCACGCATTTTACTACGACAGGATATCCTATCTTATCCGCAGCATCATATGCCTCGTCAAGCGAATGAACCTTAATAAACTCAGATGCGTCCACTCCGCCTGCTTTGAAGGCCTCTTTCATTGCGCTTTTATCGCATGCCTTGAATGCCGCATCTTCGGAAACGCCTGCCAGTCCCATGGCCTCATTTACATAACCTATGGTCGCAACAGCTACATCAGTACCGGATGTGCAGATTCCGTCTATCTGTTCTTCTCTGCACACTTCCAGAATGGCCTCTTTGTCGATGGTATTGATGTAGCAGACTTTATCGGCTATATCAAAACCCGGATAATTACCCTTAACGCTGGCCACGATAGTGTAAATACCCATCCTTTTAGCTGTCTTAATGAGCGGCACCTGGTATATGCTGGCACCGAGTATCATGAGTTTTTTCATTTATCCGTCCCTTTTTTATCTATTCCCACAGTCTCTCTGATTACGAACTGCGGCGTTTTATTTAGTATCAGAATGATTTTTCCGAGATACTCTCCCACTACTCCGAGCACCATGAGAACTATACCGAATAGGAGCGCCAATACGCACATGGTCGAAGACCAACCTACAGGCATGCCCGGTGACATAATCTTGTTAATTATCAGTACTATGATAAAGAATATGCCCAGTAAGAATGAAAAAGTTCCGAAGAAGAACGACATCCTGAGAGGCACGACTGAGAAGTTCCAGTATGCGAGCCAGAGTCTGAGTAATCTTTTAAAAGTATATCCGGACTGACCGTAGGCTCTTTTAAAGTGTTCTACAGGCACCATTCCTATATTATTGGTGACCCTGTAGAAGATGGCGTCTACATAAGGGTTGAAAGTATCAAACTTTATGACCTCGTCTCTTACACCTCTGGTAATAATCCAGAAGTTGCTGGACTCAACTTCTTTAGGTCTGCTTAGCATCACCCTTGAAGTCTTTTTATTAATCTTACTTGTGAGATTCTTTATCGGCCCGTTCTTTTGTTTAGGATATACGCCGTAAACAAGATCGTAGCCCTCTTCTATCTTGTGTATCAATTTGAAAATCTGTGACGGATGTGTCTGAAGGTCGTCGTCCATTCCGAGAATGTAATCACCGTCTGTATACTGAAGCGCCGCCATAAGAGCATTATGCTGTCCGAAGTTGCGCATCAGATTAACACCTTTGACATTGGATCTTTCTTCACTCAGTCTGGCGATCTCATTAAAAGTCCCATCCGTAGATCCGTCATTTACCAAAACGAATTCGCACTCATAGCCTTCGTTTTTATCAAATTCATCCGATACCATATCCACAACCTGGCCTATGGATTTTTCGGAGTAGTAACATGGTATAACGATTGAAATAAGCATTGCGAAATACGTCTCCTTTTCTTTAAAAACACTTCATATTAGTATACCGCAGACATACCGCCTTGACAATAATTGGCGGGGTGGATAGTATGGATTGAGAAAGAATAATATGCTTAACAATTATCCTTAAAGGAGCGCTTTATGAGCGAAATCAGAAATAAAGAAATCGGCGGTTATCTGGAAATGGAAACATTTCTCGGGAAAGAATACTTTAACGATTTATACAGACTTAACCTCGGCAGAACCTCTTTTGTATGGCTGCTGCAGAACATAGAACACGAGAGGGTTTTTCTCCCTAAGTTCATATGTGATTCAGTCAATAAGAGCGCGCTTGATGCAGGCTTTGAACTCGTTTCATACGGGCTGGATGAGAATTTGACGCCACTCTTCGATAAGTGCGGAGAACCCGGAGGAAATGACATCCTCTATCTCGTAAATTTTTACGGGCAGCTCAGTTCTGACGAGATAAAAAATTATAAAAAAACATATCCGAATATTATCGTGGATAATGCACAGGCTTTTTATGATGCTCCGGTAGAGGGTGTTCACACGCTTTACTCTGCAAGAAAATTCTTCGGACTTCCCGACGGTGCCTATGTAGCGACACCGGGAAACACCAATTACGACAGCTTGCCTGCGGATAAATCTCAGGACAGAGTCAGGTATCTGGTTGGAAGAATGGAAGATACGGCCAGAGAGCATTACAGTGAGATGCTGGCTGCAAATGAAACATTCAGCACAGAGATTCCGCGTAAGATGTCAAAGTTTACTCAGAACATGCTTCGCGCCATTGACTATGAGTCGGTTAAGAAAAAAAGATGTGAGAACTATGAGGTTCTGAGCAATCTTCTTCCGAATGACAATCCGTTTAACAGACGCACACCTGAGTGTCCGTTCGCATATCCTTTCTTCCATAAGGACGGAGTTGCGGTAAGGAAATACCTGGCGGAAAACAACATATTTATACCAACCCTTTGGAAGTTCCTCATAGAGGAAATGCCGGAGGATAGTCTTGAGCACCAATGGTCTGCCAACATTCTGTCACTTCCGATTGATCAGAGATATTCGGAGGAAGACTTAAAGATTATGGCTGATGCCATCCGGAATTACAAATAGGGAGAGCTGTATAAAATGTTCCGAAGACTCGTTTCAAAGAGAAATAAGATTATTGCTTTGATTATGTTATGCATGGTCACCGTTTTGCTGCCTGTTATTATGACTTCTTGCGAGAGCAGAGGAAATGCGGAGAAGATTCCGGTGTTGGCATATCATAAGCTGATACCTGCCGGCAGCGAGAGAAACAGCGGTTTGGAAATCGACGAAGCTAAATTCGAGAAACAGATGAAGTGGCTCAGTGACCACGGATATAAGACTCTTACACTGGATGAGTTCTATCAGTGGCATGCAGGCATGAAGGAGCTTCCTAAAAAATCTGTTCTTATTACTTTCGATGACGGATATTACAGCATGTATTATCTCGTATATCCTATCCTGAAGAAATATGACCAGGCTGCAACGGTATTCTGCATCGGAAGACATATAGGTGAGACGACCGACGAGTTCGATTACAATGATAATGTTCAGGACCACTATATGGGAATGGATAAGATCGAAGAGATTCGTAAGGATTATCCGAAATTCGAAATCCAAAGTCACACATTCATAATGCACGACAAAACCGATGACGGGGAAAAACCTGCCGAGGTATTTTCATATGAGCAGATAATGGAAGACTGCAAAAAAATGGAGCCTTTTGCTTGCACTTACCTCGCCTACCCTTGGGGCACATACAGCGAGACAATGCAAAAGGCTCTTAAAGACAGTGGTTATAAAATGGCTTTCGCCTATGATCCGTTCTATTATGCTCTGCCGTCAGATGACACTTATGCCGTCAACAGAATCAAGATCGGCGGCGGTATAAGCATGAGAGAGTTCAAGAAGATCGTTAAAGGAAAAGATTCCGATTACGATGCTACTTTATAAATATCAACTTCTTCATTGCTGAAGCAGAGTTCGTAATCATCACTGCTTAAATCCACGGGCTTCGTGAAGCGCTTGGATACAACTACATAATCGATATCAAGCTCTCTGGCCAGTTCGCCTCTTTCGGCATTATCTGCGTCATAGAGCTTTTCGTTTGTCTCTATCATCTCTTTTCTCTTAGGCCACTCGGCCGCTTTCATATTGTATCCGGAACCCGCAATATAGTTGAATCTGTTGGAGTAAACAGGATAAAGGAAGAATCGATTATCCCAGCGATTCTGATACGAATACTTCTTAGGATCAACGCTGTAATAGCGGTCGATGGCAACAAGGGCATCTTCTTCGGTGTTAGCCTCAAGCCATTCCATGGCTTCGTACTCCGCTTTGCTGATGTTCAGATATTTATCTGATGTGGCCTTAGGATTGCTGCTTTCTACAGCTTTATCAATTCTTGTGTCAAAGTACTCCAAAAGGGAACATGTCGTGAGTGCCAAGCTTACACACATCACACTCAGGCACGCCATAAGAGCATACTCTGCTGCCTGAGATTTCGGCTCCAGGTCCTCCATGTCCTCCATGAACCAAAATGCTATCATCGGTGCTAAAAATGCAGAAGTCAGGCCGAAATAAATCTGGCTGTGTCCGCTGTAGTTAAGTAAGAACATCAGAATGAATCCGACTGCAAATTCCGCATACACCAGTACCTTTTCGATTCTGTATTCCTTGCGTCCCGTCAAAACAAGTATCAATTCCCTGATATATCCGATACAGAACGGAAGGAAGAATATCGACAGGAAGAACAACATGAATACGCCGAGTATTATCGGCAACCTTATAATCGTCGGAATACCGAGCGATTTAAGCAATGCGATCAGCGGCTTCTTCCAATAGGCTATGTTCGTGATGTTCGCAAAATCTATTATAGAGTTGCCCGAACCGTTGCTCTGTCCCTTAGATCCGAGAACCACCATATATATCAAAATAAAGCCTGCGGTAATGACCATCATAGGAAGCAATACCTTAGGCGAAATCTTCCTGAGAATTATTCCGAGCACTGCAGTACCCCAAAGAGCAGCAATTGTTACGGCTCCCATCGGCCCTTTTATTCCTGTCGTAAGCATTACAAACGCGGTAACGAGAATGAGAAGCGGTATGTTGCCCGGCTTCTTTTCAATAAACGCGCCATACCACTTGCCTATAAGAACAATTGTCATCAGGCAGGCAGCCATTCCGTAGCCGGATGAATTATCATTTATCAGAATAAACTTAAACGCTACCGATGTGTTCGGATATTTCGTAATGTAAATATTGGCCAGAATTACCAGCAGTGAATATATTCCTGCTCTCTTCGGCTTAGAGGACATTTCTTTAAAGAAGCTGTAATACGAAAGACCGAAAGTGTATGTGGTCAGGAAAGGCCCGAACGACATTGTTACGTCATCGGCTTCGACCCCGAATAGTTTTACCGGTATGGATAAGAGCATTTCGCTGAACACGTGATAGTTAATCTCTACGCCGGAAATCCAAGGGCTCATAAGAGGGTAGTCATGAGACAAAGAATTAATCAGTCCCATATGATACGCCTTATCCGGATTCATATAAGTGAAGTCGCTGATCTCCGGCGCCATATATATGTACTGAGTATTTACGATGCAATAAAAAAGCGTAAGTATAATAAAAATCCAGAAGGCAGGAGATACCTTGCTGAGCTTAAATCTCTTGCAGAGAAGTCTGTCTTTCTCCCCTCTGAAAAACGAATAATAAAGATAAGTTGCCGTCGCTATAGGCCCCATGATTATTAATATCACGTCCATGCGCAGAAAATCTGCCAGGAAATATACGGCGAGTTCATAAGCCCATCCCGCAAATATCCCGAGTGCGAGTGCTGTTGAAATGTGACCTTTATCAAGCCCCATTCTTCTTACAATCAGAAGTCCCGGAATCTGGACATAGACAACAAAGAAGATCGCCAATATGACCAGGCTGCCTATCGGCGCACCATAAACCGTCACACCGATGAAAAGCATTATCAGTGCGGCAATGCATGCTAATCCCGCAAATACGTTATTTATTGAAAGATTTCTCGGTAGTTTCTTCTTCATAATTCTCCTAAAGGAGTCCGTCCTTTTTCACCATCTCTATAAAGCGTTCAGTATTCTTTCCGTCATGGAATTCCACTATTTTACTGAATCTTTTCTCCTCATCTTCACTATGAGGTTTTCCGTATGTTGATTCTATCGCTGACTTCAGTTCTTTCGCGTTATAGCACACTTTTCCGAATGCAAGGTCCTCTGTAAGCATCAACCTCGCAGTCGTTCCGTACTGAGAAACCGTGAAGTCCTTTTCCTCCCAGTCAAAAATCACATTGGCTCCGCGGTAGAAAGCGTCATATGCAATTGATGAGTAATCAGTGATCAGGGTGTCTGTTTTTCTCAGCACCTCTTCATGAGTATTCTCAGGTAGCATCAGTCTTACTATCTCATTATCATCTGTATCCGCCATGTTTTCATACGCGGCAATCGCATACTTTTTAATAAGCGGATGCGGAAGCACTATGACCTTATCCTTATGTTCATCCGGAACAGCATTATATATCTTCTCCACAAACTTATAGTAAGTTGTCTCTCTGAAGTTCTCGGAAGCAAGAACAGCCTCCCACGGTCTCCATGTAGGCATAATTACTATGCGATCATGAACATCTTCCCGTTTAGCATAATCAAACTTCAGCAGTCCGCAAATATACAATTCCTCAGGAGCAAAGTCCCCCCTGTAGACGAAGTGTTCTGCTTCGAGTTTTGAAGACACTACTATACGATTAACATATCCCGGACGTTCTATGAACTTAAAGAAGTTTCTAGATTCCGAATCGAGGGATATCATATACATGACTCCGTGCTGCAGGAATACATAATTGAACCCCGAATTCTTATACCAATACTTCAGGAAAGGACTTATCGGCCTTAAATCCGCCACATGGGTAACGGTCTCAGTGGCCATTATGGTTCCGGCCTTGAACAAATTGTAGTAATGCCTGAATGAGTATTTCGGCAGCAGATTCTTCCTGTACTTTGGCGGAACATCCTTCCAAGCCGGAACATTTTTATTCAGAACATAATATGCATTCTTATATCCTCTGTCCTGCAGTTTTTCATAAAGCACCGATGCAGACTCTTCATAGCGTTCGGAGTTCTTTTCAAACAGAAGGATTCTGTTTTTCTTTCCGCTGATCTTTGCAAGTACATATGCAGCACCTATTACAATCTGTTGCCCTATGCTGTCGGTATAATTAGCATCGCGTACAAGAAGTGCCGTTCCCGATTTAAACTCCTGCAGATAGCAGGCCATCTTTCCCTTGCTCAAGTCGAGATTTATCAGCTTTGTATATATAATCCTGCGAATCTTATCAAGGCGTCTTCCGGCAATTATTCTGTGCTCAGAGCCGAATGAATCTATCAGGCCTATCTGATTCTTATATTTATATCCGCTGAGATCTTCCTTAGGAATCTCAAGCTTATATGCGTCTCCGTTTCTCTCAAGAGGATAATCTGTGTCGCAGACATACGCATGATCGAGATACGAGAGTTTCTTCTGTTTGAAGCTGATTTCGACACTCTCTCCCCTGTCATTTATCGAATATGTCCTTACAGGCATCAGACCGTGAAGAAGTCCGAAATTGGCCTTCCTCATATTTCCTATTGTGTTATAGCTGTCAATGCGCCAGCCCGGAAGAACTCTTCTCACTTCTCTCGGATTGTCCTCGGTCCTCGTTCCTCCGATCAGAGAATAATACTCGACATCTTTGTATTTATCGAGTTCTTTGAAGGCTTCGATATAAGTCTCTTTGATGCCTCCTTCAAAAGCCACCATAACATGACGCCCTTCTTCTGTTCTCTTTTCAATGGTTTTTCTGAGTTCATCTGAAAGTCCGTTGTTCAGATTAGGGACGCCGACTACATGTATCGGCTTGTTATCATCTCTCTTTGGCTTTTCAAGTTTGAGATAATCATCACGCTTATTGTTAATAACAAGGTTTAAAAATGCTTTGGTACAAGTTTTACCGTCTTCTCTGTATTTGCAATACTCCTCTATGAAAGATGAATAATCCGTCTCCTTATCATCGGAAAGGGATGCCATCAATTCATCAACCGTTCTGCATATATCAAACGGCAAATCTTTAACTTCAATATACATGCCGCGGTCACGAATGTATTCTTCCAAGTCATATGTGAAAAGAGCAATTTTTCGATTTGCACCGGCGTAGTCAAACATGACGCTGGAATAGTCGGTAACAAGGGCATCCGTTGCACCCAGGAAGTCGTATGTCTCGTACTCTTTCGGAAATTCCCGTATATGTTTGTATGAATCATATGTCAGTTTGCTGGCCACGAACGGATGCATATTGACATAGAATATTTGATCATCACTGAGTTTTGAATCAATCTCTTCCAGATAAGACGAGACTATGTCCAGCTGGGCTTCCGTGCTGACATTTTTAGCATCTCCTCCGCGCCAGGTAGGCATATAGGCATATACTTTTTTATTTTCAATATCCTGGTCACGTCTGACCTTTGTTCTCATACTCTCATCGAACAAGGCATCATTTCTCGGATAGTCCAGCATGATCAGATCGCCGCTGAACTCATATCTCAGCATGTAGTCATCCAAGAAGACGTCGCGGGTGAACTCATTCGGGAAGAGAGAATAGTCTGCCATGAAGTAGTTTCTTTGAACATTTCCGATTCCCCTGGCTCCTTCGATATTGGCTCTTCCCATATGCTTAAGAGGTGTTCCGTGCCAGGTGTTGGCCAGAACCTGGTCGGGCTTCTTGCAGAACAGATCAGGATACGTATTATCACTGAAAAAATATTTGCATGATGCCAGCAAGCGAAGATATTCATCGCTCATGCGTTTTACCAAATGAACCCCTTCTATGCCGTAGAATCTTATTTTTTCTCCGACGTCTTTTTCGGTCTTATCCGTCACAACGAAAAACACCTGATATTCTTTCCATTCAGGTGCCATTCTGAGTTCTCTGAGAATGGCAAACATATTACCGTTTACCGTCTCACCCCTGCCCGACTCTACCATTATACTTTTTTCGTTTACAGGACACGAATACCAGTAGCCGCGGTATTTGCGGTCAGGGCCTTTATAATACTTTATTCTTCTTTTTATCGTTTTAATGGGATTCTTCATTATGACTCATTATCTTATTTTGAATCATAGTATGCAATGGCTTCGTCAATCTCTCCGTCAAACATCAGCTTTCCTCTCTCCAGCACGATACCTCTTTTGCAGAAGTCCTTTGCGGTAAGGAGTGAGTGCGTTACGAAAAGCAATGTGATATTGTCATTTGCCATCATCTCCGCAATCTTATCTTTACATTTTTTCTGGAAATTCTTATCTCCTACGCTGAGAGCCTCATCAACTATCAGAATATCCGGCTGTGAATTGGCATTAATCGCAAATCCAAGTCTGGCTTTCATACCGCTGGAGTATGATCTGAGAGGCTGATCTATATAATCTCCTATATCTGCAAAAGCAACGATATCGTCCTCAACGGCAGCGATTTCATCATCGCTCATACCCATAAGGCTGCACTTAAAGCGTATGTTTTCTCGTCCGGTTGACTCAGGATCAAAACCTGCCCCGAGTTCCAAGAGGGCGCTGACAGTCCCGTCCACTTCAACCTTTCCTTCGGTCGGAAACGTTACTCCGGTGATTATTTTAAGTATGGTGGATTTACCGGCTCCGTTACGTCCGAAAAGGGCCACGCTTTCCCCTCGTTTAACCTCGAAGGAAACATTATTAATAGCCCTATTTTCCTTGTATGGGACCCTCTTGCTGAAAAGCCCTTTAAACCTGGCTTTATCGCTCTTATACAGCTTATACAGCTTTGTTACATGATCTATTTTTACTACAACGTCGTTGCCCATTTCTTATCTCCAAATCAATTTGAAACAGTTTATCCCGGGCTTAAAGCACATCCGGTATTTCTTTTCTGAGCTTCTTATATGCCCACAGTGCTGCAAGTGTGAAAACAGTCAGCGTTATGAAATAACACATTATTTCCACTTTGTCTTCCCAGAACCATTCCTTGTGAATAAAAACTTTTCTGTATCCGCTGGCAATAACCGTAACCGGATTGAATTTCAGAAGCAATCTGATCCATCTGTTATGGATTTTATCTACATCATACAGAATACCCGAAAGCCAGAAGATAGCCGATGAAAAAGCTTTTACCAGATTTTGAAAGTCCTTACTTATGGCTGATAACAAACCGGAAAGAAGTGCCCACACGGTAAAGAACGCGAACATCAAAAGTGTATATACCGGAAGCTGCAGGTAATAAATGTCCGGCATGTATCCGAAACAAACAAATACAAATACCGTAATTGCTATCAGGGCAAAGTGCGTATACATATGCGAAATATTATAGTATGTAGGAATGATGGACACCGGGAATTTCATTTTAGTTACCAGATGACTGTATGCTCTTATACATCCGGCCCCTCCTACGATTAATTCCTGCATATAAAACCACGGAAGGAAACCTGCAAGCAGCCACAGGAAGAACGGATATCCGTCCACCGGCTTGCCCGATCTGAGTCCTACCGAAAAGGCGAACCAGAACACAAAAATAGTGACCATAGGCTTTATAACTGCCCACGCCCAGCCCAGCGCTGCACCTCTGTATGTCTTAATCAAGTCAGATTTTGCAAGCAGCAAAATTTGCTCTCTGTACAGCCTGTGTTCTTCAAGTATCATTCTGAGTGTTCCCATTCTATATCTCCTTCAGATGGCTCTTAGGCATCCATCTGATAATATTCTCTGCTTTTTCGCTCTGTCCATTATACAACAGAACGTGAATATACACGTCTAACAATTCATTGTCAAATGAAAAACTTCTTTTGTACGGCAGAAGCTTCTCTGTTTCTTCATCGAAGAGCTTAAACTCTTCATTCAATTTTGTGTAATCTTCCGCCTCATACAGCCTAAGGATTTCATCCTTTTTCGGCATATAGTACTTGTGCATACGAAGCCTGGCGTCTGCCTGAAGAACCGTGCGCCAATCTTCTCTGGCTCTTTTATTGTATTTCCTTCTTGATTTCTCAATGTCCGCAATTCTGAGATCTGCTTCGTGTATATTTCTTATATCTGTCTCCGAAAGCCCCATCGCTTCTATCGTATCTGTATAAGGCCTCTCGGAGTCGACAAGAAAGACATCGGCGTTCTTTCCCTTTGCTCTTCGAATAAGCATCTCGCAGTCTGAAGGAATCATAAAGCTGTATCCGTTAACCTCGCACTCTTTAGGATCCCCTTCAAATAATTCTTTCGGCAGACCTTTCAGCACGCTTTTGTTATGACACACATAGTATGTTCCGTCTGCAGCCGGATTGCAGCATTTCTCAGAAAAGAATTCAAACAATTTTTTCTTAATCTTTTCCTTGCCTATAATTTTATCTGACGCTTTGTAATATGCCCTTGTCAGTCTGTCTTTACGGCTACATGCCCAATATCCGTCGGAATTATTTCCTATAGCCTCTGCAACAGCCGGTTTTTCCAGCGCTCTCATAGCCTTGGCTTTTTTGCTGTTGTTAAGGCCTCTCAGCACCTCTATTTCAATATACATGCCATGGGCTTTGTAGTTCAGATAGTCAGTCATATCGAATGCTGTCGTATCCGAAGCTACATACCTGACCGTATAATCCGGATATTCGGGATTACTGCACCAATAATCAAGTTCCCGTTCAGGCCACGCTGCCCTCTGAGTCGCTTCTATAAAAGCTCTGCAGTCATCTCCGGTCATTATTACACTTGCATATGCTGCATTCGGCCCCATAGAGCCTTCTTCCGTTGCACACTTAAGTGTCTCCCCGGTGAGGAAGTATTTTATGCCGCAACTTCTGCATGTATCGTCAAATTCTTTTAATAATTCGAATAATCTGGTCTGTTCTTTGGTCATACTGATAGTCTCTTCTTAATATCCAGAATGTCCATCCCGTTATTACTTTTTTCCAATACTTGCCTGTACAGATTCTCTGCTTCGGCGTTCTTTCCTTCCAAAGACAGTACATCAGCATATATCTTAGCTGCTTCAGCATCTTCAGAATAATCTTCAAACAGTTTTTCAGCATCCTTCGTAGCAATGCCTTCACTTATATCCAGTCTTGCTTTAATCTTTCGAAATGAAGGCGATTTATGCCAGTCAGCTCTGACGTTTTTCAGCATTTCCCTTGATTCGCTCTCAAATCCGTCGTAAAAAGCCGGGACAGCCATTGCAAGACGGATGATATCATTTTCTGTTTTACTGTTGTCCGGGCTCGCCTCCATGGTTCTTTCCACATCCATCACATTTTCCGCATCCGTTAGTCTTCCACACATAACCAGTGATGATGCCAGTATTTCCCTTGTCATAGGACTGATGTCTTCTTCTAATGTATAGTTCAGACTTTTCTTCTTCAACTCTATATATGAACTAAACCTATCCGTAATCTCTTCATATTTTCCGACGCTGTACATTTGCTCTATATCCGCCGATGCTGAATCGATGCTTTTTGCATGTCTCATCCTTACGGCCAACATTTGTTTGTCTCTGTCAGTTCTTTCCTTAAGCCACTTCAGATTAATATCTTTCAGCGCCAACCTCATCTCGTTGGTTTCCTCAAGCGAAATATCCTCAGCAACGAGCTTCATATATTCATCTCCGCTGATTCCCGGCTCTCCCACAGCCGTGTGCGGAGCAGTCTGATTGCTTAATCTAGGAAAATCGGTCCACTCGTTTCGAAAATCTATACGAAGATTATTGCAGGCTCTTATCGGGACGGGAACATCCAATCCTTCGAATTTTTCGAACCTCATCCCGGAATAATTGTTAATCGGATAATACCTCGATGCAGTGCCCCAGCCGAGAAGATAATAGTCGGACTTATCTGCATCATACCGGCTTATTTCTTCCTCCATCTTGGAAAGGAGCTTTTGCAATTCCGAATCATTGCATGTTTTCTTTATTCTGAAATACTCGTCAGCTATTGCTATTTCATCATCTTTAAGTCCGTGAAGGAGTCTGAACTTCTGCATGAGAATATTAAGGTACGGTGTTGTAAGTTCGCAGTATGTGCAGAACAGCTTTTTATGTTCCGTAACTTTTTCTTTCGGTACAGGATCATGAATAAACAATTCCAGGAACTGTCCTTTAGGGCACCCGTCTCCGAGCGCCGCTCTGGTAATCCTTGCAGAACGAGTATCTACGATTCTTATAACCGGATTGTGATACGTCGGATAGATATCATTACAGACGAGAAGGATCCCCTCAGGCAATTCTTCTTTCAGAATGGGTTTCAGCTTATTCCACTCAGGTCTTGTTATACCGATATCGATATCATCATCCCAAGGAATAAATCCTTTATGCCTAATCGCACCAAGAGCACTTCCTCCTGTGAGAAAGTACTCTATGTCATTCTCTTTGCATATTCCGTCAAAGAGTTTCAATAATTCATATAACTCTGTTTGAACGTCTGTCATCACTTGATAAATAGCTTATTTAGGCCTCCTGAACATCTTATTAATTATAATCAAACTTGTAGCTGCCGTCAAAACAGATGCGATATCCGGCCCGGTTATATCCGCCATATTAAAAGAGGTATCCGACACCCGTCAGACACCTCTTTGTAATTGACTTACCGTGATTACTTTGTCTTCACGGTCTTAACCTTACTCCAAGTTGAGAAGCAATCAACATGGTTGACCGTTTCATATGTTCTTATTCTAACGTAGTAATTCCTTTTAGCTCCCAGCTTCGCAATAACTGCAGCATGGCTATTGACGCCCTTGACCCTTGCAGTCTTAACTCCGCTCTTGAAGTTCTTGCTGGTGCTGTACTGAATTTCGTATCCGGTTATTTCAGAAGCAGACATCTTAGTCTTCTGTGCCGTCCAATGGGCAGTGAACTTCTTTGATGCCGGTGTTAAAGTTCCCAGAGAAGTTCCTTTTGGATTGATTTTAAATGTGGCAGTCTTGGTTCCGCTATATCCGCCCTTGAATGTCACTGTGACGCTGTATCTGCCTACGTCCTTTCTTCCGGCTGCATATTTAACAGTATAGTGGGTATCCTTTGTCAGAACTCTGGCTCCGTATTTGACCGTTACCGCAGGAGTCTTAACATTGCCGTCATAATTATAGTTAGTTGTCGAAAGAGTTACCTTGTAAGCTGCTACTGCATTTCCGCTGTTAGTACTGCAGGAACCTTTCTGTACGCTTAGGCCTCTTTTACCGTAAGTATTATTCTTTACGACACAGTATTTAGCATGATCCCAAACAATGATGTCTTTGTTGCTTGTATACTTGCTGACGGATACATTACCCGAAACAGTTGCTTTGACAGTTTTTCCGGAGGCTGATCCGAAATATATTCCGTGACCTACGGCATCTTTAACCGTATTGTTGGAAATAGTTATATTATTTGAGTTATAAGCTCCGATTCCGCGTTTTGCGTCTCTCTCCACGGTATTGCCGGAAACGCTTGAGTTTGTACATGCGCTGAGCCAAATACCGTCATTCTTTCCGTCACTTACTTTATTCCCGCTTATTTTAACTGTTGCATTGTTTGCGAATATTCCATAGTGTTTCGGTGCTGTGACCGTGTTATTTTTTATTGTTGCGTTGCATGATGCTTTAGAATGTTTACTCACATATATCGCCCAATTAACAGCGTTATTAACTTTGTTTCCGGAAATAACATTATTTGCGATTTCGCCCTGTGCATCGTAGATGAATATTCCGTACTGTTTCGGATTATTAACAGTGTTATTATTTACGGTCGAGCCGCTGGCGCATGCATTCAGGAAGATTGCTTTGTCCTTGCTGTTGTTTACGGTGTTGCTGAGAACAAGAGCCTTTGCATTGTACTCTGCGAGTATTCCGAATGTTCCCGGATTATTAATCGTATTTCCGTTCGCAGTTATGGTTGTATTGGTCATACCATAGATGCCGCTGCCATTGCTTCCGCTGATTGTATTGCTGTTAACTGTCAGATTTGTCTTAGCTCCTTCAGCGCCGATTCCGTTTTTAAAACTACCGCTTACTTTATTACCGCTGATTGTGGCATTCATAACCTGATTGGATGCGGTATCGTCGTCGAATGTCTTTGCGCTGCTTATTGCCCAAACGGCATTTTTTTCCGAATCGCTACAGCTAATAGTATTATTCTCTATTTTGTTATTGGTTCCTCCGCAGTTTCTGAGATATACTGCATTCTGGTGCGCTCCTGCAATAGAGTTATTCGAAACATTTATACCTGATACCTCCTCCAGGTTTGCAAGAGCCTGTGCATTCACGATTGTATTGTTTGTGAAAGTAACACCGGAAGCGTATTTCATATACAATGCGTTTCCGTAGTCTTTTGCTTCGTTCCCGCTTTTCAGATTTGTGAAACTGCAATTTGTAATCTTTATATTCGTAGCTTTCTTTTCACCGTTTTTTCTGTACTTATACTCATTAAGACGGTGCGTCCCTACGCCGGCAAATACGTTGTTGAATGTGCAGTTGCTTATTGTAACATTCTTACACGGAGTTCCGTCTTTAGGTGAGATGTAAGGTTCTCCTGCTGCAATAGCAAAATCAAGGTGAATAGCTTCTATCACTCTGAATCTGCTCTCTCCCTTCGGCGCATCTGCATAAAACGTAGCAGTGCTGGGCCCCGAAAATTTTATGGCATTCTTGCAAGTAACGTTGCTAATCGTAACATTGTTACATGCCGACAAGTTGATATGGTGATTGGTTGAATTCTGTACCGTAAGGTTTTTCAGAGTGATATTCTCTCCGTGGCGTATCTGGAAAACCTGGGTTTCATTGGCTGAGTTATCAGCTGCGCCGGCATCCCAAGTGCCTCCGTCTATTTCGATATCCCGAATCTGTGAATATCCTGTTAGGGAGCATCCGTCTGCACTATCCGCCCAGCATATGCTTCCGTAATGTCTGTGAGATCCTCTTACAAAATTTCCGTTAATGTCTCTGGCCTTTATGGTCGCTCCCGCAGCAAGAATTGTTGTATTTGAATAGATATACAGAATTGAGTCACATATGTAAGATCCTTCAGGAATTACAACAGTAAGATGATTTACGTCCTCATCCAATGCACGCGCAAGAGCATCGTTTATTGCATATGCTGAATTGTATGAACCTGTATTGTCTGCTCCGTAATCTTCAACTACATTTACAGTGAGGTTTCCTTCGGCATCCGGCTCGGGAACTCCGTCTGCACTCTCCAGTGGAGCGAGCATCATGCTTCTTTTCGGAGCAGTTGTAACAGCCTCTTCATCGTAGGCGTCTTCTTTGTAATTCTCGTCACTGTCCCAAATTGCATAGAGATCTATATTATCATTTACCTCAATACTGTCCCCGGGATAATACTGAGTTTCACTTCCATTCGGATCGTTATCCCAGCAACGGAATACATGTCCTTCAGGCGCAGCATATGTGCATTCAGGAAGAATGTACTCAAGTCCTTCCTCTACCTCCATCACGTCGCAGTCATCTGTTCCGTTATTTGCAAATACAGATACTTCAAAGTGCAGAGATTCATTTTCTTCCGAATCGAGATTACCGTATCCAAGCAAAACTTCCCCGTTTCCGTTTTCGGATTCCGGAATATCTGCATACACCATAGTAGTGGATGCCATTATCATACTGATGAGCATTATGATAATAATTATTCTCAGTTTTGGAAGTCTGGTTGCGGCCTTCATTTTACTTGCCTTTCACAATTATCATCTCAATTCTGGTCTTTTTTATATTATAGAGTTTATTTGGATAGTAATCGGTTACGAAAGGGGAACAGAACGGTTACACTTTAGTTACGAAAGGGTTACAAATGCTGTTTTTTTGTGTTTTTTTGATTTTTCAAAGATTCTTGTTTTTGCAAATAAAAAAAGCCCTCGATTGGTCGAAAGCTTCCTTTTCTTCATTGAGCGTTCATATTATCCTTTTGTGCGAAGCAATAGATTTATTGTGCTTCGGAACTGTTCAAGATTATATTCGGTTCAAGAACTGGGTGCAGCAAGCGTACAACCGTCTTGCATGAGAAGATTCTGGCTATAATAAAGGACGCAATAAACAACAGCACGATACTCAGATTGCTTCCGTATAACGGCATGCTTGAAGGGAATGTGCTTGCTCCCGTATATTTTAAAAGCAGAATGTTTATTATCTTCAGCAAAAACCAATGGCCTATGTAAATATATAAACTATTCTTACCAAGCGATGATAAGATGGTCACTCTTTGCGGGAAAAGACTTAACAAGGACATTGCTATAATAAGAGCAATTGCAATACTTATTATTCTTATAATCGGGCCTACCGTAAAACAAGCATCAGAGTATTTAAAAAACATAAACTCATATTTGCCGAATTCCTCCATTGTAAATACATGTGCGAGCCTTATTATCCCACGAAAGCGTCTGATAAATAAAACAACAACGGCAAAGGATGCCAACAAAGCAAGGCTGTTTATGCCCTTGTTTTTCGGCCGTTTAAGGTTGTCCGTTTTTCTGAGGATAATTCCGAAGATAAAGAACGGATAGTATGTAATCAGCTTTGTAAAACGGAAATACCAAATCGTATAGAAATAGCCTGCAATAACGCTGACACAAATCGAGAAGATGAATACTTTTCCAAGCTTATCCCGAAAAATATCCCAGTTAATTGAGGTGAACAGAACGTAAACTGAGATGGCGAAAATATACCAGAGTGCGCCGTAAGGTCTCAGCCATGACACTCCTAGAGAGGGATCAAAACTCAAAAATTCCTCCTGTGTGCCTGTTGCCATAAACAAAATATATAATCCGAATTGGGCGATAAAATACGGAACCAGACCTTTGCATATGGTTTTTCCGAAGCTCCTGTTTACTACTCTATTGTATGAAAGAAAACCGGAAATCACTAAGAAGGTTGCCATATGAAAGGAATTAATGAAGCCCCACACTGAGGATACATTCTTGTTCTCAAAACCGAGAAGCGAACAAAAATGAGCAAATACAACCAAAACAATGAGCATTCCCTTAAGATTATCAATCCTGTGATCTCTGGCTTTTTCCATTGTTTTCTCCCCGAATAATATCGCTTATACCATTTGATGAATATCTTCGCATGCCAACAAACCTATGAAATCGCTCATCTCATCTCTTTTAATCGCATCTTTATTCGGAGAAAGGATTTCCTTACCACAATGCTCGGCAATTTGGTACAACGTGTTGTCATCTATTAACGCTATCCTGTCCGCCGCAAACAAGGCTCTGAGCGGGAATTTACGCAGAGGCATCCATCTCACATTCTCTTTTTTTGTGATGTCATGGTTGTTTAACAGTATTTCATGCGGATCAAAGATAAGATGAACTATGTCTGTTTCCTTTTCTGTCAATTTACGGCATTTGTCCACATCTGAAATGTCGTTAATGACGCTTAAAGTAACTCCTTTATCATCACTAAAACTATCGAGAAGCAAAACATCCGCTTCATCCGTTGCCAGGTGAAACTGCTTATCATCAAGTTCGCTTTTAAGTTTTATTCCCTTATTAGCCGACTCCAATAAAGGATTCTTTATGTTTTCAAGAAGGAAAGCCGTAAACTCTTTGTTGTTAAGAATCTCATATTCATCAGCCGGTATTTTTTCCATCATCTTTTTCCAATAGTCTGATGGCTTTCCTACATAATAGGCTTTATCGAAAGTTCGATTTCCGACAATACGTCCCCACTCTGATTTTAAATCGTCTTCGGACAAGCATATTTCATTGTTCTTCAGCGCGATTTTTTGTCTTAAAGCAGTGTCGGTGCTCACGCCTTCCCCGATTTGGCAATAGACGTCCGTTTTACGGCTGATTAAATCTCCGCAAATCCAAAGAGATTCATTGACATCATCTGTGAACAAAACGCCGACTCCCTTTTCATTTTTTACAAATCTTATTACGTCCCATACCTTGTGTGTAAGATGCGGCGACAATACGAATAGTATTCCTCCTCTGTTATAAGCGTCTGTTTCTTTTTCGCTTGCGTTTTTGACTTCATCAATCAGCGAACAGACATCCGCCTTAATTTCCGCATCTTGTCTTGAGCGCTCCTTACCTTGATAGAACAGATCTATTTGTTCACAGATTTCTTTCCAATTACCCGCAAATCTCGCTTCTGTTTCACCGGAAATATCCCACTCCGTAATATCGCTCGTTACGAGAATACATGGTACTCCCAGTTTGGAAGCATCATAATAGTCCTCCTTCATGTCGGTAATAAGAAGTTCGGAATTCTTTATATCCTGACAAATCGGTATTACTCTGCTTCCGGTTCTGCTTAGGACTTTCGGATCATTTTCCTCCAGATACTTAATAAATGATTTGTGTGATATCCTGAAGAAGACATCCCTGTCGTACTCTATAACTCGAGTCTTTATTTCTTTAAAATGTGTTTCCAGGTCCGGGTACTTAGGTCCTATTATCTCATCTGATACAGATACTACAACTTCGGCACTCTGTCTTGTTTCAAGCGAATACCTGAGCGGTTTTCCTTTAACTGTTTTGAACGGCAAACCCTGCGATTGTTTTAAAGCTAAAGCTTTTTCAATTTCTTCGCTCTCGGCATAAATAATGTCAGACTTAACAAGCGACCTGTGCAGTGCGAAATCGTCCTTGTTGATTTCTGTCAGCTTTTTATATATTCCTTTAGCTCCGTCTTCGGATTCAATCTGATTCCTGTAATTACCTGCAGAATAAAGTCCTACGATTACCTGTCCCTGTCTCTTAATAAAGTATGTCGGCAGCACCTTAGTCGTAAATACTATCTTGGAAGTCTGCAGTTCATCAACAAATTCTGTCGATGGATTTTTTATGCACCGGATTCTGTCTCCGAAGCACTCAATGCGGTCATCAATATAGATGCTGTCAGGAAGAGCCCATACTATATCCCAGTCTTTATAATACGGATTTTTCAGTATTTCATGTAAAATCGCGAAGCAGTCTCCTCCTTCATCATCCGAATAGGATTCGACAAAAAGCATTGTCTTATCTTTTATGCTTTGTCTGGATGCTATATTCGAATACTTCTTTCGTTTTTCCAGTGATAGTTTCATTTCTGATCCTTGAAATATTTTTTTAATTCGTTAACTACCGCAAAAACAGTGCCATCAACATATGCTCTGCTCTTTCTGAAGAATACCCCTTCTTCATCGGCTTCAACTACTATTTCTTCTGCTATTTCTTCCTCGTTAAGATTCTCTGACGATTTAAACAGCCTTGTGTTTTCGTCCATTCCGTTAGCTATAATATATTTCCTGATAGTCTCTCCCAGAACCTCTGAAGCAACAACAATGATAGTCGTTTGCATGCCCTTCTCCATATAGTACCAAAGTGCGCTCAGTACAACCTTCCACCGGCTTTCTTCTACCACGCCGACCTTTATGACAAACAACGGCTCTACGCACTCCACATGGTTTTTGAGTATCCTGACCGATCCGGACCTAATTTCTCTTTCAATCATCTTTCTTCCTTCGGTATTCTTATTACCAAGTTTTTGTTATTCCGTTTAAATCTTCGGGAACTACATTCTCGGACAATCTTGCGTATAAATCTTCTCTTCCGTTTATCAGGAACATATATCTGACTTTATCAAATAGTTCCGCATCGAAGCATATTGCAACGTCGCTTTTTATGAATTCCTCTGCCGTATCAATATAGTCCTGCATAATGAGCTCTGCTTCTCCGAGTTTGTTATCTCTGAAAAGTTCGCGAATATGTTCTTTTTCAGGCATGTATTTTTTCCACAATCGGAATCTTTCTCCGGCAGCGAATAAGGTTTTTTTCCAGCCGGTATCTTCTTCCTGCCTCATTTTCTTGTATTCTTCAAATTCAAACCCGTATCTTTTGGCCGACTCTACAAATTCGTCATCAAGGAGGTCTTTTTTTGCTTCCTCAATGTATTTTTCATATGGTAAAGCGGTAGAAAAAACACAGCGATAATTCTGCCTTATGCAGTCAGATCTCTTTTTATTCTCCCAATTCTCTCCATATCTTTTAGAAAGATATTCCGAATAATTCGAGAGCGTATACAGAGGAACACCTTCCAAATATACCTTGGTCCTGTCTGTCCATTCTTTTCCCTTAATGCGAACCCTCTTTCCTCTTTGTTCCATGAGCGCAGTTTCCTCTGTCCCTTTTTCGGCGCACTGCCCTCCGAAAAGCTTCATGGCAGTTTTCATTGCCATCCTTCGGCTCGTTTCATTCAGAAATATTTCAGGCAACTTGCTTTTATTTGCAGCGACCCTTCTCATTTCTCTTTCATAGCAGTATACATAAGGGTTCCAAGGGTGCTTTCGTATGATGTGAATATTTATGCCTATTCCCGGTTTTGATAAAACTTTATATCTGTCCAGATCAAGCAGGAGGGTGTTGCTGTCTACCCAGCGAAAATAACATGCAGGTAATCGACCCATGTTTTCCGGAGTTTCAATCTCTATGCCGTCCGTCTCTTCTCCGATCTTTCTCATCTTATCCCAGTCCTCGAGGAACATTGCTACATCAATTTCATATCCTCGGATTTTTCCGTCTTTTACGGCATGAAAAAGCTGAGCACCTATAAGATAATAGACTGCATCATTCAATTCGCACAGATTGTCGAACTGATACATTATTTCCAACATTTTTTCCTGTTGCTGTGTCAATACTTAAACTCCCCGTATTTCTCTATGAAATAATTTTTTATCCAAGTCATGCAATATCCGTTGGCCACATTGTAAAATGCTTTTCTGTAACACTTTTCCGATTTTTCAATATCCCCTTTAAGCCCGTAGATATCTCCTTTATATTTCAACAGTTCTCCGTCTCGCGGCCATTTTGAAAGTAATTCGTCGCACTCCTTCATAAGCTGATCCGCATCCTTGCCGTCCGCTTTCTTCAAATCAAAGAATAACTTCTGGCGCATGAAGTAAAGCACTTCCGGTTCCTCTTCATAGTATTTGTATGTGAGTTCCTCAGCTTTTTCTTCATTGCAATCTCCGTACATTGTGTATAAAAGATCATCTATGTTATCGCAGATTTTACAAAGTCTTGATAGTTCCGGAGTCAGCTCCCTATTAACTTCATTTCGTCTTCCTGACAGAACTTTTCTGGCTACTTGATACTTACCGTTAAAGCAAAACGGGTACAGGGCTGCATACAAATAATCATCCGGCATATCCAAATAAAGACCCCAATACTTATAATCATCTGTGCTGATTTGTTTGAAATAAGGAGCGAAAAGGACCTCCAGCTGCATTGTCTCTCCCCTTTCAAGCATTTCTTTCGGGTTAAGATTGTATAGCTTGGCTTTGTTTTGAATCTCCAGTACGGTCCTTAATCCCTGCATTTTTCTGATGCGGGGATTCACCACATTTCTCTCATGCATTATCTCAAACCAAAAGTCCTTTTTTCTGACCTCGCTGTCGTAAAAGCCTTTTACATCGATATGTTTGTCATACTCGTTTGTATAGACCTTGAACGGGATATCAAAATCCTTCACGAATATATGTGACTCCCTCTCTGTATGGGACGGAACTTCAAACCATGACGGTCCGTAATGATAGGCAAGATATCTCTCCGCCTGTTCCGGAACCGGCAGATATGTGTCCTCGAATTTTACACGTCTCGGCTTGCCCCACATCTCAACCGGAACAATATGCTTCGGCGGAACAGGGCACACCAGGAAAGTATGAGTCGCTCCTTCTTCAGGATAATTGAACATCTCTTCCTCAAGCGCCCGTATAACTTCCTTTTTACCTTCTTTCTTTTCCCTTTTCTTATACTTATAAAACTCTTCTAAGTATTCCCTTGATCTTTGTGAGTTTATGTTAGCATTCTGCGACTTCAGTTCTTTGTATATATCGAACTTTTTAACTACCTCTTCCTGCTCTTTTTCATCATTTGGAAGAGGATAATACAAGAACATATCTATAAACTGCCCTTGATCTCCTGTAGACCCTGTTAACCCTCGCATCAGCAGCGTGCTGGCTGTATTTTCATAACGCCAGTGAACATTCATATAATCTCCGCTTTCTGTTCGAATCATTACATGTCTGTCCTTAAGCCCTTCCTCTTCGATTGCTTTTATTACTCTCTCGGCATTTTTTGCGGAAATATGTACGTCGGCATCATCATCCCACGGTAAAAAGCCCTCATGTCTGAGGGCTCCTATAAGACTTCCGCCGGCAAGATAGTAATCTATATCATGCCTTTGACAAAGTTCATCGAATTCTTTTAAAAGTTTTAATAAATATTCTTGTGTTTCAGTCATATCACATGATAGTCATTCCGTCTACGCCGATTATCTGTCCGGTTATGTATCTTGATTGATCTGATGCCAGGAATACAACCACATCCGCAACTTCTTCCGGCGTTCCGAATCTTTTCATAAAAATCTTGTCTCTGTTTTCTTCTATTTTTTCCGGACCTATGCTTTTGAACAGATCCGTTTCGATCATGCCCGGTGCAACCGCATTAACTCTTATTCCGTCTCCTGCCAATTCCTTGGCTGCAGATTTTGTAAGAGTAGCAACTGCGCCTTTAGAGGCAGAATATACAAGGCTTCCCGCACTGCCGTTTACGCCTACAATACTGGAAAAGTTAATGATGCTACCGCTTTTCTGGCGTTTCATTAGTTTTGATGCCAGTTGAAGCATAGACATCGCAGCGAAAACGTTTACATCAAAGACCTCTTTCATCAGTTCCTTACCAATCATTCCGATAAGAGAATCTTTCATTATTCCCGCATTATTGACTAATACATCTAATCTGCCCTGTTCCTTTTTTATCTGCATAATTGCAGTTTTGGCAGCGCTCTCATCTGTCACATCAAAGTATATAGGTATTACCTGTGTATTATTGTCCTTCGACAGTTTCTCACAGACTTCGTCGATACATCCTTCTGCACGCGCATTAGCGTAAACAACAGCCCCTTCTTCTGCAAAACTCTTTACTATCGAAGCCCCGATACCTCTGTTGCTTCCCGTGACTAAACACACTTTGTTTTCAAGTAATTTCATATCCTGTCTCCACGAACACTACCTGGCAATTCTGTTCATTTTTCCGTATTCGCCTACATCGGTATTGCCCATTCTGATGAAGCCGGCAACTCTCTTCATGTCGAACAGCATGGCATACAGCACCTTGTTTTCACGAAGAATCTGGTTAACCATATGAGACTCCAGATATACTCCGTAGAAGGTCTTTCTGAAATCATCATGAACCAAAGCCAATCCGGCAATTGCGTATTTATCTGTCTCAAGATTGAAGCTGTCATGCGCGATAATCCTGTCGCCGTCACGAATAATAAAGCTTCTTCCTATGCCTCTTCCTATTCTGTCTGTCAGTTCTTCCTTCAGCTGATCGGCAGAATAGGATTCCGAATACAGAGGATGGCTCATCATCAGGTCAACAATTTTATCTACATCTTCAATAGTCGCTTCTTCGATTTCTACATCAGGCTTAAACTCTCTGTATGAATCAAGTCTGAGAGTTCTGCCGTATTCTGCTGTGAATCTGTCACTAAGTCTCTCATGAAGAGCTCTGATGGTGTCTCCGTCGGAGCATACTCTGTCAACATTTATCTCCACTAAATGATCGGCTACCTCGTCCAGATCACAGTCTCTCTTTAAGCTGAAAACATGTGAGCCTTGGAAATACTTAAATACTACAGCATTAAGTTCGCCGTCCTTTTCTGAGTACCACAATGAAATATTAGGGTCTTCCAATCCGTATACTTCCAAGTCTCCGTACATATAAAGGCAATTTGCAAGATCCTGTTCGAGATAACTCATTATTCTCGGCATATCTTTTTGTGTTGCTTTAATCATTTCGGCCTCCTCTTTCAATTCTTACTATTCTGCATAGGGTTTCCATCAAATTGTATCCGTCCCATATGAACTCGAAGTCCATGGTCTTCCCTATAGGAACGATTCTGTCCACACCTTTAATACCTTCTTCCATCAGTTCGGAAAAATCTAAGCTGTCTCCGTAATATGAGAGCGTCTGGCAGTGCGTGTTATTGCAGAGTGATACTATTTCTTTCATGCTCTTGCAATCATATTCGAAGAAATAGCCGCTGTTGTCTCTGTAGTCCATAGTAGTATCATCTACTTCCGGCAGATCCATCCTGGTAATAAGGTTATCCGGCATCTCTTCCTTTTTTGCTCCTTCCCAGTTAGCTGCTGCCAGATAGGAGCTCGTTAGTTTATTTACAGCCTGTACCGGCTGAATCTCATACTTTTTAACAGTTAAATCATATAATTCTTTCCAGAAGTCTTTTTTAGCATCCGCTATTTTCTCACCCGTCCAAATTACAATTCTCGGTGATGTGCAGGCATTCTGGTCAGTCAGGTATGTGTCGTTATAGAAGCCGTTGGCAATTGCCGCTTTATTGTCGGCCTTAAGGTATTCATCTGCCTGAATTATTGCTAAAGAATATCTGTCAGCAAATGCCACTTCTACCGCTCTCGGCGGAAGTTCCGACTCTCTCAATGTGGCGATTGTATTGTCTCCTCCCCACACTATTCGTCCGTCCGCATGCTGCGACAATGCATCATTTATATCTTTTTCATGTCCGTAACGAACCAACACTATATACGGTTTCATAGAAGGCATATCGTCCAATGCCGCCTGCACCGCTTTGTTGATTATCGGCAGTTGGTCAAAGTCCTTAGAAGGAATTTTTACAACATTTGCATTTCCGCTCAGTAGTCCTGTAACCAGTGAATACATATAGTTGACCGGAACGTTAGAAGGAGCTATATGAAACAATAGCCCTCTTCCTTTAGGAACTATTCCTTCCTTTTCCGAATAGTCCTTTGCAAGATTCTTTACAGAGGCCTTTCTCATCCAAAATGAAAGTGTCACTATATCCGGATATGCTCGCGAGCTCTTGTCTGCCATAAGCTTCTTTGACAGCAAGTCAAGAAACTCAATTACCTCTTCGTCAAATCTCCTGCGCGGTGAAACTTGAGGCATATTTGCAAGTGTATCCTCATCTCCGACAATATAATTAATTCCCTGTAATTTAGTTCTGTCTATACAAATGCCCATTATTAGCCTCTCTGTTTAAAATCCGCTGCATATGTATCACTGCAGCCCCTAATCTCGGCATTCTTGAGCCTGCCGTTAATCTTGAAGTACTTACCCATGCGTCCGCAAGGACAGTCATCCTCACCCAGAATAACGCCCTCGTCTTCTGTAAGCAGTGAGTGTCCCGGGTATGATTCAGGTATCATAGATACAACCTGAATAATACCTGCCTGTCCGTGAGGGGCTACGGAAAAATCTTTTGGATCGCGAATGATTACATCTGAAAATACGGATGCATGAAGATGCCCGTGCTCACACTGCATATAAATGCAGCCCGTCTGCTCCACCATTCCGTAATAATCGTGAACGTCACTAAGGCCGCATACATCTGTGAGGCGCTGCTTGAATTCCTCCTGTGAAACCGCTTCGTTCACAAGCTTCTTCCATCCGCCTCCGTGAATCAGAACACCGTTTGAAAGATCAAAGGTAATTCCTTCTTTTTTAAGTCTTACGAGTTCTTTGTAGAAATGCTGCCATATCATAAAGGTGAATCCGAAGAGAAGGATTTTCTCGCCTTTATGCGCATCCAGGAACTCCCGAACTGATTCAACATCCAGTTCCATATCATCCGTCAGTGCGTAGCACTTCTTGGATCCGAACATTGAGAATCCCAGAATTCCCGCTCCTCTGGCAGAAAACATAGCTCTGTTTTTTACTACGGACGGGCAGTCTATTATCAGCATCGGCATACGACCGGATCCGGTAAATTCCGATACGATTTTTACCATTGTTTTTTGCTGGTTCGTCGCAGTAGCTCTGTCAAGGAAAATCCTCGATACAGACTGACCTGTTGTGCCTGATGATGTCATGGTTTTAAACACTTCGTCATCGGGAACAGAGCATAGTTTCAGTTCCTTAAACAGTCTCACTGGTAAGAACGGGAGGTCATAGTATGTCTTTTCCTCTCCGTCAAATTCTGCGAGAGCCTTTTCATCCAGGCCTACACTGTTCATCATGCGTTTGTATTGTTCGCAATTGCCAAGATGATGGCGTGTCAGCTCAACGAGCCTATCCGTCATCACCTTTGTCTTTTCCTTCTTATTCAACGAATATGGCTCCATGGCCAATAGTTCGTCATAACTTTTCATATTGTTCCCCTTTAGCTGTAATACTTTTCCAGTTCCTTATATAAAACCTTTCCGGAATCATTCTTAGGAATCTCATCCAATTTAACGACTTTAATAGCACTGTGGTGGAAACCGGTTTTTTCGACCACGAATTTTTTCACAGGCTCTACGAGATTATCATCCGTAACAAATATGTACAGGCAATCATCAACTCCGCCGCTTGTGCAATCCACATTCCCGAACTCGGTCTTTATCATTCTGTCAACCTCATCCAGGTTGGTCCTGTTTCCGAATATTTTCAGGAATCTCTTCTTTCTGCCGACTATGTAGTAAAAACCGTCTTCATCTCTTTTGGCCATATCTCCGGTCTCAAGTCTGCCGTTTCTCTCGTCACCTTTAGAGAGATCCTCTGCACACTCCGCATAACCGAGTGTAACGTTAGGGCCTTCGTAAACGAGCTCTCCGCTTACTTCCGGCTCTTCTATTTCTTTTCCGTCCACATCGATTATGAGAAGTTTTCCTCCCGGTATGGCGATTCCCATTGATCCGTATTTTGCTACGGAGTACTCGGCAGGGAGGTAACCCATTCTCGCTGTCGCCTCGCACTGTCCGTACATTACAATAAATTCTCTTCCGTTTTCGATGGAGTGCTCAGCGAATTTTTTATGGAGTTCAGGTGTCAGTTTTCCTCCGGCCTGGGTCATATATCTCAGCGACGGAAGATCCATTCTGAAGAATCTGAGTCTGTCCAGCATCTCGTATGTGTAAGGAACGCCTCCGAAGCTGGTTGCCTCTTCCTTCTTAAATAACTCCCAGAACTCTTTCTGCATCAGAGTTTTTTCCGTGAGAATTATGGTGGCTCCGGCCATGAGATGCGTGTTAATAATCGAAAGTCCGTAAGTGTAGTTCATAGGTAGAGTCGTAATGGCTCTCTCGGAACTGTCAATATTCAAATACTCGATTATTGATTCCGTATTGGACTTTATATTTTCATAACTCTGGCGCACGAACTTAGGGCTTCCCGTAGATCCCGATGTTGTGAGAAGCAATGCAAGATCTTCATGCAGTTTGGCATCACTTCCGTTAGCTGCCTTCATCAGAACGTAGTCATACGCGCTGTAAACTTTCTCGTATCCGTCAAACTCTCCCTCCATATCTGAAGGAGCCCAAATAAATGACGGTTTATAGGTCTCGATAAGGTCTTTTCTCAAATCCTTTTCAAGGTGTGCACTAAGCAGAGCCGGCACTATACCATGATTTATGAATGATGTATATCCGATTACAGACCCGGGCGAGTTAAGACAAAAGCTGAACACTAAACAACGCTTACCAACAGCATCCGCCAGTTGTTTGCCTGCCGTGTCCAGTTCTGAATATGTATACTTTTTCCCTGAATCATCTATCAGGGCTGTGTTATTTCCGAATGAACTAAAATTCCACATCATATTTTTTTGAAAGAATCTCCATGCCTTTCTCATAAGAACTGAAATCGATAATATCGTCAGTCTCCATCATGATATCGAAAGCATCCTCAACTGCAGCCATTAGTGCCATGTGTCCTACGGAGTCCCATGCAGGAATTCCTGTGTAGGTCAGTCCGGCGAGTTCGTTTTCGGATACTTCCAGTGTTTCCATAAATGCCTGATTGTATTTCTCTTTGTTGCTCATTTTTCCTCCTTTGCCACGTAACAACGTGTGCTTTTAAAATTTGTATATTGCGTGTGTGAGTATATCATATATCGATTTGTTTTAGAACTTCTTTTGTGCTCTCGACCGCATCAAAGAAAGCTCTGTACTCTTCCGGAGCCCATCTGTCTCGTATTCTTTTATGCACTCCCATAGGCCCTACGATAGATGTAACCGATAATGCCACATCTCTCACACCATGCTCTCCCATAAGCTCTGATGATACCGCTGCAACAGTAGGTTTCTGGTTGAGGATCGCGTCTGCCAGGTGACATATGCATGTAGCTATGCCGAAATGCGTCCGTTCTTTTCTTGAAATAATGTCAGCACCCATCGTTCTGGTTCTGGTTGCGATATCCTCTTTTACGCTTTCGTCCCACTTCAGGCCTACAGCATCACAGTACTCAGCAATCGGAACCCCGCCTATGGACACCTCGCTCCACACCGGAACCTGTCCGTCTCCGTGTTCTCCGACGACATACCCATTCACCACACCTGTGCTGAGTCCAACATAGTCAGCGACACATCTGACAAACCTGGACGTATCGAGTATGCATCCGCTTCCGAAAACCGTACCATCCGGGAGATTCATCCACTTGGTTACTTTGTAGGTAAGAATATCAACGGGGTTTGAGACTATCAGTATAACGCCTCCGTTGTAATGCTCCTTGACGGAGTCGATTACAGATTTCATTATCTTAACATTCTCTTGGGTGAGATCTATCCTGGTTTCTCCGGGCTTTCTGTTTCTTCCGGCCGTTATGATTATGAGATCGCAGTCTTTGCAGTCGGAATAATCTCCTGCGTACAGATCCGCTGTTCCCATGCTTTGGATTCCGTGCCTGATATCGAAGGCTTCACCGCTTGCCTTCTCTTTATTTATGTCTATTATCGCAATTTCTCTTGCGATTTCTCTGAGCGCAAGAGCATATGCTATGGATGATCCTACATATCCGGATCCGATTATTGCAACTTTTTTATTTCCGACAGCTTTCCTGTTCATTCTTTCAAATCTCTTTCAGCACTTTCAGTATTGCTTCAGCTTCTTCATTTGTTATTCTTTCGGATTTGGTGTTGTTTTGTTTGATATCGTTTACAACTGCCTGGATAAGATATCTGTATCCGTTTCCGTCAAAGTTGGAACTGTAGTGCTTCGCTCTGAGTTCTCCCTTGTTCCTGTATTTGAAGTAACCCATCCTCCACCAGTCTTCGGGAACATATATCTCTCCCTCGCTTCCGGTGATGGTCATGGTTCCGTCAAGTTCCACTCCGGTTCCGATCTCTACATTGGCAGTTGCGTTGTCAAACGCGAAACTGATAGAAGCGAAAACGTCATTTCCGTTTTCGTCTTTTACTATCTTGCTGATGACATTCTCGGAATCAAAGCCCAGTATCTTCGTTATGACACAAACCGGGTAATACGCCAGGTCGATTAAGTCAACTTTTGAATTCTCATCAAATGCATTTTGAGATACGGAACACTTTACGTTGATAATATCTCCTATCAGATTGCCTCTGGCCATCCATAGGAGCTGTCCGAAAGCTTGCTGATACAATGTCACTATGTTGGCGTATAAAAGAACTCCTTTTTCTTCCGCCAGAGCATGCAATTCCTGCTGTTTTTTTGAGTCCATGGTCGCAGGCATATCCGTTACAACATGCTTACCTTTCTCCAAAGCCTTCTTCACGTATTCGTAGCGTACGTCTCTCGGCATTTTTACAATCACTATATCTATGTCGTCCAGGAACTTGTCATAATCGGAATAGCCGCTTTCAAGCTCATATTTCTCCGCAAATTCCTTGGCGTTTTTCTCATCCGGAGAGAAGACACTTTGCAGGTGGATGCTGCTGACTGTGTGAGTCTCATAGAAGATGTCATGGTCATACAGCTCTGTTGTGGCTATACCGCACTTGTATATATTCAGTTTTTCTTCTCTGATCTGAGTGCTGGAAATGTTCTTCGTTCTTTCAAGATATTTTACTTCACAGTATTTTCTCAGATGGTCGAATTTGCCTTTCCAGTCCGATCCGATTACAAGAACATCGACATGATATTTCAGGATATCGGAAATCTTCTGGCCCAAATATTCTTCTACGATTATCTTATCAGCGAATCCGGTATTCTGAACATTTTCGATTCTGGTGGCCAGTGAATCCTGTACGGAAAGTTTTCCTCTTTCCATATCATATGTTTCGCCGGTAACACCAACTATGAGGTAGTCGCCTTCCTCTTTTGCTCTTTTCAGTATGTTGTAATGTCCCTGATGAAACAGGTCGAACGTGCCGTATGTAATTACAGTTCTCATGAATTCTCCTTAGCTCTGCCTGCCAAATAAATAATCCTTCTTTGCGGTCTTACGCATCAAGTTCAACAAGAGCATCGATAAACTGCTTCATGTATTCTTTTTCTCCCGTTGTTACTCTCAGACATGTTCCCAGTGCGCCAACATTCGGATATGTTTTTATGAGAATTCCTTTCTCCGATTTCATGCGTGCCATGAGATTGTCTGCGTCGGTCTTAGGCTGTATAAAGATGAAGTTTCCTTCCTTTGCATTGTACTTATAGCCGAGTCTGTCGAGTTCATCCAACAGGTACTGCTTTCCTGCTCTCTGCTTTTCAATCATGCCGTCCAGCATTCCCGGCTCTTCCATAATTGCCTGTGCGAATTTCATAGCGAATGCGTTTACGTTGTGAGGTGTGCAAAGCTTCTGAACAAGTTCGATCCCCTTAGGCCAACCTGCAACATATCCGAGTCTGCATCCTGCGAGTGAGAAGAGCTTTGAGAATGTTCTTGTAACGAAAACATTCTCTTCTTTCAATGCATAATCGATGAATGAATTCGGATAGAAGTAAATATATGCTTCGTCTATCAGCACCGTAACTTCATTCTCGCGAGCCTTATTCATTATGGCTGCCATCTCTTCTTCCGTATAAACATTGCCCATAGGGTTGTTAGGATTGAGAAGTATAAGAAGTTCTGTATCCGGAGTAATCTTCTCTAGAATATTCTCAATCGGCATTTCCAGATTGTCAGTATACTTAACAGGAACGAAATTTCTGCCGTACATCTTTGCATAAATCTCGAACATCGCATATGACGGTGTTACGCCTACGATTCTTCCTCCCGGAGAAGAAAAGGCCTGTATAACGAAACGTATTCCTTCGGATGATCCGTTAACAAGACAAAGGTGTGAAATGTCCGTTCCCAGGAAGTCTGCAAGCTTCTGTGTGAATTCCAAGGTCTCCGGATACTGTGCTACAAACTGCGGTGTAACATCGCTCAGCACCTTTTCTATAAACTCTTCAGGAAGTCCTCCCGGATTCTCGTTCAAATCCAGCCTCAGGTACATCTTCCTTTCATTCTGATCGAATATCCTATGCAAATCTGCCAAATCTTTATTAACGTAATACATGTGCTCCTCCTTGAAAAAAGCAGGGCGCTCCCTGCTCAATATATGGTTTTAAATACGCATTTTTCTTCAATATATATGTATATAAAGATTATCATTATTCCGATTATATATCAAACAAAATCAGTCATTAATAGCTCTTTGTCAATTAAATAACTCCCGTTTTTCTCTATCCTCTTCTAGTGGTTGACTATTAGTCTGTGGTATAGTAGAAATAGCATTAAAGAATCGTTAATAACTCAAGGAGTGAAATGGTTGGTTGCTATTCATGATTAGAACAAGCAGGACAGTAATTGCGTTCATGCTCGCGTTTGCGCTGTCTTTCAGCGCCTCTTTTGCTGCGTCAGATCCAGCTTCATCTCCGCAGGTCGGAGTGGTGAAAATAAAAGGCGCCTACTATTACAAATATCCATCCAGCAAGAAGATAAAGACTTCAGCAGGCTTCGTTAAATGGAACGGCTCCAAATACTACGTCCGTAAGGGCGGAAAAATAGAAGCCGGAAGAACCTTCAAAGTCGGCAAGCATAAATACAGAGCATTCAGAAACGGCAAGATAGCCGTTGGCGTGTATAAGTGGGGTAACCCTCAGAAGCTATACTACTCAGACAGCAAGGGCCACTGGGTCAAAATAAAGAGCCACCGCTGTCAAAAAGGCGTTAAATGGAAAGGCAATTGGTACTATCTTCAGACAGATAGCACAGTAGCTGTCAGCAGACCGGTCGTAGTCAACAATCTTCCATACTACGCAGACGCAGAGGGTAAGTGTTCAAAGATTGCCGTCAACGCTACCAATAACGCAGTTTTAACAACCGCTCGTAAACAGATAGGAAAAAGCAAGAAGTCACAGGTGAAAAAGTTTTGGACTTGGTACTACGGAACCAAATTCAGAGATACTGACAGGACTCCTTGGTGTGCATCATTTGTGGCATGGTGCTACAGGGATGCCGGGCAGTACAGTAAGATGAAGAAGGTCAAAAGATACGGATCTCTCGGCTATGTCCCTACATACAGCAGATATGCCAGGAATCGAGGCAAGTGGGTTTCACGCAATAAAGCGAGAGCCGGAGACATCATTGTTTTCGGCAGAAACAGACATGTAGGAATAGTCGAGCGCGTCTATAAAGGATATATTTATACCGTTGAAGGAAACTCTGGTCCCGATGCCGAAATCGGTACCGGTAAACCGGGAGCAGTAACGCGACGTGTCTATAAACTCAGCGACCCTGACGTAAAAGGAGTTCTGAGACCATAGCAGGAAGGTCTTCCTGAAGTTATCATTATCGGAGGATAATACTTTTGAATTCGTACGCTCATAAATTAAGTGTAATTATTCCGTATAAAGATACGAAACCATATATTAAAGAGTGTCTTGATTCTGTATTAAAGGCTACTGCAGCCATTGATTCCGAAATCATTCTTGTAAACGATTTCTCCACTGACGGAAGTGAAGGAATCGTCTTATCTTATGCAGACAAATATCCGAACATCAAGCCAATAAAGTGCGAGACCGATACCAGGGGACCCGGTGCAGCCAGAAATGTGGGCATTGAATATGCATCAGGTGAATTCATTGCGTTCGTAGATTCGGACGACGTTGTATTGCCGGATATATATACGGACGGTATTATGCTGATGGATTGCCATGATTCGGATATATGCGTTTGTGATGTTTCCAGATACAACAAGAACAAGCAGACTTATTCTCCGGCCCAAAACCGAGCTCTTTCAAATACCGATGATGTCCTGACTTCTCTGCAGAAATCTCCGGACTTAATTTACGGAGCCTTCTGCTGGAACACCATGCATCGCAGTTCTTTTTTAAAGAAAAACAACATCCTTTTTCCAGAAGATGTCTATTATGAGGATTTTGTTTTTTGCTTCAAAGCCCTCGTTCATGCAAAGCGAATCACTATTAACAGAGCCGTATCATATCTATGGAGAATTCGTGATGAAGGAGATCCGTCCATTACACAAAGTTATCACGAAAACGATAACTTTAAGGATAGATATAGGATGAACAGCCGGGTCTTAGAGTATAGTCAGGAATCCTCTTGCAGCAAAAAGAAGCGCGAGGCGCTTCTCAGAAAAGTTGCTCAGTTGTTTCCGACGGCGGGCTTTGCTCCTATCGAGTCATTGTCAGACGATGTTTTGCTCGGCAGAGTGCGTGATATGAAAAATCTCTCCGATCAGTATTTCGACGAAAATGTTTTCAACAACATCCCTATTATTTGGGAGCAAATATGGCGTGATATTATAAATGAAGATATCGTTTCTCTCAGAAAAGATTGCAAATATCGTCTGGAGCACTACTATAAGAGCCCTGTCAAAACCAATAAAAATTCCACGGTGTTGGAATTAAATGACGATATAATCAGAATTAAGAGAAGGAAGGCTAATGCTGATTTTACTCAATCTATTCCTGTCTGCTTTATCCGAAGTTTTAGTCAAAAGAATAGTATTCTCGCATTAAACGGAGAACTGTATTTCCCTAGAGTATCCGTTCCATACGATAAAAATCGTTCTCTTAAAGCCTGGCTTTACAACGTGATAACAGGAGAGAAAACTGAGGTTCCGAGGACGGAAATCAAAGCGACAGAGTTGACAGAGCAGAAAGGAACTCTTATCAACCCGGCTGACGGAACGGAGTATCAATGCGATTATGAAGGCTGCGGTTTTCAGTTAAAATTGAACCTTGATAAAATCCTGAAGCAACTGCCTTCCGGTAAATATATGATAATGCTGGAATATTACTCCCCGGTCAAAAGCGGTGTACGTATGTTAAGAGGAATGGATCGCGATGTGATTTCTGCATTAAACGGATTCAGATATGAAAATGAATCACGCGTCATCAAAACGGATGTTGATCCGAGGCAGACCCTGCAAATAAGACTAATGGATAGAGAAAGCGAAAAAGAACTTGAAAACAAGAATACCGAAATTGACAAACTGGAGGGTCAGCTGAAATATGTTTCAGAAAAATATGAGGCCTCAATGCGCGATGCAGAAGCATCAATGGCGGAAATAGCCGCTATGAATAAAAAGATAGACAGATTGGAAGCTACCACAGAAAAACTTAAGCTATCCCTTCAGACATCGAAAGAAAAAAATGCTCAGATCAGATCCTCTTGGTCTTTCCGCGTCGGGAGAATCATTATGTGGCTGCCGAGCAAACTACGAAAGATGATCAGCAATTGACGAATGAATCGGTCTTTCTCCTTTTCTCTTTCTACCGCTCATGGCCATAGGCGCCAAGCCTGCATATGTAAGGAATACTATGTCGGCTGATATAGGTGTTATGGTAATCTCCAACATGACTTGGCAGAAGTAACCTGCGAACATAATAATGCAAAACATTACTTCCCTTTTATTATCCCTTTCTTTACGGAGGCCTTTTAATATGAAGACCAGTCCCGATAACAGGAACATTACATAGCCCGCAAAAGGAATTACGCCCGAGGCATATAGTATATCCAGGGCGTTATTATGTGCCCACCGGGACGCATCATATCCCTCTATTAAAAGTTCCTTTGGGCTGCCGTTTCCGAAAAACCTGGTCTCTTTAAGATAGGCACTCCATACATCCATTCTTCTGCTGGAATAGTAGTTCAGCCAGTCATACACGCCCGTACTTTTCGTTTCGTGTATTTCGACTCTTGCACTTTCCGCATGAACGGCCAGAGAAAAATCGTCAGACGCTTTGAACAACATCCCCGACGCAACGGCTACGACTAATACAATTAAAACGCATGCAATTGCATTCTTGCTTGTAAATCTGCAGAAATTGCTCTTTTTCTTCCATTTAAGATAGAACCACAAGCCGACGACGCACTGTATAAGAATCGCCAGGACTGAGGTTCTGGAAAGAGACACAACGCTGAGCGCAGCGCTGATCCCTATTACAATCAGATGTGTAAATCTCCTTTTTCTGTCAGTAAACAACATGTAAAAAGCCGCACCGAAAAATGCCGTGCAAACCATTCCGTTGTTGTTCGGATTTGAAGCTATCCCCGTGTACTCTTCAAACAGAAGCAGGTCATCTTCAGTCATCATTGCATCAACTATGATGCTGGATATGAAAAATACCAGAGCTATAAGCTCTGTGTTCTGTGCCAGAATGGAACATATTCTCTCCGAGTTATATTCGTGAGAAACATATATAAGGGGGAAGAAGAGCAACGATACAACGCCCCACAGCAAATACTCCTCTCTGACTTCATTAAAAAAGGACATGATAAGCATCATGCCAAAGCATAATATCCATCCCGTCCAAAAAAATCTGTTTATTTCTAACTGTTCTGTTTCAACTTTTCTGTCAACGGAAAAAAATGTAAAAATCGCTATCATAACGATTCCGACAATTGCAGACGTATCATAGTAAAATAAGGCTTCTCTGATATATATGTTGCAAAAGCGCAGTGTTCCGTTCCAAAGAATTACAAAAGAAGATAAGTATAAAAGTGCAGTCCTCATCCCTGCCGGCATTCTGCTTGAAACCGAAGCAATTGCATTTGCTATAGTAATGTAAAATTTCAGAAAAGCATTAATTATCAATTGGGCACCTTTAGGGATTGAACTCGAGTTAAGCAATGTACATTTTTAAGATTACATTGCTGTTCTTTTATCCGGATCCACACCTTCGGTGCTGTCCGACATGAACAATATTTTAATTGTCAGAAAGAGTATCCGCAAATCTTCAAATATACTTGCGTTGGCAATGTAAGTGAGATCCATAAGAAGTTTATCATACGGATTGGTGTTATATTTTCCGTATACCTGCGCATATCCTGTCAGGCCTGCCTTGACTTGAAGTCTGAGTGCGAATTCCGGTATCTCCCTTTCATATTCTTCCGCCAATTCCGGCCTCTCTCCACGCGGTCCGACGAAGGAAATATCTCCCTTAATAATATTAATAAAATTAGGAAGTTCATCCAATCTGGTCCTTCTGATAAACCTTCCGACTCTTGTTATTCTATCATCTTCTTCTCCGGATGAAAGCCTGGCCAGTCCATCATCTTCTGCGTCAACTTTCATGCTGCGGAATTTCAGAATGTCGAACTCTCTTCTTCCCTTAGTCAGTCTGGTTTGTTTAAATATAATCGGTCCGCCGTCTTCTGCTTTGATACATATAGCAATAATAAGCATAAGAGGAGATGAAACGATAAGGCCTATCAATGCGAAAAGAATGTCTGACAAGCGCTTAATAATCAGAAACTCATATGAAAGATTGTTTCTGTCAATTTTCAAAATAGGAAGATGGAGCATGTGTACGCTCTTAGCACTCGCTACAATAAGGTCTCCTACTCTCGGAATAAGGAAAGCCTTTATTCCGTTCATAAGGCAATATTTTGAAATAATATTTCGGTCGTGACTGTGAACACCGACCAGAAAGACTGTGTCGGTATTCTCGATGATGCTGAGATTTTTAATGCATTCCTGAGCTGTCACAGTATCAACAACTCTGTATTTTTTCTCGAGATGATATCGTTTAATAAGAGGAGATATTTCATCTCGCATGTCCCAGATTATTACCGTCCTGTCTGCAGGAAAAGTCTTGAAGTACCACTTCTGTGAGAGGTAGCTCCACACTATTGCAACTACTGTCTGCACAGCGAAGGCTCCCAGCATCGGAGTAATCAACGGCGCCCTTCTGATCAGCAGCCATGCAATTATGTACATAATAATATCGACTTCGAAGAGTGCCAGCATCTGACTGTATACCATCTCTCCGATACCGGAATAAGATATCTTAAACGCCTCGTAAACCTTTCCTATCGTATAATAGAGAAGCACGAACAAGGCAATAACCAGCCAATGTCCGCGCATAAAGAACTTGACCCAAAGCTGATCGGCATAGAATCTGTACCATACGAAAATGAAAGGGGTCGTCATTAGTACCAGATTAATCAGCTTGACGATTCTAATGGAAACATCGTGGAACAGCGAGTCCCTCTTCTTCATGGGTAGTTTTATCCTGTCCTTTTCTTTAGGTTTACATCCGAATTACATATTAAACGTTTATACTTGTTTTTTCAAGAGTTTGAGATTGACGCACTCGTCTTATTGTAGTAAAAATAGTTGGGCATAAAAACACCGAAAGGTAGGCGAGGGGGTTCAATCGGATTTCCTCGTATTTTTAGGACTTAAATGAAGCACGCGAAAAAGATAGATAAGAGAAAAAAACAGAAAAAAGTAATTAATGTTTTATTGTTACTGCTGTTTGTTGCGTTGTTTGCCTTGGGAGCCACATTATATCGTGACTATCAAGCCAGACCCGGTTTTCTTGAAAAAATATGGATTGCCGACAGAGGTGCTGATTACATAACCGTCGCATGGGAAAGACCCCGAAATGTATACAGATATGTAATTAAATATAACGACAAGACCATATCCGTAAGCGGAATGAGAAGCGAGATGCGTTTGACCGGGTTGGCCGAAGACACGGAATACTCTATTTCAGTGCGTGCAGACAGTAAGAAGCGAGAAGGTTTTGATACGCTTACCGAAACAACCAGAACTAAAAAGATTCAAAATATAGCAGGCGAGGAATCTCAGATGAAGTTTGCTAATACCCTTGTCGACTTAAAGCTCAATGCAGAAACGGATCTTACAATATTATCTGAAAACAAAAATATGAAAATAATGGGTGACAAGGTCATGTTCACAAAGCCCGGCGATTATGTGGTGACCGTGAAGACGGCAGAAAGCGAAGATTATGTTGCCGCTATTAAAAAGATTCACGTCAATGTTCTGGACTCCGTGAATGTTGACGCACCGGGAGCTTCCCCTCACATCTTCTATAAGCTGAATAAGAAAAACTGTGAACTCGTTACTAAGATATCGGGGGCCGAAGGTGCAGATATCCCGCAGTCATTCGCATACGTCGACGGAAAATATGTTGTCTTGTATTCAAGTAAGGGCGATAAAATCCAGCGTATTATTTCCTTCGGTGATGAAAAGACCGTGACCAAGCCTAAAGTGAATCTTGGTCACTGTAACGGATTTACAGTTGCCGATGATCGTTATTACGAGGTAAAAAGTCTCGGTCCCGGATGCGTTTCCTTTGACAAAAAATTCAACGATTATAAAACTTTTAATCTCCCTTACGATGCTTCAGGTATTGCATACGACGAAAAGTCAGATATGTTTTTTGTCAGCCAGTATTACAACAACACTACCTACGACAGAGATTTTAAAGTTGTAAACAGTTTCGCAAGGATCTCTCGCAATAAAAAACAATACACACAGGACTGCGGTGCATACAGAGGAATTATGATGCACTGTGTTTCCGGCGAGAATTATATAGGAACCAACTATATTGATTTCTACGATATGCTGCACCAAAAATACCTCGGCTCCATAGAATGTGACATGGGCGAGGTAGAAAGCTTAATCATCAATGACGAAGGATATATAGAAATCCTCTGTAACAACAAGGGGACTGACGACGGAATCTGGAAGACCCCAATTAACATGAAGATGCTGATTGATTAGACAGCGCTCCTGCTATTTTGTTACAACTCTGAACTTGCTGCTCCATTTTGAACAGTATTTCTTTCCGTTGACGGTTTTATATGTTCTGATTCTGACAAAATATTTCTTATGTCTCTGCAGTTTTTTGACTGTTTTCGAAGAAGCATTGTTTCCTTTTATTTCTACTGTCTTTGCCGATTTGAAATTGCTCTTCAGACTGTACTGTATCTCGTAACCCGAGGTCTGGATTTTCTGTTTTTTCCACGCTACCTTGAACCCTTTTTTCTTCGGAGAGATTTTTGAAATCGCAGTTCCTCTCGGTTTGATGACATAGGAAATTTTCTTTACACCGTTATAAGTCCCTTTTCCTTTAACGATAGCATATGCCGTTCCTACACTTTTGGTGTTCAGGTATGTTACGGAATAATCTCTTCCCTTGAAAAGATTCTGTCCGTTACGAGACACCTTTACCGAAGGTTTCTTGTCTTTTCCGGAATATTCATATGATTTGCTGCTGAGCGCAATATTCTGATTGGCTATGGACGCAGCCAGGTTCTTGAGATTTATCACGCCGTTTCCGTATCTGTAAATATCTGAATACTTACGGCAGCTTCTCTTAAGCAAAGATTCTACCTCTCTGTTGCTTAGGCTTCCGTAATGCAACTCTAAAAGAGCTACGGACGCCGCAACGTGTGGAGATGCCATGGATGTACCGCTGTATGTTGCATATCCGCTGTTTAAGAAAGAGCTTCTTACGGCAGTTCCCGGTGCTACAAAATCTAATTTCTTTCCGTAGTTAGAATACTGATCTACTCTGAAAGATTTGTCTATTGCACCCACTGTTATAGCTTCTTCTATATGAGATGGGCATGATCCTATGTAATCTATATCACAGGCTTCGTTTCCGGAGGCCGTGACCAGAATAACCTTTCTGTTAATTACTCTCTTTACAATCGAATCCAAATAAGCGCTGTGAGGGCCGCCCACACTCAGATTAATAATGTCCGCGCCGTTATCACAAGCATAAAGGAGCCCGCTGCCCACGGTAGAAATGTTTCCGACTCCGTCCTTATCAAGAACCCTTACCGGCATAATGGAGATCTCATTTCTGCCCAAGGTGCAGTCGGCAATTATACCCGCAACATGAGTTCCGTGTCCGTTTAGGTCTTTCGGGTTCGAAGTCTTATCAACTAAGTTGTATCCTCCCGAAACCCTCGATGATAAGAACGGATGATTTCTGTCGACTCCGGAGTCTACAACGGCCACTTTAACACTGCGTCCGCTTCCGTAAGCGATTCGACTTGAATAACTGTCTGTCCCGATGCAATCCGCACCCCATGATAAATGACCGGATGAACTCGCAGCTGCAGCAAAAATTGAAGCTTTAAGACTCTCTGATTCCACGGTGTCATCATATTCAACCGAATCGACTGTATCCCATTTCCGAAGGGTCTTATATGCTCTGTTTGCATCGGATTTTGTATCAAACTGAACGACATACAAGCCATCACCACTTGAAACTATGTTGTAAGCCCCTTCCAGTGCAGTCAAGTCCAGATCATCGCTGCCTACAATTAAAAGACGCTTGCTGAGGGCCTCTTCTGCGCTCTCATTTTCTTCGAGCGCTTCAGCTGAGAGGTCTGCAACATCCATTGAGTATTCCGAGTAGTCTCCGCCGGAATCCGTTATGGACACTGTCTCTTCTTCAGCAAAGGAAGAAATTCCGCACATGAGAACCACGCTCAACGATAGAGCGATAATCCATATCATTCTGTTGTAGATATTAGATCTGATTCCGGCCATTGTCTCTTCCTTTTTTATAAGCATAATAGGGCGGGATAAAACGCCCTATTATGCAGGTTAATTCTTACATATTTAATTATTTAACTTTCTTGCTTCTGACAGGAGGCGTGAATGTGCTGCGTGCTACACCTGCCTTGGTGCTGCCCCTTAACGCCCTGACCTTGTAGTAGTATTTTTTCTTCCTTGAAACTTTCTTGTCTACATACTTTGTCTTTTTAGTAGTAGCAATCTTTTTGTATCCGCTCTTCTTCTTAGTGCTTCTGTAAATCTCATATTTCTGAGCACCCGTTGACTTCTTGAAGGAAACTGTTACTTTCTTCTTTCCGGCTGTAGCTTTAAGCTTAGTTGGTCTCGGCAGCGCTTTTACATAAAACGTTACGCGCTCGTACGGGATATCAAATTCATAATAATTGCCGGCCCAAAATCCGTCACGATAACAAGGCATAGCGTTGATATCAAGATAATATGTTCCGACCTTAAGCTTAGAACTCTTTATATCGATATAGCCGGTATAGTCGCTCCATAAATCAGGGGTAACAACAAGACTCGAATTAGCAGGATAATACCCTGTCACGACATTCTTATTAACGTTTAGAATGTCAATAGCAGGTATCGTATACCAATTTACCCAAGTATCAAATATAGTAAAATCACACCACAACTTCTGTCCCTTATAAACGGTGAATTTGTTGCTTCGGTTCCAGAAGATGTTATTGCCGTAAGCGTTATCGGGAACATAGTATTTTACTTTGAACTTAGCGTCCGGATTAGCTTTTTTAGGAGTGTTATTCTTAGATTTGATCTCAAGATCAACAGCTCTGCCCTCGCCCTTATTCTCAGTCACCGTTTGTTTATCAGTGCCTGAATAGTCCCTGTCGTTATCAGCATATACAACAAAAGACATAAGCGAAAACAGCATAGCGATGCACAGCACGGTGCATACTAAGCGTCTTGTCTTAATGTTCATAACGTAACCAACCTTTCTGATAACCAATAACCTTAAATACAGTTGAAGATATTATACTCCTGTAACAATCACACTTTGGTTACACAAAGTGGCAGGACGGTTATACATAAATGTTAAGAATTGAAGATTCTTGAAGATATTTTTGTTCCCTTGCAGTCTAACGGAATATATAGCGTGAGAGCTGCTTGCTAATACTATATATAGCGGGTAGACGGGGATTGTAAACCCTCTTTGATTCCTGTAATTAAAGAAAATTTAATACTTTGATTTCGGTTACAAAAAAGTTACATTTTTCCTTGTTTATCTCCACTTAATATGTTAGGATTCACTTAACACAATTAATAAATTTTTAATTCGAAGGGGAATTATGAAAAACTATAGATTTGTAAACATTTTCGGAATAATGCTTCTGACAATGATCTTCACATTAGCCATGGCAGTTTCAGTTATGGCAGATGAATCCGGGGATCCTGCAGAAGGTAGTGATAACACTAATGTAGAGGTCGCTGAGCAGGAAGCTCCTGCACCTGCACCTGTTGCAGAAACACCTGCACCTGCACCTGCAGCTCCTGTTGCAGAAGCACCTGCTGTAGAAGAGCCGGCAGCTCCTCAGGAAGAAGTAAGCGTCAGCGGTAATACCGATAACGACAACAATGATGACGTTGATGAGGAATTTTCAGGAGAGATTCTTCCTGAAGAAAACGATGAGGAAGAAGGGGAAGTCGGACTTGCTACGTGGGCTGAGCCTGTAGAAGGCGGAATGCTTATTTACGTAGAGAATGCCGACGGAACAATCGATGTAAATTTCGAGCCTAATGACGATGATGAAATTAAGCCGGAAGTCGGACCTACCGAGTGGGATATTCCTGTAGAAGGCGGAACAGAACACTACGTTGAATATCCTAACGGAAACGTTCACTATTGGTTCGAACCTGCCGAAGAGGCCGAAGGCATCGTCAGTGATAATCCGGTTTATCTGGAGCCTTATGAAGAGAGCTCTGAGTCTACAGCAACTAAAACTTCCGCAGTTTACTTCAGCGACACATTCGTACCTTTTGCAGCTGAAGAGACAGTTCCTACACCGGTAATAGAGGAAGTAAAAACTTCAGACATCACTCCTGCAGTTGATGCAGAGAGCGCTGAAGTCCTCGGAGATTACGAAGCTGCTGCTTCCGACAAGAATGCTCCTCTTACTGCTGGACTTACGTTTTTCTTCAGCTCGGTCGTAGGCGTCGGAGTTCTCTGGAAACTCGGACTCATCATATTCTAAATCTTGAATAACACAGATATCTCAAAGCCCGCGTACAAAGCGCGGGCTTTTCTGTTTGGTTAAGGGCAGAGGCACTTGCCTAAATCATCGATATAGCAAAAGAGAGGTTGGGCTGCTGTCCTTCCCCTCTTTTCGATATAGAGAATTACTACTGTAACGATGAGCTAATTAAGTATGGTTAAGTATGGCTATTACCTTCTGTCTTTTAGCTGGAGAATATCTGTACCCAGTACTTAACTCCGTTGTACTCGTAGCACGCAATTCCTACTTTTTTAAAGCTTTTTCTCAGCATGTTTTCTCTGTGCCCTTTGGATTTGTACCAGGCCTTTGTAACAGCTGCTACTGTCTTCTGTCCCTTGGCTATATTTTCCCCTTTATACTTATTACCTTTGATTAGCGTAAGAGCACTCTTTCCGTTCGGCCTTGTATGATCAAACTTTTTGACGATCTCTTTTGCTCTTATCTTTGCAATATCTTCAAGTGTCTTATCTCTCACAAGCTTCTTGACCTTGGCGTTCTTTCTGTAGCTGTTGAGCGATGTGTATGCGCTGTCAGTGTTTATGAATTTTCCGGCAGCCGGCTTTTTGACTGTTACCTTGCATGTATCCTTATGTCCGTTAGCAGAGAGTGTGATGGTAGCAGTACCGACCATCTTAGCTTTGATTGTCCCACCGGATACCGTTGCCACTTTCGAATTAGAGCTCTTCCATGTGAAGCTCTTTGCTGTTGGCTTTGTCCCTACGTAGTGAAAGGAATATGCAAGTCCTGTACTCTTCCCGGTTGTTAAGCTTACAGATGTTTTCTTTATATTGACCTGTGTAATTGTTGTGCCTGCGGCACTAGGGAACATAGTAAAAAGAGACAGCGTCATGACTGCAATCAGCATAATGACAATACTTCTCATCGGTTTCTTCATGACTGCTACCTCCTTTCGTCTGTATTGTAAACTTATAATACGCCCGCGCTTGGCACATTTCGGTTACATAAAAGTAACAAAAGGGTTATACTCGGCTTATTATTCAAATTTTTTCCGGTAATAAAACAAAAAGGCTCGACTTCTGTCTTGCCTCTCTGCCTTGCTTATTATTTATCTCCCTACTTTATGATCTCTTTTACGAATCGCTCTGATGCGTGTCCGTCATCCAAAGGATTGTACTTTTGATGAAATGCCTCATATGCTTCATTCGGCTTCCATTCATCTGTCTTCTTTATTTCTTCAATCAGCTTGTCCTCATCCTGAACTATCGGTCCCGGTAGCTCTTCAAGAGGTATATAGAAACCTCGGATCTCTCCGGCATAGTCTTCGAGGTCATACATATAGAATACAACCGGTTTATGAAGATTTGCATAGTCAAAGAACACGCTGGAATAATCTGTCACCAAAAGATCTGATGCAATATACAAATCGTTTATGTCACTATACTGCGAAACATCAAATATGAACCCTTTATACTTATCGAAGTCGAAGCTGTTGGCGATTAAATAATGAGCTCTGAAAAGAATTACATATTCATCGCCCAGCTCACGGCGGAGCTTATCGAAGTCCACCTCTGTCTTGTATGTGTATCCTGTTCCGCTTGTATGCTGATTATCTCTCCATGTCGGAGCATAGAGTATGACTTTTTTCCCTTCTACTCCGAGATTCTTTCTTATCTCTTTTCTCTCTATGTCGCCGGCATTCACAAGTCGGTCATTTCTCGGATATCCCACCTCGAGGATCTTATCCGTCTGGCCCGTCTCAATCAAGTTCCAAGCGCTCGCAAACACTTCAGTGGTAAATGGGGATGGAGAGAGTATGTATGAGAACTTCTTTGCATCCGTCCTGTACTTCTCCTTTACCTCAGACAGAGAGTTCATTACGTTATCCCCCTCCTTAATATCATAGCCGAGGCGTTTAAGCGGTGTTCCGTGCCAGCACTGGACATATGTCTGGTCCTTGCGAGGATATTGATGATCCAGCATTCTGTAATTTACAATCCAGTACTTAGCTATCCTGAGCGCTCTGTTGTCCGCTCGGCTCCTGTATTTCACAATTTTCGTTCTGTCGTTTTTGAGACTTTTGAACTTATCAGGATCTCTGAAGCTCCAAACAAAATGATAGTCTTTATACTCCGATGCCTGCATCATATATTCGTATATCGCTTTTGGTGAATCGCTGTAGCCTCTTCCTGAAAATGTCTGAAAATATACAAGCTTGTCATCAATTTTATCAAACGGTGCGTCCAGAACCATCTTTGCATGATAAGCATCGTCTCGCAGCTTCCTTGCCACTATGCGAAACGTTTTATTCTTTTTAGCGATATCGAATACTATCTTTTTTAAATTGTCAGTTATACTCATTCTTATCTTTTTCTCTTTGTTTATTCGTCCATATTGAATAATAACATACTTTCCAAAATTAACATACACGGGCCGAGGGGAATTCCTCTCATAGCAAAAGAGAGGCTTGACTTGCGTCTTGCCCCTCTCCTGTTGGAAATGTATTTCTACTGTAACGATGAGCTTATTTAGTATGGTTTAAGTATGGTTACTACGTTTTGTCTTTATTAGCTTGAGAATACCTGTGCCCAGTATGTAACTCCGTTATACTCGTAGCATGCGATTCCCACTTTCTTGAATTCTTTTCTCAGCATGTTCCTTCTGTGACCTGCTGAGTTGTACCATGCCTGTGTTACTTCTTTTCCTGTCTTCTGGCCTTTAGCGATGTTCTCACCCTTGTGGAGGTTTCCCTTGATGAGTGTGAGTCCGCTCTTTCCGTTTGGTCTTGTGTGGCTGAACTTGTTGTTCTTTGCCATCTCTTCTGCTCTGATCTTAGCGATCTTCTCGAGGTTAGCATCCTTCTTGAGTGCTGCTACCTTAGCGTTCTTTCTGCGATTGTTCAGCTGGGTGTATGCATCGCTTGCGCTGATCCATCTTGCTGTTGTCTTTACTGTTACTTTGCAAGTATCCTTCTTTCCGTTTGCGGATACTGTGATTGTAGCTGTTCCCGGTTTTACTGCTTTGATTGTTCCGCCGGATACTGTTGCAACCTTTGTGTTAGAGCTTGTCCATGTGAAGTCTTTTGATGTCGGCTTTGCACCTGTGTATCCGAAGCTGATTGAAAGACCTTCGCTCTTTCCCGGAGCAAGTGTTGTGCTTGCCTTCTTTATGTCTACCTTTGTTACGGTAGTGCCTGCTGCGCTTGCGCTTACTGTGGCGATTGCCAGAGTCATGATTGCGATCAGCAGGATGATTGTTGTTCTCAGTGTCTTTTTCATTTTTGTCCCCTCGTTTCAGTAGAATTTGTATTTCTCTCTATCGTTGTCCACAGTATAGAGGAGGAACAGGTACACGACGGTTATGATAGGGGGACAGAAGAGTTACAAAGTTTATCTTTTTTGTAAACTTAGAGTTTTGACTCCTTCAACGCCGGTAATTGCAAGGGTTTCAGCGTTTCGATTTTTTCGAAAAAAATATAAAAAATCACCCGATTGCTCGGGTGATTTCATCTTCTCTAACTCTTTACTAACTCTTCTGTTACCCCTTTGTAACCAAACTAAGGATTTTTGTAACCAAAGTTATAACCAAAGCTGTAACCGAAGTTGCATAGTTTTCTATAATACGACTTTACCTTCGAGTACGGCTTCGAGTCTCTTTCCGTAAGGGCTCTTTCCGTAGGCTTTGATGCTCTCCTTCAGTTTGGCCTCATCTATCCAGCCCATGTGGTAGGCAATTTCCTCAGGCGATGAGATTGTCATTCCCTGGTACTGCTCTATCATGCTGACGAATTCAGTTGCCTTGCGAAGGCTGTCGAAGGTTCCGGCGTCCATCCATGTAAAACCACGTCCGAGGAGCTGAGCATTCAATCTGCCTTCTTTGAGATACATATCGTTCAGGGTTGTAATCTCAAGTTCTCCGCGTGCAGACGGTTTAACATCGTCTGCCATTGAGCTTACGCCCTTAGGATAGAAGTAAAGTCCCACTATAGCGTAGTTACTCTTCGGATTCTTTGGTTTTTCCTCTACGGATTTTACGTTCAGTGCGTTCTTGTTGTTAGGATCTTTCTCGAACTCCATTATGCCGAATCTCTTCGGGTCTTCCACATAGTAACCAAAGATGGTGGCTTTGCCGTTCTTGGCATCCTCACGAGCATCATCAAGTTTCTTGCTGAGGCCATTTCCGTAAAAGATATTGTCTCCGAGTACCATTGCGCATGGTTCATCCCCGATAAACTCTCTTCCTATAGTAAAGGCCTGTGCCAAACCTTCCGGTTTTTCCTGTATTGCATAGGAGAGCTCGAGTCCGAATTTGGATCCGTCTCCCAGCAGGTTTTCAATACGCGGAGTGTCTTCCGGCGTGCTGATAATAAGAATCTCCCTGATCCCTGCCATCATAAGAGTGGACAGCGGGTAGTAAATCATAGGTTTGTCATATACAGGCAGCAGCTGCTTCGATGTCACTATTGTCAGCGGATACAGCCTTGTGCCTGCTCCGCCCGCCAGTACGATTCCCTTCATGTAAAGTCCTCCGATTTTCTCTTTTAACTTCCGAGAACAGTATATCATATTGAGCAAACGTCTGCCGATATCAAAAAATCCATATTTAACGAAATATTAATTAAATAATATGAAAAAACATCTTCATTGTCTCAGCTATAAAAAGCTTGTAAAACCCTTGCAGGCGTTCATTTTGCTATGATATAATCACTATGCCGAAATATATCTTTTTAAAGTCGGCCGGTAGTGAAGGATTATTGAATGATTAGAAACGCTCATAGAATTATACTAATTTTAATGCTGGCGCTCATGATGGTGAGCGGCAGTTTTATTGTTTCTATGGCCGATGATACAAATGTTGATAATACTGCAAGTCCTGACGTTGCTACTGAGGAAAGCAGTGATGTTGAAGAAACTCCAGCTGTTTCAGAACCTGAGCCTGTAAACGAGGAGCCTGAAATTACAGAGGATACTTCTTCTCCTGCCGTTAAGGAAGAGACAACAGCCGTCGATTCACCACAGGAAATCGTACAGGAGGAAACATCTTCCACACCTTCTACATCTGACAACAGCTCCACAGAAAGTGAGCCTTCTGACACTGCAACATTAAAGATTCTCTCCAGTCAGGCTGCGGATGCAAATACGGAGACTGAGTCTGAGGCAGAAGCTGAAGCTGAGGATGAAGTATATGAAGGTAAGGAAGCGGAGTGGAAGTATCACGGAACTTCAGAGAAGGGTGTTTTCTGGAAACTGAAAGAGCACAAAGATCCTACCTGCACTGAAGACGGATATGACATATATGCAATCTGGTGCAGCGCATGTGAGAAATATAATGATGCGGCTGAAGTTAAAACAGTTACACATCATCATCTCGGCCATGATATGGGCGAATGGGTAGAGGTGAAAGAACCTACTAAGACCGAAGACGGCTTGCAAGAGAGACACTGTTTGAGAGACGGTTGTGATCATAAGGAAGGTGAGGCCCTTCACTACGGCGAATATGAATTCGTTTCTGATGATGAAGAGTACGACGAAACATCTTCGACGTATGAGCCTTTCGAAGAACCAAGGGTGTTAGGAGACTTTTCCGGACATGACGAGTCTTCTTACTCCGGACCAACATACGGCAGATATACCAACTCGGTGACGGATGTCGTAGGAATGGTTCTGGACAATGAAAAGCCTGAAGAGATCGTGAAGGACGATTCGGTAGCATCTCCGATTCTTCCATCCTCGAAACAGGAAGCAGATACTGTTACTTCAAATGGTATGACAGAACACCTACTCCTGATCATCGATGTAGTTCTGGCTCTCGGACTCATAGCCGGTCTCGGAGCACTCTGGAAACTCGGAGTAGTAAGATTCTAAGAAAGCAACAAAGATTAATAATGCCACCTAGTTATTCGACTGGGTGGCATTTTACTTATATTGAATTGTTCTCTGTAATGAGCCTGCCTATTATACTTACGAGCTGCAACATTTAATTAATTGTAAAAGGACGGTCACACGGACCGTCCTAATTTGGTGTTTTTTAGCATTTACTTTTCTCTGATTTTTATCTTATCAGAGTCTATGCCGCCGAGTTCATCCAATGCTTTTGATTCTTCTTCAATTGTGCCTGGATGTATAATATTAACGACCTTAATCAAATATGGTAGTTCATCGTCATATTTCTTTGAAACAACGATTATGGTTTTGTCGTTATATTTCTCTTCATTAGTAAGAGAGCTAAATGTTTCTGCAACTTTGTCATCTTTAACCACCGCTATCACGAATTTTGCTTCTTCATCGTCTGAAGGCTCTCCTTTGCAAGCTCCGAGAATATCCCCAGCATCTATAGAAATACAAGGTTCCTTATCTAAGGATTGTGTTTCCTTATCAAATTCTTCTTTCCAATGCTTTTCATTATCCCACACAGCCTTTAAGGACAAATCTTTAGTAGGCGTTATCTCCCCGGCTTCATATGTGTTTCCATCTTCGTCCTTCCAATATAAGAAGTCGTACCCATCCTTACTTGGCGTTTGCAAAACAATCTTGCCATTTTCTGTTTTTTGATCATCCAATACATCAAAAGAAATATTGTATTCCTTTACTTCCGGTTTTTCGTCTTTATCTTTCCACTGAGCATAATACGTGGACTTGGCTTCCTTATTTGCCTTATCAGTAGGTTTAAGAGCGTCCCCCCCCGTAGCGGATGTGTACCATCCATTAAATTCTTTCCCTTCCGGAGCCTTGAGTTCCTTCGGCGCATTATTTATTATGATGCTTCCCTCATTAACTTCAACCTTAGTCGTTTCTGGTGTGCCGCCATTTCCTTTAAATGTTATTACTATTTTCTCTTTGTCCGTATTACTTCCATTATCCTCTTTCCAGACAGCGTAAAGATTAGTGTTCTCTTTTGCCTTGAAAGAGAAATCTATAGTTTTGCCTTCAGGCTTTTTGCTCCATCCTACAAATTTGTATCCCTTGCGCTTAACTTTATCGCTACCAGTTGAAGAGTTTTTACCAGGTAGAGTAGTCGTCTTATTTTTTTCTACCTCCATAGTAAGTTTTTTCTTACCGTCTATAGTTCCACCTTCTCCGTGAAGGTAAATCTTTACCTTCTTGGTCGATGTTGAAGTTCCGGTTCCTGAGCCGGTGGTGCTGGTGCGGCCGCGTGTGCCGGTGCGGTTGTTGGTGGTGTTGGTTGTCGGAGGCTCGACGTAGTTGTCTTCCTCAGGCTCGTAGTTGAAGTTGGAGTCTTCGGCGGAATCGAAGTCATCCTCTGTATCGCCGCTTCCCAGATCCGGGAGGATTGGTTTTTCGGCCGTGGAAAGACCGAGCTCGTCTCTTCTCATCTGATATGTCTCAGTGAGGAAGCCGTCCTCGTCGTAGTAAACGTTGCTGACCTCGTTGTTGTTGGTAATCCTGGTTCTGCAACCGGACATAGCCAACATGGCGATAAAGATTACCGCCAGCAGCAGATATTTATTAAGGAGTCTGTTTCTGTTCATCATTTTTACCTTCACTTTCAACCCCTACAGTGCATATTTAACTGCGTTTATAAATTTGGCCTTCCAATCCATTTCACCTTCCACCATCTCTTTGGTGTCGTTCATGAATGTTCTCATGGCATCTCTGTTTTCTTCTGCAATCTCATGGTCGCTGTATGCGGCCTCTCTCCACATCACATACATGCTTGTGAAGTATTGGGAGTACTGCTCGGATACGCTGCGTCTCAGAGGTTCTACGAGAGTTCCGAAGCTCTTGCCGGAAACATCTACTCCTGAGACACCCAGCCATTTGACCGCGTATCTGAACATGGCAATTGTCGCCGTTCGTAAGTCGTCTGATTCCAAACCTTCTCTGTTGGCATCTCTGCGTTTTAAGTAGCGCCTGTAAATCATATATGCCGCTGCGGCAAGTGCTGCTAAAATGAGGAGAACTATAACGATAGGAATCATCCATTTGTGTGTAGAGGTAAACTCATTGAAGTCGTTTTCCATTTCCTTTTCGTTATTCTCAATGTCCTCCATTTCATCAGGAGTCTCTTGCTGCAGATCGCTCTGAAGATATGCGGAGCGAAGTGCCAGTCTGTCTCTTATCTTCTCATCCACTCTGGATATGGCGTAATTCTCTCCCGGGTTGATGGCCATTATGGCACCGAAGAAAAGTGCCGCTGCCAGCAGTACCGGAATGGCTGCCAAAAGACTTCCCCTGGACATAACGAACATGATTGCGATTATGGCCAGAACTACTACGAGCACTGTCGGTATGAGTCCGTAGTATGCGAAGGCTATGAGAGTGAATGCTGCTACACCGAGTCCGAGGAATCTTCTTACTGCTGCCGGTGGCAAGGCTCCTAAGGCTCCTGCCAGGCACGAAGCCCATACGGTTGCTACTCTTACTGCCGTGTCCGGATTTGACTGAGCAGCTTCGCTTATAGGGAACTTGGTGTATACATATGCCTGAACGAATTCCGATGCTTCGAAAACGGTATTCATCACTGTGCCCAGGCCTCCGCCTATATTTTTTCTGAAAATTACCAGAAGGACCATCAACGCTGCTATGATTCCTAATGAGGCCAGAAGTTTCGGTCTTACTTCCGTCACTTCTTCGAGTATCACAAGTCCCATATATACGACCACTCCCACCAAAAGGAACGGGATTGTCGTAGTCATTTCCGCAGCTGCCAGGGCAAATGCAAAGAAACTCATCAGGGCTAATGCGGTGGCGATTTCATGTGGAAGTTCTCTCCTCCACCAAGGGCCCTGTGCCTTTTCATCTAAGAGCTTGATCCCGGCTGCTTCATTTCTGACGTTTACACCGAAAGCATCCGGATCCTCGCTTACGCTAAAGCCGGACGGACTTCCGAATACAACGCCTTTCGAAATATCCAGGTTCTCCTCGTTTTTCTTCTTTCTTATATTCTTAAATTCAGGTTTTTTCAGTTCCATAAAAGTTTACTATCTTATCTTGCAGGTTCTATACAACCATACCTGCGAGATCTTCAACAAAGGTTTTGTTCTCGAAACCTATTAACTTCACGTTGTTCTCTGTAGCGCTTCCGGAGCTGCCGTTTAAAAGGACTGTTACGTTACTTCCGTTGGCGATGGCCTCCAGGCCTGTCGGTATCTTTCCGCCTACAATTATTATGTGAGGATACTTCTCATCTGCGAGGTCTCTGTCTATGTTGGCAAATGCTCCCTGTGCAGAAGCAGGAGCAGCGAGGTATTCATCTGCTGCTGTCTTGAGATCTTCCTCATCATTTATCTTCTTTATTACTGCGCGTCCGGTGAGTGCATCACTCCAAGCTATGGTCAGGCTTACGTGATCCTGCCTCAAAGTCTCAATAAGTGATGCGAATACAGATGCTATGGCTTCTAGTGCCTCAGGGTCGTTGCTCTTATCCCCGGAGTTTCCGAGAATTACGAGGAACTGCTCTGCGATAGGAGTCCCGAGTTCTTTAACGAGGAGCTTGTCCACCTTTTCCGAAAGTTTCCAGTGGATGTTCCTTACGGGGTCTCCCGCTACATATTCTCTGATGCCGCGTACATCTCCCGGATCTTCTCCTCTTCTGGCATCAGATACTCTGTTGTTTTCCAGAAGTGCCGCGTCCGTTGCATAGCTCATATGCATTTCGTAGAGCTCCGGCATTACGGTTATGTATTTAGTGCCGTCGCACCGGACTTCCTTGCTCCATAGCATCAGAGGATCCATAATAACGGCGTTGGATACGCTGATCTTATATCTACCTGCGTGTCCTGACTGCACTTCAAAATCCATCTCCTTTTTGCTCTTCGGTCCCGGAGATAATTGTATGGTCGTGCTGTCTGTTTCACCTGTTCTTAAATTTTCACAGTTAACTTCAAGTTCCGTAAGTGCCACCGGTACCAATCCCGGATTTTCCAGGGTCAGTTTCATGACCGGTTTTTCCGTCACTATGTCCGAATCCGTAAGGTTTAGTTTCAACTCCTTCCCCGAAAGAGCCAGTAGTCCGATGGACGCAGCCGGCATGACTATAAGGGCCAGTAGGAGAGCTAAGGTCACTGTGTCATTAGCGAAGAAGTACAGTATGAACGCAGACAGTATTAGCAAAATACATGCGATACGTCTTTTTATCATTCGTTATGCCGCCTGTTTCTTTACTGCTCTACGCTGTATGGTGCTCTGGCGCTTTCCATGATCTGCTCCAGAACGTCCTTAGCGGATACGTTGCCTGCTCTGGCCTTCTGTGTGAGCAGAATTCTGTGAGCGCATACGTCTATGAAGATCTCTCTTACGTCCTCTTCTGTTACGTAATCTCTTCCGTTCATGAGTGCACATGCCTTGGCCATATGGCTGACTGCGATGGCACCACGAGGGGAGATACCGAGCTCTATCATATTATTGTTTCTGGATGCTTCCACGAGGTCCGTAATATATGTTACGATCTCATCCTTCATTGTCACTTTCAGGGTGATCTCCTGCATTGACTTAACTACGTCTTTGCTGGCGATCTTTCCTACAGCTGCGAACGGATCTTCTACCTGGCGACCGTGGATGATGGCTTTTTCACTCATCTTGTCAGGGTAACCGATGGAAAGTCTGGTAAGGAATCTGTCCATCTGTGCGTGCGGAAGCACCTGTGTGCCTGCAGTTCCTACCTGGTTCTGAGTCGCGATTACTATAAACGGATCAGGAAGCTGGTATGTATTACCGTCTACGGTTACCTGTTTTTCTTCCATTGCTTCGAGCAATGCAGCCTGTGTTCTCGAGGATGTACGGTTGATCTCATCCGCCAGAAGAAGGTTGGTGTCGTTAATAATTCCCGGCACGTATACGAGGTTCTCGCTGTCTCTGTTGAAGATGGAGAATCCAACGATATCCGACGGAAGTACGTCCGGTGTGAACTGGATTCTGTTGTAATTCATACCCAGAGTCTTTCCGAGAGCTACGGCGATAGAAGTTTTACCGACTCCCGGTACGTCATCCAGCAGAATATGTCCGCCGGCCAGTACACTCATCAGAACTTTCTTGATTACATCATCTTTACCGATTATCACTTTGTGCATTTCTTCAGTGATAGCTTCAGTGGCCGCATTTATGGCGCGCAGTGTTTTTTCTTCCAATGTTTTTCTCCTTTATATAAAGTGTTTACTCAACCGTTATATTATATACCAAAAACGATTTCTTCCACAATAATAATACCACAGAACTCCTTGTAATTGCAGGGTTTACAATTGTGGTTCCGTGGTAACACCAATCTCTTCTCTATTGTTCTGATGCAGAGAATTCCGATACAGTATAATTCTTAATTACCATGCCTTTATATCCGCCCACTCCTATTATTTCAGCGGTGGCTTCTCCGTCTTCGTTTGCATCTTTATATGAAATTATATAGTCTGTTCCTTCTGCTAAAAGACCTTCATTGCTGAGGACTATGAGATCCGGCCTTGGGGATTCGCCGTCAATTCGATTTCTCGGGCTTATATTCTCCGAGAAATTAAACTTGTCCATTATATAGAGATCTTTCACATTCTCCCTGGAGTCTATGGAAACGGAAGCTCTTTCTATGCTCCCGGAGAGAGCAGTGATTTCAGTCTCTCCTTTTTCTTTTATGCTGAGAATTCCGTTTTTATCTATCTCAGCGATATCTTCATCGTCAATTTTCCAATTGAGCTTGGACGGATCAAAATATATATTTTCTGCACGAAGGCCCAGGCTGTAGTCCTCGCCATCATCTGCTTCCGCCACGTCTTCTGCCATACCGTTTACCGTTATGCTGTAGTCGTAGGCGAAGTCTCCGCCGTCTTCTTCTCTCGGAAGATCAAGCGGCAGCGATTTGGTCTCATTCTGAGGTCTCTCGGCCCCTTCTGAGCCGGTATCCCCGAACAGCTGCACCCAATAGTGTATATCTCTGTATTCTATGCAGGCTACTCCGACGCTGGCGAATTCGGATCTCAGAATGTTTTCTTTGTGTCCCGGCGATTCCATCCAGAGTTTCATTATCTCAGCAGCACTGCCGGTTCCCATTCCGAGATTCTCTCCTGTCACTTTGTCGTCGACCGAATGCCACACCATACCGTTAGGTCTCGCATGCTCGAAGTATACGATGGTCTCTGCCGCACGCACATAAGCTGCATCCATCAGAGTCTGGTCCATGGGGAGTGTTCTTATACCCCGCTTACTTCTCTCCGCATTTATTCTGTCCAGCACATCGTAGGCTTTGTCATAGTCTACATGCACCTGAACATACAGATTGTTGTCCGTTTCCTCGTCTTCGGCATACACGAGAGTGTTGCTGAATAGAATCAGTGTAATTGTTATTAATGCAAAAATAAAAAACCCACTAAGCGAAAGTCCCGGTGACTTGCGGTCATCGGGGCTCTCAGTAGTGAAGGTTGATGTAAACTTTATCTGTAGTTCTCTTTGAGTATACCGATTTTCCATTAATATGTAATTAAGTGGGTATTAATATATTATTTAGTTTTAGCAGCCTGCGCCGGAAGCCTTCCGTCCGCCGGAATTCGTATTTCGAAAGTGGCTCCGCCCAGTTCGGACTCTTCCTTATTCAGTAGCATTGCCCTTCCGCCAAGGGCCTTTACAAGGGACTGAACTATGGAAAGACCAAGTCCTGCTGACTGACCTCCCGTACGGGATGAATCCGCCTGATAGAACCTCTCCCAAATACGTTCTTTATCTTCTTCCTTAACGCCGTTTCCGTCATCAGATACAGTGAAAACAAAGTCCGGTCCTTCCAAACCTCCGCTGATTTTTATTCGGCCGTCCGGGTGCTTGCCGTATTTAAGGGCATTATCCACGAGGTTAATAACCACACGAGCCAGTATTTCATCGTCTGTAATTATATCTAGCTCCTCAGGAAGATCCACTTCAATCTTTACACCGAGGTCTTTCGCCACGCCTTCTTTTACGTGGGCAATTCCGTATATCAGTTCTGCCGCATCCGTAGGGCCTACTTCAGGCATCATGCGACCGGAGTCGCTTCGTGAAATCATGAGAAGGTTGGTAAGAAGAGAGCTCATTCTGCGGGCCTCTCTGTTTATTACTCCGGCTGCCTGCGGTGCGTATTCATGATCTTCCATAGCATATTCACTCTGCGACTGAATAATTGCTATAGGGGTTCTCAGTTCGTGCGATGCGTCGGATGTGAACTGCTTCTCTCTGTTTACCAATTCTTCAACTCTGTCGAACATCCCGTTAAAGGATTTGCCGAGATCATAGATTTCATCTCTTGTCTTTCCGAGAGGAATCCTTCTGCTTAGATCTCCGTCCTTGGTAATCTCATCCGTTGTCTCGATGATTTTTCTTACCGGAGCGAACGCCTGTCGAGTGATGAGATAGCCGCCGAGTGCAGCGAGCAAGATAATAAACGGAAGAAGGATAGCAAAGAATTTCATCTCCGCATCTACATCCAGAGACCCTCTCGCATTGTGCAAGAGCAGTATGGCTCCCGATAAAGATGCAGAAATAAGAACAAGAAACACCGTATACCATATAGTGATTCTTGCCGTATTGCTGAGCCCCGAAGTTTTTTCTTTCGGGGCTTCTTTCTCTCTCTGCGGAGTATTTAATTGCTTGTTATCGCTTACCTTCACTTTTATGTGTCAGCTTATCTTATTATATATCCCGTACCTTTAACTGTTTCTATGACTCTGTCGTACTTTTTACCGTCTTCTCCGTTTTCCAATTTTTTACGAAGGTGGTGTACGTAAACGTCTATAACATTGGACCCTCCGTCATAGTTGTAATTCCATACGTGTGACGAGAGGTTGTCTCTGGAGATTACCCTTCCTACGTTATGCATGAGGTATTCAAGGATGTTATATTCCTTGGCTGTGAGATCCAGAACTTCTCCCTCGCGCGTTACGGTGTGTGAAGCTGTATCCATGCTTATACCCTTATGCTCCATAACGCTGCTGGTGTGTGAACCGCCACGTCTGGTGAGTGAACGTATTCTGGCCAGGAGTTCTTCAAAGTCGAATGGCTTTACGAGATAGTCATCCGCCCCCGCATCAAGTCCTGCCACTCTGTCATCAACATCACCGAGAGCGGTAAGAAGAAGTACCGGTGTGGAGTTTCCTTTTCCTCTCATTTCCGAGAGAATTCCGAGTCCTGTGATGCCCGGCAGTAATATATCCAGTACTATTCCGTCATATTCCGTATTATTAATGAAATCCAGCGCATCATTTCCGTCGTAGCAGGTATCTACTGCATATCCTTCTCTTTCGAGTTTTCTTACGATTATGTCGTTTAGATCTTTCTGATCTTCAACTACCAGAAGTCTCATAATATTCCCTTCCTTCTCCTTCACTTTTTAGTAAATCTACGGATGATTATATCATTTTGCTTATTAATTCTTTATTAAGATATCATGTCTTCAGCTTCTTTTATTAACTCCGGTACGCTTCTGTATGGTGCGTGACCGCCTCCGACATAGAATTGTTTTACATTTTCGTTATATGCCTTCATCTCTGAAAGATCTGCTCTGGACAAGCCGCTTTCCTTATCAATTATCATTCCGTTATCTGCTATTCTGAGCAGATACTCATCATCGCTGAGATCTGTAATTTCAATGCCGCTGAAAATATAGTTGAGACTGCCGCTGATAAGGCTCTCATCAAGAGCGACGCCGTTGTCGCTTTCTTTTCCGCTGTTTATATCATAGCGATAGAGTTTCAGTCTTCCGCCTTCCTCAGAAGAGGCTGCCGAGTCTCCCAATACATAGAGAATATCATCATAGCCTCCATGTACTGCCTTTACTTTATAAGGCATATCTTTTATTTGATATATAAGACTACCGTCTGTTTTATATGCGCTTATGCAATCCTCATATGCCGTAAAGAACATATCATGAGCTCTGTCATAGTGTTTTTTATCACTGGAGCTGTCGTCTCTTGCGTCCTCCAAAACAGCAGTATCAATACTCTTGTTTTCAGTATCAACAAAGCCCAGACTTCCTTTTCCGGACTCGTAGTCGCTGAAGCTCAGGACTATTCGTCCGTCATCCGTGATCCCTTCAACGTAGTGCAGGAAGCCGGGGGTTTCAGTATATATATCGATTGTCTCCGGCTCTCCGTCCTTCAGCTCAATACTGTTAATACTGATTTTCGTTTTATTGTTTGTATAGTCAGTTTCTTCTGATATTCCTACTATTATTCGATCATTGACGGGGTCGATTATGTCGTTGATATTATACAGAACTTTCGTTTTGTCGATTTCAGTCTTCCAGAGGCTTTTACCGCTGAGGGCTTCTATCCTTTCGATATACTTTGTTCCGTTCTCTTCAATTGCCTGTATAAAGGAATCTTCATACGGAGCCACGTCTTCGCTCATAATCATGAGATCTTCCGTCTTCTCATACGGCTCCCACTTCTTGTCTCCGGTAGTGGTTGCTACATATTTCAGAATCCTGAAATTTCCTCCGCCGTCTTCATCATAGCAGACAAGATAGTATCGGTTATCCAGCTTCTCGCATAGAACTATTGAATCGTGGAAGAAGTTACTGAAAATGTGTACGTAATTATTGCCGTCTGTATATGTGGCAGCTCCGCCGTCTTCCAGCATGGCATTTATTCCGTTGCCGTCCGTCATCCTGTAGGCGTATTTTATCCTGGACTGCGCCTCCATTTTTACATTTTCTTTTCCGTCTTCATCGAACTCGCGGAGCTTGCTTCCGCTCACTACGATTACCTTATCCTTACTGAATCTCCTGTATCTTTCGATCTCGGAGTAACCGCTGAAAGTCTCTTTATAATCTGATCTCCACAGCTCGTTTTCGGCTTTTTCATCAAGACATCTTAGGGCAACGGTTTTAGTGGATGTTATGGACTGATGCCTTGCTGTTCCCCCTGCATCATACAGTCTGTCCTCCACCTGAGTAAGTGAGACATCTCTCTCCTCCTTTACTCCGCAGACTACGAGTCTGCCGCTTTCAGTAAACGCGAGATCATCGAACTCGGCGATTCCGTCCGTGCTTATCTCTTTTATTTTTCCTGTTTTTAAATCCAGCCCAAATAAAGAGAATTCCATCTTATTATCGATATAGTATTCGCATATCATCGCAGCCATACTGTCGTCAGGAGATACTTCAATCGTCCTGACATATGGACTTTTTCCTTTTTTATTCGGGATTGTCGCTTCGAATTCGACCTTTCCGCTGTTCAGATCTATACAAGTAGCTACTTCCGAAGCGCTTACTTCTTCGTCATAATGGCTTCCCGTCACAAGCAGCTTTTCTTTTCCGAATTCGGATGCGCTCGGCGTGAAGCTGTCATCCTTCTTGCTCTGAATGCTCCAAAGCTCTTTTCCGTCAACATAATTGAGGGCTGTTAGCTTTTTATACTGTATGACAACAGCCTCGGAATCGCCGGGCAGCAGACAGACTCCTCCGTATTCGTCATCCTTTGCAAGCTCTTTAAGATAATCCTCGGCCAAGTGTTCGCCGTTTTTTGTGTCGATTATATAAATGTCTCCCTTATATGTGGTTGCTGCTAAAACATCTCTGTCTTCTTCATCTGTTACCTCTATGTTATAAAGAGATTTATCGGAGAGAAGTTCCCTTGTCGCTTCTATACCGTCTGTTTGAGGCTGATAAGCTTCCGTTGCTCTCGAAAGTGCATGGACGGCCTCCGCGACGACAGGTCTTTCATCCCCTTCGCTCGGAAGGGCTTTCAGGGCATACTTTATCGCCCCTACCTTATCTCCGCCGCTCATGGCATTTTCGGACTGTAAAGCAATGGAGCGCGACTGCTCCTTAAGGCTGTTGTTGTAGTTCTTAGCGATGGTTCGGTTGCTCCAAATAAAGTAGGAAAGAGCAACTACCATAACTGCTGTCAGTGCAGAGAAAGCTATGGCCATGCGTCTCATCTTATACTGACGCTGCCTCTGAACGAGATCGTCATATCTGCAGCCGATGATGCCGGCCACCAAACGCTCTAGTTCTTTCTTGTTTCCTTCTTTGATTCCGTTTCTGTAATCACAGGAAAGAGGCTCTCTGTCCACGTATGTGACTGTTCCGTCTTCTGATACTACCTTCTGATGCATTACTTCCTCGGGAAGCACGTCTATAGGCTCTCCGTCGGTCAGAACCGTCAGAATCTGATCTGCTGTATGTGTCTTCAGAAAGTGCTCGACTTCTTTATGGCACCACTGCGACGCCCTGGACTCAGGAGATGCTATCACTATGAGATGATCGGTATTATCCAGAGCATCTTTGATGGTATCATTCAGGTCTGCTGCAACTCCGAGCTCTCCTACATCGAGAAAGACTCTTTCGATATCGTCCACTCCCTTGGCAGTCTTCAATCCCTTCGGCACACGATATCGCTCCAGCTTGGCCTGGAGGTTCTTCGCCACCTCTATATCCCTCGGATTGTGATTGTAAGAAATAAACGCGTTATATTTAATTTTTCCCTCGTTTTTATTCTCCATAACACCTTCATTTTAAGTTCTTTCGGCTTTTATTTCAATTTTCTTTTGTGATATCATCAACAGGAAATAAGGAGTTTCTTATATGAACATTTTACTTACCGGCGGTGCCGGATATATAGGCTCTCATACTGCAGTGTCCCTTATCGAGGCAGGGCACGATGTAGCTGTCGTCGATGACTACAGCAATTCTTCTGATGAGGCAGTAAAGAGGGTGGAAAAAATCACAGGTCGGTCTGTCAATCTTTATGAGGCGGACGTTGCCGACAAGAAGAAGGCTATGGAAATTCTGAAGAAGGAGATGCCGGACTGCATCATCCATTTTGCAGGTCTTAAGTCCGTAGGAGAATCCATAGAAAAACCTATTGAGTACTACAGAAATAATATAGACACGACGCTGACGCTCCTTGAGTGCATGAGAGAGCTCGGCCTTTCCAATATTGTATTCTCCAGCTCAGCAACCGTATACGGGGATGATCACACTCCCCCGTTTACAGAAGAGATGAGCAAGGGGATGTGCACCAATCCATACGGATGGACCAAGTGGATGCAGGAGCAGATGCTTGATGATGCACAGACGGCAAGTGAAAAAGGCGGCGACTGGAAGAAGCCCCTTTCGGTCGTATTGCTGAGATATTTCAATCCTGTCGGCGCTCATGAGAGCGGCCTTATAGGGGAGGATCCTCAGGGAATTCCGAATAATCTGATGCCGTATATATCACAGGTTGCAGTGGGGCGACGTGAAAAGCTTACCGTTTTCGGTGACGATTATGACACGCCGGACGGAACCTGCCGCCGTGATTACATACATGTAATGGATCTGGCCGAAGGCCATGTTGCAGCTGCAGAGTATGCAGCCGGCAGAAGCGGAACCGAAATATTCAATCTCGGCACCGGAACTCCTTACAGCGTGCTGGAGATGGTCAATGCCTTTTCAAAGGCTTGCGGACACGAAGTGGCTTATGAGATAGGCCCGCGTCGCGCCGGAGACGTCCAAGACTCCTGGTCTGATGCAACAAAGGCTGAAAAAGTACTCGGCTGGGCGGCAAAGCGCGGCATCGAAGAAATCTGTCGCGACGCCTGGAACTGGCAGAGCCAAAATCCAAACGGCTACAACAACTAACGAAAAAACGGGCTCTGATGTATGTGCATCCGAGCCCGTTTTTTTATTTTCTAGGTCCTTCAAGATCCTTGGAGTCGAGGATTATTGTGAAAGGGCCGTCGTTTAAAAGTTCCACTGCCATCTCTGCGCCGAAGACGCCCTTCTCCACGACGGGCACTTGCTCTTTGCAGCGAGCGATGATGTATTCGTAAAGCGCGTTTGCATGCTCCGGGCTGCCCGCATCTATGAAAGAAGGGCGATTGCCTTTACGGCAATTGGCGTAGAGCGTGAACTGCGATATGAGAAGAAGCTCTCCGCCGACTTCGGCCAGAGATGTATTGGTCTTTCCTTCCTCGTCCTCATTGATGCGAAGCTTTATCATCTTGTCGACCATCTTATCTGCGACGGCCTCCGTGTCTTCGTTGCAGACTCCGACCAGCACCATATATCCTCTGCCGATCTTTCCGACCACTTCATTCTCCACCGTAACCGATGCATGCTTTACTCTCTGTATCACAAATCTCATTCTTATTTGGCTCCTTTTTCTCTTTCCTTTTCTCTGTCCTATCTCACTGTACTATACAAGTGTCGTTTATTCAGATAATAGCAGTCAAAATCGAAATTGTTTATAACATATGTTAATAACAAGTTCAACAACTTGTACACATCATATGTTAAGAGTAAGTTTACAGCAACCATCCTTGTATCAGGCCATCAATTATGCGCACATCGATGCCCCCGTCTTCTTGGTCATAAGTCATAATCAGATTATTCCATGGTGTCACGTTGATGTCTTCATATTCCTGCAACTTCCTATTATTCTCCCTCCTGTATCCTTCGTTGTCCATCATACCGAGATGCTCCCAGTAAATAATCTTTTGATCTCTCGGTCTCTTAATTGTGAAATCCGGAATCCTTTTAACATCCGGATGTTCGATAGGGGCCTCGTATCTGTACGGAATCTTATAAAAGTCCAGTCTTGATGCTATTATCAACTCTCCCTTTGATCTCATTTTCGAGCCGCTTGAAGATGTAGATTTCAAACCGTCCTCACGGAAGTTTACAGTCTTCCGATATCCTTCAGCCCACGCATCAACGTCTGCTCTGCCATGTTTGAGTTTACCTTCCATCTCAGGATGCTTTAACAAGTAAGTACCAAGTACCGCTTCTTCGTTTATTTCCTCATAATTACATAAGGTCTTTTCAAAAAGGCGGATGTTATTGTCAATTCGACGGATTGCAGACTTCAGATATTTTTTTCTCAGCAGTTTATTTATAAGATCGTCATTCTTGCTTATTCCCTTTCGAAAAGTCTTGCGTCTTCTCCCTCCTTTAGGAATTTGCCAAGTGAAATACACCTTGCAGTTACTCTTTCTTGTATTAATGAAACCATCAGGCAAATTCTTCAATTCTTCATCAAACAGTCTCTTTTGTTCCAGCATATCCTCAAGAATGATTCTTATCCTTTCCTTATAAATCATATTCCCTGTCCCCTTCCTTTCTCTGCTTTACTAATAATATGAGTTACGTTGTCCCTTTCGTAAGGTGTTTACTATGCGGTTTTGAGCACGCGAGAGATAGTGTGGTGCGTGAAGTTGCGAAGCTCTCTCGCGCGGCGTGTTCAGGCATATATCTGAGCATATAAATATGCGAAATTTGAGCCTTTTTCCCTGAAAAATCCCCTATAAGCTCAAATATCATCATATTCCTTGCGAAAACGGTCGTTTTGCTCCATATTCGGTTCAATTATTAATATTTTGTGGCAAAAATGAGCATATTGATCGATTTTTTGCTTGAAAGGCTCATTTTTTCTCCCTTTATCTTCAAATTGTGCTTTTTCCAACCTTTTGTGGCCGAAAGGCTCATTTTTTCTTCCTTTATCTTCAAATTGTGCTTTTTCCAACCTTTTGTGGTCGAAAGACTCATTTTTTCTCCCTTTATCTTCAAATTGTGCTTTTTCTATCGTTTTGTGGTCGAAAGGCTCATTTTTTATCATTCAGACGGTGAAGGTATGCGAAGAGTGAATTTTGCGGCAAACGGAGGTTGAGTTTTAGCGATAATACGAGTAGTGAGTTTTGCGGTAAACGGAGGTTGAGTTTTAGCTGTAATACGAGGAGGCGTTTTAGCGGCAAAGCGAAGAGTGTGTTTTAGCGGTAAAACGGAGGTTGAGATTTAGCAATAAAGCGAAGATTGTGTTTTAGCGGTGAAAAAAGAGGTCTCAGTCACTTTGCGTGATTGAGACCTCTTGGTGCTTGAACCTGATTCTTTCGAATCGCCTCTTTATTTAAGTTATACCAGGGTCATCTGCTCGTTGCCGTCGGCGCCGACGTTGGATTTTTTGTCCTTCTTGCCGCCCTTGCCGCTCTTGGCTTCGGCGTCCTCTTCATCGACTACCTTTGCGAAAGATACGATGCGGTTGTCTTTCTCAACCTTCATGATCTTAACGCCCTGTGTGGTACGTCCTGAAGTGGATACTTCGTTGGCGCGGATTCTGATAATTACTCCGTTGGAGTTGATGACCATGACCTCATCCTCGTCCTTGACGATGGTAGCTCCGACGAGTGTACCCGTCTTGCTGAACTTGGTCTTGTCGTATGTGGCAACTCCCTTACCGCCTCTGGTCTGTAGTCTGTACTCAGTCAGAGGTGTTCTCTTTCCGAATCCGTTCTCCGTAATTACCAGCATCTTGCGTACCTGCTCGGAATCGAGCTCCATGGATACGACCTCATCATCCTTGTCGAGGAGAATGGCGCGTACTCCGCCGGCGTTACGTCCCATAGGTCTTACGTCCTTCTCGGAGAATGCGATTGCCTTACCCATCTTGGTTACTACGAGCACGTTGTCATCGCCGCCGGCCTGTGCTACGGAGATGAGCTTATCTCCTTCTTTCAGGGTTATGGCGATAAGGCCCGTCTTACGGTTGGTGTCGAACTCGCTAAGCGGTGTCTTCTTGATAGTACCATGGCGAGTAACCATTACGAGGGATTCCTCCGGGCTGAACTCGCGGATAGGGATCATTGCCGTTACTCTCTCCGTGGAGTTCAGGTTCAGGAAGTTGATTACAGGTGTGCCCTTGGCTGTCCTGGATGCTTCCGGAATCTCGTACGCCTTTATCTTGTACACGCGGCCCATGTCCGTGAAGAACATGAGGTAGTCGTGCGTGCTCGTTATGATGAGGTCGCGGACGAAGTCGCTCTCACGAGTCGTCAGTCCGACGATGCCCTTGCCTCCGCGGCGTTGTGCCTTGTAGGTGTCTGCCGGAACCCTCTTAACGTATCCGAGGTGTGTAAGCGTAATCGCTACATCCTCTTCATCGATAAGAGCCTCTTCGTCGAGTTCTCCTTCGTCGGCTACGATTTTTGTTCTTCTCGGATCTGCCCACTTCTCTTTAATCTCGATGAGCTCATCTCTGATAACGCCCATGAGCTTCTTCTCATCTGCGAGCAGGCTCTTGTAGTATGCGATCCTTTTCTGGAGTTCGTCATACTCGGCCTGAATCTTCTCTCTTTCGAGACCTTGCAGCTTGGCAAGTCTCATATCGAGGATGGCCTGTGCCTGAATCTCGGAAAGTCCGAAGCGTACCATGAGTTTTTCTTTGGCATCATTGTAAGCCGATCTGATTGTGGCAATTACCTCGTCGATATTGTCGAGGGCAATTATGAGTCCTTCCAAGATGTGAGCTCTGGCCTCTGCTTTTGCGAGGTCGAAGCGTGTTCTTCTTGTCACGACTTCCTTCTGATGCTTCAGATACTCTTCAAGGATCTGCTTCAGGTTCAGAATCTTCGGTTCGCCGTTTACGAGCGCCAGCATAATCATGCTGAATGATGTCTGAAGCGCTGTGTGTTTATAAAGTCTGTTCAGGATTACGTTAGGATTCGAATCCCTCTTCAGCTCGATTACGATTCTGGTTCCTTCACGGTTGGACTCATCGCGGATAGCGGAGATTCCTTCGATCTTCTTGTCTCTTACGAGGTCTGCCATGGACTCAATGAGTCTGGCTTTGTTGACCTGGTACGGAATCTCGGATACGACGATCTGCATCCTTCCGCCCTTGGCTTCGCTGATCTCGCATACGGATCTGACGTTTACCTTGCCTTGTCCCGTGAGGTAGGCCTCTCTGGCTGCGCTCTTTCCGAGGATGGTGGCTCCCGTAGGGAAGTCCGGTCCTTTGATAATCTTCGCGAGCTCGGCAATCTCAACTTCCGGCTCTTCGATCATCTTTACGCAGGCGTCGATGGTCTCTCCGAGGTTGTGCGGAGGAATCGATGTTGCCATACCTACGGCGATACCGTTGGATCCGTTGATGAGGAGGTTAGGTACTCTTGACGGGAGTACTACAGGCTCCTTCTCTTCACCGTCGTAGTTATCGATGAAGTCAACCGTGTCTTTTTCGATGTCGCGTACCATCTGAAGGGAGAACGGTGACATACGCGCCTCTGTATAACGAGAAGCAGCTGCGCCGTCTCCGTCTACGGAACCGAAGTTTCCGTGACCGTCTACGAGAGGATATCTGGTGGAGAAGTCCTGCGCCATCTTGACCATGGAGTCATAGATGGAAGAGTCTCCGTGAGGGTGATATTTACCCATAACCTCTCCGACGATACGCGCGGATTTCTTATGAGGTTTATCCGGTGTAATGCCGAGGGAGTGCATGCCGTACAGAATCCTTCTGTGTACCGGCTTCAGTCCGTCCCTGACATCCGGAAGAGCACGGCCTACGATTACGCTCATGGCGTAATCGATATACGAGTTTTTCATTTCGTCGTATATCTCGTGCTCGATTATTGTGCTGTTATCTAATAAATCTGCCATTTAATCTTTCCTTTACTTAAGGGGCTGTGCCCGTAAATTAGATGTCTAGGTTCTGGACGTATCTTGCGTTTTCTTCGATGAAGGCCTTACGAGGAGGTACCTTGTCTCCCATCAGTGTGGTGAAAATTTCATCTGCCGCTTCGGCATCTTCGACCGTGATTCTGACCAGTGTACGCTTGTCGTAGTCCATCGTTGTCTCCCAGAGCTGGTTGAAGTCCATCTCTCCGAGACCTTTGTAACGCTGAATCTCTACTTTGTTATTTCCGCCCTTGGACTTAAGCTCTGCGAGTAGCTTTTCCTGCTCGGCGTCTGAGTAGGTGTACCAAATCTGCTTGCCCTGCTTTACTCTGAAGAGTGGCGGCTGAGCTGCATATACATATCCCTGCTCTACGAGAGGCGTCATATATCTGAAGAAGAATGTCAGCAGGAGTGTTCTGATGTGAGCTCCGTCGACGTCCGCATCCGTCATGATGATGATCTTGTGGTAGCGGAGCTTGTCGATATCGAATTCGTCTCCTATGTTGCAGCCGAAGGCTGTAATCATGTTCTTGATCTCATCGGATGAGAGAACTCTGTCGAGCCTGGCTTTCTCTACGTTCAGAATCTTACCTCTGAGAGGCAGTACTGCCTGGCGATTTCTGTCACGTCCCTGCTTGGCGCTGCCGCCCGCGGAGTCACCCTCTACGAGGAAGATTTCGCTAAGTGCCGGATCTTTCTCTGAGCAGTCTGCGAGCTTGCCCGGAAGGGAAGTTGTCTCGAGGACCGAACTCTTACGAGTGATTTCTCTGGCTTTACGCGCAGCCTCACGAGCTCTCTGAGCCTTCAGGCACTTGTCGATGATGACCTTGGCCTGCTTCGGATTCTCCTCAAGGAAGTAGTTGAGGTATTCCGAAGTGTTGGTCTCTACGAAACCCTTTACCTCGGCGTTTCCGAGCTTGGCCTTGGTCTGGCCTTCGAACTGCGGGTTGGTGAGCTTGACGGAGACTATGGCCGTCAGACCTTCACGCACGTCCTCACCCTGAAGCGCTGAGTCGTTTTCCTTGATGAATTTATTTCTCTTCGCGTAGTCGTTTATGGTACGTGTCAGCGAAGATTTGAATCCTACCTCGTGGAAACCTCCTTCATTCGTATGAATGTTGTTGGCAAACGAGATAATGTTTTCGTTGTATCTGTCGGTGTACTGAAGAGCAACCTCTACGGAGTATCCCTTCTTCTCTGCCTCATAGTAGAAGACCGTCGGATTGATTGTCTCCTTAGTCTTATTGAGGTATTCTACGAACTCCCTGATGCCGCCCTCGAAGCAGAAATGATCTTTCTTCTGCGGGCTGACTCTCTTGTCTACCAAGTCGATGGCAAGTCCCTTGTTCAGGAATGCCATTTCTCTTAATCTTCTCTTCAGAACTTCGTAGTCGTATACCGTCTCATCGAAGATTTCAGGGTCAGGCCAGAATTGAGTCTTGGAACCTGTCTTTCCCGTTTTATACTCTCCGACAACTTTGAGTTCGGTTGCCGTCTCTCCCTTAAAGTATTCCTGCTCGTAGACCTTTCCGTCACGTCTTACCTGCACCATCATATGTGTGGAGAGAGCGTTTACTACGGATGCACCTACACCGTGGAGTCCGCCGGATACCTTGTATCCGCCGCCGCCGAATTTACCGCCGGCGTGAAGCTGGGTGTGGATTACCTGTACGGCAGGAATGCCCATCTTAGGGTGGATGTCTACCGGCATTCCGCGTCCGTCATCCTGTACGGTAATGGAATTGTCGGGTTCAATGCTTACCTGGATGGTTTTACAAAATCCGGCCAGCGCTTCGTCAACCGAGTTGTCCACGATCTCATATACGAGGTGGTGAAGACCCGCCGGGCCCGTACTACCGATGTACATACCCGGTCTCAGTCGTACCGGTTTAAGACCTTCGAGGACTTCAATTTGACTTGCGCCGTATTCTTGCTTTTGAGCCATTCTTTTTTTCCTCTTTTTCTTCCTTTTATATATAGAGTTAATTATTCAAAAATACAAAATGGGATTGTATTTTCGTGCCCGCTTTTTAAAAAGTCCCATACATGAAAAAATCGGGCATCGCATCCCCTGTTTACGCCCGAATTTTACCATATAAGCGATTTTTATGCAAGTTTTCACACTATATCTTGTATTTTCAAAAAAGTCCCTTAAATCGGCAAATAACGCACGATATTCGACAAAAGGCGCACGAAAGCCAGTAATTCCATGTTGTTCAGCGCCTATCAAAAAAACAAGATTTTTTGATACCAAAATCCTGTTTTTTCGCTCGAATATTCTGCAATAATTTCTTATTTTTTTACGTTTTTTTATGCCTTCTAGTACTTATCCACCCTCGTGACATTACCGTTTTCAATGCGGAAGAGGGTGCCTCCCCGCAGGGCGCTCCGGACTTCATCCGCGAGCTCGGCCGACGTTATGAAGAGCTGGACGTCATCTATCTCGCTGATCAGGAATCTCTGACGTCCCGGGTCCAGCTCCGAGAGCACGTCGTCCAAAAGCAGCACGGGCGCTTCTCCAAGCATCTGCCTGGCTATCCTTATCTCCGCGAGTTTCAAAGACAGAGCGACCGTACGCTGCTGGCCCTGCGAGCCGAACTTACGCGCATCATTTCCGTTAATATAGAATTCGAGGTCGTCCCTGTGAGGTCCGAGCGACGCACTTCCGTTATATATATCCCTGTCTCTGTTGTGCTTTATCTGACTAAAGAGTATGTCTCTTCCTTCCGTTGCAGTCACAAAATCACAGGCGGTCTTATATCTTATCTCCAGCTCCTCTCTTCCGTCTGAGATATTTCTCATTATCTCAGCAGCTTCTTCGGAGAGCATCTCGGTAAATTCTGTTCGGTATCTTATGAGTTCATATCCCGCATCGGCCAGCTGCCTGTCGTATATATCCAGCAAATCCTCATTGTATCTTTTGCTGTTGTCGTACGGATTTGTTCCTTCGAATGAAGCGCCGGAATTCGCATCATTCAGCGTAAGGTTGTCGGCGCGCGTAAAGGTTTTTTTCTTCACGTTGAAAAAACCTTTCAGCAGCGCGTTCTTCTCTTTAAGTGCTTCATTGTAACGACGCAGCTGCTCATAATACCGCGGCCTCATCTGAGAAAGCTCGCGGTTTATGAACGCGCGCCTCTTCTCCGGACTGTCCTTTATAATTCGTAGGTCGTCCGGGGTAAACACAATTACAACCACGGTGTTCAAAAGGTCCGCCGTTCTCTTTACGGCCTTCCCGTCCTTTTGAATCATCTTCTTTCCGTCGGATCTTAAAGTGATATTGATATTCTTTTCTATCTCTTCACTTTCCACATAGACGCTGACCCTTCCGGTCTTTTCTCCGAACCTAATCATGTCAGACGCATTATTGGTCCTGAAAGACTTCGCAAATGCCGTCATGTAAATTGCCTCTACGAGATTGGTCTTTCCCTGGGCGTTTTCTCCAACCAAAATATTCCTGCTCTCGTCGAAGTCCACTTCGAGATTTGCGTAATTTCTGAAATTTTCTAATATCAAACTGTTTATCTTCATATATGTATTATACCCTACAATCTGCTTCTCTAATATGTTATTATTGACGCGTAAAAAAATTCTACTATGAAGATTGGAGAAGGAAATGAACAACAAAAGAGGAGGAATCGGAGCTAAGATTCTGCTTGTACTTATACTCATGCTTCTTGCTGCAGGCGGCGGAGCATACGGCTATCGCATTATGGACGGCAAGCTCGCCGTTAACGATGCACAGAAATTCATCAAAAATGTCGATGTAGCTGACTACGACACCGAAGAAGCCGCCAAGATGCAGGTGTATATCGACAACATCAACAAAGATCTCGAAACAGCTCAGTCCAGAAAAGAAGTCTATGAGCTTTTGGATGAGTTTAAGGAAGACACAGCTCAGCTTAAGACCAAGGCTGAAAAAGAGCTGGAAGCTGCAAAGAGAGAAGCTGAAGAGGCAAGAAACGCCAATAACAACAATAATAATAACAACAACGGCAACAATACAAACTACAATAACGGTAATTCCGCTACGGATAACACCAACAACTCTAACGGAAGTACCGACAACGGCTACAAAAACAACAATCTGTCCAACGCAGAAGACGGAAGCGAGGACGGCGGTCTCCTGGGCAACCTCTTCGGAGGCGGAGACAACAACTAATAGTGAAGGAGTATTAATATAATGAAAAGAAGTAATATTATAGCAATGATGCTTGCACTGAGCATGCTCTTTGGACTCGGACTCACATCATGTGCTAAAAAGCCGCAAGATTTGGAATCGTACATTAACAGTAACGACGACGTAAAGCAGGAACTTCAGCAAACCGCTGATGATGCGGGCATGACTATTGATATCAAGGGTAATGAAATAACTTACTCTACAGACTTGTCCAAGCTTGAAGATGTGAAAGAAGAGACCATCAAGGAGCCGGAAATGGTTGAAAAGCTTCAAGACGCACTGGACGGTCAGAAGGATACCTTCGTGGCTTTATGTAAAGAACTTGAAGAAAAGACCGAGCTCAGCGGAATAAAGATGGTGGTAAATTATACTTACGGAGATGAAGTCTTGGCTACTCAGACATTCTCGGCTGAAGGCTAAAAAAGTCTATAAATTAAAATGCGAAAAGAATAAGTAATTTCTAAATAATATGAAAGCAAACCTCCTATGGTACTAAGCTGTGCCATAGGAGGTTTAATCATCTTTTTGCTCTAATAAGGGTGCTTTTACTAATGCCACTTATGGCGCTAACCTCCTTATAAGAAAGCCCTTGTTTCAAAAGTGAGATTGCGTGATCAAGCTGAAGTTTTGTGTATTTTTTCGGTCTCCCTTCTTTGAAGTATGGGCTTTGCTTAACTATAGCCTTTTCATTTTGAGCACTTTACAGCTTGCAGTCTACTCTTGTTTTTTTAAACCCTTTTGTTTTCTCATGTTTTTTCTGAAAATGCAATTCAGGAACGATTTTTTGGAAATATTAAATAATAATATATGATACAATTCTTTATAATAATACTCGCTATATTATATACGAGACTCAGATCAATCAAAGAAAGGGGAAATCATGGTTATCAGAAGAAATAAACTATTATCTTTTCTTCTTATTCTATCTTTGTTTGTCGGAATGGTAGGTGTTTTCAGTGTTGATACATCCTATGCAGCATCAAATAAGTTTCATATAAAAAAGAAAACCGTGACACTTGTTGCAGGAAAAACATATCAACAGAAGTTACTTAATAAAAAAGGAAAAGCTATTAAGGCAACAAAAGTCAAGTGGAAGAGTTCTAATAAGAAAGTTGCTAAGGTCAATAAAAAAGGTAAAATTACTACGCTTAAAGCAGGAACTTCCAAAATGACCGCGAAATATAAAGGAAAAACATATAAGTTTACTGTAAAAGTAAAAAAACCAATACTTACAGCACCAATTGTTAAGTTAACATCTGGTAGATATGCATATGATGATAAAATTGCTTGGATTGACATAGAATGGAAACCAATAAAACAAGCTTCAAAATACAAAGTATATTATTCAACAGATGGATCCAACTTTAAGTGGTATGACACGTTGAAGTATGGAGATGAATTTTCACACTTTACTAAATTTGGAATTAATAGTAGTAATGACCTCGAGGGCACTTATTATTTTAAGGTAAGAGCTTTCGGTGGAATATATAAAGGCGAATTCTCACAAGTAAAGAGTGCAACAATTAAGATTAATAAAAATAAAACAAATTATTCTACTTCAGATGTATGGAATCTCCTTGGCTATGTCGGATATGCCCAAGATTGGGGTAATAAGATAATCAATGATACTAATTATTGGAGTTACGATTCTTATGATAGCTATAGCGAATATGTAGATAACATCAAAACGGATGCAGCAAAGGCGCTTCCTTACTTAAAAAAGGCAAAAGCAATAACAGAAGCAAGAAAAACAAGAAATTGTAACTCTGATCAGGCTGTTGCTGCAGGTTTCACAACATGGGATGGGATGGTAGGTAGTCTTATTTCACAATGCAATAGCGTCAAAAATGCAAATGTAGAATCCATGTCAGATTTAGAAAGGATGCAATTCGCACAAAAGGCGTTGAAACTGTCACAAGCTATTAATTCAGCATATATTGAGATTTACGACTATTAAAAGAATAAGTAATTTCTAAATAATATGAAAGCAAACATCCTATGGTACTAAGCTGTGCCATAGGATGTTTTGTTATGGCACGCAAGAAAAAAGATGTATACCATGTAGGTCCACTGACCGAAGGAAAGAAAAACATCATAGCTGCATTGATGGACGAGTATGAGATCGAGACGGCAGACGACATCCAGGAAGCTCTTAAAGATCTTCTCGGCGGTACGATCAAGTCTATGATGGAAGCCGAGATGACAGATCATCTTGGCTATGAGAAATCTGAGCGTTCGGATTCAGATAACTACCGTAACGGGACTAAGACGAAGACAGTCCGCAGCAAATACGGAGAGTTTGAGGTCGATGTTCCTAAAGACAGGAATGGCACCTTTGAACCACAGGTCGTGAAGAACAGACAGAACGACATATCCGGCGTCGATGACAAGATCATCAGCATGTATGCAAGAGGTCTCACGACGAGACAGATCTCAGAACAGATCGAAGAGATATATGGCTTCGAGTGCAGCGAGAGTTTCATATCTGATGTAACGGATAAGATCCTCAAGGACATAGAAGAATGGCAGCACAGGCCTTTAGACAGCGTATATCCTATCGTATTCATAGATGCGTGCCATTTCTCAGTAAGAGACAACGGACTTGTCCGGAAGCTGGCAGCATATGTGATGCTGGCCATAGACTGTGAAGAACGCAAGGACATAATAAGCCTGAGCATAGGAGAAAATGAGAGCGCCAAATACTGGCTAGGAGTTCTCTATGAGCTCAAGAACCGAGGAGTAAAAGACATCATGCTCGTATGCGCAGACGGTCTTACCGGAATCAAGGAGGCGATCGCATCGGCGTTCCCGAAGACGGAATACCAGAGATGTGTCGTGCATATGGTACACAATACCCTCAAACATGTCTATTACAAGGACATGAAGTCGTTTGTGAATGATCTGAAAACCATCTATTATGCCGAATCCGAGAAAGCCGGCAGAGCTGCCCTCGACAAGGTCAATGAAAAATGGAGCGAGAAATATCCTTACGCCATGAAGAGCTGGTATGACAACTGGGATGCTGTATGCCCGATTTTCAAGTTTTACATGGGGACCAGAAAACTCATCTATACGACCAACGCGATCGAGAGCGTAAACAGCGCATACAAGAAGCTGAATCGCCAGAGAAATGTATTTCCTAATCCGACATCCCTTTTGAAATCCCTGTATCTTTCAACTATGCAGGTCACTAAGAAATGGACCCATACGATACGAAACTGGGGCAGCGTATACAGTGAATTCTGCATAATGTATGAGGGCCGTATGCCTGAATAGATCTCATGACAATTTAATACCCAGGCTTCTATGAGCCTGGGTATATTGACATTTCTGAAAGCATGAATTACAGTGTTTCCAACAGGTTGACTGGCGTTTAGCCTGATAACCTGAGTAAGTTAGCTGCCATACGGAGCTATTTACAGACTTTATTTCACACTCTCTAAAATGCAGACTCATGTGAGTCTGCATTTTTTATTTACGCATTCTTGCTTTCAATTACGACCTTGCGGTAAGGATCTTTTCCTTCGCTTCTGGTCTTTACTGCCGGATGAGCCTGCAGTGTGCAGTGAATCACTTTACGCTCATACGGATTCATAGGTTCAAGTGTAACAGGGCGTCCGCCTCTTTCCACCTTACCCGCCAGTCTGTTAGCGAGATTTATGAGAGTCTTTTCTCTCTTTGATCTGTAGTTTTCCGCATCAAGTACCACTCTGATATAGTGGTCTGAATCCTTGTTAACTACGTAGCTGGCCAGGCACTGAACGGCATCCAGTGTGGATCCTCTCTTACCGATGATTGTTCCCGTATCTGTTCCCGTTATCTCAACATATACGAGATTTTCATTAGCTTTTACTTCGAAATCGAGGTCAATTCCCATCTGCTCTGCAACGCCTCTGAGGAAGCCCTCTACGATGTGGTCTTGAACTGCCTCTGTTTTCTTAACCTCTTCAAGCTGTGTATCTTCGATGGATACGTTGTATTTCTTGCGGTTTCTTCCGCCTCTTTCTCTTTTTCTTTCGCGGCTCTTTGATTTTGCTTTTGCCTGAGCTGCTTCTGCTGCTTCTGCGTCCGCGGTTTCTTCTGCTTCGAACTTGTCGTAGTCTGCTCTTACTTCTTCAGGGAGCTGCTGTGATGTGTTCTCAGGCAGTCCTGCAAGTATGGCATCTATATCGTCAAAAGTTGCTTTTCCTGTTGTTGATTCTGCTGCGTCCTGACTTTCTTTGACGCTTACTCTTACCTTGGCTAACTTGGAGCCTATTCCGAGAAATCCGCTTGATGATTCTTCCAGCACTTCTATCTCTGCATCATCTCTTTCAATTTTGAGATCCTTCAGTGCGAGCTCTACAGCGGTTTCAACATCGACTCCCCATTTTTCCGTAGATTTCATTTATTGATAACTCCCTTTCATTCTGGCTCTCTTCTTCCTTGCGAGCTCCTTCTCGGCTCTCTCCACCAGCTTTTTCTGCTCTTGTTCTTCTTGCATCTGTTTTCTTACCTTATTCATTCTGAGGTTAAAGAATATTTGCATGAACTGACCGCCGGCCCAGTAAATGGCCAAACCTGCCGGATAAGATCTGGCAAGCCAAAGTATGCTCAGCGGGAAGAAGTATTTCATTACAGCGTTCATTGCCTTGTTCTGACCTGCGGATGCTCCCGGCTGCTGCATTGACATAGCTGAATTCATGCTGAATGCAAAGTAGGTGGAAACTCCTGCGGCTATAGGCAATATCCACATGTCCGGTTGCGCCAAATCCTTAATCCAAAGAAAAGATTCGTGGTTGGCGAACATCATAAGTGAACCTTCCGGCATGTATTTCATCGGATTTCTGAGCAGGGCAAACAGACCCATGATAACCGGGAATTGAACGAGCATAGGAAGACAGCCGCTCATCGGATTGAAACCCGACTCTGCGTACAGCTTCTGCATCTCTTCATTCATCTTCTCTCTGTCGTTTGCGTACTTTCTCTGGATTTCCTGAGATTTCTGAGACATCTCTGCCATTCCTGCAGAAGATTTAATCTGTTTGGCGTAGAAAGGGTAGAGTACGAGTTTTACAATGAATGTCAAAATAATCAGCGACAGTCCGTAGTTGCCGACCAATTTGTATATTCCCATCAACAGATATCCGATAGGTTTTGCGAAAATTGTCATTAATTATCTCCGTAAATAACTTGCTTTACTTATGGCAACTCTACGGCACGGGATCGTATCCTCCCGGTCTTCCCGGATGGCATCTGAGTATCCTTTTAATTCCCATCCAGCCTCCCTTAAGAGCTCCGTACTTTTCAACTGCTTCTATAAAGTATGCGCTGCATGTAGGCGTATACCTGCAGTGTGCTCCGAGGTATGGGGAAATCCCCGACTGGTATGCCTTTACCATAAATATCAATATTCTCTGAATTATGTTTCTTTTCATTAGTCTTACCGCGTTATGAGATCGCAGGCTTTCATGGTGTTGAAAATACATTTCTCAACTTCCGGTTCTTTGCTGTCCGTAATTGTGTTTCTGGCAACGAAGATTATGTCGTATCCGGATTTTACATTTCTTTCTATACTTCTGTATGCTTCGCGCATCAGTCTTCTGGCGCGGCTCCTATGAACGGAGTTGCCTACTTTCTTACTAGACACAAAAGCCGTCCTTGTGAAATCGAGATTGTTTCTTCTATACAATACGACCACAAATCTGCTTCCCTTCGACTTCCCCCTGTTATATACACGATTGAAGTCCTTTTGATTACGAAGTGTAAGCTCACTGTGATCTCTCATACGTCGGTCTTTCAGACTTATGCAGTCAGAGCTTTTCTTCCTCTTGCTCTTCTTCTCTTGAGAACTTTACGTCCGTTAGCCGTAGCCATTCTTTTACGGAATCCGTGTTCCTTAAGTCTCTGTCTTTTTTTAGGCTGATATGTCCTTTTCATCTTTTCTTCTCCTTTGACAAATTCTATTTGTATATAATAGTAAAAAACTTTTATTTGTGCTCTCTGAATTCCAAAAGCACATAGACCAAAACATTATAATTTAAGGCCTTAGGCAAGTCAAGAATTCCTTTCTACTCTTAGCGATGAGTACTGCTTTGTTTGGGCATAAAAAAAAACATAAGCCGCAAAAAATGACTTATACACAATATATAGTGTCAGCCTAAACTTATTAACAATTTTATCAACAATATGTGGATAACTTCTTTTTTGTTTTATTGAACCAGTAATGATTTCAATAAAAATTACTCTTTACCATTGTGGATATCTTTATGTAAAATGGGATGGAAAGTGATTGGAGAGTAAACTTGGAAAAAAACAAGATATGGGGGACGATACTTAATTCCCTGAAAGAAAAAACTGCAAATCTGAGTTATACTACCTGGATTGCTCCTCTGTACATTCACCACATTGAGGAAGATTCAGGTATTATTTATCTTGCTTGGCCTAATCAGGCCCAGCTTATTAATCATATAAATGATCATTATCTTACTCAGATTGAAAATGCCGTAAATAACTGCATGGATAAAAAATACCGCGTGGTTATTAAGCAGGAAAAAGAATACGAAAAATCTAAAATAGACACCACCAGAAGAAAGAGTTCTTTTACTCAGGAAAAATTATTTAATCCTAAATTCAATTTCGATGATTTTATAGTCGGCAATTCCAATAAGTACGCACATGCGGTATCTGTTGCAGTTGCCGAAGATCCGGGTAATGTTTATAACCCTCTCTTTATTTACGGTGGTTCTGGTCTCGGAAAGACTCATCTTATGCAGGCTATAGGTGTTCACATTATAAGGAATAATCCTGAAGCCAAAGTTCTTTATGTATCCACTGAGATGTTCACCAATGAACTTATCTCCGCAATTAAGGATAATAAGACTCGTTCTTTCAGAAATAAATACAGAAAATTAGATGTTCTTTTAATAGATGATATTCAATTTTTGGAAGGTAAAGACAGTACTCAAGAAGAATTCTTCTATACTTTCGAATCCCTTTATCAAAATAACAAACAGATAGTAATTACAAGTGATTGCCCGCCGGTAAATCTTAAAGGTGTTGATGAAAGACTCAGAACCAGATTCAGCTGGAACATGATTGCAGACATTCAGCCGCCTGATTATGAAACAAGATTTGCAATTCTTAAAAGTTGGGCGGAAAAATCCGACATTGAAATTACTCCGGAAATTAACGACGTATTTTCACTGATTGCAGATCAGGTTAAGGATAATATAAGAGAACTTGAAGGTGCATATAACAGAGTAATAGGGCTTTCGCAGCTTCTCGATGAAAAGATAACGGTAGAAAATGCTAAGAATATTCTTAAGGATATTATCAGTGATAATGAACAGGCGATAGCACCTGAACGCATAAGGTCCATAGTGGCAAATCATTATAAAATCAAGATTTCCGATATGGATTCTCCTAAGAGAAATGCAGAAATTACTTTACCTAGACAGGTTGCCATGTATATTTGCAGAGACACCACCGATTTATCTCTTCCGAAGATAGGTAAGATATTCGGAAACCGCCATTATTCAACGGTTATACATGCAATTGAGAAAATTGAAGATGCTCTTAAATATGATAATGAGCTGGCTGAAAATATAGAGACTATAAGATTTAAGCTTCAAACAAAGAAAAGATAAATAATAATTATTAACACTGTTTTTATAAATAATAGTGGTAGATATTAACCGATATGAAATTCTCAAAAAGTGAGTTTTTCAAACTCTTCAGGACTTATCCACATATTCAACAACACCTACTACAACTACTAACTATATAATAATAATAACAATTTCTTTGATGATACGACGTTGTCGTAATGAAAGGTAAAAAAATGAAAATCTATTGCAGCAGAAACGAACTTAACAAAGCGCTTAATAATGTATCTCATTCAGTCCCTGCAAGAACTACTTCTAATATATTAGAAGGAATACTTGTAAATGTAAGCGATAGTCAAATGAAGCTTACTACTACTGATACAAATATTACGATTGAAACAATCATAAAGGTTCAAGCTGATGAATCATGTGAATTCGTAGTACCTGCTAAGCTTTTCTCTGCAATAGTAAATAAACTTCCCGATGAAGATATTATGCTTGATTACAATAATGAAAGCAGAAAGCTTAATATCAAATGTGCAGGATCAAGCTCGGAAATCATTTGTTTCAGAGGAGACGAATATCCGAAGATTAAATTGAATGAAGGAGAGAATGTAGTTTATCTCAGTAAGGAAGATATAAAGAATCTTATAAGAAAGACTGCATTTGCAGCTTCTACTGATGATATTAATCTCATACTTACCGGAGTTCTTCTTGAGATTAAAGACGGATTTATGAGAATGGTAGGAGTTGATCCTTTCAGAATTGCATCTTATAAGATAGAAATTAATAATGATCAGGACATAAGAGTTATTATTCCTGCCAAACTTATAAATGAAACCGCTAAGATTATGGATGCTGAAGGAGATGACAAATTATCATTTGAAATAATTGATAATAAAGTTGTAATGGCTTTCGATAATAATAAAGTCACTATCAACACATTCTCCGGAAAATTTATTGATTTCGAAAGACTTCTCGGAAGAAGAGGTGAGATTAATATAAGAGTTATGAGAGATGATCTCTTAAAGAGTACCGAAAGAGCATCACTTCTCGCATCAGTTCAGAACAACAATCTCATCAGATTCAATATTCAAAAAGATATGATGTATATTACATCTTTAAATGAAGAAGGAAATATTGAAGAGAAGGTTGAAATCATAAATGACGGTGAGGATTTGAATATAGGTATCAATTCAAAGTATCTGAAGGATGCGATTTCTGTAATTGATGAAGAGGAGATAATGATTAACTTCAAAGACAGCGTAAGTCCTTGTATTATAAGTCCTCTTAAAGGAGATAAATACAATTATCTGATTCTTCCGATCAGAATGAACTAAAAAAATAAAAAAGGAGTCATATGACTCCTTTTTTTTGTATTAGAAAACCCCACGTTAGACGTGGGGTTCCGTGAACGCTATGCGTTTGACCAAAAATCCTCCAAACCTTAGAATTGTGATGCGGTC
>CACYFZ010000001.1 GCA_902773835.1 uncultured Eubacteriales bacterium | reverse complement strand
TACTATAAACTTATTACCACTGGAGAATACCCGGATTCGATGCTAGTGTAAATTGTGTAAAAATTTTTTCCATGTGTCCTTTACATGGGGAGCACATTAATTCCTGCTTTAAAGAATTTACTTACTTTGAGTCCAAATTAAAAGTGTAGTAAGTAAATATTGAAATAAGAACTCCGGTTTTTACTTACTACACTACATTTTTTTAATTGATATAAGTAAATATGACTATTTAAGCTCCATAGATAGTGTGGCGTGGCCGTGGTGGAAGCTGAAATGTCCGATGGCACCGTTGATGAGGGTCATCGACGGCTTGGTGTGGCCGATGTCTGCATTCCAGATGAGTGGCACGCCGGTATCAGCGAGGACGCGATTAATCTTTTCGAGGTAATCTGCATCGGTAGCTTCTCCGGGAAGGAAGGTGCGTCCGAAGATGATGGCGCGCGCGTCTTTGAAAAGACCTTTTAACTGCATCTTACGAAGGACGTATTGGAGCTTCAGAGGATCCAAGTCGAAGTTATCAAAGAACCAGATGAATCCGTCGTCTTTATAGCGCGCGCAGAAGCCTTCAAGGTCTTCGTACGGCGTGCCCATGATCCAATCGATGACGTCTATGCATCCTCCTATGAGACGTCCTGAGACTTCGAGCTCATAGGCTGGGGCATAGGAATAACAGGCAACAGCTGTATCGCTGACATGCTCAGGCATGAAAAGCTCCCACTTTACGTCTGTATCCATATTGTAAACACTGGGTTCTACTTCGAAATTCGGTTTAAAGTATTTATCGTAGGAGTGTTGAACCGGCAAATCACCCTTCAGAATACGAAGAGATATTTCCTGAGATTCGTGAAGAGGGCGCCAATCCCATGCACCTGCATTAACACCGTATATAGTGGCTATATCTAACTTAGTAGTAAGAAGCATTTCAATAGAAGTCGGATCGGAGTAGCCTGTGAACCACTTCGGATTGCTCTTCACTAAATCCTGATCGATGAAAGGCAGCATCTCTATACAATAATCTCCGCCGGATGCACATAGGACGGCAGATATTCTTTCATTTCCGAAACAATAATTAAACTCCGAGCCTCTTTCTTCTGCAGAAGCGGAAGGGTAGGACTCATTTCTCACACTATCGGTCTCTTCAAGTTGAAAACCACGGGAACGTAAAGTTTCCATGGATAAGTCAAAGTATTCTATCTTATCTCCGACGCCGGCACTCGGCGCACATACTCCTATAGTATCGCCTTCTTTAGGGAACTTCGGATAGATCATATTTACCTCCGGAATGTTAATTATACAGTCGCAACAGGCTTTGATCTGTTACGTACTTCCAAAGTATAGCATGATACAGAAGCAACACTTTTATGTTTTTTTCGTGAAAGTCATTTTTTTAACAAAATTGTCGTTGCCTTGATGTATATGCATAAGGTAAAATCTTAATAACTGTGGGATTAGTATCCCTAAAAGCGTTTTGTAGATTTATTTAATAAGGAGGCACGATCTGATGAAAGTATCAAATGTTCCTTTCAAAGGAACTAAAGATCAGGAAGCCAAATTGCTCGAGGTCATTGCAAAGTACAAAGACCAGAAGGGCGCTCTGATGCCTATCATGCAGGATGCTCAGGAGATTTATGGTTATCTGCCTTATCAGGTGCAGAAAATCATTGCTGATGAGACAGGCATTCCGATCGAAAAGATTTACGGTGTAGCTACTTTCTATGCACAGTTTTCTATGTCGCCGAAAGGCAAGTACGTTGTATCCGTTTGCCTGGGTACAGCTTGCTATGTAAAAGGCGCCGGCGCTCTTCTCGAGGAAGTTGAGAAGCAGCTCGGTATCGGTGACGGTGAATGCACCCCTGACGGCAAATTCTCTATTGATGTTTGCCGCTGCGTAGGAGCATGCGGACTTGCACCTGTTATGATCGTTGGTGGAGATGTATACGGCAAGCTGACACCGGATAAGGTGGCAGACATCCTGGCCAAGTACGAGTAACGCATAGGAGGGTAAGTCATGAAAACACTGCAAGATTTAAAAGACATCAAAGCAGCGAAGCATGGTCAGATCGACATCAGGTTCAATCCTGATACTGCCGAAGCTGCAGAAAAGACCTATGTCCTCGTATGCGGAGGTACCGGTTGCCAGTCCAACCACGCACCTGAGATTCTGGAAGAACTCACAAAGTGCATCGAAGACACAGGAAAGAAAGACGAAATTCAGATTATACAGACAGGCTGCCAGGGTCTCTGTGCCAAGGGACCTATCGTAGTAGTACATCCGGGTAATGTCTTCTATCAGGAAGTAGACCCTAAGAATGTAAAGAGAATCTTTGATGAGCACATCATCGGAGGAAAGCCTGTTGAAGAATTCCTCATGGTCGAAGAAGGACCTAACGGAGAGGATATCCCTTACGTTGAGTCACCGTTCTATAAAGACCAGATGAGAATGGCTCTCCGTAACTGCGGTAAGATCGATCCGGAAGACATCGATGAATACATCGCAAGAGACGGTTACCAGGCTCTCGCTAAAGCCCTGACAGAGATGACACCTGATGAGGTTATCCAGACTGTAATCGACTCAGGTCTCAGAGGCAGAGGCGGCGGCGGATTCCCGACAGGTAAGAAATGGCAATTCGCTTCCGGAAACAGAGGAAATGTTCAGAAGTATGTAGCCTGCAACGCCGACGAAGGTGACCCGGGCGCATTCATGGACAGATCCATCCTGGAAGGAGACCCACATTCAATTCTCGAGGCTATGGCCATCGCAGGCTATGCCATCGGAGCTGACCAGGGTTATATCTACGTAAGAGCTGAGTATCCTATCGCTGTAGACAGACTGTACATCGCTCTTGAGCAGGCCAGAGAGTACGGAGTTCTCGGTAAGGGAATCTTCGGAACCGACTTCAACTTTGACGTTGACCTCAGACTCGGTGCCGGCGCGTTCGTCTGCGGTGAGGAAACAGCCCTCATGACATCCATAGAGGGTAACAGAGGAGAGCCTCGCCCACGTCCGCCGTTCCCGGCTGTAAAGGGACTCTTTGGTGCTCCTACGGTACTCAACAACGTAGAGACATATGCAAACATCCCGCAGATCATCCTGAACGGTGCTGACTGGTTCAATCAGTACGGAACAGAGACATCCAAGGGAACTAAGGTATTCGCCCTCGGCGGTAAGATCAACAACACAGGTCTCGTAGAGGTACCTATGGGTACAACTCTCAGACAGGTTGTAGAGGAAATCGGCGGCGGAGTACCTAACGGTAAGAAATTCAAAGCTGCTCAGACAGGTGGCCCGTCCGGCGGATGTATCCCTGCAGCTTCATACGATGTTCCTATCGATTACGAATCACTCACATCAATCGGTTCCATGATGGGATCCGGCGGAATGATCGTTCTCGACGAGGACAACTGTATGGTAGATATCGCTAAGTTCTACCTCGGATTCACGGTAAGTGAGTCTTGCGGTAAGTGCACACCGTGCCGTATCGGTACTAAGAGAATGCTTGAGATTCTCGAGAAGATCTCAGAGGGCAGAGGAGAGCTTGAAGACCTCGATAAGCTCGATGAACTCGCTCACTACATCAAGGCGAATTCACTTTGCGGACTCGGCCAGACAGCTCCAAACCCAATTCTTTCAACAATCGAGCATTTCAGAGATGAGTACGAAGCGCATATCGTAGAAAAGAAATGTCCGGCAGGAGTCTGCAAGGCACTTCTCAACTACACTATCGACGCAGAGCTCTGTAAGGGTTGTACAAAGTGCGCTCGCAATTGCCCTGTTAACGCTATCAGCGGAGAGGTCAAGCAGGCTCATGTCATCGATGCATCCAAGTGCATCAAGTGCGGTGCATGTATGGATAACTGCGCATTCGGTGCGATTAGCAGAAAGTAGGAGGTGAGAACTATGGCAGATATTAAAGTAACAGTTGATAATATTACGGTAACTGTTCCGGAAGGTTCCACCTTACTGGATGCAGCCCACAAGGCCGGCATCGATGTTCCTACACTGTGCTATCTGAGAGACGTCAATGAGATTGGCGCTTGCAGACTGTGCGTGTGCGAAGTCGAAGGGGCCAGAGCTCTCGTTGCAGCCTGTGTATATCCTTGCACAGACGGCATGGTAGCTCACACTAATACAGAAAAGATTAAAGACTACAGACGTAAAACTCTCCAGCTGATCCTGTCCGATCACAATCAGGACTGCCTCGGCTGCGTGAGAAGCACGAACTGCGAACTTCAGACTCTCTGTAAGAGATACGGAGTAGAGAAGACCGATTACTATGAAGGCGCAAAGAATGAGTTCGAAATCGACGATTCTTCGGCTTCCATCGTAAGAGATAACAGCAAGTGTATCCTCTGCAGAAGATGTACTGCAGTATGCGAGAAGTATCAGAGTATCGGTGTTATCGGTAACAACGAAAGAGGTTTTGAGACATACATCGGACAGGCCTTCGATCTTCCGCTCGCAGAGACATCATGCGTAAACTGCGGACAGTGTATCGTGGCTTGCCCTGTAGGAGCACTCCACGAGAAGGATGCTACAGCTGCTGTTAAGGCTGCTATCGCTGACCCTGAGAAGCACGTAGTAATCCAGGCTGCCCCTTCAGTAAGAGTCGGACTCGGAGAATGCTTCGGCATGCCTATCGGCGCTGAGGTAGAGGGTAAGCTTGCAGCAGGCATGAGAAGACTCGGATTCGATGCTGTATTTGATACAAACTTCTCAGCTGACCTCACTATCGTAGAGGAAGCAAACGAGCTGATCGAGAGAGTCACCAAGGGTGGCGTACTCCCAATGATCACTTCATGCTCACCTGGTTGGGTTAAGTTCATCGAGCATTACTATCCGGAGCTTCTGCCTCACGTATCATCCTGCAAATCACCGCAGCAGATGTTCGGAGCTGTAGTTAAGTCATACTATGCGGAGAAGAAAGGCATAGATCCTAAGAATATCGTATCCGTATCCGTAATGCCTTGCACAGCTAAGAAGTTCGAGCTCGGCCGTGAAGACCAGGATGCCAACAACGGACTTCCTGATGTAGATTATGCACTGACTACAAGAGAGCTCGGCCGCATGATCGATGAGGCCGGTATCGACTTCATTAATCTCCCTGATGAGCCATACGATGATCCGATGGGAGAGAGCACAGGTGCTGCCGTTATCTTCGGTGCAACCGGCGGAGTTATGGAAGCTGCTCTCAGAACTGCTGTTGAGTGGATTACAGGACAGCAGCTCGGCAAAGATCTCCTTGAGTTCCAGGATGTACGTGGAGTTGAGGGCGTTAAGGAAGCCAGCTATAAAGTCGGCGATCTCGAAGTCAGCGTAGCTGTTGCTTCCGGTCTTGCTAACGCACGTAAGGTTCTCGAGATGGTTAAGTCAGGCGAGAAGAATTACACATTCATCGAGATCATGGCTTGCCCGGGTGGCTGCGTAAACGGCGGAGGACAGCCTCTGGTTCCATCAGGAATCAAGAACTTCATCGATGTAAGAGAAGTCAGAGCAAAAGGTCTTTACGACCTCGACTCAGACAGACCTCTCAGAAGATCGCATGAGAACCCAAGCATCGTTAAGCTTTACGACGAGTATCTTGAGAGCTACGGAAGCCATAAGGCTCACCACCTGCTCCATACGTCATACGTAGAGCGCAAGGTTAACGACGACCACGAATAAGCTTTTCTTCGATGGAAAGATCTAATAATTAAAACTAACTGCCTCGCGAAAGCGGGGCAGTTATATTTGATAAAACATAGTCGTGCGCTTGATATAACTCTTACAAGCATAAATAATCATAATCATCTAAAAAATCTTGTATTCAAAAAATAATATTAATTATTTATTAAAAAGTATTGACTAAACGGTTACAAAACAGTTACAGTATTCATGATGATTTTGTAACCGTTCTGTAACCGTTCTCGGTATAATAGTGCAACTTTTCTGCAACTATTTACGCACGATTACAGAATTACATTTTTCCCGTTACAGACTGATTTTAAAGGAGTTAACAATGGTTAGGAAGAATCTTGGAGTGGCACTTAGTATAGTGTTGACGATTTTTATGGTCTTCGGAAGCGTGGTAAGTCCGCTGTCCGGAGTAAATGTTTATGCTGCAGGTGTTAGTGTTTATATTGACGGCGTAAACGGAAATGATAGCAATGACGGAAGCTCTGCGGGTAGTGCCGTAAAGAGCTGGGATAAAGCAAGGACGCTTCTTGGAACAAAAGAAGGGACCATTTTTGTTGCCGGAACTGTTACTGCAGAAGGAAACATCAGTACACAGGCTTCAGATAAGCAGTCAGTTAAGAGAGCTGACGGATTTAACGGAGTAATGTTTGAAGTTCCCGGTTCTGCTACATTCTACAACATAGATGTGGATGGCCAGGACAAGAAAATTGATGAAGCAGTAATCATGCCAAATGAGGGTGCGACAGTTTATTTCCTTAAAGGCGCAGTCTTCCATAATATCGGATATTCAACGGAGAAGAACCCGTGGAACTATGAAGGCGGCATTGTACTTCGTTTGGTAAAGAATATTAAAATAAAAATCGACGGAGCTGTTTTCCGCGATAATAAAGCTAAGGGTATTTTCTACACTGCTCTCGAAAATGACATTTCCCCTGTTACTTTAGAAATGTCTTCCGGAGAAGTCAGAAACAACGATGGCTATTTCTATCACAATGAGTCTGATGCCATTGGTCAGAATTATGTTTATATCTATAATGCCTTGATTAGAAATAATGATGCAAGCAGTGACTACAGAGGTGACCATACAGCAATTTGGCTTTGTAATCAGGGAAGAGGACCAATCCGCTCAGTAGAAGGTGCAGCTATATTTGATAACAATCAGTACGACCTTATGAATGTAGGAGATGATTCTCGTTACTCGTTCCAAGGCGAGATCTCGGGACAAGATTGGACTCATCACATGCTTGGAGGTGGAAATTCCCAGTGGGAACAGGGATATGTTTCAAACCAAGGTGGTAGTGTGGTATTTAAAGCTAAGCCATCAGAAGCAGATAAGCAGAAGGCTATTGAGCTTGCTAAAAGCATATTTGAGGACAACAACAGTCAGATAATTCATTCTAATGGTACTGTTCAGTTCGGACACTATGAAGGTGCTCAACCTGTGCTTCCTACACCGGACGAGCCGACAGAGCCTGAGACTCCGGAAGAGCCGGAAGATCCTACACCGGATGAGCCGACAAATCCTGAGACTCCGGACGAGCCGGAAGATCCTACACCGGACGAGCCGACAAATCCAGAGACTCCGGAAGAGCCGGAAAATCCTACACCGGATGAGCCAACAGAGCCTGAGACTCCGACAGAGCCGGAAAATCCTACACCGGATGAGCCGACTGAGCCTGAGACTCCGGCAGAGGAAACAGTAAGTGTAAGCATTTCAAAGACCGATATGTACGGCACAGAGATTGAAGGTGCTGTAATCGTTATCAAGGATGCTGAAGGAAAAGAAGTTCTCAGCTGGACATCAGACAAGAATGTTAAATCCTTCGAAGTTGCTCCGGGAGTATATACTCTCGAAGAGACTAATGCACCGGAAGGTTACCTGAAGGTAGAGACTGCGATCGAGTTTGAGGTTGCAGCGGATGGTACCGTTACCGTCCTGACGACAGCTGTAGACCCGGCAGGCGCCTGTGAGGTTATTGACGGAGTATTGGTTCTGAAGGACGAACTGGTCCCTGAAGAAGATTCACCGGAAGCTGAAGAGCCGACTACAGATGAAGTTACTCCGACCGGTGATGAACCGGGAGATAACTCCGATGTAAAGACTGAATATGTACCACCTGCCGAAATTTCGGAAGAGGGTGAAGTACTCGGCGCATACGATGCAGCTAAAACTGAGATTAAGACAGCAGATTCAAATAATACAAAATCCGGATCGAAGACAGAAGGTGCTAAAACAGGCGATTCCAATGAACTCGTACTGTATCTCGGCATGATTATGATGGCTGGTCTTTCGGTATCTGCACTGTTTATCCGCAGAAGGAAAGCAGAGAAATAAGAGCCGCAAAGGACTTACAATCAACGACAGTGAGAATAATAAAAATCAAACAAAGGAGAGCATCAAATAATGATGCTCTCTCATTTTATTTTTAGCATTTATTTATGGTAGAATGTAGTTCGTGTGAAAACGTACCGGATAATTCCCGGTAACTTATTTATATATCTGTCGGAGGTAAAAATGATACGCGAAAACGCATGGACTAAATATACTAAGAAAGATCTGACAGCACTTGAAAAGCTGAGCAAAGATTATAAAGACTTCCTGGATAACGGAAAGACCGAGCGCGAATGCACGGATCTACTTGTTGAAATGGCTGAAAAGAGCGGTTACATCAATTTGGATGATGTTATCAAGAAGGGATTAAAACTCGGTAAGGGCAGCAAAGTCTATGCCGTAAATATGGGAAAAGCCGTTATGATGCTTAATATCGGTGAAGATATTATAAACGACGGAATGAACATCCTCGGTGGCCACATAGATTCCCCGAGACTCGATTTGAAACAGAATCCTCTCTATGAAGATGAAGAACTTGCATATTTCGATACGCATTACTACGGCGGAATAAAGAAATATCATTACGTTGCAATGCCGCTTGCACTCCACGGGGTTGTGGTAAAGCCGGACGGCAGCAAGATTACCATTAATATAGGGGAGAAGGATGACGACCCGGTATTTTTCGTAAGCGATCTTCTTATACATCTGGCTTCAGATCAGATGCAACTTCAAGCCAGCAAAGTCGTTAAAGGTGAGGATCTTGACATCTTGGTGGGCAGCAAGCCTGTAAAAGGAGAGAAAAAGGAAGCCGTTAAAAATGCAATTCTTAAACTTCTAAAGGATGAATATGATATAGAGGAAGATGACTTTATCTCGGCTGAAATCGAAGCCGTTCCTGCAGGAAAAGCAAAAGATGCCGGACTCGACAGATCAATGATACTCGCATACGGTCATGACGACAGATGCTGCTCATATCCGTCAGCTGTTGCCATGCTGGAAGTGGAGAATCCTAAAACCACTTCTTGCGGACTCTTTGTAGATAAAGAAGAAATCGGAAGTGTCGGTGCCACAGGCATGGAATCTCACTTCTTTGAAGATATGATGAGAGAGGTTCTGGACAGAATGGGACTCTACAGTGAAATCAATCTTTCAAGATGCCTTCGAAACAGCCGTATGCTCTCATCAGACGTAAATGCAGCATATGATCCGCTATATAAGGACAAGTTTGAACTGAAGAACGCTTCAAGATTCGGCCACGGCCTGGTGTTCTGCAAATTCACAGGCTCCAGAGGTAAGTCTGGATCAAATGATGCAAACGCTGAATATCTTGCTAAGCTTCGTCGCATGATGGATAAGCATAAAGTCGTATATCAGACTGCGGAGCTCGGTAAAGTGGATATAGGCGGAGGCGGAACCATTGCTTATATTCTTTCGCTTTACGGGATGGAAGTAATTGACAGCGGAATAGCTGTACTTTCCATGCATGCTCCTTGGGAAGCCATCAGTAAAGCAGATCTTTATGAGGCCTATAAGGGCTATAAAGCATTTCTCATAGAGGGATAATTAGAAAGGAATTAATGTAAAGCATACTTTACATAACTGAAATATTTAATGTTAAAAGCAAGACTTATTACACTGTTATGGGCCATGGTGCCTGTTGTTGAATTAAGAGGAGCCATACCCAGAGGGGTGTCGCTGGGCTTAGACTATCCGGAAGCCTTTATGTTTGCATTCATAGGCAATCTTATTCCTATTCCTTTTATCATCCTCTTTGTTCGTAAAATCTTCGCTTGGCTTCGCACCAAGAGCGAGTGGCTTAACACTATAGTTAAGAGGCTGGAAGCTAAAGCTGAAAAGAACAGAGAGAAAGTGGAAAGACATGAGTTCTGGGGGCTGGTATTGCTGGTGGCAATTCCGCTTCCGGGGACGGGAGCCTGGACCGGTGCTTTGGTAGCCGCAATGATGGATATGCAATTGAAAAGGGCTATGCCTGCCATTATACTGGGAGTGTTAATAGCCGGCATCATTGTGACGGCATTGACTTTTGGAGTAGGGACTTTGTTGTAAATTCACGACTATATAAGCGGCTTAAGTGTTTACTTAAGCCGTTTTTAGTGTTCGTAAATAAAAATGTTTTTTTGAGGAAAATACTTGATAGTTCTTAAACAAACGGGTATTATATATTTACAAACAGTTGTTCGGATGCTATAATTCCCTCGTATTTTGGGGTAAGAGAGACTCTTACATTCTGAAGACAAGGGATGCAGATAATGAATAAAGATTTTCCGAAAGTCGGACCGACGGTGACAATGTTTGTGCCGTATGATTGTAACAATGCTTGTCCGTTTTGCGTAAACAAACAAGAGTATAGGGACACTTCAAGATTTGATTTGGAGAGATGCTACAGATCCCTGGATTTGATGCACAGGATATTCCCTCATAACGACATAGTTTTGACCGGCGGCGAGCCTTTGGCGCAATTGGATGCTCTTCAGGATATATTGAATCATATAGAAGAAGGACATCATATTTATATCAATACAACTATGCCTGTTGCGGAAGGACATAGCATACAAGAAGTAGCTGATGTTTTAAACAGGTATGCCGATAGAATATCTTGCATTAACGTTTCAAGGCATCTTAAACATTACGTTAAAGAATGCTCCGACGAGATATTCAATCTTCTCAAAATCAGAACGAGAATTAATTGTGTCGTATTTGAAGATGCGAAGGAAGAGTCCACAAAAGAAAAACTTATAGCTTTTCTGGACAGGTTTAAGGGACATGAGGTTCAACTCAGAGCCAATTATTCATTCCTGAACCTCGAGAACGTCTTTGAAACGTATAATGACAATTTATACAAACTCATTTCTGAGATTTGTGAGTACAAATATGACCTTGAAAAAGAGCGATTCCGGACAGGTTATGTATTTGAAAGAGAAGGAAGCAAGATTACTTATCATAAGACACTTCCTTTTGCAAAAGTAGACGGCATAGTAGGGGATATCATTATTCGTCAGACCGGCCGTATATATGATGATTGGAACGAATACGGAGAAGAGCTGAATATAAATGATCTGGTGGATTTAAAATATAAATAAGTTTTCTAATAAGTTACATAAGTGGGATGCAACTGGAGATTACTATGAAAAAAAGCGAACAAAGACAAAACGATATTCTTGAATTCATGAAAAAGACTATTGCGGAAAAAGGTTATTCTCCTACAGTCCGTGAGATATGCGCTGCACTTTCGATTAAATCTACATCGACGGTCCACAGCGATATCAAGGCTTTGGAGGAAAAGGGTCTTGTAAAAAAGGATCCGTCCAAACCGCGCACGGTACTTCCGGTAAATAATGAATATCAGAGATCACAAATGATGGTAGACGATATCAACACGGTATCTCTTCCTGTGGTAGGCAGAGTAGCGGCAGGAGAACCCATTCTTGCAGAGCAGAATATCGTCGACGAGATGCCTATGCCGTCCAGGTTCATAGGGAACGGAAACAACTTTATCCTGACTGTTCACGGAGATTCAATGATAAATGTCGGAATTAACGACGGAGATTATCTCATTGTTCAGGAATCTCAGGAAGCCAGAAACGGTGAGATTGTAGTAGCTCTTGTAAATGACGGCAGCGATTCCGCAGCAACAGTTAAGAGGTTCTACAAAGAAGACGGACACGTAAGACTGCAGCCTGAGAATGACAGCATGGATCCTATTATAGCTGAGGATGTTACTGTAGTAGGTAAAGTTAAGGGAGTATTCAGATACTTCAACTAATCAATACGACATAACGATCGGGACCTATCCCGATCGTTATATTCCATCGCGTGACCGATTTTTACGCGGTGTTAGTTTGCGGGCATTTGCTTAATTGCATCAGCCCGCATATATATTGCCTTATTAATCAATGTTTTCTCTGTTTCTAAAAGGTGTATAATCAAAAGGGAAATAAAAACTTGCGTATAACGGAGGTGCAGGATGAAACTCGGATTTTTAGGCGCAGGCGCCATGGGCGGAGCTATTCTTAACGGAGCTGTAAAGTCAGGCGTTATAAAAGCTGAAGATATATATGTATATGATGTTGTTCAGGAGATAAGCGACAAATACAGGGAAATGGGATGCCATATCGCAGAAAGCGCTAAAGATTTGGCAGAGAGCGTAGATATCCTTATGTCCTGCGTAAAACCGCAATATGCTAGTACCGCTCTTTCGCAACTCGGAGATGCTATGGACGGAAAAGCTATGATTTCCATCATGGCAGGCATATCTACTGATAGCATCAGAGAGATGACGGGAGGAAATTTCCGCCTGCTCAGGCTTATGCCAAATACTCCGGCTCTTGTAAATGAAGGAGCATTTGCTCTTGATTCAGGAACTGATCTTACGGAAGATGAAAAAGGATTTGCTGAAAAACTCTTTAAGTCTATAGGTATAGTCGAATGGATGCCGGAAGACTTAATAGATACAGCTTGCGGCCTTTCGGGAGCCGGTCCTGCATATATTTATCTCGTAATAGAGGCTATGGCTGACGGAGGAGTGGCAAAAGGGCTCCCGCGTAAGACAGCTCAGAATTTAGCTGCGCAGACGGTTCTCGGTGCAGCCAAGATGGTACTTGAGACAGGAGAGCATCCGGGATACCTGAAAGATCAGGTTTGCAGTCCTGGCGGAAATACGATTATAGGTGTTAAGACTCTGGAAGAACACGGGGTCAGATCAGCGTTTATTAACACAATCATAAAAGCGGTTGAAAGAGCTAAGGAGATTGGTAAGAATAAGTGAGTATGCGCAAGAAGACTTACAAATTCAATGATTACAGCATCAATAGATACAGTTCTTTGGTAGCTGCGAATAATGATTCCTTACATGTGGATGAAAGGCGTTATTCTAACATGCTTCGAGTGACCGCCAACGGCATCCTATACATGGGTATATGGACATTCATTAAACTGTGTATGAAAATGCTGGATGAAATACGAGGTGAGATATCCGAGATGTATGAACCCGGTAATATGGTGGCTGTGATTATAGCCGGAGCTGTTGTGACGCTCCTTCTTTTCGCGCTGTTTTTATTTGTAGATTTATTCTTCAGATTTATTGTATGGAAAGGTGCTCAGCGTGAAGCCTTAAGCGGAAAAAAGAGCAATGCTTTTGTGGTATGTGCTATTGTTCTTATGCTTTACGGGGCTTATGCAATCGGCACTTTCTTCTATTTTTTATTTAAAAGAAGTGGAATTGAAGGTGATGATGTAATCAAATTTGTATTTGACCTGACATCTTTCGTATTACTTTGGTCTATGCTCTCATCATCTTTTAAACTCAGGAAGATCAGATTTAAAATAGATGAGTTAAATTCAGGAAAAAGGGAGGCGTCCGAGCACTAATATGCAAAAGGATTTTCACTATTATGCAACGTATTCAGCTGCATATTTGGCAGGATACAGCCATGAAGAAAGCATGGTTATTGCTTATAGTGCCCAGTTCGTAGATGAGTGTACCAAGACATACCTGCAGGGAATAAAAGCTCCTGTTTCGGCTGCTACCACCCAGCTCCAAACAGAGCTTGCCGATGCAAGATTGGATTTGATAGGCCTACAGGATATTACCAGAATATGGGCTTCATTTCATTTTCTTCCGAGAGATCTGAAGGTCAACCCTATAATACGTGTTTCGCGGCCTTACAGGAGAAAATATCGCCTTATATGCGGCCCTAACGGCAGACTCGTAAAGGATACCGTTGAGCTTGCAAAAGGAAAGAGCCTTGAAGCAGTCGGAATCGCCATGCATGTTATGGCAGACACCTGGGCACATCAGTACTTCGCGGGCACACCTTCGCTTGTAATAAATAACGTCAACGAGAACTTTTATGAAATAATCTGTCACGGAGAAGAAACCGAAGAATACAAAATTAAGTTCAACCACAATCCGAAATCTCCTGACGACCCTGATAAATTACAATATACAAATACGATGTATCAGAGTCAGGAAAAATCCATTATGAATCTCGGTCACGGAAGAGCAGGACATTTTCCGGACTACAGTTATGCACGCTACAGATATATGCCTGCCTGGGCGGACTACAGAGAAGTTGTAAAGGATAATCCTTTGGATTACTACCGTGCATTTACTCAGATGGTTTATACGATGAAGTATTTAAGAGGCGGAATATCGGAGTTTGAAGTCGACAGATATGACGGAGATTCCGTAAAACCTTTTCAGGATGAGATTTTCGGAATACTGAGTAAGAGGCAACTCGATGCCTGTGATGACTGGAAAGCTTTCGGCGAGAAACTCTCAGGGTGTGAAATCACAGACTTTGATGTAAATAAGTACAGAGATGAATATGTGAAGGCTTCCGAAGATCAGAAAAAGAATACACTCATCGGTAGGTTTACCATGGCAGCGATGGCACATAAGAGCATGGTAACTAACAGGATATATAAGTCCGGCAATATGTCGGCGGGCTTTTCGATAGACACAATTGAAAAAGGTTACGGTGGAATAAAAGATTTTGCCAAACTGATTCAGGAAAAGGAGGAAGACGATGACTAAGGTTCAGCGATTCAATTCCTTCCTGATAGGAATTTTAATGATTGCCTTCGGTGTAATCATTTTTATCGAGCCGGAATTGGGCCTGTCTATGATCTCTGCAACATTGTGCATATCACTTGTTGTTATGGGAGTAAACAAGTTGATATTCTACTACAGAATGGCCAGACACATGGTGGGCGGAAGGAACGCCCTTATTGTGGGGTTGCTGCTCTTGGATCTCGGTATCTATGCCTTTATGCTCCAGGAATTCCCGAAAGCATATTTGGTAATCTACATGCTTGCTATTCATGCTTTTGCCGGAGTGGTGGATATACTAAGCGCTTTGGATGCCATACGAACATCCAGTAAAAACTGGAGGATAAGGATGTTCTCGGGCGTAGTTAATTTAACTATGGCTGTCTGTGCTGTATTTTACGGCTTTGCAAAGGGAGATATGAGATCGGTTGTGTACATATTTGCCATGGGTATTTGCTATTCGGGGATAATGAGAATGATAAATGCCTTCAGAAGAACGGCAGTTGCATACATACAATAGCAGTTTTAAAATAAGGAAAATAAATGAGTGATAAAGTGATACTTGCCTCTGCTTCTCCGCGGAGGCTTGAAATTATGAATAAGCACGGAGTCAATCCGCTTGTAATGCCAACGGATGCAGATGAGACAATTTCAGGCAGCCCGAGCATGACTGAGGTTGTGGAGGATCTGTCTCATCGCAAGGCTTTGGCTTGTTACGAAGAAGTAAAGGGTAATCCAGAGTACACAGGCTATGTAATTGTTGCTGCAGATACAATAGTTTACAAAAATAGTATTATGGGTAAGCCGCTTGATTCAACAGATGCAAGACGAATGCTTGAGTCATACAGAGGCACTTATCATTATGTAGTTACCGGAATTACTATTATTGACTTCGACAGCGGACGACATGAAACCCTTAGTGATGTTACTAAAGTCTGGTGTAAGGATTTTTCTGATGAAGATATAGAAGACTATATATCAAGGGAAGAGCCGTACGATAAAGCGGGAGCTTACGCCATTCAAGGTTACTTCGGTAAGTATATAGACCATATAGAAGGCGATTACGAGAACGTTGTAGGGTTGCCGTTTTACAGAATAGAAAAAATACTTGAAAAATATTGACACAGAAGTGCTCGGTGCATATAATAATCGAGGTCAAAGCAGAAGTTATCCGCTTCTCGCCTCGCAGCTAACGCTCGCCGGGCTCTATACATGGAAGTGACACCGAAAGGTGTATTCAATGTCGCGGATGCTTATGCGTCCGCGTTTTTTTAGCGGATGTGACTTAAAGAGTTTGTAGGACGTTTAAAGAGAAACGGAGGGCAGAACGATTAGCGCCAGAGATAACAGAAGGGAACAAACTCAGATCAATGAGGATATAAGGGCAAAAGAGGTCAGACTCATTGACGAAGAAGGCGAAATGCGCGGTATTGTCAGCTTGGACGAGGCACTCGCTATTGCCGATGAAGCAGGACTGGACTTGGTGAATATTTCACCTAATGCAGATCCGCCTGTCTGCAAGGTACTTGACTACGGAAAGTATCGCTATGAGCAGCAGAAGAAAGAAAAGTCAGCCAAGAAGAATCAAAAGGTGACGGAGATTAAGGAAATCAGACTTTCCGCTTCGATTGAAAACCATGACATCGAAGTAAAAGCCAAGGCTGCAAGGAAATTCCTCGCAGACGGAGACAAAGTCAAAGTATCACTCAGATTCCGCGGCAGAGAGATGGGCTATACACAGCTCGGATTTGACGCGATGAACAAATTCGCCGAACTCGTATCCGAAGAGGGCGAGATCGAAAAAGAGCCGAAGATGGAAGGCAGAAGAATGAATATGTTCCTCGCACCTAAGAAAGACAAAAAATAAGATTTATATACAGGAGGATAAACCAATGGGCAAGAACAAAATGAAGTCACACAGAGGCGCTATGAAGCGTCTGCACGTTACAGGCTCCGGCAAGGTTAAGAGAAACAAGGCTTATAAGAGTCATATTCTGACCAAGAAGACAGCTAAGAGAAAAAGAGGTCTCAGAAAGGCCACTACTCTTACAAGTGCAGATCTGAAGCGTATGCTGAGATCAATGGGTAAATAGTTTAGGAGGTGTAACGAAATGGCAAGAGTAAAAAAAGGCGTAAATGCGCACAAGAGACATAAGAAGATTCTGAAGCAGGCCAAGGGTTTCTACGGAAGAAGAAAGAACACCTTCAGAGCAGCTAACCCAGCAGTTATGAGATCCCTGAGATCTGCATACACAGGCCGAAAGAATAAGAAGAGAGAATACAGAAGACTTTGGATTGCAAGAATCAACGCTGCAACAAGAGCTAACGGAATCTCTTACAGTAAGTTCATGAACGGACTTAAGAAATCAGGCATCGAAATCAACAGAAAGATGCTTTCAGAGATGGCTATCCATGATGCTGCAGGTTTCGCTCAGCTCTGCGAGACTGCTAAGAAAGCTATCTAATGGAATACTTTCTGAGTCATATCGGCGTAATATTCGGAGCCGCCTGTTTTGTGGCCGTAGCGGCCGTTGCATGGTGGTATCTGACTGAAAAGAATGCCGAACTTAAAAGACAAAGAGCCAAGGCCCGAATGGAGGCCAAGGAAAAGAATATGAAATAAATCAAAAGGCTCCGGAATATCCGGGGCCTTTTGAAACGAAAAAACTATCAAGAAAGAACAATCAAAAGAAAAAGGTTTACTTTCGTCATTAGGCACTACAGGTGCTCTATGACATAATCAGTATAACAGTTCATTGTGTAGATATTATCTCCGTAATGTGAAGGAAGTTTTCACATAAGGAGTTGTTTCCGTTAATCGTTTCCGTGTCGTCATTCTTTAAAACTGTTCATATTAGCTCTGATAGCGCTTGCTTTTCTTGAATTACACCACATCTTGTGATAACATCGCCGTAGATTGTTTTTTATTGTATTTAAAAAGATAGAGATGATGAAACATAAGTATTTTAAAAGAATTGCAATCATTTCTTTAATGGTTTGCATAAGCATTCTGAGCTCTTCCTGCTCGGAAAAAGCCGAAATCCCAAGTGATTACAATTACGACGACCTCTCCAAGTACATAAAGATGGGAGAGTATAAGGGCATCGAGTATAAAAAGATTACCGGAGATGTAAGCGACGAAGAAGTAAAAGAGTATATAGATAATATGCTCGCCAGCAACGATGAGACAGAGAAAATCGAAAAAGGAACCGTTGAAAAGGACAGCGTAGTCAATATTGATTACGTCGGAAGCATCGACGGAGTTGAGTTCGAAGGAGGCGCTGCTGAAGGAGTAGATCTTGATATTGCCAACAGCGGATACATTGAGGGATTTGCCGAAGGCATTATAGGTCATGAAGTAGGAGAGACATTCGACCTTCATGTTACTTTCCCTGAAAACTACGGAAAAGAAGAACTTAACGGTAAGGATGCAGTGTTTAAGACCACCATTAACTACTTGGTTAAGAAGAAAAAAGCAGAGTATAACGATGAGTGGGTGGCAGAAAATACTGAGTATAAGACTAAAAAAGAGTATGAGAAATACGTAAAAGATACTCTTTCCAAGGAGAAACTTTCTTCTGCCGACGGTGAAGAAAAAAATGAGGTTTTTAATAAGATCACAGAGTCATCTGAAGTTATAGAGTATCCTGAGAAGGAACTTGCGGCAAGGACTGAACAACTCAAGAAGCTGTATATGGATTATGCCAAATCTTCCGGAATGGAACTCGATCAGTTCATTGAGCAGCAGATGGGAATGGATACCGATAGCTTTAATTCAATGGTAGAGGAATCTGCAAAGGGGACCGTAAAGCAGGAGCTCATACTTTACAGCATAAAAAATGCCGAGGGAATTGAATTGAATCAGGCCGGATACGATGAGTACCTGGCAGAAATGCTTAAGAGTTCCGGACTTACAGAAGAGACTTTTAAGGAACAGAACGGAAAGACATTAGAAGAATACGCTAATGAGAACAACCTATTCACTACATACCTGTATAAAGAAGTGATGAACAAGGTCATGGAATACAGTGTCGGTAAGTAATTAATGGAGGTAAGTTGTTATGAAGTGTCCGTATTGTAATTTTGAAGATACGAAGGTTGTGGACTCAAGACCTGTAGAAGAAGGCTTGGCCACCAGAAGAAGACGTGAATGTACTAAATGCAAAAAGCGTTTCACAACCTTTGAGAAGATTGAAAACTCACTCCTGGTAGTTGTAAAGAAAGACGGCACCAGAGAGAGTTTTGATAAGAACAAGATCATCAGCGGTGTGCTTAAAGCCTGCCAGAAGACCAAAGTCACATACGAAGACGTCCAGAAGATTGCCGATAATATCGAAAGAGTTCTCAGCAATACCATGGAAAAGGAAATCCAGGCTGCAGACATCGGCGGACTTATTATGGATGAGCTGAAGGACATTGATCAGGTCGCATATGTAAGATTTGCTTCGGTTTATCGTGAATTTAAAACAATCGATACATTCATAGATGAGATTAATAAACTGAATAAAGACAGATAGGAGATTATAAAATGCTCAGAGTAGCAATAGACGGGCCGGGAGGCACGGGCAAGAGCTCTATAGCCAAAGCCGTAGCAGAACGTCTCGGACTCGAATACATAGACACCGGAGCGATGTACAGATCCATCGCTCTTAAATCTCTCAGAAAAGGAGTAGATGCAGAAGATGAGCCGGCAGTTGTAAAGATGCTGGAAGAGACGCTTATAGACTTCGAAGATAATAAAGTATATCTTGACGGAGAAGATGTCAGCGGACTTATAAGAACCAATGAAATATCCATGGCAGCATCCACCATATCCAAACTCGGTCCGGTTAGAGCTAAGGTTGATGAGGTTAGTAAACGCCTTGCTTCCACCAAGAATGTGGTAATGGAAGGCAGGGATATCGGAACGGCCGTGATTCCCGATGCTGAAGTTAAAATATTTATGACTGCTGATTCGGATGTACGTGCCGAAAGACGTTATAAGCAGCTTTTGGAACAGGGCAAAGAAGCCGATCTCGAAGTGATTAAATCAGAAATAGAAAAAAGGGACTATCAGGACTCCCACAGAGAGATTAACCCTCTTAAGCAGGCAGATGATGCTGTCTTCCTGGATACAAGCAATATGACCAAAGAAGAAGTTATCGATACTGTCTGCGAATTAATAGCCGAAAAGCGCCAATAAAAATCACAAAAACTACAAGCTGCGTTCTTACAAGCGCAGCTTGATTGATGTTATGATATGCATGTGTGCTCCGGGAAGGAGTAAAAATGCATATTAAAGAAATGCCTGCAAGTGAAAGGCCGCAGGAAAAACTGCTGTATGCGGGGGCCAAAGTTCTCAGTAACTCTGAGCTTCTGGCTCTGATAATCAGGACCGGCAGTTCAAAAAGATCTGCCATTCAATTAGCAGAGGAAGTCATAACATATACCTCGGATAATATCGGGGACCTCGGCATGGCAGAGGTGAGAGAACTTACGGATATAAGCGGAATAGGAGAGGCCAAGGCTTGCTCCATCGTAGCAGCTATGGAGCTGTCGAAAAGGATTAAGTCAGACAGATTTGCGGCCGGAAAGCGCAGATTGACGAACAGTAAAGAAGTTGCTGATATGCTGATGGAGGAGCTTGCCGACGAGAAGAAGGAATACTTCTTGGCCATAAACCTGAATTCCAAGTTGCAGATTGAGTCCAAAGAGGTCATATCCATAGGTAATCTGGACAGTGCTCCGGTGCATCCCAGAGAAGTATTCGGCCCTGCCGTAAGAAGAGCTGCAGCAGCCGTGGTTGTGGCACATAATCACCCGAGCGGTGATCCGACTCCGAGCTTTCAGGACATTGAGGTTACAAAGAGATTGCTACAGGCATCTGAGGTTATCGGCATTAAGCTGGTGGACCATGTGATTGTCGGTAACGGTTGTTTTACCAGCATGAAGTCGGAAGGATATTTCGATGAATAAAACTATGAATCTCGGAAATAAATGATCCGAGATGCGGAAAAGAGAAAGGTTTTATGAGAAAAGAGAGAATCATAAGAATTCAGGATTTTATTGATGAGCTCGGTCTGGCAGGTCTTCTGCTGTCCATAGATAAAGAATCGCCCTGCAATGCCATTATGGATTCATATACAGGCCAAGAAAAAGCTGCCAAATATCAGACTCCGGTAAAGAGCGTGACTTACAACTCTTTGGAGGCAAGTGAAAGCTGTCTCTTTGTATGTAAAGGCGCTCATTTTAAGGAGCAGTATCTTGAAGATGCAATTAATAAGGGCGCAGTGTGCTATGTGAGAGAAGGGGAAGGCACGTCTTCGTGTGATATAAGTTCATCCGCTAACTCAGCTTCCGTTACGAATACGGATCTTACGTATCCGGAAGCAACGGAAATTACAGTAACAGATATTAGAAAAGCCATGCCTGTAATTGCCAAGACCTTCTATGGGGATCTTTCCGAAGAACTGAAGGTCGTGGGTATAACCGGCACTAAAGGTAAATCAACTACGGCTTATTTTATGCGATATATACTCGATGATTATATGGGCGGTACGGGCGGAAAGAGATCCGCCATATGCTCAGGTATAGATAATTATGACGGTGTAATTGAAGAAGAGTCACATCTTACTTCACCTGAAGTAATGGAGCTGTATACGCATATGAATAATGCTCTGGATAGCGGCATTACATATATGACTATGGAAGTGTCCAGCCAGGCACTTAAGTATGACAGAGTTGAAGGAGTTACATTGGATGTCGGTGCTTTTCTTAACATAGGTGCCGATCATATAAGCCCTATAGAACATCCTGATTTTGAAGACTATTTCGAAGCCAAACTTAAGATATTCAAACACTGCAGGAAGGCATGCTACAGCTTGGATTCTGACGGACAGGAGAGAATTAAGGCGGCGTCGAAAGACTGCCCTTGTGTTATTACTTTCAGCCAGAAGGATGACACGGCAAATGTCTTCGGTTATGACGTAAAATCAAACGAAGGAAAGGTAAGTTTCCGCGTGAGAGGATGTGACATTCCGGGTTGCGAGAACTTTGATGAGGAGTTTGCCCTCGGAACCTTCGGAACCATTAATATTGAGAATGCATTGGCGGCAGTTTCTATGAGCGCTCTGCTGGGGGTTCCTATGGAATACGTGAAGAGCGGACTTGCTAAAGCCAAGTCTCCGGGAAGGATGGAGGTCTTCTACAGCGAAGACGGTAAGAGAATAGCCATCGTAGACTATGCTCACAACAAACTGAGCTACGAGAGGTTCTTTGAGACTATTAAAGATGAGTTCCCGGATAAGAAGATGATAATTGTATTCGGATGCCCGGGCCTAAAAGCACTGGCCAGGCGTGAAGAGCTCGGAACTATAGCAGGTCAGAACTGTTCTTACTCAATAATCACGGAAGAAGACTACGGAGAAGAAGATGTTAATAAGATATGTGAAGAGATAGCGGTGCACGTGGAGGCCGCGGGCGGTGCATATGAGATTATTACAGACCGTGTAGAAGCAATTAAGAAGGCTATTACCTTTATGGATGACGATACGATACTTTTCCTTCCGGGCAAGGGCCGCGAAACAAGAGAAAAGCGCGGAAATGCATATGTAGACACTCCGTCTGACGTTGAAGTAGTAGAACAGTATCTCTAGTGATTACTAAAGCCTAAAGACGCCTCGTGTTCGTTGACTCGGGGCGTTTTTGTATGTATAATATTCGGGTAGGTTTATGCAATCTAAGCGCATATGTTGTATAGGGCTGATACAGGCGCCCCAAGATGTATGCGAGGATAATGTATATATCACAAATTTAATAATTGATAAGGAGGTGGCGTATGACACCGTTTGTTGTAATCGGAGTATTACTCGGCCTTATCGTCGGTATAGCTATAGGATATGTGGTTCGCAAAAGCGTTGGAGAAAAGCAAATCGGAAGCGCTGAAATGCAAGCCAAGAACATGATTCTGGATGCACAGAATACTGCAGAGAACCTGAAGAAAGAGAAGGTTCTGGAGGCCAAAGAGGAAATACACAAACTCAGATCGGATTATGAAGGAGAATTAAAATCCAGAAGATCCGAGATTTCCAAGACTGAAAGAAGAATACAGTCAAAGGAAGAGAACATCGACCGCAAGATGGAAAGTCTTGAAAAACGCGAGAACAATCTCGTAAAAAAAGAGCAGTCGATGATCGAAAAACACAAAGAAATTGATGCATATCTTGAAAAACAGATAGCAGAACTCGAAAGAATCTCCGGATATACCAAGGAAGAAGCAAAGCATTTGTTACTTCAGGAGCTGGAGACAGACATTCGTAAAGAAGCTTCCGAGATGATTGTTGCCATCGAAAACGAGGCAAAGGAAGAGGGCGACAAAAAAGCCAGAGAAATCATCACTACCGCTATTCAGAGATACGCGGCAGATCAGACAACAGAGAGCACGGTTTCCGTAGTAAGCCTGCCTAATGACGACATGAAAGGCAGAATCATCGGACGCGAGGGACGTAATATCAGAGCGATTGAGACTCTGACGGGCGTAGACCTCATCATCGATGACACACCGGAAGCGGTAATCCTCTCGGGATTCGATCCTGTAAGAAGAGAAATTGCCAGGATTGCCCTTGAAAAACTCATCGTTGACGGACGTATCCATCCGGCACGCATTGAGGAAATGGTTCAGAAAGCAACCAAGGAAGTTAATACCATCATCAAGGAAGAGGGAGAGCGCGCATGCTTCGAGACAGGCGTTCATAATCTGAATCCTGAGCTGGTAAAACTCCTCGGAAGACTCAAATACAGAACTTCATACGGACAGAATGTTCTTCAGCATTCCATCGAGGTCGCAACCCTCGCCGGAATGATGGCTGAAGAGCTCGGACTCGATCCGAAGCTTGCCAAGAGGGGCGGACTCCTGCATGACATCGGTAAGTCTATCGACCACGAGGTAGAAGGTACACACGTTGAAATCGGAGTTAATATCTGTAAGAAGTACAAAGAGTCCTGGAAGGTAATCAATGCCGTTGAGGCTCACCACGGTGACGTGGAGGCAACTACTCTCGAATCTATGCTGGTAGCAGCTGCTGACGCACTGTCCGCTGCAAGACCGGGAGCAAGACGTGAGACTCTGGAGACTTACATCAAGAGACTTGAGAGTCTTGAAAACATCGCAAATACAACTAAGGGCGTAGACAAGTCTTACGCTATTCAGGCAGGACGTGAGATTCGCGTTGCTGTTAAACCTAACCAGGTTCCTGATGATGAAGTACCAATGCTGGCACGCGAGATCGCCAAGAAGATCGAGCAGGAGCTCGAATATCCGGGCCAGATAAAGGTTAATGTAGTCAGAGAGACCAGAGCGACTGATTACGCCAAATAAGAACTCGCCTCGATAATTCGCGCATAGCATCGGATTATATTCGGCGATAAGATTAGAGAAGAAAGTATTGGAGGCTCCTCGAGAGAGGAGCCTTTTAACCGAATTGAGCATGATTTATTTAGACAACAGTGCCACAACTAAACAGTATGATGAAGTGACTGAATTGATTTACAAAGTCTCTAAAGAGACTTTCGGAAATCCGTCTTCTCTTCATGCGGCCGGTTTTGAAGCTGCAAAGATGCTGAAGGCCGCAAGAGGACAGCTTTCAGCGCTTCTTCCTTCGGGTGGGCAGGTCATTTTTACATCCGGCGGTACTGAGTCTGATAATATGGCTCTTATATCTTCTGCTGCTAAGCTGAAGAGAAGAGGTAAGAAGATAATCACCACTGCTGTGGAGCATCCTGCCGTTACGGAGACTTGCAAGAGACTTAAGCAGGACGGATTCGAGATTGAATATATTCCTGTAGGGGAGAATGGCTGCATAAGCGCCTATGAAGTGGCTGAGGCGCTCACTGAGGACACCATTCTCGTCAGCATTATGTCCGTGAACAACGAGACGGGCGCGATTTTCCCTGTTAACGATATAGCGGAAAGTGTAAAGAGGTATAATAAGGAGCACGGCACTGAAATCATCTTCCATACTGATGCCGTGCAGGCGTTCGGCAAGATTGATCTTACGGCTTGCAAGGCGGATCTTATTTCTGCGAGTGCCCACAAATTTCACGGACCTAAGGGCGTCGGCCTTCTGTTTATGAAAGACAGCCTGAAGCTGCCGGCCTTCATAACAGGCGGCGGCCAGGAGTCGGGGCTCAGGTCTTCTACGGAGAATACAACGGGAATAGCGGGCATGGGACTGGCCGCCGAAATGTCCGGGCGGGACATGGATGCGAAGATCCGCGCCGTTTCAGAAGTAAGTGAGTATTTTAAAAACGTAATTATGGGTGAGATAGCAGACGTCAGAATAAACGGTAGTGATGAGCCCGGACATTCCATGTCCGACGTCGGAAAGCGCCTTCCGACAGTTCTGAACCTCACATTCGAAGGAACGAGAGGTGAAGTCCTTCTTCACACATTGGAGCAGGACGGCATATACGTATCCACAGGCTCTGCCTGCTCATCCAATCATCCCGGAGAAAGTCCCGTTTTAAAAGCGATGGGACTTACTCCGAAACAAATAGAAGGCGCGCTCAGATTCAGCTTCTCGGAGTTTAATACTCGTGAGGAGACGGATATCGTAATTGATAAAGTTAAGACTGCTGTTGAGCGCTTTAGAAGGCTCGGAAGTTATCAGTAAATAAATCATATTTCAAAAAGGAATCGGAATTGAAAAAGAATTTATACATAGTAAGGTGCGGAGAGGTCGCACTGAAGGGAATGAATAAGCCGCACTTCGAGAGAGTCCTCCTTCAGAGAGTGAAGAAGGCACTTGAAATCTACGAAGAGACGGAAGCAATGTGGGTAGAAGGACTTATGTTCGTCAGAGTTCCTGCATCCGTGCCGGAAGATGAGGTCATCGAAAGATGCGTCAGAGTTTTCGGAGTTGCATCCGTAAGTCCGGCTGTGCAGGCGCCTAAAGACATAAACGAAATAGGTCGCATGGCTGCTGATTTTATGCAAGATGTCATTAAAGCCGATGATATAAAGACATTCAAGGTAAAAGCAAAAAGAGCAGATAAGAATTTTCCTATACAGTCACCGGAGATTGCCAGACAGGTTGGCGGAATGGTGCTCAAGGAATGCAAAGTTCTGGCAGTTGACGTGCACAGACCTGACTGCACATTAAATGTGGATGTAAGACGCGAGGCAGCATATATTTACAGAGATAAGGTAAAGGGCTTCGGCGGACTGCCGCTCGGCACCAACGGAAAAGGTTTTATTCTTATGTCAGGCGGCATAGACAGTCCCGTAGCGGCCTTTATGATGGCCAAGAGAGGTATGAGCATAGAGGCGGTTCATTTCCATTCTTACCCTTATACAAGCCAAAGGGCACAGGAAAAGGTGGAAGACCTTGTAAAGGTATTGGCGGGGTATATGGGATCTGTGAAGATGCATGTAATAAACCTGCTGCCTATACAGGAGGAGATAGTTAAGAATTGCCCTGAAGATGAGACAACGCTTCTCGTAAGACGCTTCATGATGAGAATCGCAGAGAAGATTGCCGAGAAAAACGGCGGTATGATGCTTATTACAGGAGAAGACCTCGGACAGGTGGCAAGCCAGACAGCTGAGGCTCTCGTAGTTACGGATAACGTAGTGAGTATGCCGGTCATGAGACCGCTTATAGCAATGGATAAGGTGGATATCATGGATAAGGCGCGTGAAATCGGAACTTACGATATATCCATACAACCTTATGAAGACTGCTGTACGGTTTTCCTGCCGAAGCATCCGGTAACTAAACCGAAGCTTGCTAAGATAGAAAAATCCGAGTCCAAGCTCGATGTGGATGAGCTCGTAAAGGCTGCAGTTGAATCAGAGGAAATAATTACAATAGAGCCTTAGAATCAGAGGATAAAACATAACTCAGACAATAATAATCCGGCTCCGCTCCCGTATGGCGGAGTTATGAAAAAGGAGGAACATATATGATAATCACACTTAAAGACGGAAGTAAAAAAGAATATTCCGAAGCGATGTCAGCATATGATATCGCAAGGGATATCAGCGACGGTCTGGCCAGAGTTGCTTGTATGGCAGAGATCGACGGAGAGGCCAAGGACCTCAGGACTGTAATCGATAAGGATTGCGAACTCAACATCCTTACATTTGATTCCGATGCCGGAAAGCACGCTTACAGACACACCTGTTCACATGTATTGGCGCAGGCTGTTAAGAATCTGTATCCTGATGCCAAACTGGCAATCGGACCTTCAATCGACACAGGATTCTACTATGACTTTGATATGCCGCCGCTGACCAGAGAAGATCTGGATAAGCTGGAAGCAGAGATGAAGAAAATCATTAAGAAGGGCGACAGACTTGAGTACTTCGAACTTCCGAGAGAAGAAGCAATAAAGCTCATGGAAGAAAGAGATGAGCCTTACAAAGTCGAGATGATAAATGACCTTCCTGATGATGAGGTTATTTCATTCTATCAGCAGGGTGACTTTATTGAGCTTTGTGCAGGACCGCATCTCATGAGCACCAGACCTATTAAGGCTTTTGCTCTTACATCAAGTTCAGGTGCGTACTGGAGAGGTGATGAGCATAACAAGATGCTCACACGTATTTACGGTACGGCATACACAAAGAAAGATGAGCTCAATGAGTACCTTGAGTACCTCGCAGAGATGAAGAACCGTGATCACAATAAGCTCGGCCGCGAGATGGAGATTTTCACTACGGTTGATGTAATCGGTCAGGGTCTGCCGCTCTTTATGCCTAAGGGTGCTAAGATTATTCAGAAGATGCAGCGCTGGATTGAGGATATTGAGGAATACGACTGGGGCTATGTCCGTACACGTACACCTCTTATGGCTAAGTCCACGCTATATAAGATATCCGATCACTGGTATCACTATAAAGACGGTATGTTCCTGCTCGGATATGACAATATGGATGAGATTATGAATGCTGAGGACCGCTCGCACGAGATTAGTGGTGTTCAGGATCTTAACCTCATTGAAAACGATGCGGATGCAGATGTTATGGCGCTTCGTCCTATGACTTGCCCGTTCCAGTACTACGTTTATAAGGCACGTCAGAAGAGTTACAGGGATCTTCCTTTCAGAATGGGTGAGACTTCGACACTCTTCAGAAACGAGCAGGCAGGAGAGATGCACGGCCTGACACGAGTCCGCCAGTTCACAATTTCCGAAGGCCATCTTGTCTGCACACCTGAGCAGATTAAGGATGAGTTTAAAGCCTGTGTAGACCTCGCAAGACATTGCCTGATTACGCTCGGGCTTGAGGAGGACGTAACATATCGTCTTTCAAGATGGGATCCGGAAAAAGCAGATGACTATCTCGGAACAAAGGAAGAATGGGATTACAACGAAGGATTTATAAGAGAAATCCTCGATGAAATCGGAATTGATTATTCCGAGGCTATCGGAGAGGCCGCATTCTACGGTCCTAAGCTTGATATCCAGGCCAAGAACGTATACGGCAAGGAAGATACAATGATCACCATTCAGCTCGATACAGTGCTTGCAGAGCGCTACGATATGTACTTCATCGATAAGGACGGACAGAAGAAGAGACCGTACATTATCCACCGTACTTCTATCGGTTGCTATGAGCGTACACTCGCATGGCTTATCGAAAAGTATGCGGGCAATCTCCCTACATGGCTCTGTCCTGAGCAGGTCAGAATCCTTCCGGTATCCGACAGCGTTTCCGAGTACTCCGAGAAGGTAAAAGCCGAGCTTCGAAGAAACGGAGTCGATGTCACTATCGACGAAAGCGGAGAGCGTATCGGATACAAGGTCAGAAAGGCTCAGATGGAGAAGGTTCCGTACATGCTCGTAATCGGTGCCAAAGAGGCCGAGGAAGGTATTGTTTCAGTCCGCTCCAGGTACCTCGGAGATGAAGGAACAAAGCCTCTTGATGAGTTTGTAAATGCAATTTGCGAAGAAATCCGCACCAAGGAAATTCGCAAAATCGAGAAGAAAGACGCATAGATATATGTTACAATTACACAGATGTGTGACCATATCTATGGAGGCAAATTAAAATGGGTATTAAGTATAAAAGAGTATTGATAAAAGTCAGCGGCGAGGCCCTGGCAGGAGAGGAGAAATTCGGAATTAACGGAGATGAACTTGAGAAAGTTGCGAGACAGATCAAGGAAATCAAAGAAGCCGGAGTAGATGTAGGTGTTGTTGTCGGAGGCGGCAACTTCTTCCGCGGAAGGACATCAGGAAATATCGATAAGCCTTCTGCCGACTACATGGGGATGCTTGCTACCGTTATGAACGGACTTGCGCTTCAGGATGCACTCCTTTCTATAGGCTGCAAAGCCAAGCTCATGACCGCCATTGAAATCAGGGATATGGCAGAAGGATATGCCAGAAGAAAAGCTCTTGATTACCTCAACGAAGGTAACGTTGTAATTTTCGGAGGAGGCACCGGAAGCCCGTTCTTCACAACGGACACTACCGCAGCACTGAGAGCAGCAGAGATAGGGGCGGATGTACTGCTCCTGGCCAAGAGTATCGACGCGGTTTACTCGGATGATCCTGCCAAGAACCCTAACGCGGAAAGATTCGAAGAACTCACATATATGGACATAATCGAACGCGACTTAAAAGTTATGGACCTCACGGCTGCGACATTATGTAAAGACACAAATACGAAGATATATGTGTTCGCCCTGGCAGAAGAGGGCAACCTTATGAAAGTTATTAACGGTGAAAACGTCGGAACACTCATATATTAGGAGGTTGTTATGGCTGAGAAGAAACCACTTGAAGAAAGAATCGAAAGCACCAAAAGACATTTGAAGGAAAACCTGAACACAGTAAGGGCGGGACGCGCTAATCCTGCACTTCTGGATAAGATCATGGTTGATTATTACGGCACACCGACTCCGCTGAAGTCACTTGCCAACATTTCCGTTCCAGATCCTCGAACGCTTATGATTACACCTTTTGATCCGCAGGCAGTTGCAGATATCGAAAGAGGCATCAACGAGGCTAATATCGGTATCACACCGGCCAACGACGGAAAGGTAATCAGACTCGCTGTTCCGCAGCTGACCGAGGAGAGACGTAAGGAGCTCACAAAAGTAGTAAAGGGATACGGCGAGGATGCAAAAGTTGCCATCAGAAATATGAGAAGAGACATCAACGAAGAACTCAAGAAGGCTGAAAAGGCTGGAGAACTCACTGAAGACGACCTCAAGAAGGATCTTGAGGATACTCAGAAGACAGTCGAAAATGCTATGAAAGAGATCGACGAGATGATCGCTGAAAAAGAAAAAGAATTGATGGAAGTTTAATCCTATTTGAATATGAGATGATGCAGCGTGGCCTTAATAAGCCACGCTTGTCACGTGTATTGGTTAAATTATGAGTGAAGAGAAAAGACCTTTTCCTACGCATGTGGGAATAATAATGGACGGAAACGGCAGATGGGCCAAAGCTCACGGAGTGCCACGCGTAATGGGACACAATGCCGGTATGCAGGCGATGAAAAAGATAGTTATCGCTTCATCTAACTTAGGTGTGAAGTACCTGACCGTATATGCTTTCTCAACAGAGAACTGGAAGAGGAGCACGGAAGAGGTTAGTGGCATTTTCAATCTTATCGTTAAGTATGTTAATTCCGAGCTGGAAGAGCTGGATGAGAACAATGTTCACATCAACATATTCGGAGAATACGACATGCTGCCTAAGGCTTCGGTTAAAGCCATAGATAAAATGGTAGGCAGGCTGGCAGATAACGACGGTTTGGTCTTCAACATAGCCCTGAATTACGGCGGACGCGATGAGATTCTTAAGAGCGTTAAAACAATTGTCGAAAAATGCAAGGACGGTACGCTGGACTCATCAGAGCTTACTGAGGATACTATCTCGGAATACCTTTATTCCGGCTCATCCAAATTCGATGTTCCGGACCCTGACCTTATTATCAGGACCAGCGGAGAGGAGAGGATGTCAAATTTCTTAACATGGCAGGCCGCCTACAGCGAGCTGATGTTTACGGACACCCTCTGGCCGGACTTCACTCCGGAAGAGTACGAAGAGATGCTGAATGGCTACGCGAATCGAGACAGAAGGTTCGGCGGCCGTAATGCTGAGTAAGTAAAACACTGATATAAAAGGAATCTTATAATATGAAAACAAGGATTATTTCGGGACTTATAATGGCACCGCTGCTGGTGATTCTGTATTTCGGAGGCTGGCTTCTTTGGGCGGCTGCTCTTTTAATAGCAGTTATGGGTGTAAAAGAGTTTTGCGAAGCATGGGAGACCATTGACGTAAAACCGTCTAAGACCATTTGCTATGTTATGAGTGTGCTTCTGTTTTTAACGGCTATTCCGCTTGAGATAGGGATGCCTATGGCCTCAAGCATTACAACAGAGCTCGTGATGCTTTGGATGTTCGTCGCAGTGGCGGCAAGCTGCATTTACGGATGGAAGATAAATGAGAGAGGGACATACGATGCCGTTGTTACGGGAATGTCCCTTATGTATATTCCGTTCTTCACATTCCATATGGTTTTGATTGACAGAACCGCTTTTTCGAAACTGGTTTGGATAGTGGTGATTGCTGCATTCGGTTCGGATATATGCGCATACTTTACGGGATATTTCCTCGGTAAGCATAAAATGTCACCGAATCTCAGCCCTAAAAAGACTATAGAGGGAGCAATCGGCGGACTTCTCGGCAGCTCACTCCTTGCAGGACTTTTCGGATTTATCTTCATGAAAGAGATGCTCCCGATTTGCTTCATCCTCGGACTCTTAGGCGGAGCTGCCGGCATGGCAGGAGACCTTACGGCATCCATGTTTAAGCGTAAGATCGGAATTAAAGACTACGGCACGCTTATCCCGGGGCACGGCGGTATTATGGACAGATTCGACAGCGTAATATTTGTGGCACCTGTCGTGTATTACATAACAAGCTTGTTTGTTTATGTTTCCGGACTTTAGAAACGATGCACGTTTAGCTGAGAAAACTTGAAACAAATAGTTATACCAGCAAGAATTGACAAGTAAAAAAGAAAATATTTACAGAAATGTAAAGTTAACTTTACATATAATAACATATTTCCATAGTTTGTTGATAAAGTTTCGGAACTTACTTGTCAAAACAGAGTAAATACAATAAACAAGACAACGTTTAAGAGAACAAACGATATTAAAGAGAACAACGATATTAAGTATAAAAAGGATATTAAAGAGAACAAACGATATTTAAGAGAAGATAGTATTAAATAAAAAATACTTTGAAAGAAAAATATTAGAGGCTTTTCAAGGATAAGAATGAAAAGAGTATTAGTATTGGGCAGCACGGGTTCCATAGGGACTCAGGCGCTGGAGATAATAAGAAATAATAAGGACAAATTCGAGGTCGCCGGACTCAGCTGCAGAAGCAGAGTCGATGACTTAATTGCTCAAGTTAAAGAGTTTAAACCGAAAGCAGTATGTGTCGGCAGTTCCGATGATGCCGAGAAGCTTTTGGTGGAGCTGGACGGGTTTTTAAGGAGTGAGCGTCCGGAAGTTTATATTGGCGATGCGGGGCTGGTGGAACTGGCCAAGACAGACTGCGACATAGTCCTTAATGCTCTTATGGGCATAAGCGGTTTGGCACCGACATATGAAGCTATAAGCCAAGGAAGAGATATCGCACTGGCCAATAAAGAGACGCTTGTCACCGGCGGTAAGATCGTTACAGACTTATGCAGGAAGAAGAATGTAAAAATTCTTCCGGTAGACAGCGAACACAGTGCAATTTTCCAGTGCCTGGAAGGCTACGGAGGAAGTTCTTGCGGTAAAGCCTTCAGGACCAGAAGAAGGACTGATGTAAAGCCGGTTATAAGAAGGATTCTGCTGACTGCATCAGGAGGGCCTTTCAGAGGAAGGACCCTTGAAGAGATGAAGGATGTCACTGTAGAACAGGCACTTAATCATCCTAACTGGGATATGGGCTCTAAGATTACCATAGATTCAGCGACGATGATGAATAAAGGTTTGGAAGTGATTGAAGCCAAATGGCTCTTCGATATTCCGGCAGACAAGATAGATGTGCATGTCCATCCGGAGAGCATAGTTCACTCCATGGTGGAATTCATGGACGGATCCGTTATGGCTCAGATGGGGCTTCCGGATATGAAGATTCCTATCGGACTTGCACTTAACTATCCGGAGAGGCTTCAGCTTCTTCCTGAGTTCAGCGGAAGAGATGAAGACAGACTGACTGACGGAAGTCTGGATTTCTTTACCAAAGGGGCCGATCTTCACTTCGAGAAAGCCGACAGAAAAACCTTCAAATGTCTGGACATAGCATATGCAGCCATCAACGAAGGCGGCTCGGCACCTATAGTTATGAACGGTGCCAATGAAGAACTGGTAGCCATGTTCCTTAAAGGGGAGATAGGCTTTACGGATATAGCCGATACGATAGAAACAGTAATGAATTCTATACATTATTCTGAACCCGAGACTGTCGATGATATTCTCGAAATCGACAGACAGGCCAGAATGAGGTCAAGAGAATTACTGAACAGATAAAAAACGTTCCCGAAGACTTCTCGGGACAATGAAAGGAAAGATAGATTTGAAAACTGCTATTTTATTTGTGGTAATGCTCCTGGTGCTGGTAATACCGCACGAATGGGGACATATGATAGTTGCCAAATTATGCGGCGTAAGAGTTAATGAGTTTTCGGTAGGTATGGGGCCGCTTCTTTTCCAGAGAAAAAAGGGCGACACCATGTATTCGGTAAGACTTCTTCCGCTGGGAGGATTCTGTGCCATGGAAGGAGAAGAAGAGGCGGTAGACAGTCCGACTTCATACAGCAGTAAGAGCAATCTCCAGAAAATAGCCATACTTCTTGCCGGAGTTACGATGAACATACTCATCGCTGTTTTAGTATCTATTATGGTTGTGGCAATATCCGGCTTTCCGAGCAACACGCTTGAATCCGTAACCCCCGGATCTCCGGCGGAAAGAGCCGGTCTTATGCCCGGAGATAAGATTGTTGAAATCGACGGAAGCGCTGTAAAGGATTGGAATGATGTAACATCTAAAATCGATGCGGATAAAGACGGTCATGCTCTTCACTTTGTCATAGACAGAGAAGGAAAGACGATAGAGGCGGATATTTCGCCTGAGTATCTGGAAGATGAGCAACGCTATGTGATCGGAATTGTCAGCAAGTACGAAAGAGATGTGCTTCGCAGTATTCCTGAGGGAATAAAGTTCTCGGGACAACTCGGCGTAGCATTTGTTCAGGCCATAGTTTCCATGTTCAAAAACGGAGTGAATCCTGACGATTTGGCGGGGCCTGTGGGACTTGTACGCGCCGTGGATCAGACCAGCGCATACGGACTTGCAAGCTATTTGATGCTGCTTATAATCGTAAGTCTGAACCTCGCATTCTTTAACCTCCTGCCTATACCGGGACTTGACGGAGGCAAGATATTCTTCATCATACTGAAGGTAATCAGCGGAGGCAGGATAACAGACGATATGGAATACAAGGCCACTATAGCGGGAATTATACTCCTGATAACACTGGCCGTTCTTATAACATTCAACGACGTAAGGAATATATTCGGATAAAAATATGAGAAAGTCTATACAAGTACATTGCGGAGATGTGGCCATTGGGGGAGGAGCGCCCGTGTCGATTCAGTCGATGACCAATGTGGATACAAGAGACACGGCTGCTTTGGAGAGGCAGATATCGGAGCTCGCGGATGCGGGCTGTGATATAGTGCGCTGCGCCGTACCGGACTTTGAGGCCGTAGAGTCACTCGGAAGAGTAAAGAAACTCGTAAAAGTGCCTCTTGTCGCCGACATACATTTCGATTACCGACTCGCCATAGCTGCCATAGAGCAGGGAGTGGATAAAATAAGAATCAATCCGGGCAATATCGGAAGCGAAGAAAACGTAAAAGCCGTAATAGATAAAGCTCGTGAGAGATATATTCCTATCAGGGTCGGAGTTAATTCAGGTTCGCTTCAAAAGGATCTTCTTGAGAAGTATGGAGGCGTAAGTGCCGACGGTCTGGCTGAAAGCGGAATTCGCATGCTTAAGGTGATTGAAGATCTGGGATATGACCAGCTCGTAATATCCATTAAGTCATCCAATGTGAAGATGAACTATGATGCACATATGAAGCTGGCAGAACTTACGGATAAGCCGATTCATATCGGAATTACCGAGTCGGGAACTGCACGTTCCGGTAAGCTGAAATCCGCAGTCGGAATAGGATCGCTTCTGCTGGCAGGTATAGGAGATACCATGAGGGTGTCTCTTACGGATGATCCGGTGGAAGAAGTTATATTCGCCAAGCGCATACTCGAATCCGTCGGAATGAGAGAAAAAGCTATAGAAGTAGTATCCTGTCCTACATGCGGAAGGACCGAAATCGACCTTATTTCCCTCGCAAATGAGGCTGAGGAAAGACTTGAGGGAATTGCCCAAAATAGAATGGATAAGGGTCTGAGACCGCTTAAAATCGCCGTAATGGGATGCGCTGTTAACGGACCTGGAGAAAGCAGAGAAGCTGACTACGGAATAGCGGGTGGCCGAGGTGAAGGTCTCGTATTTGCAAAAGGAGAGATCTTGGAAAAAGTTAGTGAAGATATTCTCATAGACAAGCTTCTTGAATTAGTCGAAGCAGACAACGAAAGATAGTATAAAACGGAGATACAAGGTAAAGAGTGATCAAAATCCCTTCGGAAATATTGAATAAGGAAGAGCTCCTGGATGCGAGCGGTAAATCCGAGCAGGACATAGACATCGAGATTACCAATATCTCGCTGGAGGAATCGGATAACAAGTCGGGCCTGGTGATTACTATAGACACCAAGCTCAACTTTGTGTTGCCTAAAAAGTATGAGCACCTTATGAAGGAGCGTGTCATATCCAAAGTAGGATATGCTAAGAGGGTTAAGGTGAATTACACTTATACCGGAATTAAAATTCCTGACAGATCCGAGTACGGTGATTCGGACAGCAGCGGTAACGGAAAAGCTTACGGATACGGAAACGGATTCTTCAAAAAGAAAAACGGAGATAAGCCTGCATTTACAAATTCCAAGGGAGAGCTCGTAGTCTTCGGTTCCGATTTCAGCGGGAATCCGACTGATTTTAATGAACTTGCAGACTTCGTAGGCAGTAAGGACAAGGCGATAATAGAGGGAGAAGTCTTTAAAATAGATTCCATTCCTATAAAAAACGGCAGAGTCCTCATTACTATTCTAATCGCTGCCAAAGCAAGAACCTTCGGCCTTAAGGCATTTATCTCTACAGAAAAACTCGAAGAGATAAATGACAGCCTCGGAACGGGTGATATGATAAGAGCCAGGGGTTCCATAGAATACGATACATATGAACATGAGAATCTTATGATGGCCAATTCCGTTAAGAAGGTGGAAAAGACTATCAGAGACGATACATATCCCGGCGGAAGAAGAGTAGAACTTCACTGTCATACAAAGATGAGCGATAATGACGGCTTCAACGAAGTCGTTGATGTGGTCAGAACAGCCGCACATTGGGGGCAGCCTGCAGTTGCCATAACAGATCATGGAGTTGTTCAGTCATTTCCGGATGCTATGGCCGAGGCATCACGCCAAGCCAAGAACGGAAAAGAGATAAAGGTCATATACGGACTTGAAGGATATCTTTATCCGGATGATAACGCCATAGCCGAAGACGGCAGTATTGACGTAAAGAAAAACAGAACTTATCACATAGTAATACTTGCAAAGAATCAGACAGGTCTTAAGAACATATATAAGCTGGTAAGCCTTTCTCATATAGACTATTTCTACAAAAGACCGAGGATTCCTCGCTCCGTGCTTGAAGCTCACAGAGAAGGTCTTATTATCGGTTCTGCCTGTGAGGCGGGTGAAGTATACCAGGCGGTACTTGACGGCAAGAGCGACGAGGAATTAATTGAAATCGCCAAGTACTACGATTATCTTGAAATCCAGCCGCTCGGTAATAACCGCTTTCTTATAGAAGACGGAAAGGCAGGCGACGATAAAGATATTATTGATTTCAATCTCAAAATTCTCGAAATAGGAGATAAACTGGGCAAGCTGACGGTTGCTACTACCGATTCTCACTATCCGAATCAGGAATCTGCAATTTACAGAAATATAATCATGCAGGGAATCGGCTTCAGAGACACACCTTCAGACTCTCTGTATCTCAGAACAACGAATGAGATGATGGAAGAGTTCGATTATCTCGGTGACAGAGCTGAAGAGATTGTAATTACAAATACAAATATGATTGCAGATATGGTAGATGCCGATATCAGGCCTATTCCGGAAGGAAAGTTCCCTCCTAAGATTGAAGGCGCTGATGAAAAACTCAGAACCAGCTGCTATGAAAAGGCGAAATCCATATACGGAGATCCGCTGCCTCCTGACGTTGAAGAGAGGCTTGAAGTGGAGCTGAATTCCATTATTTCCAACGGATATGCCGTAATGTACATAGCTGCTCAGATGCTGGTTCAGAAGTCACTCTCCGACGGATATCTCGTAGGATCAAGAGGTTCCGTAGGCTCTTCATTTGCAGCTACAATGGCGGACATTACGGAAGTAAATCCGCTTCCGCCGCATTATATCTGTCCTGAATGCAAGACATATATACCGCAGACAGAGCTCGGCCTTAAATTCGATACTGGTTACGATATGCCGGAGAAGGATTGTCCGAAATGCGGCACACGCATGAAAAGAGAAGGTCTTAATATTCCGTTTGCCACATTCCTCGGATTCAGCGGAAACAAAGAGCCGGATATAGACCTTAACTTCGCCGGAGAATACCAGGGAACTGCTCACAGATACGTGGGTGAGATATTCGGTGATGAGAACGTATTTAAAGCGGGTACGGTGGCCGCCATACAGGATAAGACTGCTTTCGGTTATGTAAAGCACTATGTGGAAGACAATAACATAAGTGCAAGTAAATACGACATAGAATATCTGGTTAAAGGATGTACCGGCGTAAAACGTACGACGGGACAGCATCCGGGCGGCATCATCGTAGTTCCGGCAGACCATGAGATATATGAGTTCTGTCCGATACAAAAGCCTGCCAATAAGAGAGATACGGACGTAATTACAACGCATTACGATTATCATAAGATTGATTCCAATCTTTTGAAATTGGATATTCTCGGCCACGATGTGCCGCAGATGATCAGGCATCTTCAGCTTATGACCGGAGTGGATCCTATGAATATTCCGATGGACGATAGGAAGACTCTAAGCATCTTCACGTCTCTTGATGAGCTGAAGATTCAAAATGACAACTATAAGTTCACTCACGGAACATACGCCATACCTGAGTTCGGAACCAACTTCACGCGTCAGATGCTCGATGACATAAAACCTGATACTGTGGAAGCCCTCATAAAGATGTCCGGCTTCTCACACGGAACCGACGTATGGACCAACAACGCGCAGGATCTCATCAGAAATAAGACGGCAACCATAAGTGAAGTAATCTCATGCCGAGACGATATCATGACATTCCTCATCTCCAAGGGTCTTGATAACGCAGACGCCTTCAAGATAATGGAGATAGTACGTAAGAATAAGAAACTCAGCGATGAACAGCTGGCTCTTATGAAAGATCACGGCGTTCCGGATTGGTATATCTGGTCCTGCGAGACACTGAAGTACATGTTCCCGCGCGCACATGCAGCGGCGTATGTTATGATGTCAATTCGTATGGCGTGGTTTAAGGTATATTATCCTGAGGCATTTTACGCAGCCTGGTTCTCATCGAAAGTTGATAACTTTGATGCTGAGATGACAGGTAAGACCGCATCTGACGTAGAGAAAAGAATGGGAGAGATTGAAAATCTCGGTAACTCTGCAACAGCCAAAGAAAAGGAGCAGCTGACTGTTTATGAAGTAATGTATGAGGCTATGTCCAGAGGCTTCGAATTCGCTGAGCCTGTGCTTGGTGTTGCTGAAGCTTGTAAGTTCTCGGTTGTAGACGGACGCATCATGCTCCCGTTTAACGCTATAAGCGGAATAGGAGATACTGCCGCAGAGTCTCTTGTTACGGCATATAGGGAAAAAGAGTTTAATACGCTCGATGACGTCAGGAAGAGAACCAGACTGTCCGGAACGAACATAGAGGATCTTATCAGACATGGTCTGTTTGCCGGATTGCCTGAATCCGCACAGATGACTATCTTCGACTTATCCTGATTTAGATCTTTAATCTGAACTATTCATTAATACATTTTAACAATCATTTAATCGTTTATTAATAAATGCAACTCTGATATAATAAACAGGGTTGTTTTTTTATGAAGGAAATATAGATTTTGTAGTTGTAAGAACCAAATGCTTAAAAATATGAGAATACATAGAAAACTATTATTTAATAACTATGTTCGCAGATTTCTTTACATTGTGATTGCGATTATTCTCAGCTTTTCATGTCTCGCATCAACACTGAATACATATGCTTCAGACGAGGTGGGAGATGAAAACTTCATGAGAATTTTTCATCTGGATAATGGCCGCAAGTTTTTTAGTGTAGATGAAATTAAGGGCTTGATTGACGAGATCTCTAAAGATAACTATACACACATGGAGCTTGCAATCGGCAATAACGGTATGCGGTTTCTTTTGAACGATATGACAGTTATTTCCGGAAACAAGACATATTCAAGTGAAGAAGTAAAAGATGCTATTCATAAAGGTAATCTGGAATATGACCGTTGGTATAACTATTCACCATCAACTGATGAACTAACTGAAGCTGAAATGAACAGCATAATTGCTTATGCCGAGTCGAAGGGCATAGAAATTATTCCATTGATCAACAGTCCCGGACATATGAATGCAATTCTTCATATGATAGATAGCCTTGGTATTGAAAATGCAGCTTTTAAGTCAGGGGATAAGGTGTCGTCTTCAACCATTGATATTACAAATACAGAAGCGACTTCCTTTATGCAAGACTTTTTAAGAAAATATATTAATTACTTCTCATCAAAAGGATGTAAATACTTTAACATGGGAGGCGATGAATATGCCCTGGATATTCAGACCAGTTTTACGGGCCTTATACAAAAAGGCATATACTATAAATTTATAGATTATATAAATGTAATTGCGTCGCTCATAAAAGACGGAGGAATGAGACCGATAGCATTTAATGACGGAATCTACCACAACAATCGAAAACCTGAAGGTCATGTAATAGATACAGATATATTGATAGCGTATTGGCATAATGGTTGGGGTGGTGAAGCGAGCTATAACTGCAGAAATGCCCAGGACTTAATCAATGACGGATTCACACTCATAAACACAAATAATGATTGGTATCATGTTCCTACACTGTTCAATAAAGAAGTTGTTGCCATCAACGGTGTCAAGAATATTGCTTACAATGAAGTAAACACAAGGGGTATGCCGGCACAAAAGCGCGATGTTTCAGGATGCATGCTGTGCTTGTGGAGTGATAATCCGGCTTATGATTACAGTGAGTGGGAAGATCACTTAAAAGGATGGATATCGCTGTTTTCCGAGAATAACCCTGAGGTCTTCGGCCTTTTGACTACGCCTGAAGGAAGATCACTTGTTTATAACGGATATAATCAGGATGGAATAGAACCAAAGGATTACTTTATTATAGAAGGTAACAAATCTAAAAACGTCGGAAGCTACGAAGCGGTTATTACTCCTGCTCCTGGCTTCGCTTGGAAAGATAACGACAGATCCAAGGAGCCAAGAAAAGTCAAGTATACTATTGAGAAAGCTACTTTGACTGCTGCATATATAGGAGAAACGATTGTCTGGAACGGAACCCCTTCTTACGGTGTAAAGATAAGCGGATTTAAGGGCACTGACAACGCATCCAATGCTTCCGGATATGTTGCTCCGGTTGTGAAGAAGATATCCGTATCTCCTAATAAATCATATCGTCTGACACCTGTTGGGGGTGCTGCAGATAATTATAATTTCAAATATGTTAGCGGAACTTTGAAAGTGGCTGCAAAACCTATAATCGTAGCTCAAGGAATTGCAAGCGGTAAAAACGCGGCTACGATATCTTGGAACAAGGTTAGTGGAGCCGACAGGTATATAATTTACTTTACGAAATGTAACACTAGGTTTAAGCAAGTCAAGATTTTGAACGGAAAGACGTTCAAATGGAAAGCGACCAAGCTTTCAAAGAATACAGCGTATAAATTCTATGTTGTTGCTCAAAAGAAAAACGGAAGGAGCTATAAGACATTAGCCTCGAGCAAGGACGGACACTTCTTTACAGGGAATGTAAGAGGAAAGTATACAAACCCTAAGAATCTGATATTAAATAAGTATTCAATCACTTTGAAAAAAGGAAAAACACAGACTATAAAAGCGACAGTATCTAAGGTCAAGAAAAACAAGAGACTGGCAACTAATCATACAAAGAATTTGAGATTTATAAGTAACAATCCGAGTGTAGCCGTTGTAAATGCAAGCGGCAAAATAACTGCCAAGAGTAAAGGAAGCTGTATTATCTATGTTCAGGCTATTAACGGAATCTGGAAGACTTGCAAGGTGACAGTTAAGTAATAAAGTGGGGATAGTATATTTACGATATCGGAGTAAATGATATTTGGAAAAGCGATAAAGTTCAGGTAAAATAGTTTTCGAATCTATTAAGGAGGAACAAGTTTAGAAAAGTAATGGCTTGGTACGACGAAGCAGTTTTTTATCACATATATCCGCTGGGGCTTTCAGGAGCTCCGCATGAAAACGATTACGGAGAGCCCGTTCACAGGTTGAACGAGCTTTTTCCTTGGATAGAGCATATTAAGAGGCTCGGATTCACGGCTCTGTATATAGGGCCTCTTTTTCAGTCCGTAGGACACGGTTATGAAACCACGGATTACAGATTGTTGGATTCAAGGCTCGGAACTAATGAGGATCTGAAAAACTATGTTAAAGCCTGTCACGATGCCGGTATAAAAGTAATCTTCGACGGAGTATTCAACCACACGGGAAGAGACTTCTTTGCTTTTAAAGATATTCAGGAGCACCGAGAAAACTCTCAGTACATTGATTGGTATTGCAATGTGAATTTCCTGGGCAATAACGAATACGATGACGGATTCAGCTATGACAACTGGGGCGGACACAACCTCCTCGTAAAGCTTAATCAAAGAAATCCCACGGTGCGTGATTACATATGTGATGTCATCAGATTTTGGGTCTCGGAGTTCGATATCGACGGAATAAGATTGGATGCAGCAGATGTTCTCGACTTTGACTTTATGAAGGCACTCAGGTATACGGCAGATACAGTCAAGGAAGATTTCTGGCTGATGGGAGAAGTTATTCACGGGGATTATTCCAGATGGGCCAATGAAAACACACTACACAGCGTAACAAACTATGCACTTCATAAGGGCCTTTACAGTGGACATAATGATCACAATTACTTTGAGATTGCCCATACGGTAAAGAGGACATTTGAGATGGTCCCGCCTCATATCAGGCTGTATAACTTTGTTGATAACCACGATGTAGAAAGAATCTTCACGAAACTGAATAATAAGGCTCATTACGAGCCGGTTCACATATTGCTTTATACATTGCCGGGCATTCCTTCCGTTTACTACGGAAGCGAATTCGGTATTGAAGGCATAAAGGAGCACGGCTCTGATTACAGCCTGCGTCCGTACATAAATCTCGAAGATCACGCATCGGATTATGAAAACAACCCGTGCACCGCTCTTATAGGAAAGCTCGGAAATATTCACGCTGCTTACCGAAATGAATTCGCATACGCTGATTACAGAGAACTTGCGTTGACCACAGGGCAGTATGCATTTGCAAGAGGGAGACTGATAGTTGCAGTTAATAATGCAGATGAAGAATCAACAATTAATGTTGAAGCACATGCACATAAATATGAAGGCCTTATAAGCGGTAGCATTCTTGAATCTAATGACGGAAGGCTTGAGATAAAACTTGCAGCTTGCAAGGGCGATATATTTGTCCCTGCAGAGTAAATAAGATATTGACATCCTATGAACATATGCTAATATATTCATATGAATATATTAGCATATGTTTTTATATGCAGATGTTTAGGGAAGGAAAGATATGTCAAATAAAGAATATAAACTAAAGGGTGTAAGTGAAGAAGAACTTCTTGAGCTGGCAGATTTATTTAAGATGTTTGCAGACTCTACCAGAATTAAGATTCTTTACGATCTATTTGACGGTGAGAAAAATGTTACTGAGATCTGCGATGACATCGAGATGAATCAATCTGCAGTTTCACATCAGCTCAAGGCATTGAAGACAGCGAAGCTTGTAAAAAGCAGACGCCAAGGGAAGGCTGTTTACTATGGCTTGGACGATGAGCATGTAAAGACAATTATTGCAATGGGCAAGGAGCATATAGAGGAGTAGAAATGGACCACGATCACAATCACGAACATAATCATGAACACAGTCATGAACACATCCATGAACACAGTCACGAACATAATCACGAGCACGGAGAAGGAAGTTTAAAGAGGATAATAATATCCCTGTTAATGTTTGTTGCCTTGCTTATTGCACAGCATGCAATTTTTACAACTGCTGACAGCAAAACAGCGTTTATAATCAAACTTCTTTATTTCATACCGTACTTGCTTGTAGGACACGATGTAATACTGGAATGTATTGAAGGAATAAAACACGGCGAACTTTTCGATGAGAGTTTTCTGATGACGCTTGCTACAGTCGGAGCTTTCGGTTGCGGAGAGTTTGAAGAGGCTGTTGCCGTAATGCTTTTCTATCAACTCGGAGAATACCTGCAGGGATATGCAGTCGGTAAATCCAGGGGCGCTATTAGCGATCTAATGGATATAGCACCCGAGTTCGCAAACAGAGAACTGGATGGTGGAAATACAGAAAAGATAAAACCTGAGGATATAAAAGCAGGAGACATCCTGGTAGTTAAACCGGGAGAGAAGATCCCTACTGATGCATGCGTAGTAGAAGGCAACGGTTTAATTAACACTTCGGCTCTTACCGGAGAATCCGTGCCGAGAGAGGTAAAAAAAGGAGATGAGGTTATATCCGGCTGTATTAACGGCGATACTCTTCTGCGAATCCAAGCACTAAAAGAATATGACGATTCTACTGTAGTTCAAATTTTGGAACTTGTAGAAAATGCATCTTCCAAGAAGTCGAAAACGGAGAATTTCATCACCAGATTTGCAAAAATATATACCCCTGTGGTAGTAATATGCGCTCTTCTTCTTGCGTTTATACCGCCGCTGATTTCAGGCAATTTCTCAGGGGAATTTTCCAAATGGATTCTTAGAGCATGCACTTTTCTCGTAATATCCTGCCCGTGTGCACTTGTTATATCCGTTCCGCTTGCATTCTTCGGAGGAATAGGTGCTGCTTCTAAGGAAGGTGTACTTGTAAAGGGTTCCAATTATCTTGAACTACTGTCAACTTTAGATACATTAGTGACAGATAAAACCGGTACTTTGACGGAAGGAAAGTTCAGCGTTAGTTATATTGATGCTGCTGAGGGATATGACACCGACGATGTTATAAAATATGCTGCTGCAGTTGAGTCCGGATCCACGCATCCTATTGCTGCGGCAATTGTCGAGGCCTGCTCTAAGCCGTTTCCTGCATCAAAAGTAAGCGATGTCGAGAATACGGCAGGAAAAGGCATAAAAGCCATGGTCGGGAAGGATTCGGTGGCCGTAGGAAATCATGGCTTTATGGAAGCCGAGAATACAGAGCTTCCATCCGAGCAGGCCGATGCAGTCGGAACTCATTGCTATGTATCCAAGAACGGTAAATACATAGGGACCATTGTCGTATCTGATAAACCAAAAGAGTCTGCGAAGACTGCAATCAATGAAATGATTAAGAACGGAATAAAGAAGGTAATAATGCTTACCGGTGATTCCGAAGAAGTAGCAAAGGCAGTAGCGGATTATCTGGGTATTACGGAATACAAGGCTGAGCTCTTACCTCAGGATAAGGTAAGCTGCGTTGAAGATCTGCTTAAGACCGAAAAAGGGAAGGGCAAGCTTGCATTTATAGGTGACGGTGTAAATGATGCTCCTGTTCTGGCTATAGCCGATGTTGGTGTTGCCATGGGTTCTTTGGGCTCTGATGCAGCTATAGAAGCTGCTGATGTAGTAATAATGGATGATGAGCTTTCTCGAATTCCTAAGGTTATGAAGATATCCAAAAAGACAGTAGGTATTTCAAAAGCAAATATAGCGTTTGCATTGCTGGTTAAATTCGCTTGTCTGGTTCTTGGCGCTATGGGAATTGCCAATATGTGGATGGCGGTTTTCGCAGACGTGGGTGTAGCTCTGATATGCATACTGAATTCATCCAGACTTATGATAAAGCACAATGAATAAACAAAAATACAAGTAACGGAAAATATTGTGCTTACAAAATGTATATACTCAAGATATTGTGTTATAATTGCTTCGGAGACTTGCGCTCCGAAGTTTTTTATGCTTAAAAACAGGATATATTTTTAATGGAAAAGATTTCTATAGTAAAAGATAAACCAAGATATAATAATCCGGACGGAAGAAAGAGAAAGCCTAAAAAGTTTAAGATCTTAAGGAACATCTTAGCTGCTTTTTTCGTTACGCTTTTCTTTTCGGGTGTAATTGTATGTGCGGGAGCTGCATATTACGGATGGACCATAATAAGCAAGGCTCCGCCTATACATCCTGAACTTATAATAGATACATTAGATGTCAGTTCTCAGATTTATGATGACGAAGGAAACCTCTTCGATGAAATCTATTTTGATGAAAACAGGAAGATAGTTACATATGAACAGCTTCCCGATAATCTTAAGAATGCTTTTATTGCAGTAGAGGATAAGACATTTTGGGAGCATAAAGGTTTCAATTTCAAAAGAATCTTCGGTGCTCTTTACGATGCATATAAAGGCGGAAGGATAGGCGGTACATCTACAATATCTCAGCAGCTCGCTCGTAATATTTTCCTTCCTGAGATCAAAGAAGAAAGATCGATAGAGCGTAAGATTACAGAGATGTATTACGCTTCCGTAATAGAGAACAAACTAAGTAAAGAGGAGATTCTAACAGCATATTTGAACACTATCTACCTCGGATACAATTGTTACGGTGTGGATACCGCATCCAGAAAATATTTTTCAAAGGAAGTAGAGGAATTAAGTTTGGAGCAGTGTGCTGCTCTTGCGGCACTACCACAGGCTCCGGGAGAGTATGCACTCCTTGTATCTGAGGAAGGTGAAAATACCACCAAGATTTCTAAAGGTCTTTATATAAATGATACTTCCGCAGAAAGAAGAAATATGATTCTTGATCTTATGGTAGAGCAGGACATGGTAACTCAGGAAGAAGCAGATGAAGCCAAGAAGCCCGCGGAGGACTTTATAGATCCGGGTAAGAACAGTGTTTTTGCGGAGTCGGCTTTCAAAGATTATCTCATAAGCGTTGTTATTAAAGACTTGGCAAAAGAATATGACATATCAGAGGAAGAAGCAGAACAGAGGGTATACACCAAAGGCCTTAAGATATATTCCACATTAGATACTCAGGCACAGAGCGTTATAAACAAAGAATTCAAAGATGATGACAATTTCCCATCGGCTGAAAATGATGCTCACATAGAAGCTGCGATGGTAATATGTGATATCGAAACAGGACAGGTTAAAGCAATGGTGGGAGGTCGCTCCGGAAAAGGACAGAAACTCTTTAACAGAGCTACAAGCCCTCGTCAGCCCGGATCATCTATTAAACCTATTTCTGTTTACGGGCCGGCTCTTCAGAAAAGTTTTGAATACGCCTTAACAGGTCAGAAGTTCCCGTTTGTAGAGACGGGCTATGAGAAACAGGGAAAGAAGGGATACGGAGACTATATTACAGCCTCATCTCAGGTTATAGATGAGAGAATGGTTGTAAAAGGCGAGGTATGGCCTCAGAACTTCAGCAGGTCATATACCGGAAAACAGACCCTCAGAAGCGCACTGCAGCTATCTCTCAATACCTGCGCAGTTAAACTTCTTACTCAGGTCGGCATTGATTATTCCATGGAGAAAGTTCACGATTTCGGTATTACTACTGTAATTGACGATATAGAAGAACCATATAACGATGTTAACCTGGCTGCACTGGGCCTCGGCGCCATGACAGAAGGTGTTACGCCGCTGGATATGGCTGCTGCATATGCTGCATTCCCGAGAGGCGGAGTGAGATATTCTCCTGTTTGCTATACGAAGGTGGAGGACAGCGAAGGTAACATAATATTGGAGGGTAAGCCGGAGCAGGTTCAGGCTCTCGATGAAGGAGTTGCATGGATTATGACAGACCTTCTGAAAAGCAATGTAAGCAAGGGGATCGCAGATAAAGCCAGAATTGAAGGCGAAGAACCCGGCGGTAAGACGGGAACCACCAATGATGCCTACGATATTTGGTTTGACGGCTTCACTCCTAAGTGTTCAGCTGCACTATGGATAGGAACAGATGAAAACATAACAATGTATACGGAGTCATCTACGGCTGCTGCTCTTTGGAGCAGGATAATGAGCCAGGTAGATATAGCTATCGGCGGGGAGTACAGACAAATGCCGACCAGCGTTATCAAAAAGAACGGAGAGTATTATACAAAGGGTACAGAACCTAAGGATAAAAAGGATAAGTTAAATGATAATACTCTTAATGCCGATAACCCGTAATAACGCAGATAATACTTGCATTTTAAGCACTTAAATGGTATAAATATCAACGGTAAGTTATTTCGAAAGAGTGGGGAAGCCCACTCTTTCACTTATGTATATGAAAAAACGGAGGCTTTATGGCCAAACAAGACATCACAGTTGAAGTTTCGAATCTGCTTCAGGATTACCTGAAGGAGAACAATCTCGAACTTTACAAAATAGAATATAAGAAAGAAGGCCCTGAATGGGTTTTAAGAGTTTATCCGGATAAACCTGCAGATGCATCTATCGAATACGTAAGTATAGATGAATGCGAGGCTCTTAACAGATATCTCAGCGAGAAGCTTGATGAAACTGATCTCATAGAACGAAGCTATAATCTTGAGGTATGCAGTCCGGGACTGGACAGAGAGCTCACGAAGGAAACCGATTACATAAGGTTTGCCGGAAGACAGGTTGAGATAAAAACCTATGAACAGATAAACGGAAGTAAGAACTTCGAAGGTGTGCTTCTCGGTAAGGACGACGGAATCGTAAAGATTAAAAACGACTCAGGCGAGACGGAAATACCTTCAGATAAGATATCGAAGATAAATTTAGCGGTGGTTTTCTAATAAGGAGGAAACAATGAATAACGAATTTTTGGAAGCGTTTGCGGATCTTAAAAAGGAAAAGAACCTGTCCGATGAAGAAATCATCGGTGCTATCAAAGATTCCATAGAGAATGCATATAGGAAGAACTACGGAGCATCTAACGTAAGAGTTGATGTGGATATGGAAAGCGGAAACGTTACGGTTTTCATGGGAATGGAAATCGTTGAAGAAGTAGAAGATCCGCTGACACAGATTTCTCTTGCTGATGCTAAAGAGATATATGACGGCTATGAACTCGGCGAAGTCGTGGAGTATGAAATCGATCCTAAAGATTTCAACAGAATTGCCGCACAGGGTGCTAAGCAGGTATTCGTGCAGAAAAACCGCGAAGCAGAAAGAACCAATTCATATAACGAATTCATCGAAAAGAAGGGCCAGATTGTAACCGGTAAAGTTGAGAGAATCAACAACGGAACAATGTTGGTTTCTCTCGGAAGAACAGAGGGAAGGGTTCCGGCTTCCGAGCAGGTTAAGACAGAGAACTTCAAACCGGGAGACAGAATTAAGGTTTATGTCATGGACGTAAAGAAAGAAAGCAAAGGACCTCAGGTTCTGCTTTCAAGATCACATCCGGGACTGGTAAGAGGTCTCTTTGAACTCGAGATACCTGAAATTGCAGACGGTACTGTTGAGATCAAGGGAACTGCCAGAGAAGCAGGCTCACGTACAAAGATTGCAGTTTATTCTACCGATCCTAATGTAGATCCTGTAGGTGCCTGCGTAGGAAACCGCGGCGCCAGAGTTCAGAATATTGCAGATGAGCTCTTCGGAGAGAAGATTGATATTATCGTATGGGACGAAGATCCTGCTGTTCTCATCAGCAATGTCCTCAAGCCTGCTATCGTAGAAGGTGTTTATATCAACGAGGATGAGAAGTCCGCTACTGCCGTTGTTCCGGAGCAGCAGCTCTCACTCGCCATCGGACGCGAAGGTCAGAACGTAAGATTGGCAGCACGCGTAAGCGGATGGAAGATAGATATCAAGAGTAACGATCAGCTTAAAGAAATGGGCTTCGACTTCGACGAATATGAGGATGCAGACGATATACCTGCATTCGACGAAGATGCTTCAGCTGATGAAACAGCAGAAGATGTAATCGAAGAAGTAGCTGAGGAAGCAGTTGAAGAAGCGGAAGAGCTTGCAGAGGAAGCGACTGAAGAAGTAGAGGAAGCAGAAGTTGAGGAGACATCAGAGTCCGAAGCCGATGCGTAGATGCATTGCCTGCAGAGAATCCAAACCGCAGGATCAGCTCCTGAGATTTACATTCAGAGACGGATGCATCGAAGCAGATAAAGATATTAAGAATGAAGGCAGAGGTATTTACCTTTGTCGAAACAGAGAATGCGCAGATATGGCTTTAAAGCGCAAAGCGTTTAATCGCGTCCTCAGAACAAATGCGGACGCAGAAAAGATAGAAAGAGCAATTGACGAGGCTCTTGGCAACTAAGGGAGGATAGAATGCCGAAGAAAGTTAGTGAGCTTACAAAAGAACTCGACATTACACTGCAAGAACTAAAAGACTATGCCGTTAAAATGGGCATAGAAGTCGGCGGTGCGAGGTCCAGTATCGATGACGCAGATGCTGCCAGACTTGTCAGCACAATAAACCTTATGAAAGGCAATTCAGCTGACTCCGCTGACGGAGCCGGTAAGCCTAAGATTAAGGCTGTTCCTGTAGTGCCTAAGGCAACGCCTGTGGCTAAAGCGCCTGTAGGAAAGCCGGTAATTCCTAAGAAGGAAGAAGTGATTGAAGAAGCTGAACCGGCTAAGGAAGAGGCTGCAGAAGAAAAGAAGGCCGAAAAGAAGCCGGCCGCCAAGAAGGCTGCCAAGAAAGAGACCGAAGAAGAAAAACCGGTAGCTGAGGAAGCTGTAGTTAAGGAAACAAAAGAGGCTGAAGATAAACCAAAGAAAGATACTGAGGCCAAGTCCAAGACTAAAGCTAAAGCCAAGGAAGAAGCCAAAGAGAAGAAGCCTGCAGAATCAAAAGAGGAGAAACCTGAGGAAGATAAAGCTGAGGATTATGTTAATGCGCCTAATAAACCGATGAGGTTTAAAAAGATTTCTGATGCCGCGACTGAAAAGAAAAAGGCTGAAGAACAGAGAAAGCGCCAGAAGGAAAAACTTGCAGAGAGTGCTGAAAAAGCAGCTAAGCCATCCAGGAAGAGAAAACCTTCAAAAGATATTGACTCCCAAGATTCAAAGGGCGCAGACAAGAGGGCCCAGGGAGGTGACGCACAGTCATCAGGCGGCGGCAGACCGTCCAAGGGTAAGAGCAAGAAATTTTTCGACAACCGTGACCGTGACAGAATGTCCAGAAACGACAGACGTGAAGACGGTCCCGGTGGACGCAGAAACAGAAACGATAACGTTTATGACGAGAGAGCTCTTGAAAAGCAGGAACGTCATAAGAAGAAATATAAGACCAAGGTAGTAGAAGAACCTGAACCTGAAGAACTCCTGCCTGAAGGCACAATTGCCGTAACCGTACCTATTACGGTAGCAGGACTCTCTGAGCAGGCCGAAATCAGCGTATCAAAGATTATTATGTCCATGATGCAGATGGGTGTAATGGCCACAATCAATCAGACTTTGGATAAGGATATGGTTGAGATGCTTGCTGTCGACCTCGGTCTTCAGATAGTAGTAACAGAAGAAGAGCCTGAAATCGTTGAAGAAGGAATCGACACAAGGGAAGATAATGAAAAAGATCTTCAGCCGAGACCTCCTATCATTACGGTTATGGGTCACGTAGACCACGGTAAGACTTCACTTCTTGATGCCATCCGTAATACAAATGTAACGGCGGGTGAGTCCGGCGGAATCACACAGCATATCGGTGCTTCCGAGGTTGAAATTAACGGAAAGAAAATTGTATTCCTGGATACACCGGGACACGAAGCATTCACTACAATGCGTGCCAGAGGTGCTCAGGTAACAGATATCGCAGTACTGGTAGTAGCTGCTGATGACGGCGTAATGCCTCAGACAATTGAGTCTATCAGCCACGCTAAGGCTGCAGGAGTTCCTATCATTGTTGCCATCAACAAGATGGATAAACCCGGAGCAAATCCTGATAGAGTTAAGCAAGCTCTCATGGATCACAATATCCTCGTAGAAGATTGGGGCGGTGACGTTATATCCGTACCTGTATCTGCCAAGAAGGGAGAGGGTATCACAGATCTTCTCGAGATGATTCTTCTCCAGGCAGATGTGCTTGAACTTAAGGCAAATCCTGACAGACTGGCCAGCGGTACTGTTATAGAGGCAAGACTAGATAAGGCCAAAGGCCCTGTTGCAACACTTCTTGTATCTAACGGTACTCTAAAGACGGGTCAGAGCATCGTTGCAGGTACTACATCAGGTAAGATCAGAGTCATGACAGACGATAAGGGTAAGACCATCAGAAAGGCCGGCCCTGCCACAGCTGTAGAGATTCTCGGTCTCGGTGATGTCCCTGCGGCAGGAGATATATTCAACGCTGTAAGAGATGATAAGACAGCTCGTGAAATCGCTCAGAACCGTAAGGACAAAATGAGAGAAGAAGTTATGGCACGAAATGCCAGCATGACTCTCGATAAACTCTTCAGTCAGATTCAGGAGGGAGAGGCTAAGGAACTCAACCTCATAGTTAAGGCTGACGTACAGGGTTCTGTCGGTGCCATCATTCAGTCACTTGAAAAACTCGAGACACCTGAGGTTAAGATCAATGTTGTTCACTCGGGAGTCGGTACCATTAATGAGTCAGATATCATGCTCGCAGAGACTTCAAATGCGATTATTATCGGATTCAACGTTAGACCGACTACTGCTGTTTCTAACCAGGCAGCGGCTGCAGATGTTGAAATCAGACTCTACAGAGTTATCTATGACATCATAGACGAGATTCAGGATGCTATGAAGGGCATGCTGGATCCTGAATTCAAAGAAGAAGTACTCGGTAAGGCTGAGGTCAGAGATACATTCAAGGTACCTAACCTCGGAGTTGTCGCAGGATGTTATGTCACAGAGGGTGAGGTTAAGAGAAACGCACAGATCAGACTCGTGCGCGACGGTATTGTAATCCACGAAGGCGTCATATCTTCTCTTAAACGTTTCAAGGATGACGTTAAGGAAGTTTCCGCCGGATATGAATGCGGTCTCGGAATCGAGAAGTATAACGACATCAAACCTGAAGACGTAATTGAATGCTTCGAAATGGTAGAGGTAGAAAGAAAATAAAATGGCCAAACACAGACAGGGTAGGCTCGGAGAGGAAATCAAGAAGAGCATAAGCGGATTTCTTATAAACGGAGCCAAAGACCCGGCACTCACATCGAGAATAATAAGCATCACGGGTGTTGACGTAACGAAGGACGGAAGCTATGCGACCGTCCACGTTTCGCCTGTTTGCCTTTCCGATGAAGATAAAGAAGAAGTATATACCGAAGTAATGGAAGGTCTGGAAAGAGCCAAGGGTGCAATAAGGGGACAGGTCTCACGTGATGTGGCTATAAGACATACACCTGAACTTATCTTTAAACTCGATACATCAGGTGATTACGGCCGCCATATAGATTCAATTTTGGAAGGACTCAAATGAACGATACAGTAAAGAGCATTGCCACATTATTAAAAGATTTGGACGGGATTCTTTTATTCCCGCACATTAATATGGACGGAGATGCTCTTGGTTCATGCACTGCCGTATGTCTTGCGCTCAGAGCGCTCGGAAAGAAGTCATATGTAATGATAAACGAGCCCGTTCCAAAGAACCTGGATTTCCTTGAGTGCGGATGCTCTACAAACGACGACAGCGTACTTGATGAAGTTCAGCTTGCTCTTATGATGGATTGCAACAGCATGAACAGAATTCCGGGCAGAGAACACGCCTTTGAAAGAGGAAAGCTTAAAGGCTGTATTGACCATCATATGAGTAAATCCACGGATATTCGCTTCGATTTCGTAAGGACTGAGCCTAAGGCTGCTGCGACGGGCGAGATTGCATATAATCTTATAAAAGCACTCGGAGTACCTGTAACGCTGGATATAGCCAACTGCATATTCACTGCAATTACTACAGATACCGGCAACTTCCAGCACAGCAACACGACTGCTCGCACTCACGATATAGTCGGCCACCTTCATAAAATCGAAGGATTTAACTCAAAGGAAATCAGTGCTCTCATATATGACAGAAAGTCCAAAGGCGCGCTTAAGATGGAGACGGATGTTCTCGGCTCTCTCAATTATTACGAGGGAGGTAAGATTGCCGTCGGCAGAATCACACAGGATCTTCTCAAGAGGAACGGATGCACCATGGATGAGGCGGACGGAATAGTCCCTCGCATTATGAGTATAGACGGAGTGGAGATAGGCTGCCTTCTGAAGGAAACAGAAATGAATGTAAGAGCCAGCTTAAGATCCAGGGCCTACGCTAACGTAGAGAGAGTTGCAGCGGGCTTTGGCGGCGGCGGACATATTCTTGCGGCAGGTTGCACCTTCGAATTCCCGATAGATGAAGTAGAAAAGATCATAGTCGTCCCGTTAAAAGACGCTCTGAAGAAATAATGAATGGTGTTATTAATATAAACAAGCCAAAGGACTGGACTTCGCAGGATGTGTGTGCGAAGCTCAGAGGAAGGCTGCATATAAAGAGAATAGGACATACCGGAACGCTCGACCCTATGGCTACGGGCGTTTTACCTGTTTGTATAGGAAAAGCTACTCGTATCATCGAATATTATGATGCGGATATTAAGACATATATCGCTACGATGAAGCTCGGCCTTACGACGGATACTTTGGATATAACGGGAGGAGTTCTTGATACAGCGGATTATTCAAGTGTCACGGAAGATGTTGTCAGAGAAGCTTTTAAGGCCTATACGGGACGAATATCTCAGATACCTCCGAAGTATTCAGCTCTCAAGATAAACGGCAAAAGGGCATATGAGCTTGCCAGAGAGGGCAAAGACTTTGAAATAAAGGCCAGAGAAATAACAATCTACAGGAATGAAATCAGGCGGCTCGACCTTGGAGCCGGAGAGATAGAGTTCGAAGTGGATTGCTCCAAGGGCACCTATATCCGCACCATCTGTGACGATATAGGTCGCAGCCTCGGCTGCGGAGCCGCCATGACATCCCTCTGCCGCACAGCATCAGGATATTTCAAATTAGAAGATGCGATAGATGTAGAAGAACTCTGTAATATGAGTGATGAAGATATATATATACACATCGTTCCTATGGATGAAACACTCCAAAACCTCGGAAGAGCAGTACTTAACGATAACAGAGTTACCGCTTTTATCAACGGAAACCCTTCAAGATCTGACGGATTTAATATAGAAACAGACACACACATCAAAAATACATACATGGTATATAACAACAACAGATTTCTCGGAATCGGAAAGACAGAAAACGATGAACTTAAACCCGAAAAGGTAATAAGCGACTGCTAAATAATGAAGATATATACAGATTTGAACCAATTGAATACAGAGGACATGACATCTGTTGCTCTCGGCAACTTCGACGGCCTTCATATCGGGCACAGGAAGATAATGAGTGATGCCGTTAATTATGCAAAAAACAATTGCTTAAAGTCTTTATGTTTTACTTTTTCAAATCATCCGTTTAATTTCATACTTCACAGAAAAGATGACGATCCCGAAGCAATAAAGATGATCTGCTCAGAAGACGAGAAAGAAAAACTCATTAAAGAAATGGGATTTGATATTCTGGTCAATATTCCTTTTGATGAGAAAATAATGACAATGCCGGCAGATGATTTTTTTAAAGATATTGTAATTGCTAAGCTTAACGCTGCATGTGTTTCGGCCGGATTTAATTACAGTTACGGCTCACGCGCAAGCGGTAATGCAGACAGTCTTATCGAGGAATGTAAGTCTGCAGGAATAACTTGCAATATACATGAAGCTGTTAAAGTAGGTGATATAGTAGTCAGCTCTACACTAATAAGAGAGAAGTTATCTGAAGGTGATATGGAGTCTGTCGAAAGATATCTCGACAGGGCATATTCTTTCAAGGGTGCCGTGCAACATGGGAAAAGACTCGGATCCAGCAACGGCATACCGACTGCAAATCTGATTCCGGATGCTGAAAAGATAATTCCTCCGCATGGTGTTTATTTCACCAGAACCATCCTTGACGGAAGAGAATACAAAAGCGTATCCAACATAGGCTGCAGACCTACAGTTCAGAATGAAAAGCTGATAGATATAGAAACCAATCTTTTCGATTTTGAAGGAGACCTCTACGGAAAAGAAATAGAAGTAATCTTCGATCACTTCTCAAGACCTGAAACTAAGTTCGACTCAAAAGAAGAACTATTTAACCAAATCCGTCAGGACTGCCAAAACGCTAAAGAATATTACAAAAATAGATAGACAACACAATACAAACGTGTTAATATACCAACGTTGCAAGATAAAACTTGCAGCTAAACTAATTCAATATACCGTCCCTTCAGCGGTTCGTTGCTCCGACGGCTGCGCAGAGATGGTGAATCGAAAGTAAAGGAGTTTATTTTTATGCTTACAAAAGAAAAGAAACAGGAAATCATCAAAGAGTATGCTACATGCGAGGGTGACACAGGTTCCCCTGAGGTTCAGGTAGCTATCCTTACTTACAGAATCAACGATCTTAACGAGCATCTTAAAGAGCACCACAAAGACTTCCATTCAAGAAGAGGTCTGCTCAAGATGGTAGGTCAGAGAAGAAACCTTCTCAAATATCTCAGAGAGACAGATATCGAAAGATACAGAAGTCTTATTAACAGACTCGGTCTGAGAAAATAATTATTGAAAGGAAGCGGGAGCACTTACTCCCGCTTTGCTTGTGTTTTAGGCAGAATAAGCCGCCTGAAACAAGTAACTCATGCTTACGGAGCAAGCGTGAGAATATAGTTAATGCCCATAGGAGAGAAACTAATTAACAGGAAGGAGTTGTTAATAATGGGTAGATTTGAAGATTACAAAGTATATAAGACAGCACTCGCAGGCAGACTTCTCGAGGTAGAAATCGGAAAGATTGCAGAGCAGGCTAACGGACAGGCTGTAGTAAGATACGGCGACACAGTCGTAAGCTGCACGGTCTGTGCCAGCAAAGAGCCTAAACAGGATGTGGATTTCTTCCCGCTTACCTGCAACTTCGAAGAGAAGCTCTATGCCGTAGGTAAGATACCGGGCGGATACATCAAAAGAGAAGGCCGTCCGAGCGAGAGAGCAACACTCATCTCAAGACTTATCGACAGACCGCTGAGACCACTGTTCCCTAAGGGGTACAGAAATGATGTAGTAGTAGCTGCTACTGCACTCTCTGTAGATCATGATTGCTCACCTGAGGTAGCATCCCTCATCGGAACATCTGTAGCACTTGCTATTTCAGATATTCCATGGGATGGCCCTACAGCAGGCGTACTCGTAGGACTTGTTGACGGCGAACTCGTTCTCAACCCTACATTCGAGCAGAGACAGGCATCCGACCTTCACCTGGATATCTGCGGTACCGAAGATGCCATCATGATGGTAGAGGCAGGTGCCAATGAAGTACCGGAAGACAAGATGCTGGAGGCTGTACTCTTCGGTCACGAAGCAATCAAAGATATCTGTAGATTCATCAAGGATATCGTAGCAGAAGTCGGTAAGCCAAAGCAGGAGTACACAGTATTCAAGGCGGGAGAAGATGTAGATGCTGCCGTAAGAGAATATGCTACAGAGAAGATGGTAAATGCCATCTACACACACGATAAGCAGGAGCGTATTGACAATATGGATGCCGTTGCTGCTGATGCCAAGGAACACTTCGCAGAAGAGTTTGAAGAGAGAATGGCAGAAGTAGATGAGGTTCTTTACAATATCAAGAAGGAAGAGGTAAGACGCAGAATTCTTGATGAAGGCGTAAGACCTGATGACAGAAAACCGGATGAAATCAGACCTCTCTGGAGTGAGACAGGATATCTTCCGAGAACTCACGGCTCGGGACTCTTTAAGAGAGGACAGACACAGGCACTCTCTATCTGCACACTCGCTCCGCTCAGCGAAGCACAGTACCTCGACGGAATCGATGATGACACACCTCGTAAGAGATATATGCATCATTACAACTTCCCGGGTTACTGCACAGGAGAAGCTAAGCCTTCAAGATCTCCGGGACGTAGAGAAATCGGTCACGGAGCACTCGCAGAAAGAGCTCTTGTACCTGTACTCCCAAGCGAAGAGGAATTCCCGTATGCCATCAGAGTGGTATCTGAGATCCTTTCATCCAACGGATCTTCATCCATGGCATCCACATGCGGCTCTACGCTGGCACTTATGGACGCAGGTGTTCCAATCAAGAAGCCGGTATCCGGAATTGCAATGGGACTTATCGAAAGAGTTGAAGAAGACGGATCCAGCAAGTTCGCTATCCTGAGTGATATCCAAGGAATGGAAGACTTCCTCGGTGACATGGACTTCAAGGTAACCGGTACGCCTGACGGAGTAACAGCACTTCAGATGGATATCAAGGTTCACGGTCTTTCCAGAGAAATCATGGAGCAGGCACTTGAGCAGGCCAAGGTAGGAAGAGCTAAGATACTCGAGAACATGCTTGAAGAGATTGCTGAGCCGAGAGCTGAGCTCAGTCCGTATGCTCCGAGATTCATAAGCATGAGAATCGATCCTGACAAGATCAGACTTGTCATCGGACCGGGAGGAAAGACTGTCAACAGAATCGTTGAGGAGACAGGCGCTAAGATCGATATATCCGATGATGATGTAGGCTTCATCGCTATCTACGCAGTAGATCAGGAAAGCGCAGAGGCTGCCAAGAAGGAAATCGAACTCATCACGAAGGATGTAGAAGTAGGGGAGACTTACGAAGGTACTGTTACCAGAATCATGAACTTCGGTGCTTTCATCGAGATTCTGCCGGGCAAGGAAGGACTCCTTCACATCTCTAAGATGGCCAACCACAGAGTTGAAAAGGTAGAAGATGTTATGAATATCGGTGACAAGGTAACTGTAAAGGTAACCGAAATCGACAGCCAGAACAGAATCAATCTCAGCCGCAAGGAGCTCGTGAAAGACTAAGCCTTTATTAAAATCTAATTAACAAAACGGACACTACAAAATGACATCAAATGTCAACGCGAAGTGTCCGTTTTTAATATGTTAATTATATCGTCAACCTTTTGAAAATAAGGTTGTAAAGTAATCTTTACCTACAATCTTAACACTCGTTAATAAATATTAAAAAATTATTAAATTTATATTGCCTTTGTTTGTGTAACCTTGCTATAATCATTTTGAAATACTGGGATTATTTTTCAATACGTTACAGATCAAAACAATATTAGTATGAAACGGAGAGGATTATGGAAAACAGAAAGCAAGTGAAGAACAGAATCACAAGCTTGGTGGTTACGTCCTTGTTGGCATTCATTATGGTGCTGTCAGGTATTGCTTTGCCTGGAAATCTTTACGGCAAAGTACTAACTGCATATGCCGCAGATCATCAAGTAGGATCTTGGAGCGAACTTGATGCTGCTATTAGTAGAGCAGCAGATGGTGATACCATCACCCTAACAGGAAGCTTCCCGGCAGAGGGCACAATTAGAGTAAAAAAGGATATCACCATAACAGGTGAAAATACTATTTATTCTAAGGCTATGGATAGCTATGACTCCATGTTCATTGTAGAAAGTGGAGGAAAGCTTACCGTTGATGAAAAGGTTACTCTTTCCGGTAAGATAGGGGATAATGGCCAGACATGTCCGGACGGCACTATATATACTGCTGCTAAGTTCAACGGTGGTGGATATGACGGTGGTGCTACAACATATCAGCCGAAGGGCTTCTTTATTCATGTTGAACAAGGCGGTTCCGCAACTTTAAACGGAACGGTCTCTGATTTCGTTACCTCTCGAGACAAGGGAACTACACCAAAGTATGTAGCTCCTATTGTTGCTAACGGATCTGGAGCAACCTTCAATCTCGGAAGCACAGGTGTTATCAAGAACAACCTTGTTGGATACATTGTAAACGACAGCAAAGCGAATGATGATGCTCAGTCTATCAAAATGTATGTTAAGGGTGGACCGCCTAACTCTCTGCGCGTGCCTAATGCTAGAGAGCAAAAGGCTGATCCTGGTAAATACCAGCGTACTCGTGGTCAGGATGCAGGTATCGACGGCGGGTCTCCGGGAACTGGTATTACCGCCACGGCCGGTGCTGTCATTTATAAAGATGGAGCGCAGGGTTCTATAGCAGGTACGATTGATAATAACCGCGGTGATACCGGCGGAATCATGGCCTCCGGAGAAAGAACTCTCGTAAAGGTCGAGGGCGCAAATATTGCCCGTAATGTAGGCGTTCAGTTTGGTGGTGGTTCTACTACAGAACAGGGTGCTGTTATTGCAATGACCAGCGGAACCATGAAGTACAATGTTGCATGGTTTGGTGGCGGAGCAGTATTTGCTACGGAAAACGGTGTTGACTGGCTTCTTGGAAAGATGGTAGAAGCTGACGGAACACCGAGCTTTGATAAACGTAAAGACGGTGTATTCTCCATGGCCGGTGGTGAACTTACAGAGAATACAGGATTCACACGTGCCGGTGCTATTCTAGTTGACTCTGACGGAGTAGCAGTAACCGCAGGTAAACTTACTAATAATATGTCACGCATGCTCGGCGGTGCCGTCTATGTCATGGGTGACCATCCTCTTTATACATATACAATGGTAATCGACCCGGTTTACGTACACGACAACCTGGCAGTATCAGGCCAGGAACGTGCACGTATGTTTGGATCTTCGGATGGAGATGGCGCAACAGTTGCTCCGGGAACAGACATGAAACCTAAGTCTGAACTTGATGCCGCAAACGAACTTCTTCAGCGCAATTTCCGCCCGGCTGACAGTTGTGCAGACGTTGGAGATACTGACTTGTTTGCAGGACAGGGAACATTCAGTAAGAATTCTGATGATTCTACAGACGGTAAAGGTAATGACGGTACAGGCGGAGGCGTATGGCTCTGCCCATATGGTGCAGTCAATTTTGATGCTGCTCAGGTTTCAAATGTAGTAATAGATAATAACTATGCTACGGGTACTTTAAATATACCGGGTAGCGCGGATGCAAAATTCAATTCACCGGCTTCCGCTATATCCCGTTCAGGTATTGCAGCCGGATCCGATTTCCATGCGGATGCAGGAAAACAGGGCGGCGGCGTTACAATCAAGGACCTTACAGGCTCTGGATGGAAGAATGAGAATACAGGTGCGGACTATACTACAGAAGTTAATTCAAGCAGAATTAACCTTATAAGCACTCGCGAACTTGATTCGGCAGTAGACGTTACACGTCTTCCGGAAGACAAAAGAGTAGAAGTGTCCGGCAACATTTCACGTCGTGGTGGCGGACTTGCTGCTGACGGTAAGTTCTACTTTGGTGAAGTTCCGAGTACCGCTACTGCAAGCGGAAAGATGACAGTAACTAAGGTTTGGAGTGCAGTTGCAGAGCAGCAGCCGATTGCTATTCGCGTCAGCGCTGAAAAGGAAGGCAGGGAAATCGTCATAGCTGATGTTCCGCTTGACGGTGTTGCCAACGAGCCGGTTGGCGGTGAGTTCGATACAGTAAAAGAACTTGCGCCTAACGGATTTACCTGGACAGGTGAATTCAGCTTGCCTCTTACCATAACGGATGATGATGGTAACAGTATCGATCTCTATGAACTTTGGTATGATGGTGAAAAAATAGATATCAACACCATTGTTGGACGTGAGAAACTCGGAGGGATTATTAAGAATCGCAACGAGCAGTATGTTGAAGTAAAAGCTGCTTCCGGCGTAAGCATTAAGTATTCAGAAATAGAAACGACTACAGACGAAAACGGTAATGTCATCGTTAAGACAGATGAGGACGGAAACGTTACCGAATATACAACTCATAGATTCACACCGGGATCAGTAAATCTTACAGATCTGGACTATGACGTAACACGCGACGAGGTTACTCAGCAGGTTGTAAATCCGGAAACCGGAGAGATTGAAGAAAAAGTTGCTGTAGGCGTGTATACCTTTGGCGTACCACTTAAAGTGGAGGCCGGAAACGACAACGATGCTATCGTTGAGAAGTACGTAAATAAAGATGTTCATTCTGACATCGTAAACTTCGATCAGGTCTTTACATATGACATCATGGCATATGTACCGGTTACAGCTACTGAGTTTACTATTAGCGATAAATTGGTTCCGGGACTTGAGTTTGCAGACAAAGACGGTAACGCAAGCAATGATCCGTGGAAAGTAGTTGATGCTGTTGCAGTTAAGTATCTCAACAACCACGAAACCGGAGAGGAGGGAACCGTTGCATCTGGAGCAATTGTCAAGACGCCTTCAGGTACTCCTATTGAGTTTATCAGGTGGGAAAAGGGATTCCCGGCAAATGAAGGTTGGGACGAAAGTGTTGTAGGCAAGTCGTGGCCGAACCAGGGATACGGTCCTCAGATGAGCATCGAAGGCGATACGCTTACAATAAAGATTGACGAACTTGGATACGCAAACGGTGGAAACAATCCGTTTGATTTGCAGCAGGCTCGTGGCCGATGGGTACAGGTTACATTCTATGCACGTATAAAAGATGAGTATCGCAATCTCGATGCACTGAAAGAACTCCAAAACAGTTGGGCAAATACTGATAGCGATAAGAACAGCGAGGATGCTCACGACGTATCCTTTGCTAACGGCGACCTTCTTTATAAGGACGGTCTCCTTGCCTTGATTGGTCCCGATCCGATTGTTTGGGCAGTAGAAGCGCCTAGTCGTCTATTTGCAAGAAGCTCACGTGGTGACTACTACGTAACTACAGACGGTAAGACCGGAGCAAGTTGGGAACTTATTGCTGAAGACAGCGATGATTGGACTAATGCAAACAACAGATATACCGGACAGGGGTCTGAAGCTGCGAATACAATTCGTGCTTTGGATATAAACGGTGCAGATAAAAACTTGGTAGCGCCTCTTAACGAAATGCCACGCGTCAAAGGCGCTGAGGTTATCAAGGGCGCTGAAGGTACTACGCGTATTTTCCTTGAGGTAAAAAATGTCGAAGGTGAAAAGGAGATTTGGTATACCGATGACAAGCAGAAAGCCGCCTCATGGACAAAAGCGGAGCCGAATACTGAACCGTACAATAACGGCGTCGGTCGTTTGTCGAATGACAAGCTGACTATTCGTATGCTTGACTTCAAGTCTGGCAACATCGTGCTCTCTGAAGACGGAAAGAACTGGCCGGTCATCTCTGAAGAAGAGCATGAGGGCATGAAGAACCAGGCTGGCTACAACGTCAAGTTTGGCAACAATGCCGAGGGCAACTATAAATCCAATATCGTAACGGTTAAGCCTGAGACTACAGAGCTTGATGTAGTCAAGACTTGGGAGCCGAATAACGTATGGCCTGAAGATGTAGAAAAAGTAATATTTGCTATCTACTCCAAGAAGAGTGGAACAGAGACTCCTGTATACGTTAAGGATGGTAAAGTTGTTTCTGAAGGAACTGAAGGTGCAAAAGCCCTTACAGTTGAGCTCACGAAGGAAAAGACACGCGATACAGTAAAGGATCTTCCGAAGCTTAAGGGAACAACATATCTTGCTCGAGAGACTAAGATAAAAGTTAAGGACGTTGAAGAAGCTTATACTGTTGACTACAACGACGATGAAACTAAGAAGACAGGAGTTACTACACTCGGTAGTGGAGAAGATGCTCCAAAAGTATTCACAACTTCTAAGACTACATATAAAGATGATGGATCTAAGCTCAAGAAGCTTTATGAACAGAAAGGCGCAGCGCCTGTACGTGGAGCGATTGCAGACGACCGTCTCTGGGCTATTTCATTGGACGGCAGATATTTCTATACTGCTGAAGGTGATACAGATGGTAAAAGCGATAATACGCAGTGGACTGAAATAACAGAGCCTACCAAACCGGGTAACGGCGCTAGTGAAGACGCAATCGCTGAATACGAAGCGGCTTTGGCTATTTACAATCGTGCTGTTGAGCTTCTCGGCAAGGCCGGAGAAGCAGCTAAAGAGGTTGAAGGAGTAACTCAGTTCGATGTAGTTCGTGTATACAACACTACTAACTCCAGAGCTACTACTGAGAAGTACGTAAATAACGATGTACATGCAGAACTTGTTGAGTTCGATAAGGCGTTCAAGTACGACATCATGGTTTATGTACCGACCGGCTCAACAGAGCTGACAATTAATGACCAGCTTGTATCAGCACTTGAGTTTGCAAAGAAGAAGGCAAGCCTGGATGCTGCTGACGAGTCAGCTGCCGAAGCTACTACCGATGCAAGCAAAACTATCGCTTCCGTAGTCTACAAGGCCAAGAACGATCATACAGCTGGTTCAACTGTTGCTGATGCTGACGAAGATAATGCCGGAACAGCAATTGATGCAGACAAGTACACAGCTTCTATCGAAAACAATAAGCTAACACTAAGCTTTGTTGGAGAAAACGATCCTGAAAACGATGGACAGAAGTTGCCACTTGACTTCGCAGGCAACTGGGTACAGGTAACTTTCTGGGCTAAGTACACAGATGAAGTAATTGCAGCTGCAGATGCGGGAGACTTTGATAAGATTCGTGAAAACGGAGCGGTAATTTCTGAGGAATACCCGAACGTGGCTGACGATGCTTCGGAAAGCGAGTTCGCCCACGAAGGAACAATGAACCAGGCTACAGCCAATATTAAGGTTGGAAATGCTGACAGCTTCGAAGTTAAAACAAATGAAGTTACTGTAAAGGCAGAAAAGACTGAGATCGAAGTAGTCAAGAAGTGGAATGGTACCGATGAATGGCCGGATGAAAATACCACTGTTACTATCGGACTCCTCTCAAAGAAGGGTAATGAAAATGCACAAGCGGTAAAGGGTACTATTGCTGAAGATGGTAAGTTCACAGCCGGCGGAAACAATCAGGCAACTTATGAACTCAGCAGAGATAAGAATAGCATTAAGATTACAGGCCTTCCTAAGCTGATTGGTGTTAAATACCTTGCTGAAGAAAATAAGGTAGGGGACACCGATGTTGAAGGAAGTACATTCGAACTTGATGGCGATACTTACATATCCAATGTTGCAAATGAAGATGTTAAGACAGAGGATAAAGTAACCGGTTACAAGACTACTATCAACAACAACAAGGTTGAGGTTGAGAAGTATATCAATAATGATGTACATGTAGAACTTGGAGAGTTTGACAAGGCATTCAAATATGACATCCTTGCTTATGTAACCGACGATGCAACAGAGGTTGTTATCTCCGATAAGCTCGTAGGTGCGCTCGAATTTGCCAAGAAGAAAGACAGTATCTCAGACGCTGATTCTGCTGCTGCTGAGGCGACAGACAACCCTGAGGAGACTATCGCTTCTATAGTTGCAAAAGACAGCAACACTCACTACGTAGATGGTGTAGACGGACATGATAGTACTGTTGCAGACAATAGCGGAACAGATGTCAGTGATAAGGCGACGACTTCTATTGTTGATGAAGATGGTAGAAAGAAACTCGTTGTTAAGTTTGGTACAGAAGATAATCCTGTAACAGATGAAGATGGCATCCGCGGTAAGTGGATTCAGATTACATTCTGGGCCAAATACACAGATGCAATCATTGAAGCTGCTCAGATTCAGGATGTTGAAACTATTAACGGTAATGGCGCTGTGCTAGGTGCCGTTGAAGAACACGAAGGTACAACCAACCAGGCTGACTATACTTTGAAGACAGCTAACGGTTCTGAGGCAAATATAAAGACAAACACTGTAACAGTTGAGCCTGAAACAGAAAAAGTCTGGGTACAGAAGAAGTTCGTTGATGGTGAGAACGAGCAGATTTCATGGCCTAAGGGAGTAACAGTTGATATTACTGTTTACAGAACTATTGGCGATGTAAAAGAAGAACTTGAAACTATAACCGTTGATAGTGAAAAGAAGTTCAAATCTAAAACTTACCCTAAGCTTGTTGGTGCTGTTTACAGCGTCGATGAAGTGACAGTGCCTGAAAACTACGCTAAGGTTGGAGAAGTTACGGGTACAGGTACTAAGGATGATCCATTTGTAGTTACAAACGAAGATAGACACGTTGATGTTACAGCTACAAAGATTTGGAAAGACGCCACAATGGAAGAAATTCCAAGCGCAGATGCATTTAAGACTATGCTCATTCTTAAGGATAAGGATGGTAATGATGTTAGCGAACAGCATCTAAATAAGCTTAAAGTGAAAGCCGAGGGCAAGCGTTATACTGCTACATGGTCTAATCTGCCGGATGGTGAATACACTGTTGAGGAGAAGGCCGTACCTGGTTTCGGTACTTCGATAGATGGTAATACTATTACAAATACCAAGAAGCACGAAGAGAAGCCTGAAATTGAGAAATATGTCAATGAGGCAGTCCACAAAGATATAGTTCTTGATGAGGTATTCACATATGATCTCATCGCTTATATCACTAAGGATGCTGATTCCGTAACTATTACGGATAAGTTGAACGACGTTCTTACATTCAACAGCAAGGCTGATGAGATTAAGGTAGTAGATCTTGGTGAGGAAGATAACCATCTGCCAACAAACGATATTCATGCAGTTCAGGTCAACGACAATGCAACGGTAGCACAGGATGGTGATCCTATCGATGCTGCTGAAGTAACAATCGACGGACAGACACTCAAGGTATTCATAACTAATAAGCTTACAAAAGCTAATTACAGTTCACTAGATATTGAGTATGTAAATCCAAGTGATAAAGAATACTTCGAGAAGAATGGAGACGATTATATAGAGACAACAGATACTGTTGCTGATCCGGAGAAGACATACTACGAAAAATCTGATGATGAGTATGTTGAAAAATCGGTAGAAGCAGATGCATCAGTAGAAGGTCTCTATGTAATGAATGATGACGATGAGTATGTTCCTACTACAGATGAAACTGCTCAGGAAGGAACTGTATACTATGAACTTAAAGAAGGTGTATACAGCGAAGTAGTTATCGAATTCGTTAATCCTTCTGCTAAGGGATATCTTGAGAAGAATGAGGCCGGTAAGTATGTTGCATCAGAAGATACTGTTGCAGATCCTGAAAAGACATACTATGTCAAATCTGATTCTGACGAAGGATCAGGATATGAGTACGACGGAGATGATCAGCCGGTAACTGCTCTTCGCGGACACTGGATTAAGGTTACATTCGATGCCAAGGTTAAGGATGGAAAGACTCTTGCTGACGTTAAGAAGGCATTCCAGGAAATCAAGGCTGATGATGCAGAAGACCGTGCAGAAGAAAACATCGGAAATGCACCTGTTGTATCTACGGAGGATCACATCGGTGTTCCTAACGATACAAGTTACTCAATCGGAGTTGCTAATGATGCAGCTATTGATGAGACCGGTATCACAGAGGATGTTTATAAAGACAGATCCAACACAGTAACTGTTAAACCTTATGATGAAAAGCCTGAGATCGAGAAGTTCATTAATCAGGCGGTACATAATGATATAGATCTGAGCGACGTATTTACATACGATGTTGTCGCATACATCACAAAGGATGCCAATACAGCAACCATTACGGATGAACTCGACAAACAGCTGCAGTTCGTATCTGGTGCTGGTGACGTCAGAGTTGAGGACCTCGGTATCTACAACAACCATAAAGTCACCAACAACATCAAGGCTACACAGGTTAATGACGATGCTACAGTAAATGATCCTGGCGAAGAAATCGCAAATTGCGAAGTTACAATTTCCGGCAGAAAACTTACTGTCAAGCTCAATGACTGTGCAAATGCTGATCAGCCTCTGAGAGGACACTGGGTAAGAGTTACATTCCAGTGCAAGATTGCCGATGGTCTGACACTTGATGATCTCAAGTTCACAGACATCAATCCGAAAGCCATAGAGGACAGAGAGGCTCCTAATGTAGGAAACGATCCGGTTCTCTCCGATGAGGCTCACAAAGGTGTTCCTAATAAGGCAAGCTATACGATTGATGCACTCGGAGACGTTAAGTACTCAGATACATCTAACACAGTTACGGTTAAGCCTGTCACAGACAGGGAAGGCGACTACGGCCCTGAAGGCGATGAAGACGAGGGTAACGTAAAAGATAAGGACGACAACCCTGGCAAAGTAAAGGGCAAAGGCACCAGAACAGGTGATACTACTCCTGTAGGAATGCTTATCGCACTCCTGATTGCCGCAGAAGCTGCACTCGTAACAATGATTATTCGCAGAAGGAAGTTCAACAGATAAAGAACTGAAACTGTACTAATCGATCAAAACTAAAACAGAGAGAATCGAATAATTCGGTTCTCTCTGTTTATATATCTTTGATTATCTGTTGATGACTGGATTAATACTTCCATTTATATTAATATTGTATTACATGTATATTAATTAATACTTTTTGCATATTCAATTATCTCTTTCCAAACATTATTTATAAGGAGGACTGCATGAGAAGATCTTTGACCCATGTGCTTATAGTTATTATTACAAGCTTATCGATAATGTTTGCTATTATAGCACCTATGATGCTTGTATTTGCTGTGGATAATGATTCTAACGATGAGATCCGAATCGAAACTGTTGAATCTGAAAAAGGAGAAGAGGCAGAAGAAGATGATGAAAAGATAGTTGAAGATACAGAACAAACTGATATTCAAAGATCTGATATTCCTGATGAGGAAATCGATGAAGACAATTCCAATGGTGAAGAGTCAAAGAATGATTCAGCCGCAGCTAATCGGAAATCCGCACCATTACTGATGCGTTCAGGTAGTTCAAATCATCAGGATTTGATTATTGTTGACGGCGAATCAGTCGTACAGGATGATATATATTTGACTCCGCACATCGGTAAATTTGACAGCAGTTTCCTTATGGAAATCAACTATAAGGGAGAGGTAACTTATTATAAGGACATACCTCATGCGGCATATCTCTATCGCCATTTTTATAATGAAAAAGGTCAGGAAAGATATGCTTATGTTGCTGTTTCAGGTCATGCCGAATATATAAGATGGGGAGCTTTAGAAAAGGGCGCCCTAACGATAATGGATGAGAACCATAACGTAATCAGAGATAATATCAAAGGAATCGGGTACGGCAGTGTACCTGACGGATTTCATATAGATCCGCATGAATATGTAGTTTTTGATGATGACCATTATTTGTTGTTTATGGCCGTTCCGATGCTTGTTACTAATGTTCCCGGATATGAAGGTCAGGAAATATTCGTATTTAACAATGTTATTCAGGAACAAAAAAACGGTAAAGTAGTATTTCAGTGGGAATCCATCGACCATCCTGAACTATATGATTATTCATTCGTTCCTAACAGCAGTGATTGGGGTAAGACCTTAACAGATAAATCCATTGCTATGGACTACGCACATTTTAACTCTGTAGACTTCTTTGATGACGGGGATCTTCTGGTAAGTTTCAGAAAAATCGGCCTTGTCAGAATTGACAAAGATACCAAGGATATCGTGTGGGTTATAGGTGACAAAAGAAATGATTTCGAATTTGAAAAGTCAAAAGAACCGTATCTTCAGCACGATGCAAGAATAATGAATGACGGTTCCATAAAAATCTATGATAACAGGGATGAAAACCATGGACTGCCTAGAGTTCTGAAACTATGGTTAAATGAAAAAACCATGTCTCTTTCTGACTATGCAGCATATGAACTGCCAAACTATGGTGCTTCAAAACATATGGGATCTGCTCAGCTTTTGGATGCCGATACGGAAACTTATTTGGTAACCTACGGAAGCGGATACGATACAGGATTTGAAATTTTGGACTTGCCGGAAAACGAAGTTAAAATGTCTCTGAAATTTGCAAGCGGAGATGATACATATGCTATAACTCAAGGATTATACAAGTTTAAATATCCGAAGAAGCTTGTAAAGTCGCTGAGTGTATCTCCGACTAAAAAAGATGTATATGCAGGTTCCAGCTTTACAATAAAGGCTACTGTTACACCAAGTGACGCACAGAATAAAACTTTGACATGGTCGTCTTCAAAACCTGATGTTGCTACAGTCGACAAGAACGGAAAAGTAACAGCAAAGAAAAAAGGGACGACAATTATCAGAGTTAAAACTAACGGCGGTTCTGATATAGTCAAGACTGTTAAGGTAAATGTGAAGCTGAAAACTGCAGCAGTTTCATTTAATAAACTTCGTCTGTATTCAGTAAAACAATCTAATAATTCCATAGAATTAAAATGGACTAAGCTAACAGGTGCAAGTAAGTATGTAATCTATGGGAATGCATGCGGAAAGAAAAATAAGTTAAAGAAAATAGCTACTTCCGCAGGAAAGAGTTATAACGTTAAAAAACTTAAGAAAGGAACTTATTATAAATACCAAATCATTGCACTTGATAAATACGGAAACCAATTATCTAAGTCTTGTATGATTCACGTTGCAACTAAAGGCGGAAAGGTCGGAAATCACAAGAAAGTTGCTGTGACTAAGTCCGTGCTTACTAAAGCTCAAAACCTTAAAAAAGGTAAGACTCTTAATTTGAAGGCTAAAGCCGTAGTTCAGTCGAAAAAATTAAGTGTAAAAAAACATGCTACTGTACTCAGATATCAAACAACAAATAAAAATATTGCTACAGTATCAGGAAAAGGTGTAATTACAGCCAAAGGAAAAGGCACATGTTATGTGTATGCTTATGCACAGAGCGGAGTCTACAAGACAATTAAAGTAGTTGTTAAATAAGAATACGATGATGTTAAAGACTGTATAAAAAAGAGGTCAGTTCTATGAATGAGCTGACCTCTTTTAGTGGATATTATGCTTTTTCTTGGCTCGTTCTACATCATCAGGGAAGGGAATGGTATTATCGTCTTCAGATGAGCTTCGTTCACCGTATCCATCGTCCTCAACTTCGTAGTCTACATCGTAGATCCCGGCGCGCTTTCGGATCTTCTTAGCCACATCATCTTTTACGTCTTTAGCTTTTTCCTGCGCTGCGTACGAAACACGCTCCCCGATATCACGGGGATTGACAGGGTCATCGCTGTTCTTATTCCCTATATACCAGTAGAATGCGATGCCTATTATTACGATAAGTCCCAGTATCATTAATGGCATATTGAAATTTTAACGCTTTGACAGTAGAGCGTCAACGTATATTGTGATATAATATTTCGGCTGTGTTTTGAAGCAAAAGCATTCAGCTTATATATATAAAGAACAAGAGGAGAATAGTAATGTTTGAGAACCTATCCGATAAACCCGTAGCGGAGTATCAGGGAGAACAAATCAAAAATTGGAATGAGATGGATCTGCTCAATCTCTGCGTTAAGGCCAGAGAGGACGCTCCTTCATTTGTATTCTACGAAGGACCACCGACTGCAAACGGCAAGCCGGGAATTCACCATATGATGGCCCGTACCCTGAAAGACTCAGTCAACAGATACAAGACCATGCAGGGTTTCCAGGTAAAGCGTAAAGGCGGCTGGGATACTCACGGCCTTCCTGTAGAGATTGAAGTTGAAAAGCAGCTCGGATTCAGCGGAAAGCAGAATATAGAAAAATACGGTATTAAGGAATTCAACGAAAAATGTCGTGAATCCGTATTTACATACACACAGATGTGGACTGATATGTCAGAAAAGATGGCTTATCTCGCTGATATGGAAGATCCGTACATCACATACAAGAATGATTATATCGAAACAGGCTGGTGGATTATTAAGACAGCCTTCGATAAAGATCTGGTTTACGAAGGACATAAGATCCTTCCGTACTGCCCGCGCTGCGGAACGGGCCTTGCTTCTCATGAGGTAGCCCAAGGGTATAAAGACGTAAAAGTAAATACTCTTACATGCCGTTTCCACAGAACAGGCTGCGATAACGACAACGAGTACTTCCTCGCATGGACCACAACTCCTTGGACACTCGCATCCAACGTTGCCCTTACCGTAGGCCCTGACGTAGATTACGTAAAATGCCTTATGAAGTCCGGCGACAGCGAAGGTGATTATCTATGGGTAGCAGAGGCACTCGCAGATAAAGTACTCGCAAACGACGAATATGAGGTCGTAGAGCGCGTTAAAGGCTCGGATATGGAATATTGGACATATGACCAGCTTGAGCCGTTTGTAGAGCCTGAGAAAGGGAAAAACGCCTTTATAGTGACATGCATGGACTATGTTTCTACCGAGGATGGTACGGGTATCGTTCATACGGCACCTGCATTCGGTGAAGACGACTATAACTGCGGACGTAAATATAATCTCGCAGTCATGCAGCCAGTAGACGAGAGAGGATGTTATACGGATACGCCATGGAAGGGCAGATTCGTAATGGAAGACGGACTTGATGTAGATATCATCAAGTATCTGGCACAGGATAATAAGATTTATGCTAAGCAGAAGCTGGAGCACGCATATCCGCACTGCTGGCGCTGCGATACACCTCTTGTATATTACGCCAACAAGTCTTGGTATATAGAGATGACCAAGCTCAGAGACGAGCTCGTAGCCAATAACAACACAGTTAATTGGTATCCGCCTTATGTAGGTGAGAAGAGATTCGGAAACTGGCTCGAAGAAGTAAAAGACTGGGCTATTTCCAGGTCCAGATATTGGGGCACACCGCTTCCTCTTTGGAAGTGCGAATGCGGACATATTCACTGCGTAGGTTCACGCAAGCAGCTCGTTGAAGAAGCTGAGCAGGATATCGATGAGAATATCGAGCTCCACAGACCGTATGTGGATGATGTAACGATAAAATGTCCTGAGTGCGGAAAGAGCATGCACAGAACACCTGAAGTTATGGACTGCTGGTTCGATTCAGGTGCTATGCCTTTCGCCCAGTGGCATTATCCGTTTGAGAAATCCGAGAATTTCGATGAGGAGCTCTTCCCGGCAGACTTCATCTGCGAGGGAATTGACCAGACAAGAGGATGGTTCTACTCACTGATGGCTATTTCTACCATCGTTAAAGGATGTGCACCATACAGAAACGTTCTCGTAAATGATCTTATCTTGGATAAGCACGGTAAGAAGATGAGTAAGCACGTCGGAAATACCGTAAATCCTTTCGATATGATAGATAAATACGGTGCTGACGCAGTCAGATGGTATCTGGTATACGGAAGCCCGGCATGGACACCTACAAAGTTCGATGAGGACGGAGTAAAAGAAGTTATAAGCAAGGTGTTCAGCACACTGCGCAACACATACAACTTCTTCTGCCTCTATGCGAATATTGACAAGGCTGAGGCTAAGTACTTTGACGTTCCTTATGCTGAGCGTCCTGAGCTCGACAGATGGATAATCTCGAAGTATAACAAACTAATCAAGGCTACTACAGAGCATATGGACGAGTATGACCATATGAGAACTGTGCGTGCTATCGGAGAGTTTATCGACGACGATCTATCCAACTGGTATATAAGGCGCGCCAGAAGAAGATTCTTCGCAGAAGGCGAAGCCGAGAATATGGATGCGGATAAGAGAGCTGCATATGCCACAACTTATGAAGTCCTCGTAGGGCTTTCAAAGATGATGGCTCCTGTAGCACCGTTTATCTCAGATGAGATTTATACAAAGCTTACCGGAGATGAGACAGTACATACCGCTCTTTATCCTAAGGCTGATGAAAGCCTCATCGACGATAAGGTTGAGGAGAGAATGGACCTCGTTAAGACCCTTGTAAATCTGGGCAGAAGCACCAGAGAACAGGAGAAGCTCAAGGTAAGGCAGCCTCTTTCCAAGGTCATCGTTGATGGTAACTATAAAAATATTATCGGAGATCTCACTGAGCTTATCATGGAAGAGCTCAATGTACACGATGTTCAGTTCGAAGATGACCTGGATAAGTACATGAACTTCCAGATTAAGCCTAATTTCAAGACCGCAGGCCCTGTCCTCGGTAAGAATATCAAGGAATTCGGTGCTAAACTGTCAGAACTCGATGCGAAGGAGACTATCGCCAAGGTTCAGAACGACGGATCCTTCGAGATGGAACTCGGCGGCGAGAAGTATGAAATTACCGATGATTTCCTTGATGTCAGAATCTCATCCAAGGAAGGCTTCGTAGTAGGTATGGATAATAATGTATTTACTATCCTCGACACTACTCTCACACAGGAGCTCATCGATCAAGGTTATGTCAGAGAGGTAATCTCAAAGATTCAGCAGCTCAGAAAGCAGGCTGACTTCGATATGATGGATAAGATCAAGATTTATCTGGAAGCTGATGATGAAATCAGTTCTGCAGTAGATGCCGCAGCAGAATTCATCAAGGATGAGACCATAGCTGTTGGAATAGAGAAGGCTACAGGCCTCAACGAATTCGACATCAACGGCCACAAGACCGGCATCAAAGTTGAAAGAGTCTAATGAATAATATACTGGATTTAAACAGAAAAGAACTCGCCGAGGCCCTAACAGGTCTTGGCGAGAAGCCTTTTAGGGGGACTCAGGTCTTTGAATGGCTGGGCAGAGGAGTCTCATCTTTTGCTGAGATGACTAATATCCCGGCTTCTTTGATTACAAAGCTGAAAGAAGATTATTACATCGGGCTTCCGGAAGTTGTAAAAAAGCAGGAGTCAAAGGACGGAACGGTCAAGTGCCTGTTCAGATTCAAAGACGGTACCGAAGTAGAGTCTGTTTTCATGAAGTACAGCTACGGGAACTCCATCTGTATTTCTTCACAGTCAGGATGTCGTATGGGCTGCACTTTCTGTGCATCTACTATGGACGGACTTGAAAGAAACCTTACGGGCGGTGAAATGCTCGGAGAAGTCCTGGCGATGAGAAATCTCACAGAAGAAGAGATAGGACATGTCGTAATTATGGGAATGGGAGAGCCTTTCGATAATTACGAAGAACTCTCTCGTTTTATCAATCTCATACATGATGAGAAGGGATATAATCTCGGACTCAGGAATATAACGGTTTCTACCTGCGGAATAATACCCGGAATAAAGGAGTTCGGAGATGCCTTTCCTCAGGTAAATCTTGCAGTTTCATTACATGCACCGAATCAGGAGATAAGACAGAGGACCATGCCTGTAGCTAAGAAGTACGAATATGAAGAGCTCATGGCTGCTTGCAGAGAATATACAGAGAAAACTCGCAGGCGTATTACTTTTGAGTATGCGGTAATAGACGGCGTAAACGATTCAGAATCCTGCGCAAAAGAACTTGCCGATCATCTTAAGGGTATGCTGGCGCACGTAAATCTTATACCGCTTAACGAGGTAAAGGGCAGGGATTACAAACAGGCCGCAGGAGAGAGTGTCAGGCGATTTAAGGACACTCTCGAGAGACGCGGCGTAGCAGTCACAATCCGCCGCACTCTGGGCGCCGACATCGACGCCGCCTGCGGCCAACTCCGGCGCAATAACTGAATTAAATACAGAAGCAATAACAGACCCAAAAGGGTCTGTTTTGTGCTATAATAGATTGATTTTTTATGTGATGAATAACGTATGAAATTGCTTGTCGCTGTTGCGAGACAGCGGCAGAGAAACAGGAGAATTATATGAAAATTCTTATAGACGGAATGGGCGGCGATTTCGCCCCTGAAGAAATTGTAAAAGGTGCCGTAAAAGCGGCTCATGAAATTGACGAAACCGTGGTTATCATAGGTCCGGAAGCTGTTATCTTTGAAGAACTTCGCAAGAACAGATGGCACGGTGACAATATCGAGGTAGTTGATGCTACAGAGGTAATATCCAATCATGAAACACCGGCTATGGCAGTGAGAAAGAAAAAAGATTCCACCATAGTTAAAGGAATGAACATGGTTAAAGACGGTGAAGCGGATATCTTCATTTCCGGCGGAAGCACAGGTGCGCTGCTCGCAGGAGGTCTTGTGATTCTCGGCAGACTTAAGGGAATCAAAAGACCCGCTATCGCGGCATGGTTTCCTCGCATAGGAAAAGAAGGAAACACACTCCTGCTCGACTGTGGGGCCAATGTAGAGTCAAAACCTGAATACATCTTCCAGAACGGTCTGATGGGAAGCATCTTTGTTGAAGGTATTACCGGTAATAAGATGCCTGTGGTTAAACTTCTCAACGTCGGAGCCGAGGAAGGAAAAGGAGACGATCTTCATAAAGAAGCATTTGAGATGCTGAAAGCTTCGGGAGAAGCCGGAAATATTAACTTTGAAGGAAACCTCGAAGGAAGAGATATCGTATTCGGTGATGCCGATGTTGTTGTTACCGACGGATTCTCAGGCAATGTATTCCTTAAGGGAAGCGAAGGTATGGCTCTCGCTATTATGAAGCAGTTTAAGAGCAAGCTCACTGAGGGTATGGTTGCCAAGGCAGGAGCCATGCTGGCATACAGCAAGATAAAAGAGATAAAGCAGGAGTTTGATTACTCAGATGCAGGCGGGGCCCCTATACTCGGTCTTAAAGGTGCGGTCCTGAAGATTCACGGTAACTCCAAAGCTACGGAAGTTTATTACGCAATACACAGAGCCGTTGATTATGTTGAACGCGATATCACCGGTATGATAGCCGATGCGGTATCTAAATCCGAATCCATTACTTCTAAGTTATTTAAATCCATGTTGAAGGAAGATTAGGATGAAGGATTCTGCAGAACTCGAAAGACGCTTAGGATATGAGTTCAAAAATAAGGAGCTTTTAAAGACTGCTCTTACACACAGCTCATATGCTTCGGAACATAAACTCACTTATGAGAGCAATAACGAGAGGCTTGAATTTATCGGAGATGCATATGTAGATGCTGTAGTTGGAACAAGGCTCTTTGAGATAATGGACAAAGCCCATGAGGGAAATTTATCAAAGCACAGAGCGGAAGTTGTATGCGAGGCATCACTTGCCGATGCTGCTGAAAGCATATCCCTCGGAGATTATCTTTTTCTCGGCAGAGGAGAGGATGCATGCGGCGGAAGAAACAAGCCTTCAATACTGTCTGATGCATTTGAAGCGCTTCTCGGAGCAATATTTCTTGATGGTGGCTATGAAGCTGTCAAAGAAGCATCGCTGATGCTTCTGGAAGATAAGATAGAGCTGGCTGCATCCGGTAACCTCAGCAGAGATTTCAAATCTAAGCTGCAGGAGAAGATACAGGAAAAAGACACGAATGCAGGCATCGAATACAAGACCGTAAATGAGGCAGGACCTGATCATGACAAGACATTCACCGTGGAAGTATCTTTGAACGGAAGAATGCTCGGCAAAGGAACAGGCAGCAGTAAAGCCAGGGCTGAGCAATCAGCTGCGGAAGATGCCTTAAAAAATGGCTTATTCAAATAAAGAAACATAAGATTATAAGAAACAGGGAGTAAGTTAGTTGTATTTTAAGAGAATTGAAATGCAGGGGTTCAAATCATTCGCAGACCCCGTAAATATAGAACTGAACGACGGCGTTACTTGTATCATTGGACCGAACGGATCTGGAAAGAGTAATATTTCCGACGCTTTAAGATGGGTGCTCGGAGAACAAAGCTCCAGGCAGCTCAGAGGCTCCAAGATGCAGGACGTTATTTTTGCGGGTACTGCGACTCGTAAGCCTAAAGGAATGGCCGAGGTTACGCTTGTTATAGATAACAGCGCAGGCATTCTTCCTCTTGAGTACAATGAAGTCGCCGTAACGCGCCGTATGTACAGATCCGGTGAGAGTGAATATCTCATTAACGGTAACCCATGCCGTCTCAGAGATATCCGAGAACTCTTTATGGATACTGGAATCGGTGTAGAAGGTTATTCTATTATAGGACAGGGTAAGATAGCGGATATCGTAAGCTCCAAGCCTGAAAGCAGAAGAGAAATCTTCGAAGAAGCAGCAGGCGTAGTTTTATATAAAACGCGTAAGAACGAGGCCGAAAACAAGCTTAAAGCAGCTACTGTCGACCTCGACAGAGTAAGGGATATCATCAATGAAATCGAAGGCCGTATTGACGGTCTTAAGGAAGATTCCGAAAAGGCAACTGAATATCTGGAACTTAAGAGCAGGTACAAGACTCTCGGTATCAATATTATTCTTCATAATCTCGAAAAACTTGAGGGAGATGTTAAGTCCGGCAAGGAAGAGCTTGAGACTCTTAAACAGACTATAGAAGAGACTACAGCTGCTATTAATGTTATGGACGAGCAGATTGATAAGACCAGGCTTACGGACGCAGATCTTAATGAGAAATACTCTGAAGCCAACTCGAAGCTGCTCGCTACAATTGATGAGCTCGGTGTTATTACCAGCGGCGGTAAAATAAACCATGAAAGACTCATCAATATAGAAAAAGAGCTGGAAAGAATTGATTTTGAGCTTAACGGCGCTGCGGAAAAGCTGGCTGCAGAAAAAGAAGAACTCTCAAGGCTTGAGGAAAACGAGAAGGTTGTTAACAGTGAGGTAGATGAGGTAAAAGCCGAACTCGATAAAGCCGTTATTGAATATAACGAGCATACCAAGAGAAGCACAGACGTAAATCTCGCTTCCGAAAAACTGAAAGATGATATTATAAGCCTTACCAATCAGAATGTTCAAAGAAATGCTGAAATCAATACTCTCAGCAGTTATAAAAATACTCTGGCCGAAAGAAAAGAGTCTCTGACTGACGAATATGAAGGCAGAGATAAGACTGAGTCGGACAACAGAGCAAGACTTTCGGATTTAGCTGTCGCTCTTGAAGAAAAAGAGGGTGCAATAAACAGCAGTAAGGCTCGTTTAGATGAAGTTTCCGATAATATCATATCCGCAAGTGAGAATATTGAGCGCATAAATGCGGATTTCGATGATATATCCCATAAATCCGCACATGCTGCGGCCCGTAAAAACACCATCGAAGAGATGGAAGCAAATTATGAGGGATATAACAACACTGTAAGAACCCTTATGCAGAGAAATCAGTCAGGCATCATCGGTACTGTTTCGGATATTATCGAAGTTCCTGCTGATTACGTAACAGCTGTTGAGACTGCACTAGGCGGAGCGCTTCAGCATATCGTCTGCAAGGATGATGCAGCAGCAAAAACTGCCATCAATTGGCTCAAATCAAGTAAATCAGGACGTGCTACATTCCTTCCTGTCGAGTCCGTCCGTGCAGACAGGCTCGGTCTTGACAGTTCTGTTAAGGCAGCAAAAGGCTTTATCGGCATAGCGTCCGATATGGTAGATACAGACAGTAAATACAGAGAGATAGTTGATTATCTTCTCTGCAGAGTCATTATCGCTGATAACATGGACGATGCCGTTGCTATTTCAAAGAAGAATGTTGGCGGATACAGAATAGTAACACTCGAAGGTGAGGTTATAAATGCTTTCGGTGCCATAACAGGAGGAAGGTTTGCCAATAAAACAGCCAATCTTCTGGACAGAAAGAAGGAAATCGGCACTCTTACAGCTCAGATTAAGGAATATGATAAGCAGCTTGAAGAACTTGCCGGAAATAAAGAGCAGGAAGAGAAAACACGTGAAGCTCTCAGAGCTGAGAGAGATGAGCTGAGAATCAAAATCGGCAGTCTTGAGATTGAGTTTAACGTATTGAAATCAGATATCGAGCACGCTGAATCCATGGTTAAGGCAGACGAAGGGGCTGCTGAAAGATATAAGAATGAGATGCAGAACATCGATCAGGATATTGAACGTGCAGATAAGATGATCGATGAATACAAGGCCAAGATAGAAGAGACTGAGAAAGAAATTAAGACGGCAGAGGCTGAAGTTGAGAAACTTATGGCAGAAGCCGAAGAAATAAATCCTGTAATCGAAGAAGATAACGAAAAAATCGTCGCTCTTAAGATTAAGATAGGAGAGAATGAAGCTAAGGTTCTGTCCGGAAATGAAATGATAGAACGTGTAAAAGACACTATCGGCGATCTCGAGACTTCCATAGAGGAGAATACATTCGAAAAGGAAGACTTAAGTCGCCAGAAGGAGCTTCTCACCAATACCGGTGTCGAATCAGGAGATAAAGAACAAAGCCTGAGAGAAGAAAAGGAGAACCTCGAAGCTCTCTTAAAACAGCTTTCAGATTCACTTGAATCTAACAAGGATGCCAACGAGAAACTTCTTGCCGAGCAGAAAGAAAGCAGAAACAGACTCGAAGAGATTAAAGATGAGAGTTATAAACTCGATATCAAGATTGCAAGAAACGAAACTCTTTCGGAAACTCAGAAAGAAAAACTTTGGGATGAGTTCGAGGTATCTTATGCTGAGGCTCTTGACATGAGGTCTGAAGATTTCGCCATTACTGCCGGGAACAGAGAGTCCAGAGAAATCAGAGTGCGTCTCGCAGAACTCGGAGAAGTAAATGTCGGTTCTATTGAAGAATATAAAGCCGTAAGCAAGAGATATGAGTTCATGACAACTCAGGAAGCCGATATAACAAAAGCTATGGATGAGCTCAATGAAATAATCACTAATATGGACAAGACCATCAAGACTAAGTTTAAGGAAAACTTCGATAAGGTCGTTGTCAACTTCGAAGAATCGTTCAAGGAGCTCTTCGGGGGAGGATATGCTGAGATCAGACTGGAAGATGAGACCAAGCCTCTTGAGTCAGGAATAGAGATTACAGCTCAGCCGCCGGGAAAGAAACTTAAAAACATCAATCTTCTCTCCGGCGGTGAGAAGACTCTGACGGCTATAGCGCTGATGTTCGCTGTTCTTAAGGCCAAACCTACACCTTTCGTAATCCTCGATGAGGTAGAGGCAGCTTTGGATGAAGTAAACATCGAAAGATTCTCGGACTATCTGAAGAATTTCGAAAATATACAGTTTGCCCTTATCACTCACCAGAAAGCGACTATGGAGCATGCGGATGTTCTTTACGGCGTAACCATGCCGGAGCAGGGCATCTCAAGAATGCTTTCTCTTAAGCTCGGTGATGAATTCGACGTTGATGGGCTTGAATAAGGAGATTAAATAATGGGTCTTTTTGAAAAGAAATCGACATTTAGAAAATTTATAGACAGTATTACCATGGCTGTATACGACAACCCGGACCTCGGACCGGAATTCCTCGACCAACTCGAGGAATCACTTGTTATGGCAGATGTGGGTGTTGATACTTCCGACAAGATTATTAAGGCGCTGAATAAGTGCATAAACGAAGAATACATTACCAAAGAACGTGAAATCAGACGTGAGCTTAAGAGAATACTCATGGAGATGATGGATAAGGGTGAAAGAAACAAGATGGCTGATACATATCCTCTCATCATCCTTATGATCGGAATCAACGGCGGAGGAAAGACAACATCCATCGCCAAGCTCGCTCATATGTATAGGAACAAGGGTAAGAATGTTATGCTGGCAGCAGCAGATACATTCCGTGCAGCAGCTGCTGAGCAGCTTCAGATGTGGGGTGACAGAGTAGGCGTAAGAGTAATACGCCATGAAGAAGGGACGGATCCTACTGCTGTAATTTATGATGCTATTCAATCTGCAAAAGCCAATAATGCAGATGTTCTTATCTGCGATACTGCGGGCAGACTACAGAATAAAGTAAACCTTATGAAGGAACTCGAGAAAATGTCAAAGGTTATCTCAAGGGAATGGCCGGAAGCCACAAGAGAAAACCTTCTCATACTCGATGCTACTACGGGAAAGAATGCCGTAAGTCAAGCCGAGGAGTTTTCTACTGTTTCAGATATCACGGGTATTATACTCACCAAGATGGACAGTACTGCACGCGGCGGTATATCCATCACAATTGCAGATGAGTTCGACATGCCTATTAAGTTTATCGGTATGGGAGAGGGTCTCAATGACCTGATTCCGTTCGATGCTGAGGAATTCGTGGAGGGCATATTTGATGAGTAAGCCGATCCTCGCTATCGTAGGACGCCCGAATGTGGGCAAATCAACTTTCTTTAACAGGCTCGTGGGAGAGCGCCGCGCCATCGTAGAGGATGTGCCGGGTGTAACCCGCGACCGCATTTATGCTGAGACGGATTGGAACGGAAAAGAATTCGCCGTTATTGATACCGGAGGCATAGAGGTAAAGACAGATGACACCATAAGATCCCAGATGAGAGATCAGGCCGTTATGGCTATGGATATGGCGGATGTCATTCTCTTTATGGTGGACGGAAAAGAAGGCCTTACAAGCGCCGACAGAGAAGTTGCTGAGCTTCTGCGTCGTACAGGAAAAGACGTTATCCTTGTCGTAAATAAAGTAGATGCTCCTTCTAAAGCATACGAGCTTATATATGATTTCTATGAACTCGGTTTTGATGAACCTGTGCCTATAAGCGCAGCCAATATGACAAATATCGGTGATCTTTTAGACAGGATAGTAGACGGTTTTCCTGATGAAGATTACGATCCTTCCGTAGATAGTGTACACATAGCTATCATAGGTAAACCAAATGTCGGTAAATCTTCTCTTGTTAACGCTCTTACCAAGCAGAACAGGGTGATAGTGTCACCGATCGCGGGAACGACAAGAGATACAATCGACACACCATTTACATATAAAGACAGAGAATACACCCTTATCGATACTGCAGGTCTTCGCAGAAAGAGCAAGGTTAACGACTCTATCGAGAAGTTCAGTGTTATCAGGGCAATTGCTGCAATTGAGCGCTGCGATGTATGTGTTCTTATGATAGGCGCAGTAGAGGGACTGACCGAGCAGGATAAGAAGATAGCAGGATATGCGCATGAAGCAGGCAAAGGCCTTATGTTCGTAGTTAATAAATGGGATCTCGTGGAAAAAGAGACCAATACAATGCGCGATTACGAGAGAAAGATTAAGGCAGAAATGCTGTTTGCTTCATATGCACCTGTATTGTTTATCTCGGTTCTGAATAAAGTGAGATTATATGATGTAATCGATAAATGTTCTAAAATCTCAGACGCCAGAAAAGTCAGAATTTCCACAGGCAAGCTCAACAGCGTAATTGAAGATGCCGTTATGATGAGGCAACCGCCTTCAGATAAGGGCAGAAGACTTAAGGTTTACTATGCGACACAGATAGGAACCGAGCCGCCGCTGTTCTCATTCAGCATCAATGACAAAGAACTCATGCATTTCTCATATTCGAGATATCTTGAAAACAAAATCAGAGAACACTTTGATTTCGAAGGAACTTCCATCAAATTCGTATGGAATGAAAAGAGAGGAGATCGCAGATGATAAATATGATTCAATTCTTTGAACTTACTGCACATTTCCATACTCAAGATTTTATAAAGTACGGCATAATAGTATTTCTTATAGCTTATGCGATCGGTAATATCAATCCGGCTATCATATTCGGATGGATGAATAATATAGACATCCGAAAGGAAGGCAGCGGCAATGCCGGAATGACTAACACTATCAGAGTGCTCGGACTCGGCTGGGGCATAGCAGTATTCGTTGTTGATGTTCTCAAGGCATTTATCGCTGTCAAAATCGCTTTTAATGTTTCGGGCGACAATCACGATGCGGAATTTATATTATGTATGTGCGCCTTCGCCGGCGTTGTGCTCGGTCACTGCTTTCCGGCGCTTTACGGATTTAAAGGCGGAAAGGGAGTTGCGGCATCACTGGGTGCAGCTCTTGCTCTGAACTGGCAGAGTGCTCTTGCTGCAGCGTCGGTAGCTGCCGTCGTATTTCTTATATCCGGCAGGAGGATGTCAATTGCATCCATAGGTGCGGTCATAACATATCCGATATTCGTGTTCTTATTCGTTGAAGACAAGCGTTTTGTTTTCTTCGCCATCGCAGCCGTGCTGTTCCTGATTGTCCAGCACGCAGCAAATATAAGGAGAATCGCCAGGGGTGAGGAAAAGGCGCTCACAATAGGACACGGCGTAAAACACGATAATGCCGGGGAAAAGGCCGGGGACAAGAATGATGATACAGATGCAAAAGAAGGGACAGAAGATAAAGAGCAATGAGCAGCTATAGCATAATCACATACGGCTGCCAGATGAATGAACACGACTCAGAGAATATAGCGGGAATGCTGGAAGCTCTGGGTTATATACATGAAGAAGATCCGTGGTCAGCGGATCTCGTTATTATGAACACCTGCAGCGTCAGAGAAAATGCTGACAAGAGATTCTTCGGGGTCCTCGGACAGTTCAAGAAGATGAAGAAGACAAATTCGGATTTCATTCTCTGCGTATGCGGATGCATGCCTCAGCAGCCCAGAATTGTTGAAGAGATTAATAAGCGATTCTCATGGGTAGACATAGTTTTCGGTACCCAGAACATCGCTCAGCTTCCTGAACTTCTTGAGATGAGAAAGAAGACAGGTAAGAAGCAGAGAGCTATTATTGATAATAATCCTCATATTGCCGAAGATGAAATGAAGCCGGTAAGAATGCATCAGCACAAGGCTTTGGTCAACATCACCTTCGGCTGCAACAACTTCTGCACGTATTGCATAGTTCCCTTTACGAGAGGACGCGAGAAGAGTCGAATGCTTGCTGAAGTCGTTTGCGAAATAGAACGTTTAGTTGCTGACGGCGTAAAAGAAGTAATGCTTCTCGGTCAGAATGTTGATTCATATAAGGATGCTCTCGGAAACAGCTTTGCAGATTTAATTAAAGCGGTAAATGAAATAGCAGGACTTGAAAGAATCAGGTTTATGACATCACATCCTAAAGACATATCAGATGAGATGATTGACTGTTTTAAGTCCTGTGAAAAGCTTTGTAAGAACATACATCTTCCCGTGCAGTCAGGTTCCGACAGAATCCTTAAACGCATGAACAGACATTACGACAGGAAGCGTTATTTGGAGATTGTCGATAAGCTAAGAGCGGTTTGCCCTGATATCACAATTTCTACGGATATAATCGTGGGATTTCCGGGAGAGACCGAAGAAGATTTTGAGGAGACATTGGACATAGCCCGCAAAGTCAGATATGACTCAGCCTTTACTTTTATTTATTCTCCGAGAGAGGGTACACCGGCTGCAAAATTCGAGGATCAGGTGGAGGACGGAGTCTGCCACGAGAGATTCAACAGATTGGTTGAATTAATGGACGGAATCAGTCTTGAGAAGAATAAGGTGTTTATGGGGCGTGAAGTTGAAGTACTTGTTGACGGACCGAGTAAAACAAGTGAAAACACTTTCTCGGGCAGAACCGACGGCTTCAAATTGGTTAACTTTACTTCAGATAAAAAAGAGGAAAATATCAGCGGACAGCTGGTAAAGGTAAAGATTACTGAGACAAAGACTTTCAGTCTTGAAGGGAAAGAGATTTAAGTTGATAGATCAGATTGCAGAATTCTTTACATTTTCGCACATCATGATGCTTGTATATATACTGAATGCCATTATCGCTTTCGGTCTGATTTTCATTGACACCAAATCTCCGGCCGCTACAATGGCCTGGATAATGGTGCTCTTTATGGTTCCGATTCTCGGTCTCATATTGTACCTGATACTTTCACAAAACATAGCCAGACAGCAAATATTTAAGATGACAGAGTCGGAAACTGCAGGTATGGAGACTTTGCTCGACTGGCAAAAAGAAAGCGTCAAAACCGGAATTAAGACCTCAGGAAACGAAATTACAAATAAGTGGCGCAGCATGATCAGCATGAACCTTGATTATGCTGACTCGCTCCTTACGGATAACAGCAGCGTAGAGCTGATTTACGACGGGCAGGAGATGTTCAACAGCCTATGCGAGGATATATTGGCTGCGAAATACTCTGTTAAACTATGTTACTTCATCATAAAGGATGACTTTGTAGGCAGGCGTCTTATAGACATATTGACACAGAAAGCCAAGGAAGGCGTGAGTGTGAGACTTCTGATGGATGCGCTGGGTTCAAGGAGCATAGGCCGCTCCGAACTGAGGGCTTTTAAGAAAGCAGGCGGAAAGTATGCCTTTTTCTTCAAGCCGATTATCAGACATATGTATTTTCGTATCAATTACAGGAATCACAGAAAACTGGCCATAATTGATAACGAAATCGGATATATCGGTGGCTTTAACATTGCCAAGGAATATCTCGGTTATAAAAAGAAGTTCGGATACTGGAGAGACACTCAGATGATAATACGAGGAAACTCGCTCTCATCTCTTAATGAAAGATTCTTACAGGACTGGCGATACGCTTCACGTGAAGATCTCGACTTAATTAAAAAGTCCATAAAGCATGCATATAAACCTAATGCCGGAACGATTCCGATTCAGATAGTCTCATGCGGGCCGGAGTCCATAAAGGAAGAGGTTAAGATGTCCATGATGAAGATGATTACGGGCGCCAAGAAGAATATATATATACAAACCCCGTATCTTGTTCCTGACGAACCGATGATTGAATCGCTGGCCATGGCAGCGAGGTCCGGCATTGACGTCAGAATCATGATACCTTGCATACCGGATCATCCTTTCGTATACAGGACCACACTTTATAACGCGGGACGCCTTATCAGAGACGGAGCCAAGATATACATTTATGAAAACGGCTTTCTTCATGCTAAAACACTTACCGCAGATGATGAAGTATGTACCGTCGGGTCCACCAATATGGACATAAGAAGCTTCAGACTTAATTTCGAATCAAATGCATTTGTATATGATGCGAACGTTACGAAAGAGATGAACAGGCAGTTCGAAGAAGACATGAAGTTTTGCAGAGAATACACTCAAGAAGACAGAAATAATATCAGTATAAAAGAAAGAGCTCTTGAATCAATTTCAAGACTGCTTACGGAAATACTTTAGAGGAGACATCCTGATGAATTTAATGACTTTCAGCATAGATACAATAATTACGAAGCTGTTGACACTTCCGGGAATCATATTGGGGCTCAGTTTTCATGAGTTTGCCCATGCCTGGACTTCGGATAAGCTCGGAGATCCCACTCCGAGAAGACAGGGCAGAGTGACTCTGAATCCGCTGGCACATATTGATTGGCTCGGATTTGCAGCGCTGCTTTTCCTGGGTTTCGGATGGGGCAAACCCGTACAAATCAATCCTTCATATTATAAAAACAGACGCCGCGATGAATTCCTGGTAGGAATAGCGGGCGTCACTATGAATCTTATTCTCGCAGTTCTTATTTCCGTACCTGTCAGACTGCTGAGCAAGTCGATAGGAGCATTGGGAGGATCCGTAATTATGCAGGACATCTTCTACATCCTGCTGTATGCAGTAATGATTAACTTGGTACTTATGGTATTCAACCTTATACCTTGTCCTCCGCTGGACGGATTCGGCCTTGTAACACAGATATTTAAGTTAGACAGATACGATTGGTGGCAATCATTATATCAGAAGGGTAGCTGGATACTTATCATATTGCTTGTAACCAATGTGGTTGATGCCATTCTCGATCCTGCCGTAAGTTTTTTGATGAGACTCCTGGTTAATTAGAAATAATTACTTATGCGGCGGAGCTTGGATTGTTCCATATGCTGCTCCATGGCTTTTCTGCCTGCAGCGGTGTTCTTGGCTTCAACTGCATTAAAGATAGCCTTGTGCTCATCAAGTATCTGTTTAAGCTGATCCTTAGAATAAGTTTTGGCAGGGGCTGAATGCTTCAGATAAGTTTGATATGTATTCAGGGCTTTATGAATCATTCTGTCATTGGTGCCGGCATAGAGAATGTTATGGAACTGTGAATTAAACATCATAACCTTTTCCGTATCGTTACGAAGAGTATAGAACTCCATAAACTCCAGAGTTTCGCGAAGGGCTTCTATTTCTTCCGTAGTCATCCGTTTTATGGCCCATTCAACAGCCTGTATTTCAAAGAGGGAACGAAGATCGAAAAGATCCGAAATATCTCTCCTGGAAAGTCCTGTTACAAATGCACCTCTGTTAGGGATATTTTCGATAAGACCATCTGCTTCAAGCTGACGAAAAGCTTCTCTTACGGGAGTTCTGCTGACATTATACTTTTTGCAGATGGCGTGTTCGGTTAGTTTTGAATTATCCGGAATCTCACCGGAAAGAATGTCTGCCCGGAGTTCCGAATACATGTCTGCCGACAAAGGTCTGGCGGATTTATCAACTTTAATACTGTCCATATAACCCTCGTTTCAAATATAGAGTATGGCTTGAGTTATCCTCAAGCAAAATCAAATTGTATACTATTTTAATATAGACGATTTACCATCGTTGTCAATGGAAAACAGAGCAAATAATGAAAAGAATTAAAACTGATCTTATACCCAATGTAATGGAAGAACTGGAGGCAATGCATCCAGAAGCTGCTTGTGCACTTGACCACAGAAGCAATTACGAGCTTCTTATTTCTGTTGTATTGTCTGCACAGACTACTGACGTAAGTGTTAATAAGGTAACTCCGGCATTATTTGAAAAATATCCAACACCTTATGACTTGGCACAGGCAGATCCCTGGGATGTGGCTGAAATTATTAAGACAATAGGACTTTATAAGAACAAATCCGTGAATATCGTTAAGCTTGCAGGCAAGCTGACAGAAGACTTTGAAGGTGAGGTACCCGCAGACTTCGATAAACTTGTAAGTCTTCCCGGAGTAGGCAGGAAAACAGCCAATGTTATTATGGCCGAAGCATTTGGAGAACCTGCGATTGCCGTCGATACTCATGTGTTCAGAGTTTCCAACAGAATAGGTCTTACAGATGCCAAAGACGTGGACAATACTGAAGAACAACTTAAAAAGAGACTGCCTAAAAAGCAATGGATCAGGGCACACCATCTTTTGATATTTCACGGCAGAAAAATCTGTCATGCCAGAAAGGCAGACTGCAATTCATGCGGACTTAATGAAATATGTTTGAAAAAAGGCTTGTAAATGCAGTAGAGATATTGTATTTCAAGTCTTTGTTTTGTTAATATATTGACGTTGATATACGGACAGAGATTAAAAAGGAGAGTTTAAATGAAGAAAACAATTAAAGACGTAAATTGGGAAGGTAAGACAGCAGTAATGAGATGCGACTTCAACGTACCTCTTGACGGAGATAAGATTACCGATGACATTCGTATTCAGGCTGCGCTTCCTAGTATTAAGTATTTACTTGAGAACGGTGCCGCTATCGTTCTCATGTCTCATCTCGGAAGACCAAAGGGAGAGCCTAAACCTGAGTTCAGCCTGGCTCCTGTAGCAAAAAGACTCAAAGAATGCCTGAATCAGGAAGTTAAGTTCGTTCCTTCAGATGTAGTTGTAGATGATACCGTACGTCAGGCAGCCAAGGACCTGAAGGCCGGAGAGGTAATGCTCCTGGAGAACGTAAGATACAGAAAAGAAGAGACCGATAACGACCCTGAATTTGCCAAAGATCTCGCTTCACTTGGTGATATCTTCGTACAGGATGCTTTCGGAACATCACACAGAGCGCATGCCTCCACTACCGGTATCGCAAGTTACATCCCTGCAGTATCAGGCTTCCTCATCGAGAAGGAACTCAAATTCCTCGGAGAGGCCGTAAACAATCCGCAGAGACCTTTTGCTGCTATCATGGGCGGTGCCAAGGTTAAGGATAAGATTCCGGTAATTACAAATCTCCTCGATAAAGTAGATATTCTTATTATCGGCGGAGGAATGGCATACACATTCTTCAAAGCACAGGGCTATTCAATCGGCAAATCTCTTCTTGACGAAGAAGGTCTAGATCTTGCCAAAGATATTCTTAAGCTTGCTGAGGAGAAGGGCGTTAAGTTCATGCTCCCTGTAGATGTGGTAGCGGCTGATGAGTTCGCAAATGATTCACCTCACGATGTATATCCGATTGATGCCATTCCTGAAGACAGGATGGGACTGGATATCGGACCTGAAACAATAAAGCAGTATACAGATGCTCTTAAAACAACAAAGACTGTTGTTTGGAACGGGCCTATGGGAGTATTTGAAATGGATACTTTCGCAGTTGGTACAAAGGCTATTGCAGAGTGTCTTGCAGAAATCGATGCCACTACGGTTATCGGAGGAGGCGACAGTGCAGCTGCTGTTGCCAAGTTCGGACTGGCAGATAAGATGACTCATATAAGTACAGGCGGAGGCGCAAGCCTTGAATTCCTTGAAGGTATTGATCTTCCGGGCATCGCAGTAATTGAAGACAAATAATGTTGTCACCGAAAAGTTAAACAGAAAGGAAATATTATGAATAAGTTTTTAATCGCAGGTAACTGGAAAATGAATAAAACGGCATCAGAAGCAAAAGCTTTTATCGAAGAGCTTAAGGCCAAGAACTTTTCTAATGCAGAAGAAGTAGCCGTACTCGTGCCTTTTACGGATCTTTATACTGTTAAAGATGCACTTGCAGGTTCCGGAATCAAATTCGGAGCTCAGAATGTTCACTTTGAAGCGTCCGGAGCTTTTACGGGTGAAGTTTCAGTTCCTATGCTTTCTGAAATCGGTGTTGATTACTGCGTAATCGGTCACTCCGAAAGAAGAGAGTATTTCAACGAGACAGACGAGACCGTAAACAAGAAGCTTAAGGTTCTCATCGAAGCCGGTATTACACCTATTCTCTGCGTAGGAGAATCACTCGAAGTAAGAGAGAAGGGTGAGGAGCAGGCTTTTGTAGGCGGTCAGCTAGTAGCAGATTTCGAAGGAATTTCCGCTAAGGACGCTACAAAAATCGTCATCGCATATGAGCCTATCTGGGCAATCGGCACAGGAAAAACAGCTACTCCTGAGCAGGCTGAAGAGATGTGTGCTTTCATCAGAGGAGTTATGGAAGGTATGTATGATGCTGTAGTTGCAGAATCACTTCTCATTCTTTACGGCGGAAGCATGAAGCCTTCTAATGCTAAAGAGCTTCTTGAGAAAGAAGATATCAACGGAGGACTTATCGGCGGAGCCAGCCTTAAAGCAGACGATTTCGCAGGTATTGCAGATGCAGCTGCAGCTCTGAAATAGCCAATAAATACCGATTGTTCTCAATTGACACACAAGCATTGAAATGTTACACTAAAGCGTTCGATTTTTAAGCAAATCGAGCGCTTTATTACATAATAATTAATTACAATCGGAGGTAATTATGCATACATTTTTAATGGTAGTATTGCTTATAGTAAGTCTTGTTCTCATAGCAAGTATTCTTTTGCAGTCAGGTAACAGTGACGGTCTTTCCGGTTCTATTTCCGGAGGCGCAGAACAGCTTTTCGGTAAAAAGAAGAGCAGGGGTTATGACGCACTTCTTTCAAGAGTCACAACCGTATGCGCTATCGTATATATTGTCATATCACTCGTTATCGTTGCGGTATTCAACTGATGCATTTGCACGGCCTGAACAATTAAGGAGATTTTCTGATGCTCAAAATAGTCACTTTGGCTTGTGCTGTATTCGGAATTCTGTGCGCTGTATCGATCGAGTCGTGGCTCAGAAGACATACCGGTAATAAGCTTGTTGCCTCTAATGTCTACACCGCCACTATCGAAAAATACAGCGAATTTTGGATTGCTCAAATAGTACCTATACTCATTCTTCTCGGAATAGTAGGATCATTTGTCGGCTTCGGAATAGGCCCTTATCCCGCAATCGCATATGCGGCAGGTGCTCTTACCGTATTTATCTCGGTATATATCGGAAGCAGGAGCTTTACCTCATCTGCAGTCTCTTCTTCATCATACCTTTCTGACGGTGAGATAAAGAGGGGGCTTAAAGCTTCTTTCAGAGGAGGGGCAGTAATAGGTCTCATCTTATCAGTTTTAGGACTTGCTGCTCTCAGCGTACTCTTTTTCATGTTTAAACAGAAACAGATAATGAGTATTGCTGCTGCATTTGCTTTAGGAGCATCTATTTCCGGAATAGCAATTAGACTTTCGGGTTCGATACTGACAGCTGCACATAAACTTTCAGACAGGAAAGAATACAACGTAGATTATTTGGGAGCTTACGCATCTAACGGAGCGGAGTTTATTCTCTTACTGCTCATTTCAGCTTGTTCGACTGCACTTCTTGCTGAAATCGGTGTTGAAGCTTCAGGTCTTACTTCTACATTTACGGTTGCTTCTGCAACTAAATTTCCTATTATTGTACTGGCATGCGGTGTAGCGGTTTCCGCTCTCGGAGTCTTTATATACAGACCTTATACGGGGAAAAATGCTCATTTCGGAATTACTGCAGGAAGTATTCTTTCGGGAATTGCTTCATTCGCAGCTTCAATATATTTCAGTATTACAATTCTCGAGTCACCTGTATACGCATTTTGCGTCGGACTCGGTATTTTAGCACAGCTTCTTACAGCTGAGTTCTGTAAGATTTATTCCATGGACTCTAAAGTTTTCAATAGGAATCTTCCTAGGACAAAAGACGAAGACATTGATATTCCGATGATTAACGGTCTTTCACTCGGACTTATCAGTTCTTTGATTCCCGGTGTTCTCACGATGGCGGCACTTCTGCTTTCGTATAAATTGGCCAACTATTACGGTGTAGCTTTGGCTGCCGTAGGAGCCAATTCAATATCGGGAGTAAACCTTGCCGTAAGAAACTTCGCTACTTCGCTTTCCGCATCTACCGGTTTCGCAAGTTATTATGACAATGCCCAAGAAGAAAATGCAGGCTACTACAACGCTTTATACAGAATCTCTTCTAAGGCAAAAGCCTGCGGAAAAGCATACTCTGCAATATCTGAAGCATTGACTCTTACGGCACTTCTGACAGCATTTACATATACTGCCGGTAATCTTGATGTTGTTTTGTCAGATCCTCCTGTCTTCGGCGGAATGATATTCGGAACCGTATTTATTATGTTTATATTCGGTCTTCTTATCAGAGCCATTCTTGTAAGCACCAATGTAATGATTGAATCCGGTCCTGAAGATTCCGACGAATACAGAAATATCAATTCTGTAAGAGGAACTGCATTGATTCTACTTCTGGCTATGTCCGTACCTCTTATAATCGGTTTCGTATTGGGAACATACAGCCTGACAGGTTTCTTTGCAGGCAGCATAGTAACGGGTGCTGTATTAATTGTTGCATTCAACAATACCGGAAAGTATTACGACAGAGTATCTACAGACACTCTGGGCTCCATATTGATTATCATGACCACAATAGCACTTGCTGCAGTACCGGCATTTGCGAAGTTCGGTGCAGTATTTTTCTGATACAATAAATCGGAGCACATCGAATCAGAAGGTACGACGGTGGCTCCACAGGAACCGCCGTTTTGATTAATTGAGCAATTAACGCAATATATGGAACATAAAGAATTCAAAGTATTTGTTATTAATCCGGGATCTACTTCCACCAAAGTGGCTCTGTTTTCTGATGATAAAAAACTCTTTGAAGAGTCAGTCAGCCATAACGCAGACGTCCTTAATGCATTTAGTGATGTCAATGATCAAATGGAATACAGATTGGATGTAATTAATCAACTTATAGAAAGCAACCATCTTGATTTGAGAGGGACAGATGCTTTTGTCGGAAGAGGAGGAGGTTGCCACCCTGTATCATCAGGTACCTATGAGGTAAATGAGATTTTACTAAGTGACATCAGAGAAAATGTCGGCGGCACCATACATCCTTCTGTTCTCGGAGTTCAGCTGGCATATGAACTGCAGAAGAAATACGGCGGAAGATTATTCATGGTAGATCCAATCTGTGTTGATGAATACACTGACGTTGCAAGGATTACCGGAGTAAAGGAGATTCAAAGAAAAGCTGAGTCCCACGCACTCAACTTAAGAGGGACAGCCATGAAGCATTGCAAACTTCACGGTCTCGATTATAAGAATACAAAGATGGTTGTTTGTCATATCGACGGCGGAATAACCATAGCAGCACACGATAACGGCAGACAAATTGACTGCAATCAGGGTGCAGGAGGGGAAGGACCCTTTACTGCGACAAGAACCGGATCTTTGCCGCTAATGGAGGTTCTGGACTACTTCGAAGGCCACAGCGAAGATCAGACTATCGCACAAATGAGGCATCTTTGCACGGGAACCGGAGGATTTGTTTCACACTTCGGGACTTCCGACGCAGATGAGATATACAAAAGAGTTCAGGAAGGTGATCCGGAAGCAAAGCTGGTATGGGAAGCCCTTTGTTACAACATTGTAAAATACATCGGTTCGATGGCTACGGTACTTAAAGGTAATGTTGATGCCATATTGATAACCGGAAGATATACACGATTTACGTACCTGCTCGATTATATAAAAGAGTATACAAGTTGGATAGCACCTATATATGTATATGAAAATGAGGTCGAGCAGGAAGCTATGTGTGCAGGAGCGTTAAGAGTGCTTCGAGGTAAAGAAGAAGCTAAGATATATACGGGTAAAGGAGGAAACAGATGTTAGATAAGCTGAAAGATATCCATGAAAAAGGATTCGAAAGCATAGCATCGGCTGAAGATGTAAGTCAGCTTGAAGCAATCAGGAAAGAGCTGACAGGAAAGAAAAGCGCACTGCAGGAGGTTCTGAAAAGCCTAGGCGGTCTTGAGCCTGATATGAGGAAATCCGTCGGAATGAAGGCCAACGAAATAAAGAACCTCTTCGCTGAGAAAATACAGGAAAGAGAAAAGGAGCTCGTTGCAACGGCCTCTGCCGTAAAAGGAGAGGTGGATCTGACGATACCGGGCTTCGGTGTTACTTCGGGAGCACTGCATCCTATCACTCAGATGTGCTACGACTTAAATGACGCTTTCAGATCTCTGGGATTTGAGATTTACAGCGAGGATGATATATCCAGCGAGAAGTTTGCCTTTGATAATCTTAATTTTGCAGCAGACCATCCGGCCAGAGCATCAATGGATACTTATTGGCTTGAAGGTACGGAAGATAAGAACGGTAATGAAAGGCTTTGCCTGAGGCCGCATCTGACAGGCGGTTCCGTAAGAAAGCTTCTCAAGGTAGGGGCTCCTGCCAGATTCGTTTATCCGGGCAGGGTATACAGAAACGAGACAACGGATGCAAGACACGAAAGAGCGTTTTTCCAATATGAAGCACTTATCGTTGATAAAGATGTTTCATTCAGCTCGGGACGTGTAATGATCGAAACTATTCTGGAGAAGGTTTTCGGTCGTAAGGTTAACGTAAGAATGAGAGAAGGTTTCTTCCCGTTCACAGAGCCGGGTTATGAGATAGATATGGAATGTCTTCTTTGCGGAGGAAAGGGCTGCAAGGCTTGTAACCAGGCAGGTTGGATTGAGGTAATGCCGGGTGGTGTTATTCATCCGAACGTACTCAGAGCCGCAAATCTTGATCCTGATGAATGGACCGGATTCTATACTAATATCGGTCTTGACAGACTCGTAATGATGCGCTACGGAGTAGATGACGTAAGACTCTTCCACAGTGCAGATCTCAGATTCCTTAAGCAGTTCAAATAGAAAGGAGGCGTAATATGAATATTTCAATGAAATTCCTGGAAAGATATATAGATCTTCCGAAAGACCTTACATATGATCAGATAGCTTACGACCTCACTATGAGAACCGTAGAGGTTGAAGAAGTAATAAAGACAGCAGATAAATTCCACGATATAGTCGTTGGAGAGATAAAAGAGGTAAAGGCACATCCTAATGCAGACGCACTTCGCATTTGTATGACAGACGTAGGCGAGGGAGAGCTCAAACAAATCGTATGCGGAGGTTCCAATCTCACAGCAGGCCATAAAGTCTGCGTATCCAAACCTGGTGCCGAAGTTGTATGGCACGGAGAGGGAGAACCCGTTCTGATTAAGGAGTCCAAGCTCCGCGGAGAACCTTCATACGGCATGATTTGCGGTGCGGAAGAGGTTTACCTTGGTGATGTTATCGTTCCTAAAGACGAAAAAGAAATCGTAGACTTCACAGAGCTCGGAATTGACTGCGAAGTAGGTCAGTGTGTGGCCGAAGTAATGGGTCTCGATGATGTGATTCTTGAAGTAGATAACAAATCTCTTTCCAACAGGCCTGATTTATGGGGTCACTACGGTGTTGCAAGAGAATTGGCTACTATTTATAAGATTCCGTTGAAAGAACTGTCTTCTGAGCTTCCTAAAAGACTTCCTGAATATGCAGTTCAGATAGATGCCCCTGAGGCTTGCCCGAGATATACGGGTACACTCATAGAGAACCTCAGTGTTAAAGAGTCACCGTCATGGATGAAGACTCTCATCACCAATGCAGGTATGAGGCCTATTAATGCTATTGTAGATATTACAAACTTCGTTATGCTGGCCGTAGGACAGCCTACACATGCATTCGACAGCACTCATGTAGACGGAGACAAGATAATCGTAAGATATGCCAAGAAAGGGGAAAAGCTTCTCTTGCTTGACGAAAACGATCTCGATCTTGATGATACCGATCTCGTAATCTGTGATACTACAGGTCCTGTCGGACTTGCCGGTATTAAGGGCGGAAAGAAAGATTCTATTCTCGATGATACGAAATCCGTATTACTTGAGGTTGCAAATTTCTCGGCTCCGGGAATCAGACGCACCGAAAGAAAATTCGACGAGAAGACTGACTCTGCTCAGAGATATGATAAGGGCATAGATACCCAGAGGGTAGAACAGGGTGTAGCTCTCGCTTTAGAGCTTTTCAAAGAAATCTATCCGGAATGTAAGATATCAGCATTTAATGATGTTTATCCTATTCATACTGAAAAGGCCGCTATCGATATTTCACAGGAATTCCTCGACAGAAGACTCGGCGAATATATCGAGAAGAAAGAGATATTGGATATTCTTGAAAGACTCGGATATGAAGTAGAATTTTCTAATGGTGTATATCACTGCAAGGCTCCTACATGGAGATCTACGGGTGATGTATCCATTCACGATGATATCCTCGGTGATATCGCCAGAATAATAGGATATGAGTACTTCAAGAAGCAGCCTCTCAAAGTAAGATTCGAAAGTTCCGTAAATCAAGTAAAGGAAGATCTCACCCGTAAGCTTAAAGAGTACCTCGCATTCAGATGCGGATTCAATGAGATATTTACTTATCCTTGGGTGGATGAAAAATATATCCGCGCTGCAGGTATTAAGGATGATGAGACAATTAAACTGGCAACTCCTCCGTCACCTGAGCAGGGTATGCTTAGATCCTCTCTTATACCCGGACTTCTGAATGCAATAGTAGGAAACGAAAGATACTTCGATAGCTTCGATATATTTGAATCAGCTCAGGCATTTCAGCCCGGAGAGTATCATCCTTCAACAGAGGAAGAAACTCTGCCTGTACATAAAAATTATCTATCCGGAGCATGCGCCGGCCGTGAGGCAGCTCATCTGTTCTACAGAGTCAAAGGTGCTGTAGAAAACATGGCAGATTATTGCCACTGTGAGCCGATCAGCTTTGCTCAGGAGATCAAACCTGCATGGGCTGACGAGAAAGTCTGGCTAAATGTTATGAAAGGTAAAGATATTGTCGGCTCCATCGGTCTTCTGTCCGTAGCGGCTCTTTCCGATGCCGGAGTTAAGAATCTCAGTGCAGCAGCATTTGAAATTGATACGGATAAACTGACACCGTATCCTTCAAGAACCAACGAGTTCAAACATCTGCCACAATACCCGTTGGTAGAGCAGGATATGTCGATTCTCGTTGATGAGTCCGTTAAATGGGCTGATATCCAAGGTTCTGTTGACAAGATGGTTAAAGAGATTCACTTCGTAGAAGAATATCGCGGAAAACAGATTCCGGAAGGAAAGAAGTCCGTCATGTTCAGTTATAAGATCGGAAATGATGATTCTACAATGACATCAAAGCAGATTGAGAAAAAAATGGGAGCCATCATCAACGTCCTTCAGAAGAAAGTGGGCGCTGAACTCCGCTAAAAAAAGTGACCGTCACTGATACAGTGACGGTTATTTCTTTAAGTACATTCCGAGAGCTTTCAGAATGTCATCCGGAATAGGAGCTTTGAAGTACATTCGCTCGCCTGTGTGGGGGTGATTGAATTCAATGTAGTAGGCGTGTAGAGCCTGTCGGTCTATCAGGTCTGTACGGCCTCCGTACAGAAAATCCCCAGCTATAGGATGTCCGATGTGAGAGAGATGAACTCTGATTTGATGAGTTCGTCCCGTATGAAGGTTTACCTGAAGCAGAGTATGAGTATCGTGATTCTCATATTCACAGTAGTCGATGACTTCAAATTCTGATAAGGCGTCCTTGCCGCCTTCTTCGACAGGCATATAGCAGCGTCTTATAGATACAGAATCCGGGCGACCGATAGGGAGACTGAGTTTGAAATGATAAGGATTAACAGCTTCTATGCCATCCTTAGCATCAATATTTTCCGCATTTACTTCACCTTCAACTAAAGAAATGTATTTCTTCACAACCGTTCCTTTTCTCATCTGTGAAGAAAGTTCGTTTTGAGCATTTGCGTTCTTGGCAACGATAATTATGCCGGATGTATCCATATCTATTCTGTTGGCAAATCTGATTTTATATGAATCGCCTTTATCCAGCATGTATTTCATAACTGCGTTGGCAATCGTGTGCTCAGGATGGCCCTTAGTGGGGTGGACTATAATGCCCGGCTGCTTGTTTATTATTATGAGATCGTCATCTTCATAAATGATGTCGATCGGAATGTCTTCGGGGGTGAAATCGCTCTTCTCATCAGGAAGGCGGACAGCAATAATATCACCGACTTCAGGTTTTATGTATCCCTTAGTCGGTGTTCCGTTCAAGTCTACCAATGACTGATACTTCATCTTGGTCTTAAACCGCGCCGAGAACTTATAATTAGCTCGTAGTATCTGATTTATGGTTTGTCCGTATTCTTCACTTGTTACTGTGTGTTCATACTTCGGCATGCTTGATTATCATTAAAGCAATTTGGTGCTTAACTTATCCCAGTAGTCGTAAGATTTCTGTCTGATGAGGTGAACCTCATTCTCATCCTGCTTGATTTCAATATGTGATACATTGTTGAACTCGTGGGTTCTGCCGTCAAAGGAAAGAAGAATAGTACCTCCCGTACTGCGCCCGTTACCTCTGATGGTAATTACATCGGAAGCAGGTACAAGTATGCTGGATCTGAAGCATCTGTATGCATTGGTGTTCATAGGCGCAATAGGTGTAAGCTGATGAACGTCCATATCCGGTGATACCAGAGAACCTCCTAGTGAGTAGTTATACGCAGTAGATCCGACAGCTGTAGAAACCAAAATACCGTCTCCCGAGAAATCCTGTATTTTTGTTTCATCAATGTATACTGAGAAATGAGAACTGTGAGAGTATGTTCCTCTTACAACAATCTCATTTACTCCAACTCTGATAAAATCGCGGTCTCTGGTAAACAGTTTGGCAGAGACCGGTTTAATCTTTTGGATTGTGTAATTTCCGTTTTCAATGTCTTCTATTGATTTTTCTAAGTCTCTGGCAGAGAACTCCTGAAAAAAACCGAGATGTCCCGTGTTGATTCCCAAGATAGGTGCGGAAGGGAAGTTGCATTTATGTACAAAAGACAGGAAGGTTCCGTCTCCGCCTATACAAACAAGAAGGGTGGCATCTTCACTGTATTCATCTAAAACTTCATGTCCTCGATTTTTAAGTATTTCTTTGAGACTCTCATGTGCTGCTATCGATGTGTTTTTTCTGTTGCAAAATACAAAGGTTTTAAATGACATAATGTCCTCTCAGTGTTCAATTTTTACGGTCTGTATGCTATAATATTCACTCGGAATTATAACACAGGTACAATATTTTTACGAATTAATGGACAGAGAAAGATTATTTGAAAAACTGGATATAGACAGTCCCGAAGAGTTCAAATTTTATGAAAACTTTGAAGCTTTGATCGAAGAAGATGAGCATATTGAAGAAGATCTGATAAAAGAACTCCTGATTTCTGCAGATCAGTCTCTATTATCAGAGCATATTCAACATTTTTTCGACAGTTTTTCGTCCAATATACCTGATGAAGAAACGGAACTCAGCATTATTCTTGAAACATTAAAAAACAATATCTCCAATGCCGCAGATACGGAAATGTCTGATGAGGCAGCATCTCATCTGGCTACTGAGATATACAAATTCAGAAGATGGTATTGCATAGATCACAATGCCGTTAACGAGCGTAACGGTGAGGAACTCAGCGTAAGGGATGCCAGATATGAACTTTTGGCAGCTAAACTCCTCGGAGAAGATATAAGCATTGATTTCGGAAAGGCCATAACAAGCGGCCCCGATGCATACGAAGTCAGAATTAAGGATATTATGTAAATTACGGTTCTATGAATACACGAGAGGATATTGAAAGAAGAGAATATGAGATACTCTCACCGCTGGCATGCAAGTCCGCTGATTCAAGAGGACGTGTTTACGATGAAGAAGCTTGCGAATACAGAACCGCTTTTCAAAGAGACAGAGACAGAATAGTCCACTCTAAAGCATTCAGGAGACTGATTCACAAGACTCAGGTATTCCTCGCCCCTGAAGGAGATCATTACAGAACCAGGCTTACTCATACACTGGAAGTTGCCCAAGTTTCAAGGACTGTTGCAAGAATACTCGGATATAACGAAGACCTTACGGAAGCAATAGCCCTTGGGCATGACCTCGGACATACACCGTTCGGCCATGTCGGAGAGGCAGTGCTCAATAAGATACATCCCGGCGGTTTTACCCACAATCAGCAGAGCCTGAGAACAGTTGATGTTATTGAGGAGACACCGAGGAGAAGAGGATTAAATCTTACACATGAGGTAAGAGACGGGATTTTAAATCACAGAGGCTCCAGCATTCCTTTTACTTTGGAAGGTCAGATAGTGAAGATTTGTGACCGGATAGCATATGTCAATCACGATATAGACGATGCTATAAGAAGCGGAGTCATAAGTGAGGATGATCTTCCTAAAGCAGAAATTGATTTGCTCGGAAGCACCCACAGCCAAAGAATAAATAATCTGATAGTAGACCTTTGTAAGAACAGTGAAGGTAAAGATTTTATAAGTTTATCCAAAAACTACGCGTTTTCACTCAGCAATATGAGATCTTTCATGTTTTCCTATGTTTATAATTCTCAGGATGTAAGGAATACTTCCGATCTCAGTAAGGTAGAACTCATCCTGACTTCACTGTATAAATACTATTTAGAACATCCGGAAGAGATGCCGGGTATATACAAAGAGATAGAAAAAGAAGAGGGTATTCACATGGCGGTTAAAGACCTTATTTCCGGCATGACTGACAGATATGCCCTTAATAAATATGACGATTTATTCGTTCCTAAAAGTTGGAGGCAGCTCTGATAAATGGCATTTGATAATTCAATCGTTGACATAAAACAACAGGTAAATATTGTCGATGTTATAGGCAGAGAGGTCAATCTCAAAAAAGCCGGCTCGAGTTATAAGGGTTTATGCCCGTTTCATAATGAAAAGACTCCTTCATTTTCGGTAAATGAGCAGGGACAATACTTCAACTGCTTTGGCTGCGGACGCAAGGGTGATGTCTTTCGTTTCGTCATGGATTATTACAAGCTTCCGTTTATGGATGCTGTTGACAAGATATGCGGAGAATACGGCATAAAGAAACCTGAGTGGGGAAGCAGAGGCCCGAAGATTGATTATGATAAATACCATGCCATAAACGCTAAGGCTGCGAGGTTTTTCTATAATTGCTTGGGAAAGATCCCTAATAAGGGCATTTCATATCTTAGCTCCAGAGGTCTGAAAAAAGAGACCATTACGGCTTTCGGACTCGGATATGCGCCTCCGGACGGGACAGCCCTTACTGATTACCTCAGATCTCAGGGCATAAGCGATGACGATTTATTGATGCTCGGTCTTTCAAGTCAGGGGAAGAACGGTCTTTATGACAAGTTCAGAGACAGGGTAATTTTTCCGATTATAAACAGCAATGATAAGGTAATCGGCTTCGGCGGCAGAGCAATAGGAGACGCAATGCCCAAGTACCTGAACTCTCCGGAAAGCAGTATTTTTCTTAAGAAAAACAACTTGTTCGGGCTCAATCTGACAAGACGTGAAATAAGTGATGCTGACAGAGCCATAATGGTAGAAGGATATATGGATTTAATATCTCTGTACCAGGCAGGCATTAAGAATGTCGCAGCTTCACTTGGCACTGCACTTACTGACAACCAAGCCAGACTTATATGCAGATATTCCAAAAATATCGTGCTGGCCTACGATTCGGATCAAGCCGGTATTAATGCCGCTCTCAGAGGTATTAGCGTGATTCAGGGAGCCGGAGGCAAAGCCAGGGTTATGAACGTCACCGACGGTAAAGACCCTGATGACTTCGTAAAAAAGCACGGCAAAGACGCGTTCTTGAAACTTGCCGACAATGCAACGGCAGCCACGGACTACCGCATCAGACTCGCAGCAAAGGATTTCGATCTCAGCGACGACAGACAAGTTCTGGATTTCATAGACAGAGTTGTACCTATATTAAGAAGCCTGGGCCCGGTGGAACAGGATATGTATATACGGAAGCTCTCCGAAAAAGTAGGAATATCCGAACACGCCATTTCTTTAGCTGTGAATTCGGATAATACAAGAGCTAAGACAAGCAGACCTTCAAGGCCCTTAAATATCAATCGAAGGGACTATAAGCAGGAGAACAGTCTCCTCGAGAGGCTTGAAATCGCTTTATTGCTACTTGCAAGCACAGATTACAGATATTTAAACAGGTTATCCGAAGACGGTATTATCATTCGGACGGCACTCGCAGATAAAGTAAGATCCGCGGAAGAGTCACTCGTCAACAATATAAAGCCGGGTGCTCTCGGGATAGATTTAAACGAGATATCCGAGTTGCTTGACCCTGATGATGAAGCTGCCTTCAGAAAATACCTGAAATCGATAAAAATCGGTCATGATGACGAAGCTTTTTATAAGCAGACCAAGGCCGCATATTTTATCAATAATTACAGAGTTGAGAAAACAGAGCTTCAAAGCGAATTGGCCGTAGCCGAGAAACTCGGGAATACGGAAGAAGTTGAAAGAATCGCCACCGCTCTTATAGAACTCGACAAGAAAATCAACAGATTAACGGAGGATGTAAATGGCTAGAAGAAAACCGTTAGAGCCGGGAGAAAGACCGAAACCTCAGAGAGCTAAAGGAAAAAAACCTTCTGAGGCGACTAAAAAGGCAAAAGAAAAAGTAAAAACAGATGCAAAAGCTGCAAAGGAACTAATCAAAGTTGAAGAAATGGCTCTAAGCATCATAGAAGCAGCTAAAAATACCGGAAACGAAATTACTTATGCCGAGATTAATACAATGCTCGAAGATAACAATCCCGACAAGGATACCCTTGAGGAGATTTATGATCTTATCGAAAGCAAAGGCATAAGCATTCTTGAAAACAGAGAACCTACGGAAAATCAGCTCGAAGGCGCAGACGAAGACGAAGATGACGAAGATCTTCTGGATATGGAAGATATGGAGGACGCCGAGGACCTCATAAACGATGAGGAAGATGAAAAGAAGACCGGCGTAGTTATCAAGCCGACCGGAGAAATTGAAGTAAGCGACACCGCAAAAAACATTCCTACGGACGATCCCGTAAGAATGTACTTCAAAGAAATCGGTAAGGTTCCTCTGCTTACTGCTGAGGAAGAAAGAGAACTCGCCATAAGAATAGAGCAGGGTGATGAGGAAGCAAAGAAAAAGCTTTGTGAGAGTAACTTAAGACTCGTAGTTTCAATCGCCAGAAGATATCTGAACAGAGGACTTTCTTTCCTTGACCTTATACAGGAAGGTAACCTCGGTCTTATCAAGGCTGTTGAAAAATTCGATTACACCAAGGGATACAAGTTCTCCACATATGCTACATGGTGGATTCGTCAGGCCATTACAAGATCTATTGCAGACCAGGCCAGAACTATTCGTATCCCTGTGCACATGGTAGAGACTATCAACAAACTTATCAGGATTTCGCGTCAGCTCCTTCAGGAATACGGCCGTGAGCCGACCTCAGAAGAAATTGCCGAGGAAATGGGCATAACTGTAGAAAAAGTCCGTGAAATCAAGAAAATTAGCCAGGATCCTGTATCTTTGGAGACTCCTATCGGAGAGGAAGAAGACAGTCATCTCGGAGATTTCATTCCGGATGAAGACATTCCTTCACCTGTGGATGCTGCTGCATATTCCATGCTTCAGAAACAGCTCAGAGAAGTACTTGATACTCTTTCCGAAAGAGAGAAGAAGGTTCTTATTCTAAGATTCGGACTTGATGACGGACGTCCTCGCACATTGGAAGAGGTCGGAAAGGAGTTCAACGTTACTCGTGAACGTATTCGACAGATTGAAGCTAAGGCTCTGAGAAAACTAAGACATCCGAGCCGCAGCAAAAAGCTAAAAGATTACCTCGAATAAACAAATTTACCATAATTTATTATTATGAAGTTGAGCAAACGCATCCATAAATTAGCTGATATGGTGCAGCCGGGAGAGACAGTTGCTGACATAGGGACGGATCACGGATACGTCCCTATGCTTTTAATTAAAAACGGCATATCTCCGAGGGCCATTATGTCGGATATAAGCGAAGGTTCTCTTTCAAAAGCTAAGGAGACTTTTCGAATATGCGAATTGAATGTTAATGAATCGGATTTCAGATTAGGTGACGGTCTGAATACCATTGATGCCGGAGAAGCGGATGACGTTATAATTGCAGGTCTCGGAGGATATACCATTGTCGAGATAATTGATTCGGATATTAAAAAGGCACGAAGTTTTAAAAAGCTTATACTTCAGCCGAGAAAGCATTCCGGGTTTCTAAGACATTATCTGTATACTCACGGGTGGGATATTGTCGAGGACACATTGGCTCCCGAAGGCAAATTCCAATGTGAGATAATTCTCGCAAGTCCTTCAGGTATTGAAGAAAGAGAAGCAGCATATCCGCAGAATGATATCAGGTGGAAGTACCCTGAGCTAATGATTGAGTCGGCAGCTGAGCTTGCCGCCAAAAGAATAGGATGGAAAATCGGAAGTATAAAAGAGCAGCTGTGCAATATGAGGGCTTCCGGCAGTAAAGATTCCGACTTAATGAACAGATTAGAATCCGATATTACTTATCTTAGAGAACTGCTAATTAGAATAAATACAAATGAAATGTGACCGACGCACATAAAGCCACTTATCTTTCGATATATAATTCATCGAATTTTCATTGAAATATTTATTATAAATACTATAATTTATGAGTGTTTTCGGGTAGACCTGGCGATCGCGTGCTATGCATGAGGAAAGTCCGGGCTCCGCAGGGCAAGGATGACGGATAACGTCCGCCGCAGGTAACTGTAGGGAAAGTGCAACAGAAACATACCGCCGAAACGGGTAATGCCGTGGTAAGGTTGAAATGGTGAGGTAAGAGCTCACCGGCGTTATGGAGACATAACGGCCGTGTAAACCCCATCCGGAGCAAGACTAAGAAGGGCGTTTGGTGGTGCGGCCCGTACCCGCCCGCAGGTAAGTCGCATGACGCTTAAGGCAACTTAAGTGCTAGATGGATGATCGTCTGATACAGAACCCGGCTTACGGTCTGCCCGATTAACTTAATTAAGGTAAAGTATATGAATTTGAGATTAGGTATTGATGTCGGAAGTACTACGGTAAAGCTTGTACTTCTCGATGAAAAGAACAAAATAGTTTATTCGAAATACGAAAGACATATGTCCAGCGTTTTCGAAAAAGCCGGAGATATGCTTAAAAACCTTAAGGCTGAAATGGGAAATATTTCAGTTCAGTCTGTAATCACGGGCTCCGGCGGTCTTTCATTGGCCGATTTAATAGGAATCAAATTCGAACAGGAAGTAATAGCCTGCAGTAAGGCTGTTGAGGAAATCATTCCTCAAACCGATGTTGCTATAGAGCTCGGCGGCGAAGATGCTAAGATTACATTCTACGGCTCTACCGTTGAGCAGAGAATGAACGGTACCTGCGCAGGCGGTACCGGTGCTTTTATAGATCAGATGGCCGTCCTCCTGAATACAGACGCATCCGGTCTTAATGAAGCAGCAAAAGACTACAAGATTATTTATCCTATAGCATCCAGATGCGGTGTGTTCGCAAAGACAGATATACAGCCTCTTATCAATGACGGTGCCAGGACTGAAGACATTGCAGCTTCAATATTCCAGGCAGTTGTAAATCAGATGATTTCGGGACTTGCCTGCGGACATCCGATTCGCGGAAACGTTGCTTTCCTCGGAGGTCCTTTGGAGTATCTTTCCGAACTCAGAAAAAGATTTGTTGAAACTTTAAATCTTGATGAAAAGCAAGTTCTCTTTCCCGAGAATGCTAAGTTCTTCGTAGCCATCGGTGCCGCGTACTTGGCAGCGGGAGAGAAGCCACTTGATCTTGAATATATCGTCGACAAGCTTGAAAATGCGGATGCTGAAGAGGTATCCGATACCAAATATCTGAAGCCTTTATTCGAAAGCGATGAGGCTCTTAAAGAATTCCGCGACAGACATTCCAAGGCCTGCATAGTAAGGAGTGATATTGCTTCAGCAGAAGGCCCTGTATTCCTCGGAATTGATGCAGGTTCCACAACTACCAAAGTGGCCCTGATTAACAGGAATAAAGAACTGATATATGAACACTACAGCAATAATGACGGAGATCCTTTGGAAGTTGTCAGGACGGTTCTTAAGGAAATCTATTCCAAACTACCCGATAACGCATATATAGGAAAATCCGTTGTTACCGGCTACGGTGAAGGTCTTGTCCAGGCTGCGTATAAGATAGATGCCGGAGAGATAGAGACCATGGCTCACTATAAAGGTGCCCGTCAATTTATGCCGGATGTTTCATTTATCCTGGACATAGGCGGCCAGGATATGAAATGTATGCAGATTAACGACGGTGCCATAAGCAGCATTATGCTTAACGAGGCCTGTTCTTCCGGCTGCGGATCATTTATTGAAACATATGCCAAATCCGTAAACATGACGGTACCCGAGTTCGCCGATGAGGCCCTGAAATCTCTGAGACCTGTAGATCTCGGCACGAGATGTACCGTATTTATGAATTCAAAGGTTAAGCAAGCGCAGAAGGAAGGCTCTTCAGTTGCGGATATTTCCGCCGGTCTTTCATATTCGGTAATTAAGAATGCGCTTTATAAAGTTATAAAACTCAGAAACTCTGAGGAAACAGGCCCTAATGTAGTAGTTCAAGGCGGCACATTCCTGAATGAAGCCGTACTGAGAGCAATCGAAATCATTCTTGAAAAGCATGTCGTAAGGCCCGATATTTCCGGTCTTATGGGAGCTTACGGCTGCGCTATTATAGCCTGCGAAGGATACGAAGAAGGTGAAGTGTCTTCGGTTCTCGGCCTTGATGAAGTAGATAGTTTTAACGTTGAGACTTCCAACGCTCGCTGCGGAAGATGCGGTAATAATTGCCTGCTCACTATTTCCAAGTTTGCCGACGGAAGCAGATTCATTACCGGTAACAGGTGTGAAAAGGGTGCGGGAGTCAGCACTGAAAAGTCCGATCTTCCGAATCTTTATAAAACAAAGACCAAACTTCTCTTTGACAGGCCTTCTTTGTCGGAAGAAGAGGCTAAGAGGGGCGTTATCGGTATTCCTAGAGTTCTCAATATGTATGAGAATTATCCTTTCTGGCACGCATTTTTCTCTAAGCTTGGCTTCAGAGTTGTCCTTAGCCCTCCGACGGATAAGGATATGTATCAAAACGGTATGGACACCATTTCTTCCGATACCGCTTGTTATCCTGCCAAGGTTGTTCACGGACATATCAAATGGCTCGTTGAAAACGGGATTAAGAGGATTTTCTATCCTTCCATAAATTACGAAGCAGTTGAAGATAAGAGTGCACCAAACCACTACAACTGTCCGGTTGTAGCGACGTATCCTGAAGTAATCGATAAGAATATGGCCGATTACTTCTTTGAAAATGACGTTGAGTTTTATCATCCCTTCGTTCCTTACGATAATGATGATAGATTTGTCATGGAGATGACCAAATTCTTCTCCGGTTCAAGACAGGTAGATATAGCAAGCACTGAGAATATCATAGAAAGCTATCACCTCGGAGAAGATAAGCGTAAATACACTCTTTACGGAATCGGTACGGATATCCTCGAGATTTACCATGCTCTGGATGCAGGAAGAAATGCTCAGAGAGTCTATAAAAAGAAAGTTGCCGAGGCAGGTGATGCCGCGCTTAAATATATGAGAAAACACGGAAAGAAGGGCATTATTCTTTCCGGAAGACCTTATCATCTGGATCCCGAAATTAATCACGGTATAGATGAGCTCATAACACAGCAGGATATGGTGGTTCTCTCTGAGGATTCCGTAAGCTGGAAGGTAAGCGCCGCGCGTCCTATCAGAATACTTGATCAATGGGTATACCACTCCAGACTGTATAAAGCTGCTATATATGCAGGCCGTCATGATGACGTTGAAGTTATTCAGCTCAACTCATTCGGCTGCGGTCTCGATGCGGTTACTACCGATGAAGTGGATGAGCTCCTCGGAATGAATAATAAGCTGTACACAGTTCTTAAAATTGACGAGGGAGCAAACCTTGGTGCTGCTAAGATAAGAATCAGATCTCTTAAAGCAGCTTTGGACGAGCGGGAAAAACTCGGAACTAAATCCAGAAGACTTAACGTTCCTTATGTGCGTAAGAAATTTACAAAACGCATGAGAATAGACGGATATACACTTTTAGTGCCGCAGATGTCACCGATTCATTTCCAATACTTTGAGCCGATATTCCAAGAGGTCGGATACAATGCCGTTCTTCTTCCTGCAGTCACGAAAGAATCAGAAGAAGAAGGCCTCAGATACGTTAATAATGACGCTTGCTATCCGACAATAGTAACACTGGGTCAGATTATATATGCTCTTAAGTCAGGGGAATACGACCTTCAGAAAACGGCAGTATTCATGTCTCAGACCGGAGGCGGATGCAGAGCCAGCAATTATGTCGCACTTTTGAGAAAGGCATTGAAAGACCTGGGTATGGAGCAGGTCCCGGTTATATCATTTAACATGGTAGGTCTCGAAAAGAATCCGGGCTTCAAGCTTACTTTAACTCTGCTCAGACAGATGCTTATGGCTGCTCTATACGGTGACCTCATGATGAAATGTCTGTATAGAGTAAGACCGTATGAAAAGGAAAAGGGAACTGCGGAAGCCGTAATGAATTCGTGGTTCGATAAAATAGTTTCCAATTCACTGAATCTGAACAAAGCCGAGTTCATAGGTAATGTACATGCCATTGTTAAGGACTTTGACAGCATTCCTATTCACGAGGACATGGTTAAACCTAAGGTCGGTATCGTAGGTGAGATTCTTGTTAAGTATCATCCGAATGCCAATAACAACCTGGTAAGCATTATCGAAGAAGAGGGCGGAGAGGCCGTAGTTCCTTCATTTGTCGATTTCTTCGAGTACACATTCCTGAATAAGATCTATAATTATTCCAATCTTTCGGGAACTTATAAAGATATGGTTATTAACAAGGCCGCGATTGCATTCGTTGAGTATTACAGAAAGTATGTAAGAGCAGCCTGCGAGAAGAGCAAACGCTTTACTCCTGACCATCATATAGAAGAAACTGCTGAAAACGCCGAGAGATTCATTTCGGTAGGAAACCAGTGCGGAGAAGGTTGGCTGCTTACAGGTGAAATGGTAGATCTTATTGACGACGGAGTTAAAAACATTCTTTGCCTTCAGCCTTTTGCCTGCCTGCCAAACCACGTAGCGGGTAAAGGAATGCTTAAAGCCCTCAGACAATATGATGAAAAAGCCAACATCGTTGCAATAGACTACGATCCGGGCGCATCAAGCGTAAATCAGCTCAATCGTATCAAGCTTATGATGTCCACGGCGTTTAAGAATCTTGAAGATTAATGGCTTCGGGTGTACAATTGTAAACAAATAAGACAATCAATGATATAAGGAGGTGTCTCCCTTGGGCAGACATGGAACAATTGCAAACAGAAAATCAGCTCAGGACTCTAAAAGAGCTGCGATGTTCACTAAGTATTCAAGACAGATTATCGTAGCAGCCAAAGGCGGCGGAGACCCTGAGTTCAACCCTTCACTCAGAGTGGCCATCGATAAAGCCAAGGCAATAGGAATGCCTAACGATAATATCAACAGAGCCATTAAAAAGGGTACGGGAGAGCTCGGTGGAGAGTCATACGAAGAACTTCAATTCGAAGGATACGGCCCTAGCGGCGTAGCGGTAATTGTTGAAGCTCTTACAGATAATAAGAACAGAACAGCCGCTTTCGTAAGATCGGTATTCGATAAGAGCGGCGGAAACCTCGGAACACCGGGTTGTGTATCATATATGTTCTCACGCAAAGGCGTTATCATCATCGACTCAGAGGGTCTTGATGAAGACGAAGTAATGATGACGGCACTTGAAGCCGGTGCTGAGGACATGATAGTCAATGATGATAATTTTGAAATCAGGACAGAGCCTGCTGCATTCAACGAAGTGCATCAGGCAGTAAAAGATGCCGGATATGAAATCTTCGAAGCCGAGATAGAGCAGATTCCGTCAATGGAAGCAAAAGTTGAGGGGGAGGATACAATTAAAGCTCTCACTAAGCTAATAAACTCGCTCGAAGAAAATGATGATGTTCAGAAGGTTTACTATAATTGCGACCTTGAACTGGAGTAGCTATTGAATTCCTGGAATATACGTAAAAGTCTTCTTAATTGAACCTACACTTCTTAAAAGGGATTCCGATGCGGAAGCGTTATGTAAAGCCCCTTCGAAGGGACTACAGAGGCCATGCTTAGGAAGTACCCACCTTATCTAAACGATAGGGCGTCAATTAAAGGCTTAACGGTATCCCGGGAATTTTTGTTAAACAGAGTTTTATTATTTAGTCGGAAGGTATTAACATGAAGATTCGCAAAATCAATGTATCTGAAATCGACGGTTTTAAACTGGGGAACGCCGAGAATACGGAAAAAGGAACCGGATGTACCGTCATTATTTGTGAAGACGGTGCTGTCGGCGGTGTTGATGTAAGGGGCGGCGCTCCGGCAACCAGAGAAACAGATCTTTTAAGATCCGAGAACACCGTGGATGCCGTTAATGCCGTTGTCTTAAGCGGCGGTTCTGCTTTCGGACTTGAGTCCGCATGCGGTGTTATGAACGAGCTTTCGGAAAGAGGAGTGGGCTTTAAGCTTGGAGATATATGCGTCCCGATTGTATGCGGAGCTTCACTTTTCGATTTGGCCGTGGGAGACTCTAAGTCTTATCCTGATAAAGATATGGGAAGGCAGGCATGCAGAAATGCATATGAGAATCTGTTCTCAAACGGAAATTCCGGCGCAGGCACCGGTGCAAGCGTAGGAAAACTCCATGGTATGAACAGAGCGATGAAGACCGGTCTCGGAACATTTGCCTGTGCGGATGATAAGCTTCAAGTAGGTGCCATAGTTGCCGTAAATGCTGTAGGTGATATATACAACGGCGCAGGGAATATCATAGCCGGACTCAGGACTGAAGAAGGTTCCGAAATCTACGGAACGATCAAATCTCTCAAACCTATGGTCCATGATAATGCATCTTCTTCAGAAGGCGGAGAAGAAGTAAAAGAAAAACCCAGAGCTTTTGCAGAGATTAACGATGACAAAGTAAAGACGAAGTCAGAGATAGCCGCTGCAATAAGAAATGCCTTTTCTAACAAAGCAAAGAATAAAGTCGTTGAAGAAAATGTTGAAAAAGCAAAAGCAGAAGAATCAATTCCAAATGATAATTCTACTGCTTCCATTGTTGACTTTTATTCATCCGACGAAATGATTTTCAGTGAAGATAAGAATGAAGCTTCCGAAGCAGTTGCTGCCGTAAACGAAGAACAATCAATCAACGAAAACGAAGCTCTTGTCACGGAAAATAAATCGACTGACATCGAAGCCGAGAATAAATATTCTGACACAGCGGACGACAATGCTTATCAAGATCCTGATAAGGGATATGATATTCCGTTTAATACAACTGTGGCCTGCCTGATTACCAATGCTAAATTAAGCAAGTCACAATGTAATAAATTAGCCTCCGTGCTTCATGATGCTTATGCGCGTTCTATAAAACCCGTGCATACCACTATGGACGGAGACACTGTATTTGTTTTAACTACCGGAAAGCAGGAAGTTAACTTTGATGCTTTTGCAGCCCTTGCAACAGACGTTCTTCAATATGCGATTATAGACGGAGCAATGTCTGCCAAAGCTGCCTACGGACTTCCTTCTACATCAGACATAATCAGATAACATAATGAAAGAACTTGTACTTATAGACGGTAACAGTCTGCTGTTTCGTGCATATTTCGCGATGCGGCCGATGGTGACATCTAAAGGCATACACACCCAAGGCGTGTTTGCCTTTGTTAATATGCTTAACAAAATAATCAATGATTATGAGCCTGAACACCTGGCTGTTGCTTTTGATATGAAAGGCGGCACCTTCAGGCATGATGAATACAAGGATTATAAGGCCGGACGTCAACAGACTCCGCCTGAGCTATTATCCCAGATTCCTTTGATGCACAAAGTTCTTGAAGCTATGAATATCGCTGTGTTGGAGAAGGAAAGGTACGAAGCAGACGATATCATAGGCACGATTGCCTCGGATGCAAGCAGCAAAGGGTACAGCACGCTTGTAATTACAGGTGACAAGGACGAGCTCCAGCTTGTTGATGACAATGTAAATGTTTTGATAACAAAAAAAGGTCTGAGTGAGTTCGATATTTACGACTTGGATAAGATGAAGGAAAGATACGGGCTTACTCCTGATCAGTTTATCGATCTTAAAGGCCTTATGGGAGACAGCTCCGATAACATCCCGGGAATTGCCGGTATAGGAGAGAAGAAGGGACTTGCTCTTCTTCATGAGTACGGAAATCTTGAAAACGTACTGGAACATGCCGATGAAATAAAAGGCAAGATGGGCGAGAATATCAGAGCGAGTATTGATATCGCCAAGCTTTCCAAATGGCTTGCTACCATTAAGACAGATAGCCCTATTGATTATAAATGGGAAGATTTAAAGTATGTCGAACCCGATTACGACAAACTTATAGAGATATACACGGAACTTGAATTCAATCAATTCATTAAACAGCTCAGCGGAAAAACATCTGTATCTTCAGGCAGCGCTGCTTCAGACAGTGAGATTGCAGAAAAGCTAAGAAGCGGACTTGAAGCCGTTAAACTTGCGGATTCTTCTGAATTCTTTTCACAAACAACCAAGGGTAGTGAATTATACATTGAGCTTTCTACTGATAATTCACATACAGATATTCCGGTCGTTAATGCGGCTGCATTATACAGTCCTGATGCACGCATTGCTTATCTGATCGAATCGTCTGAAATTGAGCTTATGACGGCAGCTTCTTTAATTGCCGAAGGAGATTACAAAATATGCGGATGCGGCCTTCAGAAGGTCATATATTCGCTTATGAGCCTAAGTGAGAACAGATATCTCTCAGGCTTTGATAACACAGTCGCAGAATATCTTCTTGACCCTAACAGGCAAAAGTATCCTTTGGATAAACTGATGCTCAGACATCTTTCTTATGTAGCTGCAGAAGATGAGCTATCTGTACTCTCCGATGAGGCAAACTATAAAACAGAATCTTTGTCTTCAAAAGATTGTCTTAAAAGAGCATATTATTCATCTGAGGTTAGAAAAGAGCAAGATAAACAAATAGACGATAACGAACTTCGTTTTCTCATGGATAATTGTGAAACACCTCTGATTTCGACATTGGCAGCAATGGAATTCGAAGGTATTAAGTGTGACCCCGATGTATTAAAAGCCATCGGAATAGATTTGGTTTCCGAACTTTCCAAAATCGAGAAAGAAATATACGAAGCTGCAGGTACGGAGTTCAACATCAATTCTCCGAAGCAGCTTTCTCATATACTCTTTGAAGAGATGGAGATTCCGTATCCTAAACAGAAGAGTAAAAGCGGCTCATATTCTACTGCTGCGGATATTTTAGACAAGCTTAAAGATGATTATAAGATAGTATCCGATGTGCTCAAGTACAGGAAGATGGCCAAGCTTAACAGCACTTATGTAGAAGGTTTGCTTCCTCTTATCGGGGCAGACGGCAAAGTGCATCCGCATTTCATGCAGACGGTAACCTCTACAGGACGTCTGAGCTGTACGGAGCCGAACCTCCAGAATATACCTATAAGAGACGAATACGGCAGACTTATCAGAAAAGCATTCGTTGTATCGGAAGACAGCAATATATTTACAGGATCCGACTATTCTCAGATTGAGCTCAGAATACTTGCATCTCTTTCGGGTGATGAATCTTTGATTTCTGACTTCAAAGAGGGCAAAGATATTCACAGGTCAACCGCCGCCAGGGTATTCGGCTTGGCAGAAGAAGATGTAAGCGCCTTAGACCGTACGAAAGCAAAAGCCGTTAACTTCGGAGTTGTTTACGGCATGAGCGGCTTCGGACTCGGTGAAAGTCTTCAAATCAGCAGAGCAGAAGGTCAAAGATACATTAATGACTACTTCGCTAAACATGAAGCTGTTAAGAAGTATTTAGATGACAGAGTTAAGGAAGGCGAGACTAAGAGGGAAGTACGGACTTACTTCGGAAGATTAAGGCAACTTCCGGAATTTGCTTCCAGCAGATTCATGGAACGAGAAGCAGCTAAGAGGCTGGCCATGAACACACCTGTTCAGGGAACGGCAGCAGATATTATAAAAATTGCCATGAATAAAGTCTGTGATGAACTCAGCAGCAAAGGACTTGAATCCAAATTAATCCTTCAGATTCATGACGAACTTATAGTTGAAGGCCCTGAAGAAGAAGCAGATACAGTCAGAATCCTTCTTGACAAATGCATGAAATCTGCTGCGGATCTTGCAGTCGATTTGATTTGCGATATACATACCGGAAAGACATGGTACGATTTAAAATAATTAATTCATACGGAGATAATTATGATTAATATAGCTATTACCGGAGGGATTGCTTCGGGCAAATCCATGGCAAGCGAATATCTTAAAAATCTCGGATACACGGTAATTGACGCCGATGAGATGGCCAGAGAAATGACAGGCCCGGGCGGAAAAGCCATGCCTTATATTATCGAGCATTTCGGCAGAGAGTATATCAATGAAGACGGAAGTCTTAACAGGACCGCTATGAGAGATTTGGTGTTTAATAACCCTGCGAAGCTCTCTCTTCTCGAAGCAGGAACAACCAATGTCGTTCTTGCTGACATAGAAAAGATAAAAAAGGAGCGGGAGAAAGCAGGTGATAAAGTCATCTTTTACGATATCCCGCTTCTTTACGAAAAGAATCAGCAGGACAAATATGATGCCGTGTGGGTAGTGACTGCTGAAAGAGATATTCGTAAGCATAGATTGGTCGAAAGAGATGCCATGGATGATAATATGGCAGAGCTGATTATGGGAGCGCAGGAAGAGGAAGAAAAGAAAATCGAAGATGCAGACTTCGTTATTTACAATAACGGAGACCTGGCTGAACTATACCGCTCAATAGACGATGCTTTAGACCATTACATTAATTAAAAAATATTATATATTTCTATAAGACTATTTGCTGCCGGATTATTATTTCCGGCAGTATTCCTTTAGAGGAGCAAGAGAGTTTTTAAACAAAAAAAAGTTTTTTTTAAATTTGTGTTGCATTTTGTTAACTCGATGTTTATAATCAGCAAGTGACGTGTGGATGTGGCGGAATTGGTAGACGCGCATGGTTGAGGGCCATGTGGGTGAAACCGTGCTGGTTCGAGTCCAGTCATCCACACCAATTTTTTTAGCCAAAATTTGCCATTGGCCGGTGTGGCGGAATTGGCAGACGCGCGGGATTCAAAATCCCGTGATAGCAATATCGTGTGGGTTCGACCCCCACCACCGGCACCATTTATTCATACGAGAGTAGGAGGCTATTATGGGTGGTAACAATCAAAGCGGCTTAATGTCAATCGGTATGCTTGTCATCATGTTTGCTCTTCTCTATTTCCTGATGATCAGACCTCAGAAGAAGAGAGAGAAAGCTGATCAGGAGATGAGAGCGGCACTGAAGGTAGGAGATGAAATCGTAACAATAGGCGGCGTTGTAGGAAAGGTTGAGAAGATTACCGACAGAACCGTCGTTATATCCACTACCTCAGCCAAGAATAAAATTGAGTTTCTCAAGACATCTGTTGCAAGCGTAAACAGATCTTCACAGGCTCCGGAATCAACTGCTAAAGAATCAAAAAAGCTTGTTGAAGAAGAGAAAAAGCCAAACAGAGATAAGAAGGTTACACCTAAGAAACTCGGTCAGAAAAACGAAGAAGAAAAGACAAAATAAGCAAGCTCGACCCGCTTCCAAAGCGGGTCTTTAATTTAATACAAAAATTGCACTAAAGAATTCCATTATTCATTGAAATTGCAAGGAAAAACGAGTAGAATTGATTGGATAATTTGTTAATTGTCGCATTTTGCGATTTTTTGAAAAATTTATAAGTTTGAGAGGTAGTTATTGTAATGAAAACCGGTAGAAGAAAAGTAATTGCGGTATTGATTGTACTGCTCCTCATCGCATCTTGGGTTGTTTCATTCACAGGTGCGGGAGACAAATTCAAAAATCTCGGAGAACAACTCAAGTACGGTCTCGATATCAACGGAGGAGTTTACGTACTTTTAGAAGCTGATACTCCGGAAACAGGAACAGAACTGGCTGGCATCATGAACCAGACTAAGAGCGTACTCGAAAACAGAGTTAACGCTATGGGTATCAGCGAAGCTCAGGTAACAATTGAAGGTACCAACAGAATCAGAGTTGAGATGCCTGGCGTTGAGAATGCAGAAGAAGCCATCGAACAGATCGGTCGTACGGCTCAGCTTCAGTTCTTCCTCGCCGACGGCACATTGGCTCTTAACGGTGACGGTGTAAAAGATTCTCAGATGTCCACCGATTCACAGAACGGCGGATATAAAATCACCATCGACTTTACCGGAGACGGAAGCAATAAGTTCGCTGATGCAACAGAAAAAGCATATTCCGGCAACGTAGAAGCAAAGATGACTGACGAGAGCGGAAACCTTGTTGATCCAACTGCAATCGTAATTGCACTGGATGACGAAGTAATATCCGCACCGGTTGTACATGAAAAGATTAATTCAACATCCTGCGAGATCACAAGAAGCGGCGGATTCAGTGAGACCGAAGCTTCACAGCTTGCTGCTCTTATCAGAGGCGGTGCACTTCCTGCAAATCTGACTGAGATTAACTCATCAGTTCAGACAGCTACTATCGGAGCCAACGCTCTTAACTTAAGCGTTAAGGCCGGTGCCATCGGACTCGGACTGGTAATGCTCGTGATGCTGTTTGTATACGGAGCGCTCGGTCTTGTAGCTGACCTTGCACTCATGCTCTATGTACAGCTTGTACTATGGACAATGGTATTCATCGGATCCGTTCTTACGCTCCCGGGTATCGCAGGTATCATCCTGTCTCTCGGTATGGCTGTGGACAGTAACGTAATTATCTTTACTCGTATCAGAGAAGAGATTGCCAAAGGCAAGTCCATAAGAGTTGCTGTAGATATGGGATACAAGGCAGCTTTGTCAACAGTTATCGACTCGCAGACAACAACACTTGTAGCAGCGTTCGTACTTTATCTCTTTGGAACCACATCCGTAAGAGGCTTCGCTCTCACACTGATGATCGGTACCGTAATGAGTGTTATCACGGCTGTATTCATTACTCAGCTCTTCGTTAACCTCATGGCAGACAGCAAGACTTTCGGAACAAAGTCTATGTTCGGTGTTAAAGAGGACGGTACTCCTAAGGTTAAAATCGGCAACTTCAATATCGATTTCATCGGAAACAGAAAAAAATTCTATGCTATCAGTTTAGCTGTAATTCTTATCGGTTTCGGATTTGCCGCTGTTAAGGGATTCAATTACGGAATCGACTTCACCGGCGGTACCATGATGCAGATTGAACTCGGTAAGGAAGTAACCGTTGATGAGGTTAAAGATACTATTGCCGAATACGATCTTAATCCTACTATCGTTTATGCAAGCAATAACAACTCTCAGATTATTATCAGAACCAAAAAAGACCTTAAATCGGCAGAGCGTACTGAGGTTATCAATACACTCGCTGACAAGTACGGCTTCGATCCGGCCAAGGATGTACTTGCATCCGAGGAGTTCGGACCGACGGTAGGTAAGGACCTCAGAAGAAACGCTATAAAGTCAATAATCATTGCTGCTATAGTGCTCCTTCTGTATATAAGACTCAGATTTAAAGATATCAGATACGGTCTTGCCGCCGTTGCAGGTCTTGCACACGACGTGCTCGTAACACTGTCTCTGTATGCGATTCTGAGACTTACTATTAACAACCCGTTCATCGCCGGTATCCTCACCGTAGTAGGTTACTCGATAAACGATACCATCGTAGTATTCGACAGAATCAGAGAGAATACCAAGTTCTTTAAACGTAAGCAGAATGTAGAGCTGATTAATACGAGCATTAATCAGACACTCTCCAGATCGCTTATGACATCTCTGACTACATTTGTCGTAATGGTACCGCTTTTCCTGATGGCAAGTCAGGAGCTGAGAGGCTTCCTCATACCGCTTATCATCGGTGTCTTTGTAGGTACTTATTCATCCATATTCCTTTGCAGCCCGGTATTCTATGAGCTGACAAAGAAAGAGGGTGTTTCAAAATACGAAGATAACAAAGCCAAAGCAGACAAAGTCAGAAAGAAATCAGCTAAAAGAAGAGACGACGAGGGAATAAGACTTTAATTTTCAAAACCGGGAGAAGTGATGGCAGAGAAGAAGGTTCACGACCTTTCAACCGAAAACTTCATAAAAGAAATGAGCGAGATCAATCCTAAATATGATGACTCGGTCATTGTCAAAGCCTATGAAATTGCCAGATCGCTTCATGAAGGGCAGTTTCGAAAAAGTGGAGAGCCCTATATCATCCACCCGGTTGCAGTTGCAAAGATTCTGGCCAATTTCGGCATGGACAACGAAACGGTAATTGCCGGTCTTCTGCATGACGTCGTTGAAGACACCAACTACACTCAGGAGCAACTCATAATAGACTTCGACGAAAAGATAGCAGCTCTTGTCGACGGTGTTACAAAACTTGGTAATATTTCATATGATTCTACAGAAGCCGTTCAGGCCGAGAACTTTCGCAAGATGTTTTTGGCTATGTCCAAGGATATCAGAGTCCTGATTATCAAGTTGGCTGACAGGCTCCACAATATGAGAACACTTGAATATATGTCTCCGGAAAAAAGAGTTTCCAAATCAATGGAAACTCTTGAGATATATGCTCCTTTAGCCGGCAGGCTCGGAATCTTCAGCATTAAATTCGAGCTCGAAGATCTGGCTCTTAAGTATCTGCATCCTTCGGAATATAAGAATCTCGAAGCTGCAGTTAAAAAGAAGAAGGCTGAATACGAAAAGAACCTGGATGCTCTTATAAGCGAAATATCTAAAGAGCTGGATGATGCGGATATTCAGCACGATATCAAGGGAAGATCCAAGCATATATACAGCATCTATCGAAAGATGGCAGTTCAGCACAAGCAAATTGACGAGATATTCGATCTCCTGGCTGTAAGAATACTGGTAGGCAGCGTAAAAGACTGCTATGCGGCCCTCGGTCTTGTACATACCAGATGGACTCCGATCCCGGGTAGATTTAAAGACTATATAGCTATGCCTAAACCTAATATGTATCAGTCGATACATACCACGGTACTAGGTGATGACGGTGATCCTTTTGAGATTCAGATAAGAACCTACGAAATGCACAGAATTGCCGAATACGGAATCGCCGCTCACTGGAAATATAAAGAGGGCAAGGTATCAGGCAACGAAGAAGAAAGTGAGCAAAAGCTGGCATGGCTGAGGCAAGCTCTCGAATGGCAGAAGGAGTCTGATGATTCCGTCGAGTTTCTGCAGACGCTGAAAGTTGATCTGTTTGAATATCAGGTATTTGTATTTACTCCTGCAGGCGACGTAATGGAGCTTCCTGCTGAGAGTACGCCTCTCGACTTCGCATTTAAGATTCATACGGATGTAGGTATCAGATGCGTCGGTGCCAAGGTAAACGGAAAGATGGTTACTATTGACCATCCTCTCCAAAACGGTGATATCGTAGAAATCATTACTTCATCAAATTCATCAGGTCCCAGCATAGACTGGCTGAAGCTCTGTAAAACATCACAAGCCAAGGCTAAAATCAGGAACTTCCTGAGAAAAACAAATAAAGATACCGACATACACAAGGGTAAAACCCAGATCAATAACTACATCAAAAAGAAAGGTTATGATCCAACTTCGGTAACTAAAAATGCATACATACTCAAAGCCGTAAAGGACTTCAATTGTTCCAGCGTAAATGAGCTCTACCTCCAAATATCCAGAGGAGGAAGTACGGTATCGAAACTCGGGCAGAAGCTCATAGAATACTATGAAGCTGACAATGCCGACAAAGATAAAGCAAGAGAACATGCCCTGATAGAAGCAGCCAAAAAACCTCATGTTAACAGAGGTAAAGAAGGCTCTGACTCAGGCATAGTGGTAAAAGGCTCCGACAATCTGCTTATAAGAAGAGCTACTTGCTGCAACCCGGTACCGGGAGACCCTATTATCGGCTATGTTTCCAAGGGAAAGGGAATAACGGTACACAGATCGGACTGCACCAACATCACTCATCTTAATGAAGAAGACAAGGGCAGGCTCATGGAGGTCGAATGGGATACTCCGAGCGACAAACTGAAATACTATGTAGATATACAAGTCGTCTCAGAAGAACGAAAGGGAATGTTCAAGGATATTTCCAAAGTATGCGATGACTATGATATAGAGGTGGTCGGTCTTAACCTAACAGAAGGAGAACCCGGCACTACAAATACGCTTTTAAAAGTTGAAATCAGCGATATGCACCAGATACAACGCCTTCTTACGGGTTTGAGACAGGTGGGTGGTGTACTGAAGGTGTTCAGACCAAGATAATTAACAATAATTCTATGAGGTAAAGTATGGGAATCAGCATTAAAATGTATCCTTACGGCATGTACGGAGAGAATACCTATCTTGTTACGGACGAAGCGAGTGGTCTTAAGGCTGTTATCGATCCCGGATATTATTCGGATAAGGTAACAACTGACATAGGAGATGCCGAATCTCTCAAGTATTTACTTTTGACTCACGGTCATCCCGATCATTTTTATGCGGTATCGGATTACAAGAAAGAGTATAAGGATGTTGAATTCCTTGCTCCGGAAGCTGATAAGGCAATAATGAGCCAATGCCCGGATGCAGATCAGTGGCTCAAAGACGGAGATGAAATCACTCTCGGGGAAACCAAGTTCAGAGTTATTTCCACTCCCGGACATACTGCCGGTGGAATATGTTTTTATTCAGCCTCAGATAAAGTGATATTCACCGGAGACACACTGTTTAAGATGTCTGTAGGGCGTACGGATCTTGAGAGTGGTGACTGGGACACTTTGGTTAAGTCCATAAAAGAGAAGCTCTATACATTGGATGATGATACCGTGGTTTATTCGGGACACGGAGTAGAAACAAGCATAGAATTCGAAAAGAGGGCCAATCCTTTTGTATAGATTCTACGTAGACGATCATGCCAACAAATATCATTATGATGAACTATGCAGAGTATTCCTTCCGGATAATGAGTTCGAGATTATCTGTATAGATAAATTGCCTAAGCAAAGCCTTCTCGGAGAAAACAGCTTCGTACTCGGCGATTTTGAAAATGCTGACAGAGATGCAATCAAGAGGGAGTTATATGAAAAACTCTCATCTCTGACTGAAATGAAGCCGGAATGGGGAACTTTGACCGGTGTAAGGCCCCTGAAACCCGCACTGGCCGTCTTGGACAAAAGTGAAAGTCTTGATGAGATGTCGGAAGTTCTCAGGCAGAAATATCTTCTTTCAGATTCAAAGCTAGGTCTTCTGTCTGATATAGCCAAGTATCAGAGAATGTTTGTGAAGGGCAATCCGTCGGACATGATTTCGATTTATGCCGGAATCCCTTTCTGTCCCACAAGATGTGAATATTGTTCTTTCGCATCAAATGTTGCAGATGATAAAGCTATTGAAGAATACCTGGCCAATCTCTGCAAAGAAACAGAATACTGCGGAAAGCTCTATAAAAATCATCCGAAAGAGATTGAGAGCGTATACATAGGCGGCGGAACGCCGACTACTCTAAGCGCTTCGCAGCTCAAAGATTTGATATCCCGTATATCGGATTCATTCAAGATAAATCCTGCGGATATAGAATTCACCGTGGAGGCAGGAAGACCGGATACTATCACAGAAGAAAAGTTAAAGACGATTAAAAATTGCGGAGTAAGCAGGATAAGCATTAATCCTCAAAGCATGAAAGATGAGACAATGAGGCTTATCGGCAGAGACCACTCTGCTCAGGATATAAGGAATGCTTTTGCGGCAGCCCGAAGAGTAGGGTTCGAGGTAATAAATGCCGATCTTATAGCCGGGCTTCCTAAAGAAACGCCTGAAGATTTTGCGAATTCACTCGATGAGATAATACGCCTCGGTGCTGAAAACATTACAGTGCATACACTTTCAGTAAAAAGAGGCTCCAGGCTGCACGAAAACGATCCCGAGTATTACAGAAGGGATATAGAAAGAGTTTCAAAAATGCTTTCTTATGCAGGAAGCAGACTAAAAGGAAGCGACTACCACCCGTATTACATATACAGGCAGAAACATCAGATGGGAGCATTCGAAAATGTCGGATACTGCCTTGAAGGAAAGCACTCCATATATAACATTCGAATTATGGAGGATAAGCAAAGCATAATAGCGCTCGGCGCAGGCGGCGTAGGTAAGATTTATTACCCTGAAGAAGACAGAATCGAGAGAGTCGCCAACGTCAGCAATTACGAGATATACAACGAGCGATTCAACGAAATGCTCGAAAGAAAAGATAAATACTTCGGAGGATAAAATGGCAATTAAAGCGCCAAAAGGAACCAAAGACATGCTTCCTCAGGATGCATATAAATGGCAATACATTGAGGATGCTTGGAAGAAAATATGCAAAGAATACGGTTTTAAAGAGATCAGAACGCCGATGTTTGAAGCAACGGAGCTCTTTAACCGCGGAATCGGAGATACTACTGATGTAGTTCAGAAAGAAATGTATACATTCGAAGATCTGGGTAAACGCAGTATTACTCTTAAGCCGGAAGGTACTTCTCCAACGGTAAGGGCTTTTATAGAGAGTAATCTCTATGCTGAAACACAGCCGACAAAGCTTTTCTATGATATTCCGTGCTTCAGATATGAAAAACCTCAGGCCGGTAGACTCAGAGAATTCCATCAGTTCGGTATAGAGAACTTCGGAACTTCCAGCATGCTGGCTGATGCCGAGATTATCGCTCTCGGATACGATTTCCTTCAGAGAATGGGAATTGAAGAAGTTGAGCTTCACATCTCCAGCGTCGGATGCAGAGAATGCAGACCAAAGCATCGCAAGGCTTTGCAGGATTTCCTCAGACCTAAATATGATGAGCTCTGCGAGACCTGTAAATCCAGATTCGACAAAAATCCGATGCGAATACTCGATTGTAAGTCTGACAAGGATCAGGAACTCGTAAAAGGTGCTCCTATGATGCTGGATTATCTCTGTGATGACTGTAAAAAGGATTTCGATGAACTTAAAGCGCATCTGGATTCCATGGGAATCAAGTACGTCGTAGATCCTTCAATCGTAAGGGGTCTGGATTACTACACCAAAACTGCATTTGAATTCATCACCACAAAGATTGGTGCACAGGGTACTGTCTGCGGCGGAGGACGATACGATCACCTTATCGAAGAAATCGGAGGACCGGATATGCCCGGTGTCGGATTCGGTCTCGGTAAGGAAAGACTGATTATGCTTATGGAGGAGTCCGGAAATGATTTCGGCGGCGACATAAGGCCGCAGCTCTTTGTCGCATGGATAGGTGATGAAGCAAGAGAGTATGCCGTTAAGCTCGTAAATGACCTGAGAAAAAAAGGACTTCGCTGCGAACTTGACACAAGGGAAAGGAATCTCAAAGGTCAGATGAAATATGCCAATAAGCTCGGTGCAGCATATACAGCCGTTATCGGTGAAGATGAAGTAAAGAGCGGAGAGATTACGCTTAAGGATATGGAAAGCGGAGAACAAAAGAAGGTGAAAAGGGAGGAATTGGCTGATGCTATTTAAAAGAACTCATATGTGCGGAGATTTAAGAATCTCGGATGTAGATAAAGAAGTCGTTCTCAACGGCTGGGTTGCAAAAGCCAGAAGTCTCGGTGGTCTTGTTTTCGTGGATCTCAGAGATAAAAGCGGCATTACTCAGATTACTTTCAACGAAGATGCTCCTGCAGATGTTCTGGAGAAAGCCAAATCGCTCAGAAGTGAGTTCTGCATTGGTGTTAAAGGAGTTGTTAAGGAAAGAAGTTCCAAGAACTCCAATATTCCTACGGGAGATATAGAAGTATTCGCAAATGATTTGACTATTTACTCAAGTGCAGATACACCGCCGATTTACATCAAAGATGATGACAATGTAGATGAGGCTCTCAGATTGAAATACAGATATCTCGATCTCAGAAAACCTAAGATGCAGAGAAATCTTGAAATCAGGCATAAGATTGTTAAAACAACCAGAGACTATTTCGATGAAAACGGTTTCATGGAAGTAGAAACTCCGATTCTTATCAAGCCTACACCTGAAGGTGCCAGAGATTATATCGTTCCGAGCAGAGTTCACAACGGAGAATTCTATGCTCTTCCTCAGTCACCACAGATGTTTAAGCAGATTCTTATGGTTTCAGGCGCTGACAGATACATGCAGATTGCCAAATGCTTCCGTGATGAAGACCTCCGTGCCGACAGACAGCCTGAGTTTACTCAAATAGACCTTGAGATGTCATTTGCCGGCGTCGATGATGTCATCGAAGTTCAGGAAGGTTTCATCAAAAGGGTTATGAATGATGTCAAAGGCATCGATGTTACGACACCTTTCCCGAGACTTTCTTATGATGAGGCAATGGAAAGATACGGATCGGATAAGCCTGATACAAGATTTGATATCGAACTTATCAAGCTAAACGATTTCTTTAAAGACTGCAGTTTCGAAGTATTCACAAATGCTTTGAAAGAAGGCGGTGACGTACGCGGAATCTGTGTTCCGGGCGGAGCTTCAGAGTTCTCAAGAAAGAAAATAGATAAGATCACCGAAGAAGTAAAGCATTACGGCGCCAAGGGACTTATCTATGTGAAATATGACGACAACGGTATTTCTTCTTCCATCGGCAAATTCTTCAGCGAAGATGAACTTATATCTCTTGTCGAGCATTGCGGAGGTGGAAAGGGAGATATCGTGTTCATCGTAAGCGGTCCGTCAAAGGTTACTTACGACTCTCTCGGATTCCTCAGAAGAAGGGTTGCATCCGAACTCGGACTACTAGATGATAATCAATATAACTTCCTTTGGGTTGTAGACTTCCCGATGTTCGAGGAAGATGAAGACGGAAGGATCAAAGCCATGCATCATCCGTTCACGCAGCCTAAGCTGGACCAGCTCGATAAACTCGACAACGATATCCTCGGTCTGAAGGCCAACGCATACGATATCGTTCTGAACGGGGTCGAGCTCGGCGGAGGCTCTGTCAGAATTCATGACCAGGAGCTTCAAAAGAAAATGTTTAAAGTTCTCGGTCTCAGTGATGAGGAATGTCAGGAGAAGTTCGGGTTCCTTATCGAAGCATTCAAATACGGTGCACCACCGCATGCGGGACTTGCATACGGCTTGGACAGACTCGTAATGCTTCTCCTCGGAGAAAAGAGCATAAGGGAAGTTATTGCTTTCCCTAAGAATGCCGCAGCTGAGTGTCCGCTTTGCGAAGCACCTGCACCTGCAGACGCAGAAGCATTGGATGAACTCGGAATAGCCGTAAAATAATGAGCGAAAAGTACGCAATATACGGAGGGACTTTCGATCCCATACATATAGGACATATATCTGTCGCTGATTCAGCCGTAAAAGAATGCGGGCTGAACAAGCTCATCTTCATGCCTGATTACGTATCTCCTTTTAAACAGGATGCTACGACAACTTCAGGCCATGACAGATATGAGATGATTAAAAGGATATTGCACTATAATCCGGCTTTCACCCTGTCGAGTTATGAGATACTGAAAGAGGGTCCTTCTTATACGATTGAGACTCTTGAATATTGGGATGATGTCGTAAAAGGAGAGCTTTACTTCATCCTCGGATTCGATTCGGTTCTTGAGGTTGAAACTTGGAGGAGAGGGCATGATATTCTCTCGAAATATCCGCTTATAACGGCCAGAAGACCCGGATCTGATGACAGAGAAGGAATGGCCAAAATAGAAGCTCTGAGGAGCAAATACAAAGCGAATATCACCGTACTGGATATGCTGCCTGTAGATGCTTCTTCAACAGAGATCAGAAACAGGATAAAAGCAGGACTTTCCATATCAGATATGGTAGTACCTGAAGTAGAGGAGTACATAATTGAGCATAAATTGTACAGATAGAGATGGCCTGGAACGCTTCATGAAAGAAAATCTTAAAGAGAGCAGGTACAGACATTCTCTCGGAGTGCAGGACATGGCGTCTCATCTGGCTGAGATATACGGAGCTGACGTTGAAAAAGCAGAATTTGCCGGAAGATATCACGACATAGCTAAATGCTTTGATCAGGAAAAGATGGACGAGGCTGTCAGAAAGTATAATCTTCCCGATGAATACATCGGTAATTGCGCTTTGGCGCACTCTAAGGTGGCAGCGGAAATTCTTAAGATCGAATTCGGTGTAGATGATGAGGAAGTACTTAACGCAGTAAGGTCTCATACTACAGCAAGACCGGGAATGGCACTTCTTGAAGAGATAGTCTATGTTGCGGATGCCATAGAAGACAATCGCAATTATCCCCAGCTGAAAGCATTGCAAAAACAGGCAGAGACGGATCTTGACGGAGTCTGCCTCATAATAATGGACTTCACTATAGGAAAGATATACGAAAAGGGCAGGGTCCCTGACAAAACATCACTTGAAGCCAGGGAATGGATTAAGGAAAGGATAGGTAAAAAATAACATTGATGGAAAGTAAAGAAATTGCACAGGTTATTGCCGACCAGCTCAGCAATAAGAAGGCCAGGGATGTTGTTATGATAGACATCGCCGAAAAATCATCATTTGCCGACTTTTTTATTCTTGCAACCGCCGGTTCTGAGAGACAAATGGGCGCTCTTGCCGAAGAAGTGGAAGACAAGTTTGCTGAAATAGGCATTGAGCCTAAGAGTAAAGACGGCCGCCCTGAGACGGGATGGATACTGGTTGACGGTGGAGATGTTATAGTAAATCTCTTTACCGAAGAGACCCGAGATAAATACACGCTGGAAAAAATTTGGAACGACTGCGAAGCAATTCGCATTGATTAAAACTAGTAACAGGAGACTGAATACAGTATGAAAGACAGATACGAATTTAAGGAAATAGAATCTAAATGGCAGAAGATTTGGGCTGAAGAAGAGGCCTTTAAGACTTCGGAAGACCCTGAGAAGGAGAAATTCTACGTTCTTGAGATGTTCCCTTATCCTTCCGGAAAACTTCATATGGGACATGTAAGAAACTACTCAATAGGAGATGTAATCGCCAGATATAAGACGATGGCGGGATATAATGTGCTTCATCCTATGGGTTATGACTCTTTCGGTCTTCCTGCTGAGAATGCAGCCATTCAGAACAATGTTGAGCCGGCCAAATGGACATATGAGAATATGGACGAGATGGATAAACAGCTGGCCAGCATGGGTCTTTCATATGACTGGGACAGAAAAGTTGCCACATGTAAGCCTGATTACTACAGATGGATGCAGTGGATTTTCATCCAGTTCTATAAGAAGGGGCTGGCATATAAGAAGGATAACCCTGTTAACTGGTGCCCGAGCTGTCAGACTGTGCTTGCCAACGAGCAGGTTGTAGACGGAAAGTGCGAGCGCTGTAAAACAGAAGTTACCAAGAAGAATCTTTCTCAGTGGTATCTGAAGATTACTGACTACGCCGACAGACTTCTCGATAACCTGGATAAGCTTGAAGGGTGGCCTGATAAAGTTAAAACCATGCAGCGCAACTGGATCGGCAAGAGTTACGGTGCCAATATTAACTTTAAGATTAAGGATTCCGATAAAGTTCTTGAGGTATTCACAACAAGAGCGGATACGCTTTTCGGCGCGACGTATATGGTAATGTCACCTGAACACCCTTACGTTGAAGAGCTTGCAGAAGGCACCGAGGCAGAGGCTGCAGTAAAAGCTTATCAGGAGGAAGTGCGCCATAAGAGCGATATTGAAAGGACTTCCACAACAAGCGAAAAGACCGGTGTTTTCATCGGCAGATATGCAATCAATCCCGTAAATAACAAAGAGATTCCTATTTACATATCTGACTATGTACTCATGGGGTACGGAACCGGTGCCATCATGGCTGTTCCTGCTCACGACCAGAGAGACTTTGACTTCGCCAAGAAGTTCGGCCTCGAAATAATACCTGTAGTTGATCCTGAGAATCCTGACATCGATCTTTACGATCTGCAGGAAGCCTTTGTAGCAGAAGGTAATATGATTAATTCCGGTAAGTTTGACGGCATGAACAACCTCGAAGCCATCCCTGCAATGATAGATTGGCTTAACGAGCAGGGTATAGGTGACAAGACAGTAAATTACAAGCTCAGAGACTGGCTCATCTCTCGTCAGAGATATTGGGGTACACCGATACCTATGATTTGGTGTGATGATTGCGGATGGGTTCCTGAGAAGGAAGAAAATCTTCCGGTTCTTCTTCCTACAGACGTTGAATTTACGGGAAAGGGAGAATCTCCGATTGCCAGCAGCAAGACTTTCATCGATACCGTATGCCCGGTATGCGGAAAGCCTGCAAAACGTGAGATTGATACCATGGATACATTCCTTGATTCCTCATGGTATTTCCTGAGATATGCGGATCCTCACAACGAGGAACTGCCGTTTTCCAAGGATAAAGCAGATTACTGGATGAATGTCGACCAATACATAGGCGGAGTAGAACACGCAATCCTTCACCTCATGTATGCGAGATTCTTCCAGATGTTCCTGCATGATATCGGTATGTGCAGTGTTGAAGAACCTTTTGAGAATCTGCTTACACAGGGCATGGTTATTAAAGACGGATCCAAGATGAGTAAATCTCTCGGTAACGTCGTAAGTCCGGCCGAGATTCAGGATAGGTTCGGCTCGGATACAGCCAGACTGTTCATACTCTTTGCGGCACCGCCGGAAAAGGAACTTGATTGGTCCGATGAAGGCGTGGAAGGAAGCTTCAGATTCCTCTGCAGAGTATACAGACTGGTATATGATTTCATTACAGATATAAAAGGAGAGAGCAGTATTAACGGAGATATCAGAATCAGCTCCGATGCCGATAAATCTCTTAACTTTATGCTCAACTCCACTATTAAAAAGGTTAGCGAGGATATAGGCGGAAGATTTAACTTCAATACCGCCATTGCTTCTATCATGGAACTCGTTAATGAGATGTACAAATATAAGCAGAATGCCGATATGAATCTGCCTCTCTTTAACAAAGCCATCGATACCTTGGTAACCATACTGAATCCATTCACTCCTCATATAACCGAGGAGCTGTGGAGTCAGCTGGGCCATGAAGACAGACTTTACAACGTATCATGGCCTTCGTACGATGAATCCGCTCTCGTGCTCGACGAGGTGGAAGTCGTAATTCAGATTAACGGCAAACTTAAAGACAGAATTCAATTGCCAAATGATACAGAAAAGGAGGTAGCAATAGAAGCCGCCAAGAATCTTGACAAGATTAAGGCCGAGATTGAAGGTAAAGAAATAGTAAAACTCATATTCGTGCCTAATAAGATAATCAACTTTGTCGTCAAGTAAGCGGCAAAAGAAATATATGGCAAATACAAACAGCAATAATAAGAATAACAATAAGAATAATAAAAGCAGAGCTTCAGGCAGAATTCAGAATATAAGCAGAAAGAAAGCGGTTCCGAAAAAGATTGCAGCCAAAAAGAGTGTAGCTGCTGCAGTGAAGAATAAGGCAGCCAAGACCTCTGCTAAGAAAAAGACCAAAGCCAAAACAACTCCGCTTCCGTTTAAGATTATTCCTCTCGGAGGTCTTAAAGAAATCGGTAAGAATTGTACTCTCATAGAATGTAACAACGAAATTCTTATAATCGATTGCGGATTGGCTTTCCCTGAGTATGAGATGTTCGGTATAGATATAGTCATTCCGGATTTCACATACCTTATAGAAAACTCAGCTAAGGTAAAGGGACTTATCATAACTCACGGTCATGAAGATCACATCGGCGGAGTTCCGTATCTTCTTAAGGAGATCAACGTTCCGGTATATGCGTCACCGCTTGCAATGGGAATGATCAGGCATAAACTGGAAGAACACGGAATGAATGCCGACACACATGTCATCAAAGCAGGTGACAAGATTAAGGCCGGATCGTTTAAGATTGAGGCCATTCAAACTAACCACAGCATTGCGGATGCCTTAGCTTTCTCGGTAAAGTTCCCCGGAGGACACGTGTTCCACACCGGAGACTTCAAAGTAGATTATTCGCCGCTTGACGGTAAGGTAATAGATCTTCCGAGAATTGCAGAGCTCGGCAATGAAGGAGTGGATGTGCTTCTCTGTGACAGCACCAATGTTATGAGACAGGGATATACACCGTCCGAAGCGATAGTAAGAAAGTCTATCGATGACATATTTAACAATACTGACAGAAGAATTATCATCGCGACATTCGCTTCCAATGTTCACAGAATCAAGTACTTCATCGAAGCTTCCATGAAACACGGCAGGCAAATTGCGGTTTCGGGAAGGTCGATGGAAAATGTCCTGGCTCTGTCCAAGGAACTCGGATACATGGATGAAATACCCGAGTCAGTCTTTGTAGATATAAATAAGATTAAGAATGTTCCGGATAAAAGGCTTACCATCATCACAACGGGAAGCCAGGGAGAGCCGATGTCTGCTCTTACCAGAATGGCTTACGACAACCATAAAGCCGTAAAGTTAAAGAAAAACGACGTTGTTGTATTTTCTTCATCTCCGATACCGGGAAATGAAAAAGTAATATCCCAGGTAATCAATCAGCTTTATGAAAAGAGGGTAGACGTGGTTCTGGCATCAGCCATGGATGTGCACGTATCCGGCCACGCATCATCTGAAGAACTTAAACTGATACAGACACTGGTCAAACCGAGATTCTTTATGCCGGCTCACGGAGAATACAGACATTTGATAGAGCATGCCAGACTTGCCAACCGTCTCGGACTCCCGAAGACACGTACATTCGTTATGAGTAACGGTGACGCATTGTCCGTCAACGGAAAGAAAGCCGAAATCGTTAAGGAATACACATCCGGAGAAGACATCATGGTTGACGGTTACGGGATAGGAGACGTCGGAAGCAGTGTTCTGAAAGAAAGAAAAACTCTTTCACAGTCCGGACTAGTAACTGTTTCCATTGTAATAGATGAGGCATCAGGAGGCCTTATGGCCGAGCCTAAGCTGAATACCAGAGGCTTCGTATATGTTCAGGAGAATCAAGATCTTCTGAAGCAGGCCGAAAGTGTAGTATACAACAGCATTGGAAAGTGCGCGGATGAGCACCTTATGGATGAGGCCTCGCTTACCAGGACAATCAAGTCCGATATGAAAAAGTTTATATATGCGGAAACCAAGAGAAACCCGGTAATAATTCCGGTGATAATGTATGTTTAGAAGGAGGGTATAATGAACGTATATGACGAAGCTCACAGCCTTGCAAGAGCAATAAAAGAGTCAAATGAGTTCCTTGAATTCGACAAGGTAAGAAAAGAAGTTGATGCAGACAAGGAAGTATCAGAGATGATAGCTGATATGCAGAAGCTTCAGATTGAACTGCAGACAGCGCAGATCAGCGGTCAGGAACCACCTGAAGATCTTATGAGCCGAATCCAAAGTCTGAGCACAATGCTTGCTACAAAACCTCTTGCAGCAAAGTTTATGCAATCTGAAGCCGCTTTCTCGGTAATGATGAATGACGTATTTCAGATTATCGGCGAAGCTATGGGCGTTTAATACTATATAACATAACCAAGTTATCAATTATTTATAAGATAAAGGAGAATTCAATGATTTACGCTAGTGATTTCAGAAAAGGTATTACATTCGAGATGAACGGAGAGCCACATGTAGTTCTTGATTTCCAGCATGTAAAGCCGGGTAAAGGTGCTGCTTTCGTAAGAACAAAGTACAGAAACATCCTTACCGGTGCTACAAGGGAAGAAGCTTTCAACCCTAACGACAAATTCCCTAAAGCTCATATCGAGACTAAGCAGATGCAGTATCTCTACAACGACGGTGAGCTCTACTACTTCATGGATCAGGACACTTTTGATCAGGTTCCGCTGACTAAGGAACTTGTAGAAGAGGCAATGAAGTACTTACGCGAGAATGATATAGCAACGGTTAAGTTCTACAAAGACGGTGCCTTTGATGTAGAAGCTCCTAACTTCGTAGACCTCGAAGTAATCGAAACAGAGCCGGGTGTTAAGGGCGACACAGCTACAAACGTAACTAAGGCTGCCACGGTAGAAACCGGCGCCGTTATTCAGGTGCCTATCTTCATTAATGAAGGTGAGAAGATTCAGATTGATACAAGATCAGGAGAATACCTCGGCAGATCTAAAGAATAATGCGTACAACCCTGCGTCTGATAGTAATAGTTCTGGCCGTAGTAATCGCGGCTATAGCAATTATAGGCGCTTTGTCCAGACCTTGTGACAGAACAATTGCGACCTATAAAACTGTTGTTGTGGGCGAAGGAGACGACCTGAGTAAAGTAGCGGCAACTCTGGAAGACGAAGGCATTGTTAATAATGCCTCGGCTTTTTCAGCGGTTGCCCGCATATCTTTTTCAACTAATTTCAAACCCGGGTCATATTATCTTTCTCCGTCAATGAACGCTTTTGCAATTGCAAGAACAATGTCTAACGGTATTACGACTTCTTCCGGTTTTACGATACCCGCAGGGTATAATCTGGAACAGATTGCATCCTCTCTCGCAAGAGACGGTGTTGTGAATAAAAAAGCATTCCTTGAAGCTGCGGCATCGAAAGATTTACAGGAAATCAGTTTTATCGGTAAGAACAAACTCGGCAGCAAGCAAGTTGAAGGATTCCTTTTTCCTGGGACCTATCAAATAGACAGCAGTGCTGATGAGTCAATGATGATTATCACCATGCTGAATCAGTTCTCAAACTTTTTTAATGAGGACTATACTGCAAGGGCAGATGAACTCGGTCTCAGCGTCAGAGAGATAGTATATATTGCTTCACTGATAGAGACGGAAACCACCATTGATAAAGAAAAACCGAGTATTTCCGCCGTAATTCATAACAAGTACAACATGGATATGATGCCTAAAGGCGAGATAAAGAAAGCACCCTTATGCTCTCCGAGTGAAGAATCTATTAAGGCTGCTCTTTATCCTGAAGAGAACGATAATGTTTATTATGTTTACAGTTCTAAATTAGACGGTTCTCATGAATTCACGGCAAATAAAGAGAAATATCAGAAGCTTCTTCAGGAATACAGGGATGCTGTCGCCGACAGAAGCGATGAAAAAAGCAATGATTCGGAGTAATTATGTCCGATACGAGCATTACATCAAAGGAATTTATAGAAAAGCAATATAAACCGATTAACGAAGAACTAGAAAGGCTTCGCATGATCAACGAAGAGGATAATATTCCTCTGATACTCAGAGAAACGGAAGGGCTCCTCTCAGTTCTGCTGGATATATGTAAACCGACTCGGATTCTCGAAATCGGAACAGCATACGGTTATTCGTCGGTCTTCTTTGCGACCAAGTGTCCTAAAGCATTTATTACGACAATAGAACGCAATCCGAAAATGGCCGAAAAGGCTTTAAGTAATTTCAAAGAATACGGAGTGTCTGACAGAATTAAACTGATTGAAGGAGATGCATCCGATATTTTAAAAGATATGGAAGTATCGGAGCCGTTTGATTTCATCTTTATAGATGCGGGGAAAACTCACTATAAAGAATACTTTGAAGAAGCTGAAAAACTATCTGCACCGGGTGCTGTAACAGTCTGTGACAATATACTGATACACGGGTGGATATATGACAGAAAAAAGCCCGGTGCAAAAAGGCACAGGACCAGCGTAAAATACATGAATTCATTCCTCGATTATTTAAAAAACAGGGAGGATCTGACTGTATCCGTATCTGAAAGCGGAGACGGTCTGGCTATTATCAAATTAAATGACAAATAAAGAAATACAACTCGAATTACTTGCTCCTGCCGGAGACTTGGAAAAGTTTAAGACTGCCGTTTTGTACGGAGCCGACGCAGTATACTTCGGAGGTGAGATGTTCAGCCTGAGAGCAGGTGCGGGGAATTTGAGTACGGATGAAATAAAAGAAGCTCTCGAATTTGCTCACGCACATAATGCTAAGGGCTATATGACCATGAATATATATGCTCACAACGAGGATATTGAGCCTCTGAGAGCATATATCAGCAAAATTAAGGATTTGCCTATAGATGCATTTATCGTATCGGATCCGGGCGTTATTGCGCTTATAAGGGAACAGATACCCGAAGCCGAAATACATCTTTCGACACAGGCCAACACCACCAACTATGTGACAGCTAATTTTTGGGCTTCTAACGGTGTAAAGAGAATTGTGGCCGCCAGGGAAATGAGTCTTAAGGAACTTAATGAAATGAGCAAGATGCTTCCCGAAGGGACGGATATAGAAGCCTTCGTTCACGGAGCCATGTGCATCTCATATTCCGGAAGATGTCTTCTCAGCAATTTCATGGCAGGACGTGATGCCAATAAAGGCGCATGTACACATCCTTGCAGGTGGAAGTATTCACTCGTAGAAGAACAAAGACCGGGCGAATATTATCCTGTTGAAGAAGACGACCGCGGGAGTTATATCATGAATTCCAGGGATCTTTGTATGATAGATAAGATTCCGGATCTGGTAGAAGCAGGGGTCAGCTCTTTTAAAATCGAAGGACGCATGAAGTCTATGTTCTATGTGGCTACGGTGGTCTCCGCATACAGAGCCGCAATAGATGAATATCTTGCAGACCCTGACGGATACAGTTTCAATCCGAAACACTTTGAGGAGCTCTGCAAAGCAAGCCACAGAGAATTCACTAACGGCTTTTACTATAACAAGCCGACAGATGAGGACCAAAACTATATTACAAGCGACTACACGAGAGATTATTCGTTTATAGGTTTGGTCGGAACACATGATGAATCTACGGGGCTCACGAATGTAGAGCAGCGTAATAAATTCTCAGTAGGAGATACGGTTGAGATTTTCGGACCGCGCACTCCGTATTACGAAGAAATAATTACGGAAATGTATAACGAGGAAGGAGAGGCAATAGTAAGCGCTCCGCATCCTCAACAGAAACTTAAAATCAGATTTAAAAGAGTCCCGAAAGAGGGCTTCATTATGAGAAAAAGAAAAGAGGTATAGGAAATGGACGACAGTCACCCCGAATTGTATTTAATTATCGGAATCGTAGTTATTATGATATTTAACGCTCTTGTGGTTGCATCCAAAAGGGCACTTGACTACGTAGACAGGAACAAGATTAAAGAATTGGCGGAAGAGAGGCCTGATGACAAAAAGATAGTCGCAATAACCGACTTCCTCGCTAAACCGTCAAAATATCACTACGCAAATCATGCAGCCAGCTTTATCAGCATTGTTGTGGCATTTATGCTTTTCAATGTCATCGTTCTGGGCCGTATGAAAGAAGTGACTGAATCGGATTTGTTTGTTCCGAGAGAATTCGTCATTCTTACGATGATTGTTTATAACATCCTGTTCTATATCGTATATACGGGACTATCGGATATACTGCCGAAAAAACTCGCTGCGCAGGCAAGCGAGTCAACCAGCATCGCTCTGGTCGGATTTCAGAAGTTTATATATTATGTGACATTTCCTCTTGTGATGGTATGCAAGGGAGTAGCCAATCTGATCCTGAAAATCATGGGGAAGAAAACAGATGTGGACGATTCCTACTTCACGGAAGATAAGGTTATGTCCATGCTGGACAGAGGACAGGAAAGAGGTGAGATCAAAGAAGAGGGTCGCAAGATGATTGACTCCATCTTTGAATTCGACGACCTCCTTGCATATGAAATAATGACACCGCGTACCGATGTATTTATGTTCGACATCAATGCTGACAGAAGCGAGTATTTTGATGAACTCATGGAACTTACTCATTCGAGGATTCCGGTATATGACGGAGATCCCGATAATATAGTCGGTATACTTCATATAAAAGATTATCTCCACACCGCCACGAAGAAAGGTTTTGACAAGGTAGACATTAAGAAGCTCCTCAGACCTGCATATTTCGTGCCTGAAACAAAGAATATTGACGCTCTGTTCAGAGAACTTCAGATAGAAAAACAGCATCTTGCCATGCTCATTGATGAGTACGGCGGATTCAGCGGTATTGTCTCTGTAGAGGATATTATCGAGCAGATCGTCGGAGATATCGATGATGAGTTCGATGAAGAAGACAGAATTATAGAAAAAATCAGTGAAGATACATATGAAGTTGACGGTAATGTATACCTCGATGATCTTAAAGAGGAGACCGGTATTGAACTGAAGTCTGATACCAGTGAAACTATAGGAGGCTTCCTCATCGATTTAATGGGAGAGATCCCTCGTGAAAAGGTTAAATACAATCCCGTAGAGTATGAAAACTATGTATTAACCATCGTAAAGGTAAAAGACCGTAGAATAGAAAAGATAAAGATTAAGGTTAAAGAAAAGAAGAACGGAAACGACGAAGAACAATAAATCAGATGAGCAAAGAAAGCAGACTTGTAAAACTGATAACAGAAGAAACCCTTAAGTTTAAAGGTGTCGGAAAGACGAGGCCTTCGGTTAAAATAAGCGAGGAAGATGATGAGTACATCATCAATCTGGACATACTTGTCGACTACGGTGTTAATATTCCTCAGCTTAGTTATGACATTCAAACAGGTTTGATTCACAGCCTTATGGAGCATGAGGGCATCGTCGTTAAGACCGTTAACATCACAGTAGAAGGCATTTACGAAGAGCAGAGGACGAAGTGAACAGAGAAGTAATCAGAGAAAAAACAATGCAGATGATCTATCAGATGGAAATTGCAGGCAAGTTCGATTATTCAGAACTGAATGTGATGGAAGAAGATATGAACATCCTGAATAAAAAACAGGCGGTGGAAGCACTTACGGCTGTAAAAGAACATATCGCCGAGATTGATGAAAAAATTGCCTCGAATATCGATAATTGGTCATTTGATCGCATATCGAAAACCGATCTGGCGATACTCAGAACTGCCGTATGTGAGATGATGTTTATGGATAGTATTCCAAAGGCGGTATCCATCAATGAAGCCGTTAAATTATCAAAAAAATACGGTGATGAAAAATCATACAAGTTCGTTAACTCGGTCTTGGCCAAGATCGATAAGAGCTTAGAGAAGGAATAATATGATTCACCTCGGAATTGACACCTCCAATTACAAGACTTCATTGGCAGCAGTTGATGAAGACCGACATATCTTATCAAACATATCAGAGTATCTTGATGTGCCGAAAGGTGAAAGAGGTCTTAGGCAGTCGGATGCTTTTTTTAAGCATTCAAACAAGCTTCCGTTCTTAACGGAGAAACTGCTGAAAACAATAGATGGAGGTGATGTATCATCCGTAGGAGTTTCATATGCTCCAAGAAGAGTCGAAGGCTCATATATGCCTTGCTTTTTGGCAGGTGTAAATCTGGGAAAAGTCATTTCCGAGCTGCTGGGAGTGCCTTGCTATGAATTCTCTCATCAGGAAGGACACGCTGCAGCGATTATAGATACAACTGAAGATGCGGGGGATGATCCCGTTATTCTTATGCATCTTTCAGGAGGAACTACGGAATTTCTGAAATGTACTCCTTCTAAAGCGGGCTATAATACTGAGATCGTCGGCGGAAGTTTGGATATAAGCTTCGGTCAATTGATAGACAGGTTCGGAGTCGCTATCGGCCTTCCGTTTCCTGCAGGACCTGAGATGGATAAGATCGCTGAAACATGCGAAGCAAAGACAGATTCTGATGTACTCGGTATTATTCGTGTAAAAGACGGATATTTCAATCTCTCAGGGCCCGAAACAAGATTGATGGGTTTCGCCTCTTCATCAAAGGAAAAAGACCTCAGGGCCGTTATTTTCGAGATTATGGATAAGATCTCCGATATTCTTATTGAGTCTTCGGATTATCTCTGCGAAAAATACGGAACGGAAAAAGTCTATATGGCCGGAGGAGTTGCCTCCAGCATCACAATACGTAAACTGCTTAAGATAAAACAAAAGAGAGGATCCTACAGAATTCTGTTCGGAGATCCTGCTTTATCAGGTGATAATGCCGTAGGTACTGCTATTTTGGCGGGGAAAGCTTTTAATCATAAATGAGACCGGTAAGCGTAAGTCAGGTAAATGAATATATAGCCAAAAAGCTCAGAGATGACTACAATCTGAGAGGTCTTGCCGTGGAAGGTGAGATTTCCGGGCTGTCCAAAAGCGGGCCTCATTATTATCTGACCCTGAAAGATTCGGATAGCCAGATAAGATGTGCCATTTGGGGTTCGAATGCAGCAAAAATTGATATGAAGCTGGTGGAAAACGGCAAGAAGATCGTAGCCGTATGTGATATCAGTCCTTATGCAAAGAACGGAACCTATTCGCTCAGTATTCTTCATGTCGAAGCTGCTGGCGAAGGCGATTTGATGGCCGAATTCAACAGAATTAAACAGCTTCTTGAAAAAGAAGGATTATTCGATAAGAAGTATAAAAAGCCGATTCCCGAGTTTCCGTACAGGGTAGGTATTATTACATCTTCTACCGGCGCTGCCATAGAAGATATTCGCAAAATCATCACAGCGAAGAACGATTTCACGGATATACTTATATTCCCGACACTCGTACAGGGAGTAGGTGCCGTAAACAGCATCTGTGGGAATATTGAAAAAGCTAACAAGCTCGCAGATGACGGACTGCGTATAGATACATTGATAGTCGGACGCGGAGGAGGGTCTCCGGAAGACCTTGCTGCCTTTAACGATGAGACGGTTTGCAGGACCATATTTGCTTCAAAGATCCCTGTAATATCCGCTGTAGGCCATGAGTCTGACTTCTCCATCAGTGATATGGTTGCGGATGCAAGAGCGGAGACACCGACGGCTGCTGCCGATATGGCTGTAATGAACACCTTTGAACTCAGAGATACCGTCGATTATTTCAAAGAACAACTTCTGATTTCAGCCAATGCGAAGATAGAAGCAGAGAGGCAGATTCTTAATTCCAGGAAGGATCTTCTGCTTGCCGGTATTAAAGCAAAAATAAGCGAAGCCTCTTCCATGGTGGACAAAGCTCTTATTATCCTCAAGGAGAACGATCCGAGAAATGTTTTTTCAAAGGGATACGCAGCTGTTATCAGTGAAGACGGAAATATCATTCCTGATGTATCATCAATACGTTCCGGAGACACCTATACAATAAAAATGAAAAGCGGAAGCTTCAGAGCTACCGCATCAGATATTAAAACAGAGACTGAATTCTGACAGAGAAAGGACCACAGATGAGCGAAAAGTCTTTTACGGAATCACTTACCAAATTGCAAAATGCGGCTTCGGACATAAGTAAGCAGGCGACCACACTTGAAGACTCTCTTAAGCTCTTTGACGAGGGTATGAAAGAAGCCGAATATTGTAAGACAATACTCGATAAAGCATCTCAAAAAATCGAAATATTTGAAAACGGAGAAATCAAAGATGCTGAGCTTTAATGATTACAAGAATTTAGTTGACGAAAGGCTTCTAGACTTCCTTCCGGATACAGGAAACTATGCTAATGTTTTGAAAGAAAGCATGGAATACAGTCTCGGAATAGGAGGCAAGAGATTAAGACCTGTTCTTCTTCTCGCTTCCTGCGATGCAGCAGGAGGAGATGCAGACAGAGCCTTGCCTTATGCTTGTGCCGTTGAATACATACATACGTATTCGCTCATTCATGACGATCTTCCCGCCATGGATGATGATGATATGAGAAGAGGAAAGCCTTCCAATCACAAGGTTTACGGAGAGGCTATGGCCATCCTCGCAGGCGACGGTCTTTTAAACAGTGCCGCAGAGCTCATAACAGCTCAGGCCCTGGATTTAAGAGAAGATGCCGATGCTCTTTATGCACATTCAAGAGCTGCACATGAAATACTTCGAAGATCCGGAGCCTCGGGTATGATCGCAGGCCAGACCGCAGATGTAATGAATGAAGATAAAGAAGCTTCCGCGGATTTGGTCAGGTTTATAGAAGAGCATAAGACCGCTGATCTGATTACAGCTCCCGTAAGGGCCGGTTTGATGCTGGCACAGGCTGATGAATCGATGATTGACGACTTTACCACATATGCGAAGAATCTCGGAATCGCATTTCAGATTGCCGATGATATTCTCGACTATGAAGGAAACGAAGAGCTGATGGGTAAGACCCTGGGAAAAGATTTAGAACAGGATAAGTGTAATTACGTATCTGTGCACGGTATGCAAGATGCTAAAGCAGAACTTCACAGGCTTAGTTCGGAAGCAAAAGATGCTATTCGTAAATACGATAATTCCGATTTCTTTATTGAACTCGCAGATATGCTCGAAAGCAGAAATAATTAGATATGAAGTACGATTTACTTAAAGATGATTTATTGAAAATATGCAAAGAAGCTCCGACTGATGATCTTTATGATTTGGCGGAAGAAATCAGGGGATTTCTTATCGATAAAGTATCCAAAACAGGAGGTCATTTAGCGTCCAATCTGGGTATAGTGGAACTCAGTATAGCTCTGATGAGAGTATTCGACAGTCCAAAGGACAAAATAATATATGATGTAGGGCACCAGACTTACGTTCATAAGATATTGACCGGAAGGGCAGAAGGTTTCGATAATCTGAGAAAATTCAAAGGTATGTCCGGATTTCCGAAAGTCTGCGAAAGCGAGCACGACTGCTATGAAACGGGGCACTCCAGCACTTCCGTCAGTGCTGCAAGCGGCATGGCCGCCGCAAGAGACCTTGCGGGAGACGACTATTGCGTTACCGCAGTAATAGGGGACGGTTCTTTTACCAGCGGTATAGTATATGAGGCTTTAAACAATATCGGAGATCGCCAGACAAATGTGAATATAATACTGAACGACAACGGTATGTCTATCGCTCATAACGTAGGTGCGCTGCATCAGTATCTGAACAAACTGAGATCATCAAAAAAATATGATGATGCTAAGACCTCCGTAAAATCAGCGCTTGGAAATGTTCCTGTTATCGGAAGGCCTCTTTTTAAAGGGCTCCGCAGCTCCAAAGAAAGAATCAGATACAGCATGCTCAGCGATGAAGGCCATCTGATTGAGAGTCTGGGCATCAAATACTTCGGGCCTGTAGATGGTTACGATATTGATAATATGGTTAAGATTATTAAATCTGCCTCAGAATATAACGGTCCGACGCTGATTCACGTACTAACAAAGAAGGGCAAAGGCTATAAAATAAGTGAAATGTATCCTCGTAAGTTCCATGGAATAGGAGCTTTCGACCCCGAGACAGGTGAGGTCGTTTCAAAATCAGATGCACCTTCATATTCCAAAGTATTCGGAGATACATTAACGGAAATAGCCCATAAAGATAAGAAGGTTGTTGCTATTGCGGCTGCCATGGGTACGGCCACCGGTCTTCTTCCGTTTTATGAGGCACATACAGACAGATATTTCGACGTAGGTATTGCCGAAGAACATGCCGTGGTATTCGCAGCCGGAATGGCTAAGCAAGGCTATAAGCCCGTAGTTGCAATATACTCAAGCTTTATGCAAAGAGCGTTTGATTATCTTATACAAGATGTATCACTTCAGGATCTTCATGTCGTATTTGCTCTAGACAGGGCAGGCTTGGTAGGAGCAGACGGACCTACTCATCACGGAGTTTTCGACCTCTCATATATGAGCATGATACCCGGAATGACGGTTCTTGCTCCTTGTGACGGTTATCAACTGGCAGAAATGCTTGAATTTGCCGTTAACATGGATGGGCCGGTAGCAATAAGATATCCGAGAGGAAGCGCAGAGGCCAAGCATCTTAGATTATCCAGATTTAAAGGCTCCAATACTGTTATCAGCGAGGGAAAGAAAGTGCAGATTCTTGCCGTAGGCGCAATGCTGGATGAGGCTTTGGAAGCAGCAGATATCCTGAAAGAAAAAGGGGTTTCCGTCGGTGTTACCAATGTCGCCGTTGTAAAGCCTTTAGACACATCATGGAGAAACATCGATACGAGGCTTGTAGTTACCTTGGAAGACAATGTGCTAAGCGGCGGTTTCGGAGAGGCCTTCAGTGCATATTACAAAAATGAAAAATTCGGCATACTCAATATAGCCATACCTGACGAGTTTATTGAACACGGAGATATTCCTTCTCTCAGAAAACTTTGCGGTATAGATGCTGAATCTATTGCAAACAGGATATTAAAGATAATTCAATGAAAGACAGATTAGATGTTTTGCTTGTAAACAAAGGACTCGCAGAGTCCAGAGAGAAGGCCAAAAGAATAATAATGGCCGGTCTTGTTAAGGTAGAGGGAAAAGTTCAGGATAAGCCCGGCTCTTCTTTTGATACAGAATCCGAAATAATCGTAGAAGGAAAAGAATGCCCGTATGTAAGCCGTGGAGGCCTTAAACTTGAGAAGGGTATAGAAGAATGGGGAATTAACTGCAAGAACGCAGTTTGCGTAGATATGGGTGCCAGCACCGGAGGTTTTACCGATTGCATGCTTCAGCACGGTGCATCTAAGGTGTATGCCATCGATGTCGGATACGGACAGCTGGATTACAAGCTCAGAACCGATGACAGAGTCATCAATATGGAGAAGACAAACATCAGATATCTTGATACTGATTTAATCGAGGAGGCAATCGATTTAATCAGTATCGACGTCAGCTTCATATCTCTTTCACATATGCTTCCTGTAGCGTCTGAATTATTAAGTGATGAAGGTCTTGTGTTCTGCCTCGTTAAACCGCAATTTGAAGCCGGCAGAGAGCAGGTAGGAAAGGGCGGGATTGTCAGAGATCCCAAGGTTCACGAGGAAGTTATAAGCAATGTAATAGGATATGCCGAAGGTTCCAGTTTGTACCCTAAAGAATTATCGTATTCACCTATTAAAGGTACCAAAGGAAATATAGAATATATACTTTTACTTTCGCATAAAAAATGCGATAATAAAGTGGATGTGAGCGGAGTGGTAAACGAAGCACACAATGCCATGAAAACTAAATAATATGATTATATTTATTACCAGCTTTTATTAATGTTCTTGTATGTAAGGAGAATAAAATGGAAGTATCAAAAAGATGTGCATCAATGCAGTTCTCGCCAATCAGAAGATTCAACACTTTTGCTTTTGAGGCCGAGGAAAAAGGTAAGAAAGTCTATCGTCTCAACATCGGACAGCCTGATATAGAGACACCGCCATGCTTCAAGGAAGCAATCAACAACTTCGATCAGAAGGTTATAGCTTACGCTGAATCAGGCGGAGTTAATGAACTTCTGGATGCCATGATTTACTACATGAAGAGAGATTTTGGTATGGAGTACGAGAGAAAGGACATCCTCGTTACAAACGGCGGATCCGAGGCTCTCATCCTTGCCTTTACAGCTCTTCTTAACCCTGGAGACGAAGCTATCATAGCCGAGCCTTTCTACACCAACTATAACACATTCTGCAATGAGGTGTCCGGTGTTCTTAAGCCGATTACAACTCAGGCTGAGGACGGTTATGACTGGGCCAAGCGAGACCTGATTGAAGCAGCTATCACGGATAAGACTAAAGTTATCTGCTGCCTGTCTCCTGGTAACCCGACAGGACGTGTACTGACACTTGAAGACATGAAACTCATCGGAGATATTGCCAAAGAGCATGACCTCTGGATTCTCTCAGACGAAGTATACAGAGAGTTCGTATATGACGGTGCTGAGGCTCATTCATTCGGACAGCTCGACGACATCGCTGACAGAGTTATTCTCGTAGACTCCGTTTCCAAGAGATGGTCCGCATGCGGAGCTCGTATCGGAGCTGCTATCTCCAAGAACAAAGAGTTCATGGAAGCTATGCTCAAGCTCGCACAGGGCAGACTCTGCGTACCTACACTCGAGCAGATTGGTGCTGCAGCACTCTACAGAATGGATAAGAAATACTATGACGAGGCCAAGGCTGAGTACGAAGCAAGAAGAGACGCAGCTTATGAAGAAATCTCCAAGATTCCTGGCGTAGTTTGCCAGAAGCCGGCAGGCGCATTCTACATGATGTGCAAACTTCCTGTAGATAACATCGAGGACTTCCTGATGTTCCTGCTCAAGGAATTCGACGACAATGGTGAAACAGCAATGTTCGCACCTGCACCTGGATTCTACGGAAACAAGGGACTCGGCGGCAACGAAATGAGAATCGCATACGTACTCTCTCCGGATAAGATGAGAAGAGCGTGCGAGATCATCAAGCTCGGCGTAGCAGCATACAACGCAAGATAATTCAATATGTTTGTCCGCCTGTAAGCGTGACATAAAGAACATAACTAAGGGTGGTAGGGGGAAGTAATTCTTCTCCCTACACTTTTTTACAGCTTTTTTAGAATATTTTAGGAATAGTTAAATGTCAGAGCAAAAGTTATCACCGATGATGCAACAGTATAAGAAGATCAAAGATGAATATCAGGATGCAATCCTGATGTACAGACTTGGTGATTTTTATGAGATGTTTTTCGATGACGCCCTGACTGCATCCGAAGCTCTTAATCTTACTCTTACCGGGAGAAACTGCGGACTTGAAGAGAGGGCCCCTATGTGCGGTGTGCCTCACCACTCAGTTGATTCATATATCGTAAGTTTGGTAAAGCAGGGTTACAAAGTAGCTATTTGCGAGCAAACCGAAGACCCCGCTCAGGCCAAAGGCATTGTTAAGCGTGAGATTACCAGAGTATACACACCGGGCACTTTGGATATACCGGATCCCGATTCGGCAGGAGATAATGTTTATATAGCTTCCGTTCGTTTAAGTGATGAGGGAAGCGCCCTTGCCGTAGCCGATATTACTACCGGTGAACTCAGCGCCAAAGAATTCGATTACTCAACTGACAGCGAAAACCTTATTAACGAACTTGCTGTTTTAGATGTTAAAGAAATCATTATCAGCGAGGATGATTATGCAAAAATAGAGGAGGGCATGAAGTCTCATTTCATCAATCCTTATATTGATAAATTAGATGAATCATATTACAGCTCTAAAGCATGCAGAGAGTATCTGTTACGTCACTTTGAAACTGCATCTTTAATACCTCTCGATCTCGAAGGAAGAGATAATATGATTTCAGCCTTGGGAGCTCTTCTGATATATCTTTCCGAGAGCCAGAAGGCTGATCCGGCCCAAATAAGGACTCTTTCCATAAAGGCGAACGGCTCCAATATGAGGCTGGATAAGAACACCGTCAGAAACCTTGAGCTTCTTGAAACTTTATATGACCACGAAACAAAAGGATCTCTGCTGGGAGTACTGGATAAAACAAAGACCGCAATGGGCGGCAGACTTCTTAAAAGCTGGATAAAAGAGCCTCTTACTTCATCGGATATGATAAATGACAGACTGGAGGCACTTGAGCAAATCAGCCAAAACCCTTTGGTCTCCAACAATATTTCAAATGCATTGAAAAATGTCTACGATTTTCAGAGGCTTACGGCCAGAATTGCATCAGGCAGAGCGGATGCCAGAGATTTGATTGCTTTGAAAAAAACTATCCGCGAATTACCGGATATCAAGTCTTTCCTTGATTACTTCGATGCGGATTTGCTCAAAGAAATCAATTTGAACATTTCGGATTTTCCCAAACTGCACAGCAGCATAGAAAGAGCCATCACTGAGGAGCCGCCTATGACCGTAACAGAAGGCGGCATCATTAAAAAGGGATACTCTTACGAACTCGATGAGCTTAAAGCATCAATTTCAGGTGCTAAAGAATGGATAGCAGGTCTTGAAGCCTCAGAAAGAGAGCGAACGGGTATAAAGACAATAAAAGTCGGATACAACAAGGTTTTCGGCTATTACATTGATGTAAGCAAAGGTTTGGCAGACAAAGTACCTGAAAACTACATACGAAAGCAGACTCTTGTCAATAACGAAAGATTCGTTACTCCGGAACTGAAAGAAAAGGAAGACCTTGTTTTCAGCGCCGAAGCCAAAATTAACAAACTGGAATATGAAGAATTCAAGAAACTGAGAGAGAGCATTCTGCCATTCATAGATGATCTTCAGAGAGCTTCTTCCGCTGTTGCGACATTGGATGTTCTTTTGTCATTTGCCAAGGTTTCAATTGACAATAACTACGTTAGGCCTGTAGTTAATGACGGAGATGTAATAGACATCAAAGAGGGAAGGCATCCTGCTGTAGAGCAGCTGCTCGGAAGCGGAATATTCGTGTCCAACGATACATATTTAGATATGTCAGAGCGAAGCATGCTTATTATTACAGGTCCGAATATGTCCGGTAAATCGACATATATGAGGCAGACAGCCGTTATAGTGCTTATGGCCCAGATAGGCTGTTTTGTTCCCGCATCATCTGCCGTTATCGGCATCTGCGACAGGATATTTACAAGAATAGGAGCATCAGATAATCTCGCCTACGGCCAGTCTACTTTTTATATTGAAATGAGTGAACTGGCAGGAATCCTAAGAAATTCGACATCTAAGAGTCTGATTATTCTTGATGAGATCGGAAGAGGCACCAGCACATTTGACGGATTATCCATCGCATGGGCTACGGCAGAATACCTTGCAAATCCAAGCAACAGAGTAAGAACGATGTTCGCAACTCATTATCATGAGCTCACCGAACTTGCAGACTTAAGTGAGGGTATATGCAATCTTTCAGTGGCTGTTGCCGAAGACGGAAACGATATAGTCTTCCTGCACAATATAGTCGAGGGCTCTGCAAGCAAGAGTTACGGTATTCACGTTGCCAGAATTGCAGGCGTTCCTTCTGAAATAAGAACAGCTGCAGGAATCAAACTTAAACAACTTGAAGCAGTTGAGCTCGCCTCAAAGCCTTCAAATGCAAAGGTTTCAGAGGAATTGACTGATAATGATTATGGTAAAGATATTAATACTGCCGGGTATAACGAGCTCATAGACAAGATTGAATCCATAGATATTAATAATCTTACTCCTTTGCAGGCCATAAACAGGCTTCAGGAGATTAAAAGTATTTGTGAAAGTGAGTTAAATGATGATTAGGATACTCGACAGTTTTATTGCAGATAAGATAGCTGCGGGTGAAGTCATCGAAAGGCCCGTATCGGCAGTTAAAGAGCTTATAGAAAACTCCATAGATGCAGCTGCATCTTCAATTATTGTTGAAATAAGGGGTGGCGGCGCTTCTTATATCAGAATTACGGATGACGGCTGCGGAATATCTTCAGATGAAATCGAAACCGCTTTTCTCAGACACGCCACCAGTAAAATCACAAGCGCTGCAGACCTCGACAATATACAGTCTCTCGGTTTTCGAGGCGAAGCATTGGCCAGTATAAGCGCAGTTTCAAGGCTCACCATAGTCAGCAAGACTTCTGATGATATCAGCGGTACCAAACTGATGCTTCACGCAGGTAAAGTTATATCCAAAGAAAAGGTGGGTGCCAATAAAGGAACCACCATCATTGTTGAAGATCTTTTTTACAATACTCCCGCACGCCGCAAATTCATGAAAAGTGATGCGAGAGAGGCTTCGGTAATTACGGAACTGGTGCAGCAATATGCCATTTACTATTCGGACATACGATTTATGATGATTAATAACGGGCAGACCCTGTTTACGACATCAGGTAACGGGGACGTAAATACCGTTATTAAAACACTATATCCGGATAATGCACACTCTTCTCTTATAGCAGTAGACGGAAACGGAGTTAAGGGTTATATATCTGCTCCCGGAACTACTTTGAGCAGCCGTAAAGGCCAATTGTTTTTCGTAAACGGACGACTGGTCAGCAGTAAAACAATAGAAAACGCACTTTCTGACGGTTACGGAGGCAGGGTTTTTTCAGGTTTTCCGGTAGCAATCCTCTTCATCGATGAGGATCCTTTCGCTATAGATGTTAATATACATCCGGGGAAAAAAGAGATTCTCTTTCTTCACGCAAATGAGCTGAGCAGAAGAATCAGCGATGCCGTTGCTTCTAGCTTGGACAGCAGGGCTTCCGTTCCGAATCCGGCTTATAGAAGGGAATACACTTCAGCGATTGATACATATGAAACTCATGCTCTGAAGTCTGAATACACAAGAGCTGATGCAGATGTTCAAAACGCATCAGAAGTATCTGAGCAGTCTACGATTAAGGAATATCTGGGTTCTCTCAGCAGAGAGGAAGATTCTGAGCAATACATACCTAAGCAGCATTCAGTTCATGAAGATATAAAGGCCGATGAAGAATCCGCTAAGCTGTCTATGGACTTCGACAATTTGGTTTGCAAGGGTTATGTGTTCGACACATATATCATCATGGAAGAAGGAGACAAGCTGTACGTATTCGACCAACATGCTGCCCATGAGAGGATTTTTTACGAGAAACTTCTCGCAGTATACAATTCCGAGAAAAAACTCTCACAGCCGATTATAAGCCCGATTATGATTAATGTAAGTGCCGATGTGTACCAAATGAAAGATGAAATACTTGAAGTTTTATGTACACTGGGTTACGATATCTCGGACTTCGGCAGCGGAAGCTTTATTATTAAGTCCATTCCGTCTTTCATGGATGCGTCTGAATCAGAGGAATTTGTTAATGCCTTCTGTAATTCTTCCGAAATCGGATACGGGATTAACAGCAAGGTTGTTGATAAGCTCATTATGAAATCCTGCAAATCCGCCGTAAAGGGAGGAGACAGACTGTCTGAGATTGAGACAGAGGAACTGCTTAGGGAGCTTTCGCACTGCGATAATCCTTATTCCTGTCCTCACGGCAGACCTACATTTATTAAAATCACACGCAATGACGTTGAACGTGCTTTTAAAAGAGCATAGATATAATCATATTTCAAGGAGATTCGGATGAAGAAAACCGTATATATAATTACAGGACCTACAGCTACAGGCAAAAGCCTTATTTCATTCTATCTGGCCAAGAGAATCGGGGGAGAGATAGTAAACTGCGATTCCATTCAGCTGTACAAATACATGGATATAGGAAGTGCGAAGCCGAGCCATGAGTTTATGGCTCGTGTTCCTCATCACCTTTACTCAGTAGTGGATCCGGACGAGTCAATGACGGTAGCCAAGTATCAGGAGATGGCACTTAATTCCATTGATGACATTATTTCCAGAGGAAAGACTCCTATCGTATGCGGAGGAACCGGTCTTTATCTTAATTCCATAATATACGATATGAATTTCGGTGCCGAAGCTGACGATGACAGCAGGCGGGAAGAACTTGAAAAAACAGCCTCAGAACGAGGTTCTGTATACATGCATCAGTATCTCGAAGCTCTTGATCCGGACGCCGCTTCCAGAATTCATCCTAACAATGTCAGGAAGGTCATAAGAGCCATTGAAGCTTATGAGTACGGCAGAGGTATCGGAGATCTCTCGAATCTCAAGTTTAATAACGATTATGATTTTAAATTCTTTGCTCTGAATATGGATAGGGCATGGCTTTATAAAAGAATCAACGAGCGAACACTCAAGCTGATACACGACGGACTTGTGAGAGAAGTGTCCGAACTCATAGCGAGAGGATACAGTATAGATCTTCCGTCCATGAAGGGCATAGGATACAAAGAGATCGTCGGCTATCTTTACGGTGAATGCGATCTCGATACTGCAACGCAGGAGATTCAAAAGAATACGAGGCATTACGCTAAAAGGCAGCTGACATGGCTCAAGAGATATGATTTTGCCAATTGGATAAATATAGAAAAAGGTGAATCCGTCGGAGAGATTGTCGACCGCATAATCGATTACAAGCCGGAGTAGTGAAATGGCCAAAACCACCTATAACAGCAAGGAATTTAAATCTCATAATAAGAGCGATAAGCCTGATAATATCGTAAAAAAAGAAAACGATATTTATATGGAGTGCGAATCTATACAAAAGGAACTTCCTTCTTTTATGCGCTCATACTTTGCTTATCTCAAGGGAAATGTCCTTCCAATGACCAGGCTGGCCTATCTTCACGATGTTAAATTCTTTATGAACTATCTAATAAACGAAACCGATCTGACCGATGCAGAGACAACGAATAAGATCACTTCGGATGAGCTGAACAATATCGTGTCGCAGGATATAAACCTCTTCATCGACTATTGCCGCAAATACATGGTTGACGACGGAAATACAGTGACCGTATACGAAAACAGCAATCGCTCACTTGCCAGAAAAAAATCCTCTATATCCGTGCTGTTCAAGCAGCTCTACAGAGACGGCCTTATAGAACACAATATAACCGACGGCTTTGATCCGATAAAAGTTGCTAAACCCGGAGAAAGAGAAATCAAGGCCCTTCAGGATGATGAGGTTATGATAATGCTGGATGCAGTATCAAACGGAACGGGGCTGACGGATCACGAAAGATCATACTGGGAGAAAACAAAGCTGCGTGACAAAGCCATACTGGTAATGTTTGTAACTTACGGTTTGAGACTAAGTGAACTCCAACAGCTCAACCTGAGTTCTTTCAACTTCTCAAGAGGGGAGTTTAAGATATACAGGAAGAGGGGCAAGGAATCGATTATGCCTTTGAATAAGTCCGTTGTGATGGTGCTTAATGACTACATCAACACGGAGAGAAAGACCGTAATACCTGAAGAAAGCAGCGAGGAAGACGCATTGTTCTTATCTCTTCAGGGTAAGCGTATCACTGAACGCGCCATCAGAGAACTGGTAAAGAAATATACTTCAATCGCCCTGAACACTTCAAGGCGAGCCGGATACAGCCCTCATAAGTTGAGAGCTACGGCAGCTACATCTCTTATAAACAGAGGTAATTCGATATATGACGTGGCAGCACTTTTGGACCACGAGCAAGTAACCACAACACAGCTCTATGCACAGCATAAGATGAATGTAAAACGAGATCTTGTAAACGACATGGAGTGGGAAATAGAAAGAAAGGATGAGGACTGATGCAGAGTTCTTATGCTAGATATTTAGAAGAAGAATTCAATATAGATAAAAAAGCAATTGAGATAGTTGCAAAAGCTGAGGATGAACTGTCTGAAAGATTTAAAGAAACAGATGATATAGCAGCAGTATGCCAGTTAAAAGTTCTGAAAGCTTTTCAGGATAATCACATAAATGCCACTCACTTCGATTGGAGTACGGGATACGGCTATGACGATGCCGGAAGAGAGGCTGTTGAGAGGGTATATGCGTCTGTTTTCCGTACGGAAGCCGCACTGGTGCGTCCGAATATAGTCAACGGAACCCATGCAATTGCAAGCACTTTACTGGGTTTACTGGCTCCGGGAGATGAGTTTGTTGAAATAAGCGGTACTCCTTATGATACTCTCCGGACAGTAATTAAAAAATCGAGTGAAGGTTTTAAGGGGACGATAATCGATTATGGTATTAAGTACTCTGAAATACCTCTTACACCTGATTTAGACCTCGATTTTGATGCTATTTCAAAGAAAGTCTCAAAAAATACCAAAGTAGTTGCCATGCAAAGGTCCACCGGTTACGATTTCAGGCCCGCTATCTCTTTGGATAGTATACAAAAGGCATGCGAAATCGTTCACGGTATCAACCCGGAGAAAATAGTAATGCTTGACAACTGCTACGGCGAATTCGTCGACACTATTGAGCCTACGGAATTAGGCGTAGATATAATGGCCGGTTCTCTTATAAAGAATCCGGGCGGGGGTCTCGCGCTTTCAGGCGGTTATATAGTCGGTAGAGAAGATTTGGTAGAAAGAATCTCTTACAGGCTTACATGCCCGGGTATAGGTTCTGAGTGCGGGCTTACATACGGGCAGAACCGAAATGTCTTACAGGGACTCTTTCTGGCCCCTAAGGTTGTAAATTCGGCCTTAAAAGGTGCTTTGCTTGCAGGCAAAGTGTATGGAAATCTCGGCTTTGATGTTATGCCGGATGCCGATGCAAAGAGAAGCGATATTATACAGGCTGTAAAATTCGAAGATCCCGAAAAAATGCTTACATTCTGCAGAGCAATTCAGTCGGCCTCGCCTATAGATTCTTATGTATCTCCGGAGCCTTGGGATATGCCGGGTTACAGCGATCAAGTGGTTATGGCTGCCGGTGCATTTGTTCAGGGTTCATCAATAGAACTCTCCGCTGATGCGCCTCTCAGAGAGCCTTATATCGCTTATTTCCAAGGCGGTTTGACATATGAGCATTCATCGTTTGGTGTAGTAAAGAGTTTGAGCGAACTTATTAATAAAGGATTACTCTGATATGCCGGAAACAGGCGATTACAGCAGGAAAAAGAAAATAGCGGCAATCATCAAATTTGTCCTGCTTCTTATCGTTATCGCAGGTATTCCTGCTTTTTTATACCTGAAATACGGCTCGGAAATATTCAGTAAGGACTCTGCTGATCGCCTAGTCGCGTACCTTATGGCAAATAAGCACATCTCTGCTTTAATTATTCTCATTCTGCAAATTCTTCAGGTTATAATATGCGTTATTCCGGGTCAACCGATACAGTTTGCAGCCAGCTATATGTTAGGCGTGAGCGGCGGTCTGCTGCTGTCTCTGATCGGAGCTGCCATAGGAGCTACAATAGCATTCTATCTGGCCAAACTTCTCGGCAGGGATATGTTATATCTTTTTTTCGATAAAAATAAGGTCCAGGATTACCAAAGAAAGCTTAATTCAGGTAAAGGACTTCTTATAGTTCTGTTGATTTATGTTCTTCCGGGAGTCCCTAAGGATCTCGTTGCATATGTGGCCGGTATAAGCGAAATGAAGTTTAAACCTTTTATTATTATTTCAACTATAGGAAGATGTCCCGGCATGATAGGCAGTTTACTCCTCGGTCACTTCTACGGGGCAGGGAACTACAGGGCGATAGGCGTAGTAATAATTGCAGCTGTAATAATCTTGATTATTTGCTTTATAAAAAGAAAAAGCCTGATTAAATACTTGGATAAGTTGGAAGAAAAAGGGTAATGTAAATCTTCAACTTATTGAAATTTCAACACTTTCAGCCGCAGCTAAGCGCTGCTTTTTTTATTGTTAAAAAAATGAACTTTTGTTTGAAAAAAGTATTGACAGGGTGCGAACAAGTGTTTATAATCACTCTATCAGAACAAGCGTTCACGAAAGAAGGTGGCCGATATGAAGGAAACAATCAAGAACACATCTAACAACAGAAAGCATAAATATAAGATAGTTAAACCTTTCAGATTCTTTGTCTTCGTGCTTATATGCACTATGACGATTATATTTGCAGGATACGGATTATTCGGATTAGGACATGCTGATGCTGAGTCCCATGTCGATTATGTACAAGTGAAGATCCAGGATGATGATACATTATGGAATATAGTGGAGACTTATAATCCTGATTCAGATATTAATATAAGATCTGCTTTATATGATATCTACGATATAAATGATATCAGCGCAGGAGATATTCATCCGGGAGATGTAATACTGGTTCCTGTGTACAGATAAATTGCTAGCTTCATGTATCTCCTCAAGATATATGTCTAGATAGTGTGTTTTATTAAATAAGACCGAAGTCAGTAGGCTACTAATCGCATCCCGGCCAAGACTTCGGTTCTTATTATAAATAATATAGAATAATGCGTAAAACCCTTGAAAACACAAGGTAATAGATATCGACTCATATTGATAAAATCGCTTAGAAAGCGAATTTCGAGGTCGTAACTATTCCGAAAATTATGATTTTAGGAATAGTTATAAAGATAAGCTTCGGGGCTGTATATCAGCCCCTGTTCTCATACACACAATCATTAAGTTGTTATTTTTACATTATTATTTTCATTATCTGATTCATCAGAATAATCGTTTTTATTCGGATGCCATAATAGTATCGGAATATTATTTATCTTTGCTTCCCCGTATAATTTTTCTATCGGAATTAGCAGATAAGATTTTTTTATTAATTCCTCATAGTAATAATCTTCAGTATCTTCTGAATCGATTATATCGCGGCATATAGCAAGTCCTTTTGTGTCTGCTTTATAATTGCCCTCTTCTTTATTCAGAAGCGTATATATTGCGAAAATATGATTATTCTCGTCACAATCACTCACTAAATACTTGGATACCGCATAGCTTTCATCATCAGACATAAATGTTTCTATTTCTTCATAATCAAGATCTGTCCAATCGGTATACTGCAATATTTCATCGCATTCCAGTGTACTGAATATCTCTGAAAGCCTCTCATCATCCCGGTCTTCCAGTAATCCGAACAAATATTCTGCATTGCCGAGTACTGCAGATTCCGCATCTGTATAAACTTCATCACCTGCATCAAGTACTATCTCATCATCGTCCCAGTCTAAATAATTATCATCATAATCATTATCAAAAAATGTCGGAAGGACGAATGTCAAAAGCAGTATAATACCGGCTATAGCAATTCTTATCCCGGATACCGGACTTCCTTCTCTTTTCTTTGATTTATTATCTCGTACTTTTAACGTTATCTGTTTTAACTTCTGCTGAGAGTCTTCTTCACTATTTATCTCTTTTACTCCTTCTAAAGCCCTGCGCAATTCCTGCCTGATCTGAGTTTGAGGCATAGCATCAGCATCTTTCTCAGCTGAAGCAATTTCAATTGTTTCAGAAAGAGTCTCTTCGTTCTTAACTGATTTGGTCGGGATTTTTAGCTTCGGCTCTTTTGCATGAATATATATACATGTCATAACATCCGCAGCGACAACGGCCGTTGCATTTATAACAAGCGAAGAGATAAAGTATGCAATATTCGCATCCCTCATATTAAATATCCAAGGCATTGGGAATCCTCTCCACGGACCATTTTTGTGTAAAAGGCCGAGGAACATAAGGATTATTATAGCGATGATATAAAAAGAGAGCCTTGAAAGCAGCTTTTCTGCTGCCATAGAAGGCTTCTTCGTTTTTATTGCTTTGTTATAACTTTGTTTGCTCATTATAATCTACCAGGTGACGGCTACATCCAGTTGATTCGGATTTCTCTTTGCAAATCCGCCGGTATCACACACTATGGCCTTCCCGAGCGAAGTTTCAACAATAGATCCTCTCGGATGAACGTTGAGATTCGCTGCTACCATAATATAGTCCCCGAGCATCTTACATCCGTCATCCCTGACCCAATACTCATCTTCGTTGCCCATACGTCTCATTATATTTACAACGCCTGCCATATTGAGATTATAGTATGTTTCCTTTCCTGAAGGTCCCATAACGGTACCGGAGCCTCTGGATAAAACAGGTCCCTTCCATCTGTGTTCTTCTATGAATTCAGCTATGGATTCTTTTGCGGCAGTTTTTATATCTTTAGATTCTTCTATTGAAGAAAACATTATTTCAACTCCGGCAACTCTCTGTCTTTCAATAATATTGATTTCTGAGAATAAGTTGATGATTGCACAGCTTAAAACCACTGCCACTGTTTCCAGCAGTATGAGAATTACTGTAAGTACCGTTTTTATAATACGTTTTGTCTTTCTTTTCAATAATAAAGTATGGTAAACTTCCTCTGTTTCTTCACGTACATTAGTTATTCTACCACAAAGGAGCGGAAAGTCATAACTCCCCGCTCCCTTGAAATTTCAAGCGTATTCCCTTTTATAATTTTTGCTTACACCCTATTTCTAGACCCATCTTAAATGCCTCTACATTAGGTGCTATAAGTTTTTCTTTTGCTGCGAACTTATGCTCAATGCCCTTGATAATTACCTCTTCAGGCACCGCGTCAGTCGCACCTACATACACGCCGAGCATAATAACGTTAAGTGCTCTCGGATTATCAATATCTATGGCCATCTGAGTTACCGGAGCCTCAACGATATTGATATCTTTCCTTTCAATATTGTCTTTAACAATCGTGCTGTTGATAAAGAGGTTTCCGCCCGGTTTCAGATTAGGCAGAAAGGCATGAAGTGACGGGCCGTTCATAACTATGAGATCTTCAAGATTGTAACTTACCGGTGCCCCTATCTCCTTATCTGAGATAACTACAAAGCAGTTGGCTGTTCCGCCTCTCATGGCGGATCCGTATGACGGGAAGAATGTCACATTGAGGTCAGTTGCCTCTGAAGTGGCCTCTGCCAGGAGCTTACCCATAGTCATAACTCCCTGTCCGCCGAAACCGGCGATCATAAGATTTCTTTCCATGGCATACCTCCTACTGCTTCTTCTCTCCGCCGTCTCTGAACACTCCAAGCGGATACTCTTTGAACATGTTTTCCCTCAGGAAATCCAGGGATTTCAATGTATCCAGGCCCCAGTTTGTAGGGCAGCTGGTTACTATCTCTATGATTGAGTATCCCTTTCCTTCCAGCTGATATTGGAAAGCCTTTTTTATGGCATTTCTGGCTGCAATTACATGCTGAGGGGTATCACAGCTTACTCTCTCAATATAGTACGGAGCTGTAAGCTGATTGATTATTTCACTCATATGAAGAGGATATCCGTGTTCCTCAGCTTTTCTTCCGAGCGGAGTTGTGGTGGATTTCATGCCTAAGAGAGTCGTTGGCGCCATCTGTCCGCCCGTCATACCGTAAATACCGTTATTGATAAATATGACAGTGAAATTCTCACCTCTGTTAGCGGCAGATAAAGTTTCCGCAAGTCCTATGGCAGCGAGATCCCCGTCGCCTTGATATGTATATACCAGAGAATCAGGAGAAGATCTCTTAATTCCCGTGGCAACGGCTCCTGCCCTTCCGTGAGCGGCGATAGTCTCATCACAACTAACATAGAACTGACCGAGTCCGCAGCATCCTACACCCTCAACTCTTACAAGTTTATCGAGCTTTCCGAGTTCCTCTGCGGCTTCTCCGATTATCTTATGGACAGTGCTGTGCATACAGCCCGGGCAGAATCCCGATACAGTATCAGGAAGTATGCCTTTGGTTCTTGTATAGACTTTTTTCTCTTCAGCCATTACAGCACCTCCTTTATAAATTCCATTGCTCCGTTCTTTACTTGATCGTTTGTAAGCAATTGCCCGCCGGATCTCAGAACTTCCTTAATAGGACATCTGCCGTAAACAGCATATTCTACATCCCACTTCATCTGTGCAGGTATGGACATTTCAACATCTATAATTCCTTTAACTCTGTTGAAATCGAGATTTGAAAAGCTGCTGTATGGGAACGGTGAGATGGTGATAGGTCTTATCATGCCGGCCTTGATCCCCTGTTCTCTGAGTTCTCTTATAACAGCTCTGGATATTCTGGCACTTATACCGTATGCTGCAAATACTATTTCCGCATCATCCATCATGAATTCTTCGACTTTAATATCCTTATCCCAGGATTTATAAAGCTCTGCAGCAGCTATGTTCTTTTCTTCCTGGCCTCCTCCGACTGATCCCGGTCTGCATGTAGCTTGCTGTCCAAGAGGATGTCCGATAATTGCTCTAGGAAGGAACTTCTCTCTGCACTTTGCGAGCTCTTCATCTGACTTCATCTTCGGAAGCACTACAGGCTCCATCATGGTTCCCATTACTCCGTCAGTCAAGATCAGGACGGGATTCTGGTCTCTTTCCGCATAATCGAAGGCTTCATATACCATATCAACGCATTCCTGAACTGAGTCAGGTGCTAATACTATCATTCTGAAGCCTCCGTTACCGGAAGCTTTAGTTGCCTGATTATAATCCTGCTGCGAAGGCTGTATGGCTCCTATTCCCGGGCCGCCTCTTTGGACATTGATATACACCATAGGAATACGAGCGGATGCACAGTAAGAAACGCCCTCGCTGTATAGTGATATACCGCAGGATGAAGAGGAGCTCATTGCCCTTATTCCGGTAGAAGCAGCACCATATAACATATTTACGGATGCTACCTCGCTCTCTCCTTGTACAAAGGTCCCCCCCACTTCGGGCATTCTTCTTGCCATATATTCCGGTATTTCATTTTGCGGTGTTATCGGATATCCCGCGAAGAAACGACATCCGGCTCTGACGGCAGCTTCTGCTATAGCTTCAGTTCCTTTCATGAATACTCTCTCAGCCATATCAGTCTCCTTTCTTATCTCCACACCTCTATAGCAGCGTCAGGACAGATCTGAGCACACATCATACAACCGATGCAATCCTCAGGTCTTACTTGCTGCGCATAAAGATACCCCTTGGAGTTAACTTCATTGCCTATCTCCAGAGTCTTTTTAGGACAGGAGATTACGCAATAGGAGCATGATTTGCAAGCTTCGGTATAAATCTCCACTCTAGCCATTCATTCTTCCTCCTTGATGTAACTATATCTGTTATTCGGCCCATGAATAGGACAAATACAAATCAATCGCTGTAAGTTGTTTATCTGTGTTATTCTTTGCTTCTTTGAACAAATCACGCCTCACACAGGCACTGTTTATATAGGTATAGCCTTCAAAAAGAGCGTCAATTTTATCGAGACCTTCTTTAAAATCCTCAATAGTGCTGCTGTATCCCAGATTCGGATTTGCCAGAAGATATATGTGATCAAGCCTCATTGATCCCAGTATATGCTTCATAGTCTCATCAATGGCATCAACGCTTTTAGTCCACGGTCTGTATGGATTCACTACATACACGGGCACTGAGTCGTCCTTCCCGAGAAGGTCAGCATAAGCACCGGCATACTTGGCTGCTTGATGGCCTCCGCCTATATCGAGAACGGTGTAATTATCACTAATCAGAGATGCTCTGACACCTCCCACCATAACGGGTGCATCCAAATACTGGTCTTGATAATGAATAGTGACGCCTTTCGAATCGAAAGTGTCTTTTAAATCGCGGGATCTGTATAAAGGTTTTGTTTGGTCAAGGTCAAACAAATCGACTTTTTTTCCGCTATTACCTGAGAGAATTGCAGCCGCATTGAGTGCAATCTCACTCTTTCCGGAGCCTGCTTCTCCTATAAAAACGAAGTTTTTCTTCTCCTTGAGAAGTTCTTCGAAGCTCTTTTCATTCTCATAAAAAAGTCCCATAAGCTGTTGCTCCGCTAATAAGTCTTGGATTTTTCCTCTCCTCTGAGCACTCTGAGGGCTGCTTCCGCAAGGGACCTCATCTCTTCTTCCCCCGGATATACATAGACAGGCGCAAGGTCTTCGATGTAGTACTTAATCATATGTACCATTCTTTCGCTGTATGCAATTCCTCCTGTTATAAAGATGCCGTCAACCTTGAAACGCATTGCAGCAGCCATCTCTCCTACGCATTTAGCATGTTGGTATGCGAAAGCATCAAATATTAGGCGTGCCTCCATGTCTCCTTCATTTATTTTGTTTTCGACTTCCATCATATCGCTGGTTCCGAGATATGAGAAAACACCTGCCTCCCTTTTAAGTGTGTACTTGATCTCTTCTTCACTCTTTCCGGACATGCAGTAATCCACTAACTGATTTGTGGGAAGATGTCCTGCTCTGTCCATAGAGAAAGCACCTTCTTCACTGCAGTCGTGAATCTCAATGCACTTGCCTTTTTCATGCGCTGCAACAGATGTTCCTCCACCAAGATGAATACCGATCAGATTTAATTCTTCGTAAGGCCTTCCTAAAGTCTCTGCGCATTTTCTGGCTACGGCTTTATGATTCAATGCATGAAATCTGCTTATTCTTTCCATGCCCTTAAAGCCGCTTACTCTGGCAACATCTCTTAATTCATCCGTCGATACGGGATCGCAGAAGTATGCAGGTATGAAGTATTCTTTTCCGATTTCATAAGCAATCAGCAAGCCCAGTCCGTGTGGCTGTCTTCCGCCGAGATTTACGTCCTGTGCGTCTTTCAAAGCTTTTTCGGTAATTTTATAAGTACCGGATTCAACGGGCTTTAAAAGGCCTCCTCTGGAGCATACCGCATCAAAATCCTCAAGGCTATATCCTGCATACTCAATAGCTTCAAATATATTCTCTTTTCTGAACGACAGCTGATCTATTGGCTTTTTCGTTTTGGCAAGAAGTTCAGGATCATGACGTACGGTTTCTGAAAACAGCTCATAGTCATCCTCAAATATCGCAACCTTTGAAGATGTGGATCCCAGGTTTAATGTCAATATCAGCATCGATTCACTCCTTTCTTTTCTTAATTAGAAGTAGCAGCAGCAAATACTATTGAATAAAACTTCTCCTCTGCCGTAGCGCCTCTTGATGTTAATACTATAGGTGCCTTAGCTCCTACAATTATTCCTGCCATCTCTCCACCTGCTGTAAGGCACCATGACTTGCCGAGCATATTACCCGCAGCCATATTCGGTACAATCAGAATATCTGCATCTCCCGCAACCGGGCTTTCAAAGCCTTTGAAATCTGCAATATCTTTGTTAAGTGCAATATCATACGAAATCGGTCCTTCAACTATGCAGCCACTGATTTCACCTTTCTCATTCATTTCTTTGAGAGCAGCGGCATCAACGGATTCCTGTGCTTTCTCATTGAGCTTTTCGGCAGCACAGAGAACGCCGACCTTGGGAATCTCATACCCCATGTTATGCAAAGTTTCAACGGCATTATTGATAATCTTAGCTTTCTTTTCAAGATCGGGACTTACAAGCATTCCGCCGTCTGTCATAACAACGAGCTTATGATAGTTGGGAATCTCAAATATCCCCACGTGAGACATAATCTTTCCGATCTGGAGGCCTGTTTCTTTATTTACAACCTGCTTCAGAAGATCTGCCGTCTGCATCTTTCCTTTCATAAGGAAGTCGCCTTCTCCGTTTCGGATAAGCTCAACTGCTTTCTTGGCACATTCAACATCGTCATCGATATTATAGATAGTAACATCCCCGAAATCGAAGCCTTCCTCATTGCATATCTTCTTGATTTCTTCCTCTTTTCCTACGAATATCGGTGTTACAATGCCGTCTTTGTATGCTTCGTATACAGCATCCAAAGAGTGCTCATCATGTGCGCAGCAAAGAACGATTCTTTTCTTCTTGGGATTGGCTTTTACCAATTCCGCCATAGCTTCCAGATTCTTTAGCATTGTTGTCCTCCCATTATATAAAGCCGAAAAAGCGGCTTGTTTTACATCTTATCCAAATAACGCTGAAGTATTACTATTGCCGCCTGTCTGTCGATTATCTTCTTCCTGTCCTCGCGGCTCATATTGGCCTCTATGAGGACTTCTTCAGCCTCATAAGTAGAATATCTCTCATCCTGCCATTCTATCTTTACAGCCGAAAGAGGACCGGAACTTCTCAATTTATTCTCCAGCATGGTTCTGAATTCTCTTACCTTCTCGGTCTGAACTGAATCAGAACCATCTAAATTAAGCGGCAGGCCTATCACCACGGTATCGCAGTCATACTCTTTAATGTAATCAATGACTTTGCCGCAGTCTTTGCGAATACCGACTCTTTCGATAGTGGTTACACCTGTCGCAATTACGCCAAGAGGGTCGCTAACCGCGACCCCCACTGTTTTAGTTCCTACATCAAGCCCGAGTATTCTCATTTATTTCTTGTTTACGTCAAGATAATTAACGAGGATTTCCTCCAGGAGTTCATCTCTGTCAATCTTAAGGATGAGATTCCTTGCGTTATTGTGGCTTGTAATATATGAAGGATCTCCGGATGTAAGATATCCTACAATCTGATCGATCGCATTATAGCCACGTTCGGTAAGAGCTGCGTAAATTTCAATTAATGCTTCTTTCTTATCCATCTGAGTATCCTTAAATCCTTCGAACATTATCGTGTTCTTGCTCATCATTAGTCCTCCCTTGACTATGCTGTTATAAGTTCTTCCGCTTTCGCAAGTGCAGCATCTACCTTGGACGGATCCTTGGCACCTGCCTGTGCCATATTGGCTTTACCGCCACCGCCGCCGCCTGCAGCTGCAGCAATCTCTTTTATGAGTTTTCCGGCGTGATAACCCTTTCCGATCAGGTCCTCGCTTACGGATACTATGAAAGTAACCTTTCCGTCATTAACGGCTGCGAATACCATGATTACTTCATCGGCATTTTCCTTTACTGCATCGGAGATGCTTCTGAGCTGATCTACGTCAGTATCCTCAAATTTTTTGGTGATAAGTTTTACACCACCTATTTCTTTAGCTGATTTGATTATATCATCAACTGAGCCACTTATCTCATCTGATTTAAATGTTTTTATTGTATTTTCCAGATTCTTTATATCACTCATGACCTGAGCGGCCTTTCGAGTAAGGTCTGCCTCACTTGATTTAAGCGTACCGGCAAGGCTGCTGAGTGTTGCTTCCTTATCTGCAAGATATTTGATAACACATGAGCCTGTTATAGCTTCAATTCTTCTGACGCCGGCTGCAATTCCGGACTCACTTATTATTTTAAAGCCTCCTACCTTTCCTGTGTTATCTATATGAGTTCCGCCGCAGAATTCAACGCTGTAGTCTCCCATGCTGACGACTCTTACTATATCTCCGTATTTCTCACCGAAAATAGCCATAGCACCGAGCTTCTTAGCATCTTCAATAGGCATTTCTTCCATCTTTACCGGAAGATATTCGTCTACCTTTTCATTTACGACAGCCTCAATTCTTTCGATCTCATCTGCACTTACTGCCTGGAAATGATTGAAGTCAAATCTGAGATAATTGTCATCCACATAAGAGCCTGCCTGCATTACATGGTCGCCCAAGACATCTCTTAATGCCTGTTGCAACAGATGTGTAGCGGAGTGAGATCTTGCAATTCTGTGTCTTCTTACGGCATCAATAGCGAGGTTTACTTTATCTCCTACGGCAAGCTGATCTGCAAGTCCTGCATCATCAGCATCGATAACGTGTAAGAAAATGTCGTTTTCTTTTACAACATCGACAACCCTGAGGTGGTCTCCACCCTTGATAATTACACCTGTATCGTATATCTGACCACCGCTTGTAGCATAGAACGGTGTCTGATCGAATATTGCAAATCTTCTGTTTTCATCAAAGTTTCCTACATAGAGAACCTCGGCCTCGCCTGTTTCAGCAGTATATCCGAGGAACTTAGTATGAGGAAGCTCGCTGTATTCGCCGGCATCTCTCCATGCCTCATCATCGGTATCTCTCTGATTGGCTCTTGCCAATTCCTTTTGTTTCTTCATGTTTTCATTGAAGCCGTCAACATCAGCAGTCATACCGTTTTCTTCCAGTATCTCTTGCGTAACTTCCAGTGGGAAACCGTATGTATCATACAGTTTGAATGTCAAATCACCTGAAAGTTCAGTACTGCCGCTTGCTTTCATATCTTCAATATATCCGTCCAGAATCTGAATTCCGTTATCAAGAGTCTTGGCGAAATGAGTTTCCTCATTTTTAATCATCTTGATTATGTAATCGTGCTTCTCCACGAGCTCCGGATATGCTCCGCCGGAAGTCTTAACTACGCTCTCTGCGAGGATTGAAAGAGGATTCTCCTCCGTAATTCCGAGAAGTTTAGCGTGTCTTGCGGCGCGTCTGATAATTCTCTTCAGAATGTATCCCCTGCCTTCATTGGATGGCAGAATGCCGTCAGCTATCATGAAGACCATCGATCTCATATGGTCAGTGATGATTCTTACACTTACATCTACTTTATCGTTTCCTGCCTGATACTTAACGCCTGCCATATCGCAGATAGCATCGCGAATGAATTTAACAGTATCTACGTCAAAGATTGAGTCCACTCCCTGAAGTATGCAGGCAAGTCTCTCAAGTCCCATTCCGGTATCGATATTAGGATGTGCCAGTCTCGGATATGAACCGTCTTCCTGCCTATCGAACTGAGTAAACACGTGATTCCAGAACTCAAGGTATCTGTCGCATTCACATCCCGGCTTACAATCAGGCTTTCCGCAGCCCCACTCAGGACCTCTGTCATAATAAATCTCAGAGCATGGTCCGCAAGGTCCGAGACCTATTTCCCAGAAGTTATCTTCCTTGCCTAGTCTTACTATTTTCTCTTCAGGCATACCGATATCATTCTTCCAGATTTCATATGCCTCATCATCGTCTTCGTATATAGTAGCCCACAGCTTCTCTTCAGGCATCTCGAGCCACTTTGTACAGAATTCCCAGCCCCATTCAAGAGACTCCTTCTTGAAGTAGTCTCCGAAGCTGAAGTTTCCTAGCATTTCAAAGAATGTACCGTGACGTGCGGTCTTTCCTACATTTTCTATGTCGTTGGTACGAATGCACTTCTGGCATGTGGTCATCCTCTTGCATGGAGGTGTTTCCACACCTGCAAAATAAGGCTTAAGAGGTGCCATGCCGGAGTTTATTATCATTAAACTTTTATCATTCTGAGGAATCAAAGAAGCAGAGCCACCTGCATAGTGCCCCTTGCTTACAAAGAAATCTCTGAACATATCTCTTAACTCATTAACACCGATGTTTTTCATCAATTGTCTCCTATTTCAGTCTGTAATTGCACCCATTAATTATATTCTGATTCATCAACAATTTCAATTGATTCAAGCGACGCCCTCACATCGGCTCTTATCTCGGATAAGAATTCTTCTCTGAGCAAAGCCTGCTCCATTTTTTCTTCTTCCGTTAACTCTTCAATTTTTGATTTACGGGCCAACTCATTGATTCTGTCAATCTTTATTTTTTCCATCTTATTTCCTCCGTATTGTTAACTATGCTAACACGAAGGAACGCGAAAAATCAATCTGTCAGCGGTATAAGATCCGTGCACATTCTGCTACATACATCCTGAGTTACCGTATACAGAAATTTCTTGTTTGAAGGCTTTTTCTCATAGCATTTCATTCTGTTTGCGGTATTGCTTACAAGACATCTTTTCCATGCGGAGTTGATCGCATTTCTTATGCTGTGTTCCACGGATGCGGAACTATTCAGACTGTATTTTTGTTTAATGTGCGGATAGATATCATCTCTGAGCTTTATATCCAAACTATTCTGATCAATGATAAGCATAACTGCATCCACGATATACGAATATCCGTTGTTATTCACGGATATACCGAACTCTGCCAGCACAGCGGATATATTATTGATAAAAGCTACATACTTCCTGTATATATCCGGGGCAACTTTACTTTTGGAATTAAAGCCGTATAAAAAAATGCAGCTTTGCTTTGAAAGCTCAGATTTCTCATTCTTTTCACTTAAGATATCGTTTAATCTTCTTATCTCTTCCAGTAACGATTTAACCAATGAATTGTTCATGAGAATATCGCTCATAATTACCTCCTTTTGAATAATGGTAGTAGCTAATTTCTCATACGATTATTCTGTCTTTAATTTTTTCGTAAATCGCACTCCCTATCCCTTTTACGGACATGATGTCTTCCTTCTTATTGAATCTGGTGGTACTTCTGTACTCAATAATTCGATCTGCAATTACGTCACCGATACCTGATAGCGTTTTTAGCTGCTCTTTGTCTGCCGTGTTGATATTAACGAAATTTGAATCTGAATTGACGGGTATTTTTACTTCACTACTGCTACTTTTTCCGTTTGTATTTTCAGGAGCTTCCTCCCGGTTTTCGGAAATTAAATATATCGGTATGATTATTTTAACTCCGTCTTCTACGACGGCAGCCTGATTGACGGAATCCGTATCAGCATCACTTCTCAGGCCTCCCGCCATTTCAATCACTTCATATAATCTCGTCCCGTTCTTAACCTTATATACACCCGGATTTTCAACTGCGCCGCCTATATCAACACAAACTTCTCCTTCTCCTTCACTTTTATTTGCATCTTGATTGTCTGCAGCTTGCTCCGCTTCAGTATTATCGGATGCAGCCTCTACGCTGATTTCATTTTGGCCTGATTCATGCATTTTGAAGACAAGTGCAAGCATTAAGATGGCTACGATTGACAGAAACTTAATGAGTGACCTTTTGTCCTTGATCAGGTCTTCAGCAAATGACCTGATCTTATCTACGACATTATTCAGCATGGCAGTTCTCCTTTCATACCAATAGTGTCGTAAATATAAGGTATAAGAGATTATACTCAAACAACGTTATGTATTACGGAAAACAAATAAAAATAAACAAAACAATACCTAAATACGACAAAAGACGCACTTAAAACAGCCGTTATCGCTTTTTTACATGCGTCTTTTGTAATAATTAATGTCTGAAATGTATAAATTAGGTCTTAATCTTCGGAGTATTCGAACTCGAAATCTTCAATTCTGACCGTATCTCCTTCTTTGAGCCCCATTTCTTTGAGTAGCTTAATTCCTCCTTGCTTGACAATATAATTATACAGATACCTGATGGATCCGCTGTCGGTGAAGTTCGTAGAATTAAATATCTTGCTTAGTTGCTTGCCCTCAAGAACATATGCACCGTCGTCATCTCGATATGCGTTTATTACTTTGTAATCATCATCTCTCTCATCAGCCTCAAAGTCGAACATAGTCATGGATGCTTCTTCCGGCTCTTCATAATGCTGTATCTCATAGAGTGCTTCGTTCAGAAGGTCCTGAACGCCCTCTCCCGTAGCAGCACTGATCTTAAAGACTTTACGACCTTTCTTCTTCATGTAAGCCATAAACTCTTCCGCTTTTTCCTCATCGAATATAATATCGCTTTTATTAGCGGCGACTATCTGAGGTTTATTAAGCAGTGCAGGATCAAACTGCTCCAGTTCAGCTATTATCTTGTCATAGTCTTCAATAGGATCTCTTCCTTCAGATCCGGAAATATCCACGACGTGGATGAGGACCTTCGTTCTTTCAATATGTTTTAAAAACTTAAAACCAAGTCCGGCGCCTTGTGATGCACCTTCGATTATTCCGGCAATATCCGCCATAACAAAGCTGGTGTCATGCAAATATACGACTCCCAGATTAGGATCTATAGTCGTGAAATGATATGCGGCAATCTTCGGTTTCGAATTTGTGCAAACCGAAAGAAGTGTCGATTTTCCGACGCTCGGGAATCCCAGAAGCCCTACATCCGCAATGAGTTTAAGCTCAAGAATTATCTGTCTTTCTTTAGCAGGACTTCCAGCTTCTGCGAAATTAGGAGCCTGTCTGATACTGCTTTTATAATGTACGTTTCCTTTGCCGCCGCGGCCGCCTTTGGCAACGACGACACTATCCCCGTCTTCTATCAGATCCTTCATTAAATGACCGGTCTCTTTGTCAATAATCATAGTACCTACAGGAACTTTGATTTCGAGATCTTTACCCTTGGCTCCGTATCGGTTTCTCTTCATACCGTCGTGTCCGTTCTCAGCCTGATATTTCCTCTTATACTTAAGATCCATCAGAGTTCTGAGGTTTTTATCGGCCACCACAACAACGCTGCCGCCGTTTCCTCCGTCACCGCCGTCCGGACCGCCGTCCGGTACATACGGATCTCTTCTGAAAGTAACTGCGCCGTTTCCGCCTTTTCCTGATATTACTGTAATTTCCGCTCTATCTACAAACATAACAATCGTAATAAAAAGCCCCTACAATGTAGGGGCCACTTTTCAAGTGAATTAAGCTTCCTTGCTGTAAACGCTGATCTGCTTTCTCTTCTTATCGTATCTTTCGAACTTAACAGTTCCGTCGATCTTTGCGAAAAGAGTGTCATCTCCGCCCTTAGCAACGTTGTTACCAGGATGGAACTTTGTTCCTCTCTGTCTCATGAGGATGGATCCTGCGCTTACGAATTCGCCGGCACCTACTTTTAGTCCAAGTCTCTTGGACTCGGAATCTCTGCCGTTTTTGGAACTTCCTACTCCTTTTTTACTTGACATGGATATTACCTCCGATTTCTATTACTTTGCTTCGATAGCTGCGATGATGTCTGCTTTAGTAGCTTTTGAGTCTACTTTTACACCCATCTCTTTTGCAACAGCCAGAAGCTCATCCTTCTTCATTGATGCACTTACTGCAGCCTTAGGAGCTGCTTCTTTCTTTGCAGGCTTCTTGTCTGCCTTCTCGGCCTTAGGAGCTGCTTCCTTCTTAGGAGCATCCTTCTTTGCTGCAGAAGCCTTAGGCGCCTTACCCTCGCCGATACCTGTGATCTTTACGAGTGTAAATGGCTGTCTGTGTCCGTTCTTTCTTCTGTAATCCTTTTTAGCTTTGTACTTGTAGATGACTACCTTGTCACTTTTACCCTGCTCCAGTACCTCAGCGTTTACTACATAACCGGATACGAGAGGGTTTCCTACGATGAGTTTGTCTCCGCCTACTGCTACGACCTCATCAAATACTACTTTGTCACCGACATTGGCATCGAGCTTTTCTACTTTGAATTCGTCGCCCTGCTGTACTCTGTACTGCTTGCCGCCGGTCTTGATAATTGCATACATTATATTCAATTCCTCCTTAAACCAGACTCGCCGAAGCTTGGGTGCAAAGATGTATTTCTTTGCTTACAAAACCCGCTCCGAGCGGTTAACCGCATAAGAGAATAACATAATGAAAAGCCTGCGTCAAGTGAAATTTGAAGCTTTTACGAGCTTTTTTACACTAATCGCAGGCTGATTATTACAAGATGCACTAATCTGTCAGATTATTCGATTACAACCCCGTCTTCATCGACTTTAATATCGTTATCTGTGGCCTCAGAACCATCTGATTCAAGCTGTGCCATAAGAGCTTTTCTTACTTCTTCGGTAACATCAGGATGTTCTTCAAGATAAGCCTTCACATTTTCTCTTCCCTGACCGATTCTCTCGCCTTTATAGCTGTACCATGATCCGGCCTTTTCAATAATACCGAGTTCCGCAGCCATATCGAGAATATCTCCGGAAAGAGAAATGCCCGTTCCGTACATAATATCGAATTCGGCTTTTCTGAAAGGAGGTGCAACCTTGTTCTTTACGATTTTTACTCTTGTTCTGTTTCCGTATACTTCCTCGCCCTTCTTAATTGAATCGATTCTTCTTACATCAAGTCTCATGGATGAATAGAATTTGAGTGCGCGGCCGCCTGTTGTAGTTTCGGGATTACCGAACATAATGCCGATCTTCTCTCTGAGCTGGTTTATGAAGATGACGCATGTGTTGGATTTGTTAACAGCTCCTGCAATCTTACGGAGAGCCTGAGACATCAGTCTGGCCTGAAGTCCTACATGTGAGTCTCCCATCTCTCCCTGTATCTCAGCCTTCGGAACGAGTGCCGCAACAGAGTCGATGACGATAATATCTATTGCTCCGCTCCTGGCCAGCATTTCGCAAATCTCAAGGGCTTGCTCTCCGGTGTCCGGCTGTGAAACCAACAGGTCGTCTACATTTACACCGAGGTTTTTAGCATATACGGGATCGAGTGCGTGCTCCGCATCGATAAATGCGGCCTGACCCCCTGCCTTCTGGCATTCGGCTATAGCGTGAAGTGTAAGGGTAGTCTTACCTGATGATTCAGGTCCGTATATTTCTATAATCCTGCCTTTAGGATAACCACCTACTCCGGTAGCAAAATCCAGACTGACGGAACCTGTGGATATAACTTCTATATTACTGACCGGACCGGCGTCTCCGAGCTTCATTATGGCGCCTTTTCCGTACTGTCTTTGAATCTGATCTAGTGCCTGCTGCAGCGCCTTATCTTTTGCAGCATTCTCTGTATTTGTTGTACTCATATTTCCTCCCGATAATAAATAGAACGCTTGTTCTTGTACATAATACCCTTATGAATTGTCTCTGTCAAGATTATATTTTTTCCGTAACAATAATTTCAAACAATCCACGCACGAATTCCTGCAAAAGACGCACGAATTTTGAAATCAGCGCATATCTTGGTCTGAGAGAAGCATATATGCGGCTCTGAGCATACGAAGTCTGAAATAGTTTCTGTTCCATTTTCTGTCCGCTCTGCTTGTATTGACTAATACATGTCCAAGGTTTCCTTTATACATATATCCTATGTATGCTTCACCTGCATCATGTCCTTTATCTGCATCGGGGCCTGCATAACCTGTCACGGAAAGACATAAATCCGCCTCAGTTGCTTTATAAAGTGCCTCTGCCATCGCTTCTGCCGTTTCAGCACTTACAACGCCGAAATCGGATATTACGGCTTCATCCACTCCGAGCTTGATCTTGGCTTCATTTGAATATGTCACGTACGAGGATTTGAAAATCTCTGATGAGCCCGCCACATCCGTAATTAACGAAGCGAATCCTCCGCCGGTACAGGATTCGGCCGACGATATGGTCATATTCTTTTCCCTCAGCAGTCTGACTACTACTTCATTTAGCTCTTCATTATCAGTGCTGTAGATATATCTGCCGACGTATTCTCTTATATTTGATATCATCTCCTCGACGGCAGCCTTTGCTTCTTCCATGCTGTCTCTTTGAGATGCAACTCTCAGAGTACATTCTCCTTCTTTTGCGTATGTGGCAATTGTCGGATCGGTCTGTCCGTCAATAAGAGGCATAAGAGCCATTTCCAAATCAGACTCGCCTATTCCGATGGTTCTTACTACTTTGTAGTACATTTTCTTTTCAGTCAGATCGGAAAGGTAGTCTTCGGCACCATGCTCAAACAACCATTTTAATTCGCGCGGAGGGCCGGGAAAGCATATCGCTGTCTTTCCGTCCCTGCTCAGAGCGAATCCCGGCGCCGTGCCGGATGCGTTGTATAAAGGCGTGCATCCGACCGGCAAAAGGGCTTGTTTGAGATTGTTCTCGGCCATTTTGCCTCCGCGCCTTTTAAAGAACCCCTCTAAGTCCTTAACTACACGCTCATCCTCATACATCTCTGCGCCGAAGTATTCCGCCACCATTTCTTTGGTAATGTCATCCTGCGTAGGTCCGAGACCACCTGTAAGAAGTACCAAATCAGTGTCTGTAAAAGCATCCGCAAGTTTTTCTTTAAGTCTCAGCGGATTATCTCCCACCACAAAGTGATACATAACATCAAAGCCCATGTGATTCAGCTTATCCGAAAGATATGCGGCATTCGTATTTACAACTTGGCCGAAAAGGAGTTCCGTTCCGACAGCAATTATTGATGCTTTCATATTTTTTACCTTACGGCAACGCCGTTCAAATCAAAGAGAAACTTACATGGAAAATACTTCTTTATTCTTAATTACATATTCGCAACCCGAATAAACGGTCATAACCAGTGAAGCCAGGAATACGTAATACCCGATATCATAGATGATCTTTTGAGACGGTACGGCAAGCCCCAGCATCATAATGCATACTGCAAACATCTGAAGTGCTGTTTTAATCTTACCGGACATTCCTGCAGCCAGAACCTTACCTTCCGATGCAGCTACCGTCCTCATTCCCGCTATAACGAACTCTCTGGCCAATATGACGATAAGCATCCATCCCTTGATGAAGTCGTTCTCCAAGAAGAGGCATAGCGCTGAGTACACAAGTATTTTGTCTGCCAGCGGATCCATAATCTTTCCGAAATTAGTTACAAGATTATACTTCCTGGCAATCTGTCCATCGAAAAAATCGGTGAGCGAGGCGGCTGCAAATATAATGAGCGCTACCAAATACTTCCCACTCATAAAAGCCGCAATGAAAAACGGCACCATTATCATTCTTAAAATCGTAAGTTTGTTAGGTAAATTCATTATTCCTCTCCTATCTTTTACTACTCAACGGCCTCTCCCTCGAGATCGTATTCGTATGCGCTGTTTATCTTTACCTTCACTATATCTCCGGATTTATATCCCGAAGGCCCCGTAAAAGTAACTTCGCAGTCAATTTCAGGAGCATCATATCTCGTCCTGCCGGTATAAAGATTATCTTCGACAACTTCATCGATTATTACATCGTATGTTTGCCCTATTGTTTTAATGTTGTTTCTTTCGCTTACTTCCCTCTGATGTTGCATTACCAGATCTCTTCTGGCCTCGCAGACATCCTGAGGATTCTTACCTTCCATATCGTAAGCAGCGGTTCCGTCCTCATCCGAGTATGCGAAGGCTCCGAGCCTGTCAATTTCATACTCATCAATGAATTCAAGAAGTTCGGCAATATCGTCTTCCGTCTCCCCCGGAGAACCGACAAGAAGTGTTGTTCTTATATGAACATCCGGTATTTCCGCTCTTAATTTATCGATAGTAGCCTTTACAGAAGCACCTCTTGAAGCCCTTCTCATAAGTTTAAGAACATTATCCGAAATATGTTGTATAGGCATGTCTATGTATTTACATATTTTAGGCTCATTTTTTAGCACTTCTATGAGTTCATCGGTAATACCATTATCGTAAACATACAGAAGCCTGATCCATTCTATCCCTTCTATCTTGCAAAGCTCTTGCAATAACTGAGGAAGACGCACTTCTCCATAGAGGTCTTTACCGTATTGAGATGTATCCTGTGCTATAAGAATCAGCTCTTTAACGCCTATTGAAGCCATATCTTCAGCCTCTTTTATGCAATCTTCCATCCGTTTCGATCGGAACGGTCCTCTTATAGAAGGTATGGCGCAGAAACTGCATGCATTATCGCATCCTTCTGCAATCTTCAGATATGCGTAGTGAGCATTTTCTTCTATCTTTCTCTTTCTGTATCTGAGGTCGTCAAGACCGGAACCTACCAAATCACTCTTATCGGAACTCTCCATAAGTCTGTCAGGCAAGTCATCGTAGTCATTGACACCAAAGAACATATCCACTTCGGGAAGTTCTTTGGCCAATTCCTCGTGGTATTTTTCTGCCAGGCAGCCGCATACAACTATTTTAATATCTTTGTCAGTTGCTTCATTATCGCTACCTTTACCTGCAGCCTCTGCGAATTCCAAAATCCTTTCGATGGATTCTCTCTTGGCAGCTTCGATAAAGCCGCAAGTATTAACGATAATTATATCCGCATCTTCGGGAGATACGACAATACGGCAGCCCCTGTCCAGTAAGGAGGCTGCCAGCATCTGTGAATCGTATTCGTTTTTAGCACATCCGAGCGTATCTATGTAAATATTCATCAATACTCATCCTCATAATCAGCGTCCAGAAGCTTGGCCTGCTGCTCAGGTGACAGCGAATTAAATGCGTTTACGCCTGTATTTGCAGATACCATCTTCTCGGCAATTGCACTTTCACTTACTCCGTCATCTGCAGGGTCCATGACGTCAGTTTCTACCTCTTCCGGCATAACATGAAGCGTATCTTCCCTGTCTTCTTCTGCCGAATCAAATGGGATATCATCGTACATCTCTCCGTAAACGAGTTCGTTTAATACGGGATCATTATCCAAATCCGATGATGCGTCTTTGCTGTCTATGCTTTCTTCATCATCTTCTTCGGGAATCTCGAATACTTCATATTCAGGTTCTTCAACTGTTTCTTCAACAGCTGCTTCCTCTTCTTCTGTTTCTTCCGTTACAGGTTCTGCTTCAACTTCATGCACTGCTTCTTCTGTAATCGGTTCAGCTGTCTCCTCAACAACTTCTTCAGGGAGCTCCTCGATTACTTCTTCAGGCTCTTCATATACCTCTTCAGGCTCGCTCTGACCGCCGTAATACATGTCTTCGCTCATCAGGAGCTGTCTCGGTCTTGCGCCGTCCTGAGGCCCTATAATGCCCTTTTCTTCTATCTCATCAATAATTCTTGCGGCCCTGTTGTATCCGATTCTGAATCTTCTCTGAAGCATGGATACTGAAGCCTGGCCGGACTTAAAGATATATGCAATAGCATCTTCAGTCAGCTCATCCTGAGGCTCTCCGGAAGAGCCTTTCTGCTCGAGATTATCTATAGCGCTCTTAAGTTCTTCATCATACTCAGGGTCTCCGCCCTCTTTCTTTACGAACTTAATGACCTTCTCGATTTCTTCCGCGCTTATATATGGGCCCTGCACTCTGAAAGGTTTTGTGGAGCCTACAGGCGAGAACAGCATATCTCCCTTACCTAGGAGTTTCTCTGCACCTGTTGTATCCAAAATGGTCCTTGAATCAATTGATGAAGTCGTAGTGAAGGCAATTCTTGAAGGGATATTGGCCTTGATAAGACCGGTAACAACATCTACTGACGGTCTCTGAGTTGCAACTATAAGATGCATTCCCGCAGCTCTTGCCTTCTGAGCCAGTCGGCAGATTGCATTCTCTACGTCATTAGGAGCCGCCATCATAAGGTCTGCCAGCTCATCGATAATAATGATTATCTCAGGCTTGCAATCCGCATACCTTCCTTCACCTCTCATTTTTTCGTTATATGAGCCGAGGTCTTTTACATATTCCTTGGAGAAGATCTCATATCTCTTTTCCATCTCTTCAACGGCAATCGCCAATGCTCTGGCTGCTTTTCTAGGATCCGTAACTACAGGCGTAAGCATATGCGGAATTCCGTTGTAGTTTCCGAGTTCCACCATCTTAGGGTCTATCATGATAAGTTTCAGTTCGGATGGTTTCGCCTTATAAAGGAAACTTGTAATTATGGAATTAATACATACGGACTTACCTGAGCCCGTAGCACCTGCCACCAGAAGATGCGGCATGTCTTTCATGTCTGCCACTATATTATTTCCGGAAATATCCTTACCTACTACGAATTCAATCTTGGAAGACGCAGCCATGAATTCCTCGGAATCTATGAGTTCTCTGATCAAAACAGGAGACGGTTTGGCATTTTCCACCTCAATTCCTACGGCTGCTTTACCCGGAATAGGCGCCTCTATACGAACCGTCTTAGCTCTCATGTTGAGGGCTATATCATCGGCAAGTCTGGTAATTCTGGACACCTTTACTCCCGTCGCCGGCTGAACCTCATATCTTGTAACGGAGGCACCCTGCGTAACGTTAATAACCGTGGCCTCTACTCCGAAATCGTTAAGAGTCTTCTCAAGGAGGGCGGCTCTTTCACCGATCTCATTTTGACTCATTACATGCTTAGGTCCACTGCCCCTCTTAAGAAGGCTTATAGGCGGAAGTTCATATGATGAATCATCGGCTTTAGCATCAAATCCCGCTGCTATTTTAGCGTCATCTTCATCTTTAGTTCCTTTTGAAACTTTATCTTCTGCTTTGGTTTTGGCTGAAGTGCTCGCAGCTGTTGTTTTAGGAGCCTTGGCCGGTTTAGTCGCCGGTTTGGCTGTAGTTGCTTTAGTATCCTTCTCTGCTTTTCTGGCCTCAACGGAAGCTGCCATTCCGGCACCTGCCGCATTTCCGCCTCCGAATGAGTCTCCGAGACCTGTGCTTCCCGCCTTAGGATGTCCGTCCAAACCGTACTGTCCTGAGTGAACGATCTCATCAGGATCTGCCCCGAGTCCGTATCCGCTGCGTCCTTGGTTATATACCGGTCTTGCTTCGGTCTTCTTTCTGTCACCGGGATATCCGTAATCTTCTTCGTCTGATTCTTCTTTGCCGTTTACGTAATCCGTGAATCTTTTGGCGAGTTTATCGAAAATAGTATCCTTATCCCTCTCTTCCGCCTGTGTAAGCGTAGGGCTCGGATCTTTAACAATTACTCTGCTGTGTGCAATACTCTTAGCCGGTGTATTACTGAAAGGCTCAGGAATACCTACTACTTCATCCGCACTCTTAACCTGCTTTGTAGGGGACATGCTGGTTTTTTTATTAGGCAGAACGAATATATCCGATTCATCCGTAGTAAGGCCTCCGACCAGTGATCTCCATACGGATTTAACACTTCCCAAGATGCCCTTTTCATCTTTATGTTGTTTTTGCCATTGGCTGTATTCTTCAGCGGACATTACGATAGTGTCCTGCATATCTATAGCTCTTACACCCTTTTTCTTTTCAGGTACAACAGGCTGTTGTACTATTGGTTGCTGAACTATTACCGTCTGAGGCATCGATGCGGCTGCCGGCGCTCTCTTTTCAGGAGGATTTTTCTCCAGCAATTCCGCAAGCATCTTTTTCTTTTCTCTGTTGTTGATGGTCTTTTCGACGAATCTGGAAATCGGAGTATTGGCCACCAGAAATACCGAAATAATAATCACTGTAAAAGCAATGATAAGAAGTCCCGGTTTTCCGAAGAATTTAACCAAAAGACTTCCTATCTCCATTCCCATTACTCCGCCTTCTATTCCTTGTATGGCATTTCTGTATTGGTCTGCTATATCACTGAAGCCGAAACGAAGATTATTTTCATCTATGAATCTGTAGGAATTCAGAACACACATATTTATGAATATGAGGAAGCTGAACAGCACGGTCCTCCATCCGATATGTTGGAGTTTGCCGGCCAAAAGAAGTATGGCGAATATAAAGACAAGGAAAGGAAGCGCATATGCCATCATGCCGAAAAGTCCGAGGCAGAAATCATGTATATACATACCAAAACTTCCGGTCGTGTCCATTACGACCGTAAAGAAAAGGAAGAGACCTATGGCAACCAAAGTGATGCTCCATATGACATCGACATTTCTTCTGTCTCTGTCATACTTCCTTTGCATCTCATCAATCTGCTCATTTCTGCTCGGTGCAGCAGCGTGATTGACCTTATTCTTGCTGCCCGGGGGTCTCCCCGGTCCTCTTTTCTTCTGTGAGGTTTCAGCCATTACGCAAACTCCCCTTGGAAATAAACGTCTATTTTAGTGTGTTAAAAGTGTATATATAATCAAAGCTGAGCCTACTATCCACACATACATTGAAAAGTATCTCAGGCTTAGTTTCCTTACTACCGTTATCATTGCTTTTATGGCTATTACGCCGGAAACGGCGGCAGCAACGCAGCCTACGATAACCGGTCCTAAATTGGTGCTAAATGCGGATTCCATGGCCTCAGAGCCACCCTCGAAGATTACCGAGCCGATAATTGAAGGTATTGAAACCAGAAATGCGAACTTAACGGCAAAATCTCTTTGCAAGCCTTTACTGAGGGCTCCGAACAAAGTGGAACCCGATCTTGAAATGCCCGGTGTAATAGCTATTCCCTGCATAACTCCGACAACAAGGGCATCAGAAAATTTCATATCTTCTATTTGCTTAGCATTATCCCTTTTCATCTCTGCAATCCACAGAAGCATTCCCGTAATAAGAAGTCCGCATCCCGTAGGAAGCAAAGTGGTGTAAAAGCCTTCAAAAATATCCTCGAAGAGAATTCCGATGACAGCAGTCGGAATACTGGCAACAACAATCATTACTCCAAGCTTTCTGACCGGTCTTTCGTTGAGTCTGAGGCCCCTTCCTCTTACGAGATCTCCTATAGTAACAAAAAGTTCTTTTATGAGTTCCAATATATCATTCCAATAGCAGAAGAATACGGAAATCAAAGTTCCCACATGAAGCAAAACAGTAAATATCAGTACTGAATCGGCTTCTATCCCAAAGAAATGCTGAAGCATCAGAAGATGGCCGGAGCTGGAAACAGGTAAAAATTCCGCAAGCCCCTGCACAATTCCCAGGATTATGGCTTCTATATAAGACAAGGCATTATCCTCCTTAATATCATATATGATGTATATAACCGCTTAATTATACTACAATATGTTGATTTTGTAACGTTTTTTCTGACAATTAAAAGTGCAAGCCAAACGACTTGCACCAACCGTCTATGGATTAACCGTATAAATTATTCGGCGTTTACAACGTCCTGTCCGTCGTAGTATCCGCAGTTCGGACAAACCCTGTGCGGAAGCTTTGCTTCATGGCACTGAGGGCATGTTGAAAGGCCTGTTACGCTTTTCTTCATATTAGCAGCTTTTCTGCCGCTTGTCTTGGCCTTAGAAGTTTTTCTTTTAGGTACTGCCACAGTTGACACCTCCTTATATCGATTATTTCTAATTGGTCGGGGTGACGAGATTTGAACACGCGACCTCTTCGTCCCGAACGAAGCGCTCTACCAAGCTGAGCCACACCCCGCAAAAAACAACACAGATAATGTAACACAAAGAATGTAAAAAATCTACAAGTTTTTCGTATTTTCTGAATTTTTCCGAAATACCTAAGTGATTCTGCTTTTATCCTTAAATCATTACAGGTATTGTTTTGTAGTCGGAATTCTCATAGATATCGTTTCCGCACATGAGATTATATATATCCGAAGCTTTTATATCAAGTTTCAGCATATTTTTCAATACCGTTCCTTCTTCGGCTGTCTCTTTGTTAATGTTGGTAATTACAGGAAGCGTGTGAAGCTCATTTCTTTTTACTTCAGAGAGGCGTTCCCTCCCCTTCTCCGTAAAGCCGAGGACTCTCAGGTATTCCGGCTTTTCAAATACATGCTTTCTTCTGTCTATTCCGAGCAGTATCTGCATGCACAGCCTTGATAATCTGGTGTATGTGTATCTCTTGGATTTAGCATAAGTTATGATGTCATCAATTCCTCCGTTGAAAACAGCGGCGTCCTTAATAAGGTTTCCGAGTCCTTCTCCCCCGGAGGGACATTCATCTATTGATGATGCATCGGCATTTAAAACAGCCAGCTTGAGATAGTTTGAAACATCATCTTTAAACATAAGCCTGCTCGCCTTAAGCTCATTCAAACAATATTCGGGAACATAAGATGAGACTTTATCGGAAGCAGCTTCTGCTCCGAGTTTTAAAAACAGGCTTCTGATTCCGGATGCACTTTGATATTCTACATCACTTGAAAACGGATCGTTATACGCCGCGCCGAGTCTTGTAATACAGTTTATCTCTGATTTTTCTGAAGAAAGCATATATTCAATCGCCAATACATTATTCGGATCATTCAGAGCCTTGCCTATCGCTTCTTTACAGTCATCGTCCTTTACCAGTGACAATACGGCTTTTTCTCTTGCGGCAGGATATGACAAACCTTCTTTTGTCTGTTCAGAGATTAATTCTGCTATCTCCTCTTTATTTCGGGATATAAGCTCCGCGGTTTCCTTTATAACACTTGAGTCTCCCGGCGCGCATCCGCAGCATATTTCGGAAACACAGCCCAGTGATTCAAGAATGCTAACTCCTGCCGAAGCATACTTTCCTGCATCCGAGAGACAAAAATAAGTCGGGATTTCCAACACCAAATCAGCCCCGCTAAGAAGCGCAGTCTTTGTTCTGCTCCACTTATTCGTCAAGGCGGGCTCTCCTCTTTGGACAAAGTTGCCGCTCATGGCCACAACAACTGCTTCTGCATTCGTTCTCTTTCGTGCTTCATCGATAATATATGCATGGCCGTTATGAAGAGGATTGAATTCCGCTACGATTCCCGTTGCTTTCATATGTCCTTCTCAGAAATACAGGGCTTGCCGAAAAAGGCAAACCCCGTTTTTTAAATCTTTACTGCTTCGTTTCTACAGTTCTTCTTCAATGTCATCCGGCTCTGCCGATGCTTCAGGAGCTTCTACTGCCGAAAAGTCCGCATCGCCAACCTGGACTCTCTCTGCAAGAGTCTTCATTTCCTGACGGTTCTGATTTACTCTGGCATTAATATTATTGAGCATCTGATTAAAATACTCTGTCATAGGCTCGATATATGAACCTCCGACGCTGGCAATATCATTTTGCATATCGTAGAGAAGCTGATCGATGTACTCATAAGATCTGTATTTCATATAATTAGCATGATTCTCAGCTTCCTTAAGGACAGCATCCGCTCTCTTCTGAGCGTCCTTCGTAATATTATTATTATTAACGAGGTACTCAACCTGATCTTTCGCTTCGTTAATCATTCTGTTGTACTCTCTCTTGGCCTCACTGATAATGCGATCCTTCTCGGAGTTGAGCCATTTAGCTTGCTGGATATCGCGAGGAAGATTGAGTCGAATGTCCTCCATTATCTTCTGCGCCACATCAAGATCTATAATACCTTTTTCAGAAAAAGGCATCTTGCTGGAAGAATTAATAAGATCTTCCAGTTCTTCCAGAAGCGACATTAATTTGATGCTGTCATCTTTCATTTTGTTTCCTCCTGTAGTTTATTCTTGATTCCGGTAAGTACGCAGTCAGGAACAAGTCCCGATACGTCACCGCCCAGAGATGCTACTTCTTTTATGAGGCTGGAGCTTATATATGAATACTCGGGATTTCCCATCAGGAATACAGTTTCGGTATCCCCCTTATAAAGTCTGGCATTCATATTGGCCATCTGCATTTCATTTTGGAAGTCTACGGAATCTCTGAGTCCTCTTATGACAGTTGCAAAACCGCCTTCATTAACGTAATCGGCTAAGAGACCGTTGAACCTGTCAATCTTTACGTTCGAAAGATGCTTTGTAGCTTCCTCTGCCAGTGCAACTCTCTCATCTACAGTGAAGAAACCTGCTTTATTAGGGTTAACAACGACTGCAATTGTGAGTGAATCATATACCTTGGCAGCTCTCTCAATGATATTAAGATGTCCGTTTGTAATGGGGTCAAATGAACCCGCATATAAAGCTTTTCTTTCCATTCAGTCAAGTCCTCACTCATTAGATATTAGCAAATGAGCGTTTTATTATCAAGGATTCAGGCGTCTTCTTCGCTCCGTTTTTCGTAAATAAACACATCAACTCCGATGCTTCCGTATCTTTTTTCTTTAATTCGATGCAAATCTCCATACTTGTCAGATAATTTGTTATCGTATAAATGCTCTGCTATCACTACGCTCCCTTCATCCAAAAGGCCGTTAGATTGCAGCATTTCCATGCCTTTGCCGTAATACGAGAGCTCGTCGTACGGCGGATCCATAAATACTACTTCAAGTACGGCTCCGTCTTCTGCAGCCTTTGTGATCGCGGTTTGATAATCAGAGTTATATACCGTAGATTCCGAGCCCGCTTCGCAATTAGCTATATTGGCCATCAATACTTTAGCATTAGAGCGTGATGCTTCTGAGAAATAGCAATGTGATGCCCCTCTCGAAAGCGCTTCCAGTCCGTAAGCACCCGAGCCTGCGAACATATCCATTACAACCGCTCCGTCCAGCCATGGCATTACCATACTGAATACAGCTTCTCTTACCTTTTCCGTTGTCGGTCTTATTCCTTTCGGAAGTTCTATCTTCCTGTATTTATACTTTCCGGATGTTATTTTCATTTTTCTTCCCTTTGCACTATTATCTGTCAGATAATTTGAGAATTGTCGTTTTCACTTTCATTCATTATGCGTTCATAGGCATAGTTCTTATCTGTTTGATTCTCATTATTCATTATATACTCAGCATCCTCTATTGCCGCCTCCAAAAGCTTTGTATTCCTTGAAAGCATAAGTATATTTGAATTAATTACCCCGGACTGAACCGTTCCCATTATGTCTCCCGGTCCTCTCAATTCGTAATCCACTTCACTTATTTCAAAGCCGTCGCTTATCTCAGCCATCGCCTTGGCTCTTTCCTTTGCAGTTTCGCTGTTGCTGTAATTAATAACATAGCAGTATGACTGAATGTCGCTTCTGCCTACCCTTCCTCTCAGTTGATGCATTTGCGCCAAACCGAATCTTTCAGAGTTTTCTATCACTATTATGCTGGCTTCGGGAACGTCAATGCCAACCTCTATAACAATAGTAGAAACCAGTACCTGAACTCTTCCTTCGGCGAAGTCTTTCATTATGGCTTCTTTTTCTTCGCTTTTAAGTCTGCCGTGAAGAAGCGCGGTCTTGAATTCGGGATATCTTTCTTTAACCTCTTCGTACAGACGGTTGACCGAAAGAAGCTCATCCTCTTCACTGTCTATGCTGGGTGCAATTATATAGGCTCGCCTGCCTTTTTCCAGCTCCTCTCTTACCGCTATATACGCTCTTTCTCTTCCTGCCTTATCGAGCGCACGAGTAATAATCTTTTTTCTGTCTGAAGGCATGCTTCTGATTATGCTGAAGTCCATATCTCCGAACACCGTATTGGCAAGTGTTCTCGGTATAGGAGTTGCGGACATAACGCACACATTGGCAGCTCGTCCTTTTTTCATAAGAGCTTTCCTTTGATCTACTCCGAATCTGTGTTGCTCATCCGTGATGACCAGGGCGAGATTTGAAAATCTCACATTGCTTTGTATCAATGCATGCGTTCCTATCAGAACATCTATTTCACCTGTCGAGGCGGAGTCTGTAACCGCCTTTTTTTCGGCATTCTTCATCGAACTGACGAGTAATGCGCATTTTATACCATATGGGCTCAAATCAGCACTTAGCCTTTCATAATGCTGCCTGGCCAATATCTCCGTAGGTGCCATCATGGCAGACTGCATACCTGCTTTGGCACAGCTGAATATGGCCGCTTCTGCCACTACGGTCTTTCCGCAGCCTACATCACCCTGAACAAGCCTGTTCATCGGGCGCCTTTCACTCAGATCATTATTTATCTCCTCTATACATTTTCTCTGGCCTTCAGTCAGTTCAAACGGAAGATTCTTAATGAATTCTTCCGAAGCTGCTTCCGGAACTGATGCGTCAGCATCCGCAGATTCGTTTCTGTTTCTGCTTATTCTGACAGCCAGTTGATACATCAGCATCGTCTCATAGTTTATCCTGTACTTGGCTGCTTTATAATGCTGTTCCGATGCCGGAAAGTGTATATTATTATATGCGAACCCGATGTCACATAGTTTTCTCTTCTCTACTATACCCGGGTCTATCCATTCATTAGTTAAATCTGTTTTATTTAAAGCCTCTCTTATCCATTTTCTGAGGCTTACATCGCTTAGACCTGCGCTGTGTCTGTAAACAGGGATAATCCCCCTCAGATCTCTTTCTCCTCCTTCAGGGCTCATTTCCGGGTTGGTCCAGACTCTTTTTCCGTTTCTCAGATTCATCTTACCGAATATTACGTATCTTCTCCCGATATTCAGAGACTTTCTCAGATACGGCATATTAAAGAAAACCGCATAATAATAGCAGCTGTCATCTCTGAAGCTGCATTCCAAAACAGAGCGACCGGAACCTATCGGTCTGAATTGCATCTTTATAAGAGACCCTGCTACCAGGCAGTCCTTACCCTCAGCAGCAGACATTGCAGTGCTTATCTCTCTCCTGTCCTTGTATTTTACAGGATAATACTCAAGAAGCTCTCCTACCGTTTCTATGCCGGCATTTGTCAGCTGCTCCTTTTTCTTGCTTCCTACACCCTTTATATTCGCTACGTCATCATATAATGTCAGCAACTCAGTCATTTCTTCTGACAACCTCTATATTGCGTTTGCTGACAGTGTCCGACATAACGCCCCTTACTTTCAATTTAATAACCTTAGGCTTATCCAAGCGCATTTGGCTGAATGCGTTTTCGACTATCTCAAATACGGTATCCGCTAAGTCGGCGACCCTAACTCCCTTTACGACTATGATATTCAGAGCTACCTCCTGTGCTGATCTTTTATCCGTAAAGCTTATTGCATCGTAATAATCCGGATCTATCCAAGGCGTTCTGTTCTCTTTTACGGGCTTTCCTTTTTTCGTACACAGAATAAGCTTGTCCTTAAGTTTCAGGACATCTTCTATGATCATCTTTTCTATTACGTTTTTATTGACACCTATGGCGCCGTATTCGTTTCTATCTATTATTGACATGCTATGATTGTATAATTTTTTTCTTAAAAGAAAAAGTCTTAAGCTTCAGCTTAAGACTCCGTTTTGGTATGTTCATCAGACGGCACGGTTGACCTTGCCCGATCTGAGACAGCTGGTGCAGACATTCGCTTTTCTTACTCTGCCGTTATCGTTGATCCTTACGGTCTGGATATTGGCATTCCATTTTCTTTTTGTATGAATATTGGAGTGAGAAACTGCGTTTCCTGATGTCTGGCCCTTGCCGCATACTTCACATTTTCTGGACATTTGCCGCACCTCCTTTGTAGTTTCTTTAGTACGCGCTCATTTACGCGCCCCGCTATATTATCACAGCTTGTCAAACGATTGCAAGGGTTAATTCTTCAAATTTCGTGAATTAAGTGATAGAATACCTAATGTATGGTAAAAGTGTTTCGAAATTGGAAATTCTGGCTGCTTATTCTGGCAGTAATAATCGCGATTAGTTCTGTGTATTTCTATCACAGAGCCAACCGTTATAAAGTGCTTGACCGGACTGCTTTTTCAGACTTGATCTCAGAAACTTCCGCAGCTGCAGAAGAAGGATTTGAAAGTCAGGAACAGCTGTCTTCTTTTATTACCGATTGGGCTGACAAAAACGGAATGGACTACGATATTGACAAGGCCGGAAATATTATTTTCGACACCCCTGCCATTGATCGTAAGAAAAACGTATCGCCTACGGTTGTTATATGCGGACTCAATTACAAGACCGCCTCAGAGAAATCAATTCTCATAGCATCAGCTGCTTCCATTGCTGCAGCCGATCTTGAATCAGGCAGAAAGATTGTAATATTTGTTAATGACGAAAACAACAACGGAAAAGGATATAAAGCACTAAGCAAGAAATACGTGTCTGAAAAAACTAAAGTTGTATATCTTGACCAGGGCAACAAAGCATATCTCTCCCCTTATTCTTTCGCAGAAACAATTTCAGAGATATCAATACCCGCCAAGAAAGAAGACGCAACACTGGATACCGCTGTCAAAATAAGCATTTCCGGTATAGACACCGGAGAAGTGACTCCGCAAAACTCTTTAACACAGCCTGATCCACTCTCAGTATTGGGCAGTCTTTTGACAAGACTTAAAAGTAAATCGGTAGTATACAATGTTTCCGACTTCAGAGTAGGCAGTAATGAAAACATGTATCCCGATTCAGTCGAAGTATGCATAATGCTCAACTCATATTCATTAGATTCATTCACAAAATTTATTGATCACAAAGTGAAAGAATGGACAAAAGATTACGCAAAAGACAATCCGAATCTCAGTTTTACATATGAAGTAATTAGTAACGAAGAAAATTTGCCGAAAAAATGCTACGACACGGAAACATCAGATCAACTTACAAGGCTGCTGTACACTATAGGAGGGAATGTCTATACCTTTTCAAAAAGTGATTCAATTCCGGAAACAAAAAGCGAAGGAGATTACTGCGGAGTAAATGCCGTTATGAATCTGACAGCAGAAGATTCCTCCATCAAATTGAAATTGTTATCTCAAGGTTATGATGAGTTGTTCTTAAATCGTATAGTAATAGATAATCGAGCCGGAGCAGAACTTCTCGGATGCGGTTTTAAAGAAACGGAAATACATGAGGCTTTTGAAAATGATGAAGATTCGCTTTTCAGAACTTTTAAAACAACATATTCAAAAGTTCACAGTTCTTCGGAAAGCTCCGAGCTCGCGGTAACTTCAGACAGCTTTTTTACTCCTTGCTCATACTTGGCAGAGAAAAACAGCAATTCAGATATAGTCCATCTGAGGTTAAGTAAAAAATCCGCCGCGAATTTAGTTAATACACTTATGTGCTATATAAAGACAAAAGGTAATACATTCTCTTTGTAGAAAGTAGAAAATATGGTAGAATAAAACGGTTAATGCACAATATATAGTTTGTACTAACCCAATTTACCCTATACAGGAGGTGCGCATGAGATCGAGCAAAAAGAAAAAAGCTGATCCTAAGCGTGACATCGATAATTTTCTTTCTAAGTTTGATGAACCGGAAGATGTTGCTGAATACAATTCAGAACCGAGTTCGGATTCACCTGAAGAGTCAGCAAGCAGACAGACTTTTCAGTGGAAAGAAGTAGAACCGGTTAAATCAAAAGGAAAGAAATCCAAAAAGTCTGATAAGGCGGAGCGCCAGGTCACTAAAGACCCTGCCCCGTCTGCTATTAAGGTTCAAAGAGTCAGAGATGACGAAGAAGATGATGTTCCTGCGTTCCGCGATGAAGGCACAACAACCAAAACATCGAAAAAACCTGAAGCGGTAGAACCTGAAAGAGCATCAGACGTTATTTCGCATGCCTCCTCTGAATCTGAAAATAACAAAGAAGCAGCTGAGCTTAAAAACGAAGATTCTTCTCCGGAAAAGATATTGGATGAAATGTTCGGAGATTCCGAAGCATCAGATGATACTTCTTCAGAAAGCCCATCGGAAAAGAAAGAGGCATTTAATCCGGGAGAGAAAATACAGACCGCTTTTAAAAGTTTCGTCTCGCTCTTCTCCATGAAGAAGGAAGAACCTGTTGATATCCATACAGACAAAGACGAAGAAGAAGATATAGATTTTATAGAGGAATTAACTCCGTCTTCATCAGATGAAACGTCAGATGACTCTTCTGAAAAGAAAGAAGTTTCCGAAGAAATAGAATCCGAGGCTGAAAGCATTGAAGCTAAAGAGCCGGAAGAATCCGAACCATCCGAAGAAGTTGTTGCATCCGAAGAAGACGCAGCATCTGAAGATTCTGTTACTGAGGAAGAAAATGAAGAATCTCAGGTTTCGGATTCAGAAAAAGATTCTGAAGTTTCGGATGCAGAAGAAGAAAAACAGGAATCAGAAGATGCAGAAGATAAGACTTCCCTTTCCGAAGAAGACAGTTCAACTGAACTTCCTGTTGCAGCCGCTTCATATTCCGTAAGCGAACTGCTGAATAAACCTAAGGAAGACAGAACTCCTCCGAACACGGATTATTTTGCAGATCCTGAAAGCGGAGAATATATAAAGGTAGATCTCGGCGCTCGCAAACGTATAGAGCACAGAGTATTAAAGTCAAAGAGATCCGGTCTTTTCAGAAGAAAAGCGAGAAAACCGAAAGAAAAGAAAACTCTTAAACAGATACTCTTCCTGAAAAAGAACCCTGATTACAATCCTGAACAGGGAGATACATACGAACGCGACGGTAAGATAATTAAGAATAAGAAATGGAAATTCAGTTTCCTTAAATTATTCAGAGATTTTGCGATTGTCGGGCTGCTAATGATTATGACAGTTGCCGGAATATTCGGCTACATCATTTATAAGTCCCCTGTTTTCAATTACAACGATATGTATGCTACCGTTGCTACATCTTCACTCGTATATAACGACGAAGGAAAGCAAATCGACAGTATTTATTACACCGAAAACAGACGTATCGTTAAATATGAGGATATGCCTGAAAATCTTATTGAATCCTTTGTAGCTATAGAGGATAAGACTTTCTGGAAGCACCACGGGTTTAACTGGACACGTATGATAGGTGCCGTCATCTCCTCCATCACCGGACACGGTCAGATAAGCGGTACCAGTACGATTACTCAGCAGCTGGCCCGTAATATTTATCTTCCTGAAATCAAGAGTGAACGAAGTATAAAGCGTAAAGTTCAGGAAATGTATTATGCTGCAAGATTGGAGCACGCGCACACGAAAGAAGAGATTGTCGAAGCTTATCTCAATACAATATATCTCGGCTACGGTTGCTATGGCGTTAATGCAGCTGCCAGGACATATTTCTCAAAGAGCGTAGCTGATTTGAGTGTGCTCGAAAGTGCTGCACTTGCCGCCCTTCCTCAGGCTCCCGACAACTATGCCCTTCTCAAGAATGCGGCAGAAGGCGGAGAAGTAAGTGAAGACTCCAAGGTAATTTCCAAATCACCGGATAAGATTGTTACCAATGATATCTCGAAGAACAGAAGAAATCTCACCTTGGATCTTATGCTTGAGCAGAATCTTATTACTAAGGATGAATATAAGGAGAGTTATGATAAGCCTCTTAATGACTTTATCGACCCTACCCTTAAATCCACCAGTAATAAGTACACCTACTTCCACGACTATCTGATCGATACTCTGGTCGCCGACCTTATGGAGCAATATGGTCTCTCGTATGAGGAAGCTGAGAGAAAGGTATATACAGGCGGACTTCAGATTTACTCCACCATTGACAGTGAAGCCCAGACGGTTATAGTTGATGAGTTTAAGGATGATGCCAACTTCCCTTATGTGTCGGCATATTACGACGGAGACGGCAATATCCTGAATAACGACGGAGAAATTGCCCTTTACGACTACGAGGATTACTTCGATGAAGACGACAACTTCCGTCTCAGCGGAGATAATGACGAGATTGAGTTTAAAGAAGACGGTTCTGCCGTAATCAACAAAGGACACAACCTCTTAATATATGAAACTGAAGTTAACGGTGCTACCGACTACAGCATAGAGTTCAAGAATTACTATTTCTATGACGGCAACACCCTCTACTCCATCCAGGGAGGATTTGTAAACATACCTGCAGAGTTTAAGAGCGGTGATGAAGACGGCAACGTGGTTGTCTCAGCCGATTTCTTTAACGACAGTAATTACAAAGAGATCTTCGTCAAAGACGGTGATGATCTGATTATTAAGGATACCGGCTATTCTCTCGGAAGAAATACACGTCAACCTCAGGCTGCTATGGTTATCGTCCAGGTCGGTACAGGAGAAGTAAAAGCCATGGTAGGCGGCCGTCAGTTCAAGGGAGAAAAACTCCTTAACAGAGCAGTCGGTACCCGTCAGCCGGGATCTTCCATTAAGCCTTTGGCCGTATACGGTGCTGCACTTCAGAAGAGTTATGAGCTTCAGAAGGACGGAAAGAAATGGGAATATGTCAATTACAAAGTTGACAGACAAGGAACCAGAGGATATGGAGACTACATTACCGCACACTCCTCTGTTGAAGATGAAAGAACAAAGATTAACGGTAAATATTGGCCGAAGAACGCTACGGGTGGTTACAGCGGAACTAACAATTTCAGATCCGCTATTCAGCAGTCCATTAACACATGCGCTGTTAAGCTGGAGCTTCAAATTACGCCGGAATATGCTATTAAACAGCTTAAGAAATTCGGCATAACAACAACGGTTGATGTTGATCAGAATGACAAAGTTAATGACGTCAACCTTGCCGCAATGGCTTTGGGTGCTATGACAGAAGGTGTACAACCTCTCGAAATGGCTCTCGCCTATGCAGCCTTCCCTGGCGGAGGAAAAGTAAACACTCCTGTTTGCTACACCAAAGTTTTGGACAGAAACGGGAAAGAAATCCTTACCGGCAATTCCAAGCAGACAGAAGCCATGAATGAAGGTGTCGCCTGGATTATGACAGATGTACTTCAGAGTGTTGTAAGCCGCGGTATCGCGTGGCCTGCCGCCATTGATGATGTCACTGTCGGCGGTAAGACAGGAACGACCAACGACCAGTATGATATTTGGTTCGACGGATTTACCCCTTCATATGCAGCTGCTCTTTGGATCGGTACCGACCAGAACGTTGAAATGAGTACGATGTCCGGACCTGCCGCCACACTTTGGGGAAAGATTATGAGTCAAATACCTAAAGCTAAGGAAGGTAAATACAAAAAGCAGCCGGATAACGTAATTGAATACTACGGTGAGTACTACACTGAAGGTACTGAAGTAGGTCTTTCCTCTTGGAGTTATGCTGCCGAGAAGAGAAAAGCTCGTAATGCAGCATACAGCAAGTGGAAGAGCCAGAGAGAAAACCATAAGCATAAAGTAATAGATGTTAAAGCACATGAGGAGAAAAAACTTGTAAAGAAAGCATATAAACAAAAAATTGGTCCGGATGGACAACCTCTGGTTGACAAAAATGGCGATCCTGTAATGGAAAGAAATCCGGAAAAAGATGTATATGAGATTATAAAAGTTCCGGAAGAATGGCATTGGGAATACGACAAAGGATGGCGTGACGGAGACTTCTGCTACTCCTTCGACGGCCACACGTATTGTGAGTAATATCTCACACTTCCGACAATCAAAAATCACCTGCTTAAAACAGGTGATTTTTTGTGTTTCTTCATTCATAAGCAACGGTACAGTTTGTGATCTTAGCTATGCTGAAATCCTTTAATTTCAAGTGTTTTAGTTTAATTGTGAAGAAAATGTGAACCTTGTTTCATGTTGACATCACAATTTTACAAGGGTATAATTGTTAACGATTACAATTTTTATATTTTTATATGGAGGTATTGTTATGGAACAACAAAAGAAAGGCCAATTTAATTCCAATTTCGGATTTCTGATGGCTGCACTCGGTTCCGCAGTCGGCCTCGGTAACCTTTGGGGATTCCCTTATAAGATGGGACTCGGCGGAGGATTCGCTTTCCTCGTACTTTATGCTATCCTGCTTTTAGTTGTAGGTTATCCTCTCGTTCTTTCCGAGATCGCTATCGGACGTAAGTCACAGAAGGCTGCTATCGAAGCATTCACAGAGATTAACCCTTCTTTCAAGTTTAACGGTATACTGCAGACTGCAGTTCCGTTCTTCCTGATCGCTTTCTACTGCACATTCGGCGGATATGTTTTGAAGTATCTCTTCTTATCCCTCGGTATGTTTGGCGGAAAGACATTTGATCCGGGTGCAACTTTCGAAGCTACGCTTGCAGGCGGTTCATCCGTTATTTGGGTTCTTATATTCCTTGCACTTACGGTAATCATCGTTCTCGGCGGCGTTTCCGGCGGTATCGAGAAGTTCTGTAAAGTAGCTATGCCGGCACTCTTCGTAATGCTGGTTATAATCGTAATCAGATCCTGCACACTTCCTGGCGCAGGCGCAGGACTCGCTTTCCTGTTTAAGCCTCACAAGTTTGAAGCAGGGTTTTTTGAAACAATTAAGCTTGCCGGAAGCCAGATGTTCTTCTCGCTTTCACTTGCTTCAGGATGTCTGATTGCTTACGGTTCATATCTGGATAAGAAAGAAAACCTTGAAAAAGACGCTATTTACATCACTATCGGTGATACTGTAGCAGCTCTTCTTGCAGGACTCGCTGTAATGCCGGCTTGCGCAGCTTACAACATTGAGTTCGGTGCAGGCCCTGGGCTTCTCTTCGTATCCATGCCTACAATCTTCAATGAGATGGCCGGTGGTGCATTCTTCGCATTCCTGTTCTGGCTGCTCGTATTCTTCGCTTGTCTCTCCTCTTCCATCGGAATGATGGAGGGTGGTATTTCCGCTATTCTCGACAGCAGAATTAAAGCCGGAAAATCCGCTAACAGATTCGGCGTTACAATGATTATGGCAGCATGGGCCCTCATCGGAAACCTGATGACATCTCTTGACGGTCTCGGTTCAAGAACTACTCTCAGCTGGTTCAGACCTTTCGGCATCCCTACAGTTCTCGACTTCTGGGATGTACTTGCTGAAGGTATCCTGATGCCTCTGACAGGTCTCATCATGGCTATTCTTATCGGTTGGGTAGTTCCTCACTACATCGATGACGAAGTTGAATCAAGCTCCCCATTCAAGACCAAAGGATTCTTCAACTTCTGCATCAAGTGGCTCGGACCTATCTTCATGGCACTTATCGTTTACGGACAGATTTACAGCATCGTTGTAAACCGTGCTCTGTAATCAGAAGAACAATAAGATAATAGTATATAAAGCCCGGCTTCTGCCGGGCTTTTACTCTGTAAAAAACTCAATTAATATATGTGTTATAATACTTACATAAACTATCGGAGGAAGAACATGTATATAAGTGATATATTCCCTATTTTGAAAGAACCTAACTGCATTGCACTGATTGCTCGTACCATTATGGCTTTGTTCTGTGCGGGAATCATCGGCTATGACAGAAATGTCCGCGGAGCTGCAGCAGGTATGAGAACTCATATGCTGGTATGTCTCGGTGCTATGATCGCCATGAGCACGGGTCAGTACTCAGTTCTTATGTTTGAGAGCGGAGATATCACCCGTATTGGCGCCCAGGTTGTTTCCGGCATAGGTTTCCTGGGGGCAGGTTCTATCATAGTAACAAAGCAAAATAAAATAGCCGGTCTTACCACTGCCGCCGGACTTTGGGCTTCGGCATGTATCGGACTGGCCATCGGCATAGGATTCTATGAAGGTGCTATTATCGCTACCGTCGGTGTATTTATCATCGAACGCGTTCTCAGGAATTGGTCAAAGGATATAAAAGCCAGAAATAATCCTTTACACAATCAAGTAGATATCGGTGACTCAGAACAGCACATTGATATAGATGCTACGGATAAATAAATGAAAGAGCCTTGAACTATATTCACTTGAACTATATTCAAGGCCCTTTTTCTTTTATTATAATCTTACTTCAATGCTTTCCCATACAGATAAGCTTCTTCCTGCGAATTGCCGCAATACATCCGATTACAACAGGAATAGGATGCAAGTACCACAAAAGATCAAAACCGCTTGTCACCACCATTAATCCTACCAGTGATACAAAAGCCGTAATCAGATAACATGCCAGCAGCACTCCCCTCCAAGCCAAGCCTGCCCTTCCTTTTCCCCAGAGACAGGTGATAAGAAATCCGATTCCCATGATCCATGCACCGGTCTTATAAGGATTGATGATTGTAAAGACAGGCAAAAGGTGATTCTGTGTTGCTTCAGGTAAAGCAAAAATATACACTCCCATGAGCACGAATATTACGATGCAAATAGTATCAATGATCTTAACTGTTCTCATTGTCATCCCTGCACCATTCGACCTAATCCCTCTGACTTTCATCTGTTCCCTTACCTATTTCGGACAAGTGCTTGTTATCTTAAACTTAGCTGTATCTATTATATACTATTCTGAACTTCATCGTTATGACTGTCAGTGATGAAAAGAACATGTAGTGTACAGATCATCCGCATTTCCAGTTTCTATGATATCCACATTGCCCTCTGTATCGATATCGTAAATTTCATATTTGTCTCCATCAATTGATAATGTGTATTTTGTTTCGACCGGAACGCCAAGAATCTCTTCCGCTTTCTTATCGGCTTCCTTAGCCACTTTGCAGCAACCGTTAGAATCGTACGCATCATAATTAGAAATCTTGAAGCGGTATCTGAATGGCATTTCTTCATATGTGCTTTCAGATGAAACCCCATCACCGTACGTTTTTACGATTTCCACATTATCACCATTGACAGTTACATCAGCCATGAATTCGTAGTTTCCTCCGCTGACGTCGTATGCCTTATCTTTATGCTTCACATATTGGCCTTCGGAAACATATCCAAAAATTGTTTTGAAATCTCCATTGTTCTTTACTCCGAAGATTTTGACAGCTGCCTGACATGTCGCATCAAGACTATCAAATTCTGATTCTGGTTCCCCGGCAATAGCAGTACAAAGACTTTCTATTTGTCTTTCATTCAGTGAATGGATTCCAGTTCCTATTGGCGTAAACAGATACAATATTGCTCCTGCGATAACGCAGATAATTATAGCCAAGATGATCTTTTTTGATGACATGCCTTCTTAATAACACCTCTGATATCTAAATAGCGCACACAACCCCCGACATCCATCTCCACAAACCGGAATTTGCCAAAAAGCTAGAAGTTAAATATAGCCTCTGCTCTATCCATATTCTTTCGAATTTCTACATCAAACGGACAACGTGTCTCGCATAGGCCGCAGCGCAGGCAGTCGCTCGCATGTTTTTCCAGAGCCTCATAATGTCCTCTCTCCGTATCCGGCAAACGAAATTCCGGGCATCCTTCTCTGATTCCGTTCGACTCGTTATGGGCAACTGCCAGATTGAGGAACTTCATCACATCCGCTATATTGATTTCCGCAGGACACGGATGGCAATGCGTGCAATACATGCAGTGTCCGCTCCAGCTCACTCTCGGGAAGTTCGCAAACGCCTCCGCATAATCCTTTTCCTCTTCGCTTGCATACACATATCTGATGCTCTCCTCGAGTTGCAACGTATTCCTTGCTCCGGTGCAGACGGTCGAAACGGCGGGTCTTGAAAGTGCATAGCTGATGCACTGAGGAACTGTGAGGGCAGCGCCTGACGGAGACAGTTTTTCATCCAGTATGTCTCCGCCGGCGAAGGCCTTCATGACTGTAATGCCTACGCCGGTGCTCTCGCAGAGCTCATACAGGCGCTGCCTGTCAGGATCCATATTCTTAAAGCCGCCTTCATAGACTTCATCCGCCCAGAGATCGTCGATATTCTCCGTGCCGGGCAGCATGTCGTATACGTAGTTTACGCTGAACATCAGCACTTCTATATCCCCTTCCTCGACCGCTTTCATAGCGACCTTCGGATTATGGGACGACAGCCCTATATGTTTAATCTTCCCTTGTGCCTTTAGTTCCTTAGCATAATCCACAATTCCGTTGTCCTTTATAGTCTGCCAATCATCATCCGCATCGCAGTAGTGAATCATACCTACATCTATGTAATCGGTTCCCAGTCTTTCAAGAGAGTCCTCGAATGCCGCCTTTACATCATTAAGGTCGCGAGATCTCTCATACTGACCGTTCTTCCAAACAGACGAAATATGAGACTGTATTATAAATTTCTCTCTTCTTCCTTTAAGTGCTTCTCCCAGTGCAGAGCGCGCAGCAGGGTCCGGTGAGAAAAGGTCGAAGTAATTTATCCCTGCCTCTTCCGCCATGTCCAGGAACTTCTTTGCATTGCTGTTATCCTCTACAAATGCCTCACAGCCAAGTGCAATTATGCTCACATCGAGACCTGTATTTCCGAGTTTTCTGTATTCCATACCGTGTCCTCTTTCTCATCTATCATTCTAGAACTACTGTAACTTCGTTTACGCCAAGCAGCTCTTTGAGTTCTGCCTCTGTCTTGTCCGTGATTTTTCCGAGCATCGTATATGACCATGAGTTCGATCCGTAGAATATCACCATTTGATTTCCGGAGTACAAAACTATATCTCCGGGCTTTGTGACTGTCTGAACATCAGAGCTTGGCAAAGTATCCCCTATGGCTCCGACCTGTTCAAAGCCGCCATAAGCACTCAGCTGCATAGTTAATGTGCCTTCCGCCACTCTCTCCTCAAGCGCCTTTACGGATTCGTTATCTTCCCATGCAACTGTTACCTCAGTATCATTTATAGTCATCTTCATATCGATTCCCTCTTTTTCTATGTCGTCTTTTTCATCCGCTTCTTCTATATCCTCTTGCTGAACTGTCTCTGCAGGCTCTGCTGCTTTCTCGCTTTCATCTGCACCGGACTGGCCACCATCACATGCAGGTAGAATCAATAGGAGCATGCTAATGATCAGTCCGATTGCCCCTAACTTCACGCTATGTCTTGATAATTCATTCTTCATTCAACACCCCTGCAAATGAGAATTTGCTAATCCAATACTCCCCTTATCGAATCATCGAAGCTTTCTGTGATTAGAGTAATCTGTTCTCCGTTAGATTGGTACCCATCTATGATTTGGTGGTTATCTTGTTTCAATTGTTCAGCTGTACAGTAAGAATCATCACATGTGATTTTATTTCTTCAAAATGCGAATCTATATATTCATCTGACATAGCAAGGCAGATGAATCTTATCGACTGAAGATACTGCTCACCAAAACTATTCCTCCAATCAAAAGGTATATAGCAGCCTTCAACAATAAGATTCTGCTCATTCTCAGTGGCTGTCTTAATGATTTCTCTGATTATCGGCCACAAGTATTCCGTAAGCGCGTCATCGTCTTCGGGTGTAAGATCAATGTTTCCACTGCGAATAAGCCCCATTTTCAGATGATCGATTGATAGATAGGGATATTTATACTTCTCAAGCATCTTCTGGGCCAAAAATGTTTTACCTACATGGGATGCGCCTGTAATAATAATTACCATGTTTACCTCGTCAAATCCCGATTATATATTACCTTTTAATATATTATTATCACTTTTTCGAGATTTATATTTGATTAATTATGCACCTTTTCACGATTAATGATATTCTAATTTTCGAGACTTATTCAATGGCAAACTATCACCTTTCGAGATTACCAGGTCTGTCATGCAAATACAGCCCCCTTACTACCTCTTATGGCAGCTTGGGGGCTTTTAGTGTGTCTTAATCTTCTTTTGTCAAAACTTTTTTCTGCCAGCTTCTTTTCCCACATTCAGGGCATTTCATGTATCTTGTCCTGCCAATATGCATAGCAAAATTTGTCTTCCAATAGGTGGGTACGTACCTATGATGACATTGCTGACATTCATAGTATCCAGCCTTTTGCTCAATGCCCACAGCAATAAAAGCGACCGTAAATATCATCACGAAAGCAAATACGATAAGTACGATTCGCAGCCAAACCGGCATCTCTATAAATGAAGCCACAAACGCCATGACCAGCCCGGCAATTACGGCCGGAAACGCAATCCAGTATTCCGTCCTAAGCATCTGTCTGTTCTTTTCTTCAACCTCTCGTCTCATCGCCAGCAGGTTTTCTTCTGCCCTTTTGTCATATGCTTCTGCCATAATTCTTTCGCCCGACATGAGTTCGTTGACGTTTATTTTCAGAAGATCACATAGTTCCAACATGATCCCGGAATCCGGCATTGACTTTCCGGTCTCCCATTTCGAAACTGCCCGATCACTGATTCCGAGCCTCTCAGCAAGTACAGCCTGAGTCATGCCCTGTTCTTTACGACAGGATGCTATGAATTTACCGATTTTGATCTGATCCATATCGGGCACCTCCTTTCATAGTCTCAGCATAACCAAAGGCACTGCGGATTGACACGAACTACAGGTTGATTTCAAGCAATTCTACCTCTTGTTGAGTCTCCAGCTAAGCCTTCTCTGTTTCATTTTTGAGTCTGTAATAGTCTTACATCTCGACATCAAGCGTGATCGTTCTCTCCCGGGTGTTGCTCATTTTCTGCAAAAGGCTCACGACTTCGATGTGTTTTGTCATCGGAAAATTATCATATGCTTTTATCTGTTTAATCTCATATCCGAGTTCTCTGAACAGATCCAGATTCATGCAAAGTGTTTTCGGATTGCAAGAGACATACACTATTTCCTCTATTCCGTATTCGCAAAGCATCTTGACGGCCTTGTCGTGAATGCCGGCACGCGGAGGATCGACAACTATTACATCCGGCTTTACCGGAATCTCATCGAGCTTTTCCTTAACATCACCGCAGATATAGTGACAATTCTTAATTCCGTTTAGCTCAGTGTTGGATATCGCAGCATCGATAGAGTCCTGCACAATGTCTATGCCGTAGACATCCTTGGCCTTTGACGCCATGAGCTGAGAAATCGTCCCCGTACCGCAGTAGAGATCATACACTGTCTTACCCGATACATCAGGAACGACTTTGAGTACATCCGAATAAAGCCTTTCGACTGCCTCTATATTCGTCTGAAAGAAGGCAAAGGCATTAACCTTGAACTTGAGACCCAGTATTTCTTCGTTGTAGTAATCACGTCCGTAAAGTATCTTATGAGATTCATCGATAACGGCATCTGCAAGCGCATCGTTGAAAGTCCTCATAATGCCGACTATTTCCATATCGAGTTCGGGCTGAATTGCAAGAAGCATTTCCTTGAATCCATCCTCATCAAAGTCTGCTGTCGCAGTCACTATATTTATCAGGAGTTCGTTCGTCCTCACGCCGCATCTGACCACGAGATTTCTGAGCAAGCCCTCATGAGTTTTACGGTGATATGGTCTATACCCTTTAGAACGGCAAAATTCGAGCGTAGAGAGAAGAACTTTGTTAAATGAACTTGGTACCAGCTGGCATTCATCCGTCGTTATAATCGACATCCAACGCCCTTTATAGTGCATGCCGAGTTCGAGCTCTCCGCCCTTCTCTAAGTCACCGAATGTGTACTCCATCTTATTTCTGTATCCATAGCAAGAAAGAGCCGGCTCCATCCCGAGGTAAATCGACTCATCAATATCGTGCTTAGCGAGCAGCCTGCGGACCGATTTATCCTTTTGCGCGAGCTGTTCATCATATTTCACACCCTGATATATGCAGCCTCCGCAGTGCTCTGCTGCAGGGCAAATGCTTCTTTCCGTATTTGATTTATTCATTCTTTTGATTTCTACCGACTTCAGCGCTTAGACCTGTTCATAGCCGCGATCTCGCTCAAAAGAGGTATGCCGGCCGGGCATACGTCCATGCACGAGAGCGACTTCGAGCAGGCATTTCCGAAGTGTGATACATATTCCTTTCTTATATCTTTTGACATGACATTACTTCTCAAATAAATGAGATAGCAATCGTTTGCGAAAGTGGCTCCGAAGAACTTCCGTCCCTTTCTATAATTCGGGCAAACCTCCAGGCAAAGGCCACATTTGAGACATTTGGCCGAAGCGTATTGAAGCTCGTGGTCCCCTCTTTCCTCGCTTACGAATTCCTCAATATATGCGTTAGAAGCCTTGAGGCTTTCAAAGATAGAGGCCCTGTCTACAACGAGGTCGCTTATGACAGGAAACTTGCTGAGCGGCCTGATGCTTATTTCATCACCCTTGAGATCCCTCAGGAATGTCTCACATGCAAGTGAAGGTCTGCCGTTGATGACCATGGCACAAGAACCGCATACTGACTGAAGACACGAGCATTCCCAGGCTATTCTGCCTGTCTTCTCGCCATCTGTATTTACTATATCATCATTATAGTTAATATAATCGAGCAGACCCGCGACTGTGTTATCTTCAGGTCCGTCATATATAAATGATTCCCAATAAGGCTCCGAGAACGGAGACTGCTGCCTGAGTATATTAACTTTCATATGCATTCTCCTTGTCTAGCCTTACATTATATTTTCCGTCATCGTAACTGATTATGGATGAATATGCCTGGTTGTCATCTGCATTCGGAAAGTCCGATCTGTAATGCGCCCCGCGGCTTTCTCGTCTTTCCTTTGCAGAAGTCATTACTGCACGTGCCAGCACCAGTATTCCCTTCAGGCTGTAGTTGAAATACGGAAGCACGCTGCTGTCGTACTTGATTTGATCGCATATCGACAGATAATAGTCTATTTCTTTTATTCCCTGATCCAGGGACTCTTCATCTCTTACTATTCCCAGGTCCCTGTTCATATTCTCAGCAAGCATGTCTCTCACATACATCACAGGAAAGCTGCTCATGCTTGCCATACTCTTTTCGAGTGCGGAAACTTCCGCATCGATATAGTCTTTTAAGTCTGGCCTTATGATTTCTTCGCCGGTCTCGGCTTTGTTTATCGCCTCTGCCGCAGTGGCTCCGCTGTAAATAGCTGCGAGTAGAGAATTACCGCCAAGCCTGTTGGCTCCGTGGTACTTTGAAGCGCATTCGCCTACCGCATAGAGATTACGTATATTGGTCTGATGGTCGTCATGAACGGCAAGGCCGCCCATGAAGAAGTGCACCGACGGAGATACCGGTACCGGTTCTTTGGAGATATCCAGCCCTATATATTTGCTGCAGATGTCTTTAATCTCGGGGAGTCTTTCGTCGATAAGCTTGCTGTCCAGAAATGACACATCTAAGTAGACCTGCGAGCCTGCTTCATAAATCTCGCGAGAGACGACATCTCTTGTCATTAGGTTTCCCCTGCTGCCGTACTTATCCTCCATGAAATATATGCGCTCACCATCATTTATATAAAACAGTCTTCCGCCCTCTCCTCGAGCCGCCTCGGATACGAGCATCCTCTTTTGGGGTGTTTCTATCGTGGTGGGATGGTACTGTATGAATTCGAGATTCTTAAGCTCAGCGCCTTGCATAAAGAGACGTCCGGCCGTGTAGCCGTCGCACTGGGTAGAGCCTGTGGTCTTTCCGAAAATCGCGTTCTGTCCGCCCGTCGCCACTATTACCGCATCTGCGTAGATAGGCTCGAGGCTTCGGCTTGCCTCATCATATAAAAGTGCGCCGTAGCATACGCCGTCCTTTATGAGAGCCGAGTGAAAGTCATGCCAGAGCTTTCGTTCTATCAGGCCCTGACTTTCGAACCTTCTGGTCTCCATGACAAGGGCTGTGACTATCTGTTTGCCTGTAGATGTGCCGCAATAGCAGGTTCTTTTGTGAGACTGTCCTCCGAAATTTCTCGTGGCGATCTTTCCGCCCGGTGTGCGTGTAAATACAGCACCGCACTTCTCGAGTATTCCGATTATATCCTCCGCTCCTCGGCAAAGGCCTTCGACAGAATCTCTGCCTGCAATGCCGCACCCTCCATTTATGGTGTCTTCGATGTGGCTTTCGACAGAATCCCCTTGATCATTATTTTTTAACACCGCATTGATGCCGCCTGCCGCCATGACAGATTGTGAACGCTCTGAAGGAAACGGCGATACGAGAGTAACATGCATTCCCTGCTCTGCACACATAATCGCTGCAGTCATTCCGGCTATTCCGCTTCCGATGACAAGTATTTCCCTCATTTCTTCACCTACTTTGCGAACATCGCAATCTGGCCGTGTATGACAGCTGCTGATGCGAAGATCCAAAAGAGCGTGCAGATTATATACATTGTTTTGTCTATGCGCTTCTTAGTTTCAGCAGATGAAAGCCATCCCATCGTAATAAGAGCTCGGCTTGTTGAAACAGCGATATGCGTGAGGACTATGAAATAAAACAGAGCCTCAGATGCAAAGATGAGAAATATCAAAACAGAGTGGGATCCCTCGGCTGCCGCCGACAAAAATCCGAATGTCTTTATGTGCAAAATAAGAAGAGGAAGAATCAGAGCCGCGCTTATACGCTGCACTAATGTCTCCCTGTTAAACTGCGGATAGAAGTTCCCGCTTGTCCCTTCAATATTCATAAAAACCGCACTCATACCAAGCACTGCATGTAAGCATGTGCATACGATAAGAGGCAGTGAAAATACTATTTTCAGTACCGGATTGTAGTAAAACGTCAGGTAACAATAAGCGGTATATCCCGTGTGAATAAACAAGAGCAGTATTGTTATTAGACTAAGCACCGCATTGGTCTTTTTCAGTAACATAGTAAACCTTTACCCATTGTAATACTTTGAATAGAATTCTTCCTTGAATTCCGAAAATCTGTCCTCATCAATCGCCTTCCTGATATCCTCGGAAAGTTTTGACAGGAATCTCAAGTTGTGCTCGGAAAGCAGCATATGCGACATCGTCTCTCCTGCCTTGAAGAGATGCCTGAGGTATGCCTTGGTGTAGTTTCTGCATACATAGCAGTCGCATTCAGGATCGAGCGGTGTAAAGTCCCTCTCGTACTTCGCATTCTTGATGCTTACCCTGCCTTGACTGGTCATGGCCATTCCGTGCCGGGCAATCCTCGTAGGCTCAACGCAGTCGAACATGTCAACGCCGCGTTCTACGGCCTCTAGGATATAGTCCGGTGTGCCTATTCCCATGACATAACGAGGTTTGTTTTCAGGCAGCAGATCAGGTGCGTAGTCCAATACGCCTACATACTGCTCTTTAGTCTCGCCTACGGATATTCCTCCGATAGCATAACCCGGAAGATCGTATTTAACTATGGCTTCTGCGCTCTCTTCTCTCAGATCTCTGAAGAATCCTCCCTGCATTATTCCGAAAAGCGCCTGAGTATCCGGATTATTGTGTGCTTCGATGCATCTTTGTAGCCAGCGCGTAGTCCTGGCCTGTGACTTTGCTATGTATTCCTTGCTCGCATCATGAGGTGCGCATTCATCAAAAGCCATAATAATGTCTGCACCAAGATCATTTTGTACTTCGATGGATTTTTCCGGGCTCAGCATATGTTTGCTCCCGTCTATATGGGATGAAAACTTCGCACCTTCCTCGGTAATCTTTCTGAGATGCCCCAGGCTGAACACCTGAAAGCCTCCGCAGTCAGTGAGTATAGGCTTATGCCAGTTCATGAACTCATGAAGTCCTCCGGCCTCTCTTACTATGTCCGAGCCCGGTCTAAGCATAAGATGATATGTATTGGCAAGTATGATCTGTGCTCCCGTATCATTTACTGATTCGGGCTTCATGGCCTTTACCGTGGCCTGAGTTCCGACAGGCATGAAGACAGGCGTCTCAATCACGCCGTGAGGCGTAGTGATCCTTCCCCTTCTGGCCTTGCTTTTTGCATCTTTTTTTATCAGTTCAAATTGTAATGCTTTGCTCATTTTCAGTCCTTTTTGCTTTATTGAATCAACATCGCATCCCCGTAACTGAAAAATCTGTATTTCTCATCTACGGCAATCTTATATGCTTTCAGAATCTCTTCTCTGTCGTAAAGTGCCGAAATCAGCATAATCAGCGTGGATTTCGGAAGGTGGAAGTTAGTTATTAAAGCATCCACTATCTTAAATCCATAGCCCGGGTATATGAATATATCCGTGGATATTTCACCCGCTCTTACTCTGAATTTCTTACTACTGTCATCTTTGCCCTTAAAAGGCTGCATAGGCATGCCCGCCATGCTTTCAAGCGTTCTTGTAGAAGTTGTTCCTACAGATATGATGCGTCCGCCCTCTTCTATGGTTTTATTGATAATCTCCGCATCCTCAGGCTTTATCATACACTCCTCAAAGTGCATCTTATGCTCTTCTACAACGTCGACTTTTACGGGTCTGAAAGTACCTATGCCTACATGCAAGGTGACATAAGCGATTCTGACTCCTTTATCTCTCGCTTTCTGCAACAGCTCTTTGGTAAAATGCAGTCCGGCAGTAGGAGCCGCTACGGATCCGTCTATTTTGGAATAAACGGTCTGATACATCTCTTTATCCGCATCTTCTGCAGGTCTCGTAATATAAGGAGGAAGCGGCATGGAGCCTATTTCTTCAAGACGCTCCATGAATATTCCGTCATATTCGAATTCTACAAGTCTGGTGCCGTTATCCGCATCATGAATTCCGAGAATATGCGCTTTAAAATTGCTTTCGAGTCCGTTTACGAGAGTATATCCGCACTCGGGAGCATCTTCTCCCGCAGGCACAGTCTCAGTTCTTCCGGCGAGTATCACGCTGTCTCCATCATGGAGGCGCTTGCCCGGTCTGAGCATGCATTCCCACTTATCTCCTTCGATTCTTTTTATCAAAAGAAGCTCTATGTGAGCTCCCGTGCCTTCTTTAATTCCATACATCCTGGCAGGAATTACCCTTGAATCATTCAAAACAAGGCAATCGCCGGGGTTTACATAATCTAAGATATCGTAAAAATGACGATGCTCAATAGATTTCGTCTTTCTGTCGAGCACCATCAGTCTGCATTCATCTCTTTTATCTAGAGGAGTCTGTGCTATCAACTCCTCCGGCAGTTCATAGTCAAATAAGTTTATATCCATTTATTCCAATTCTAATCTCAGTTGCTCCGACTCCGGTTCCTTGTATAAATCCGTCATTCCCAGGTGTTCATAGGCAGCCTTTGATGCTACTCTGCCCTTCTGAGTTCTGTATAGAAGGCCGGCCTGAATGAGATATGGCTCATTTGCATCCTCCAAAGTTACTCTTTCTTCTCCTATTGCGGATGCAATTGTTTCAATACCTACAGGGCCTCCATTGAAACCTCTGATAATAGTCTCAAGTATATCTCTGTCAAGCTTTTCAAGGCCGAGTTCGTCAACTCCGAGTGCATCAAGGGCCTTAAGCGTAATGTCTTTATTAATATCTCCTTCTCCTATTACAGACGAGAAGTCTCTTACTCTCTTAAGGAGTCTGTTTCCTATACGCGGAGTACCGCGCGATCTCTTTGATATTTCAGTCAGTGAATCCTCATCGACAGGGCTTTCCAATACATGAGCAGTACGTCTTAAGATGTCGCGTATTTCTGCCGGCGTATAAAATTCGAATTTCTCTACGATTCCGAATCTGTCTCTCAGCGGTCCGGACAGGCTTCCTGCTCTTGTGGTGGCTCCGATAAGGGTAAATTTTGCTATATCAATGCGGAGGCTCCTGGCTGCAGGACCTTTTCCAATGATAATGTCCAGTGCATAGTCCTCCATTGCGGAATAAAGAACTTCTTCCACAGATCTGTTTAATCTGTGGATTTCATCGATAAAGAGCACATCGTTATCATTCAGGTTGGTCAGAATTGCCGCGAGATCTCCCGCACGTCCTATTGCAGGACCCGATGTAATTTTTATGTCCACGCCGAGTTCATTAGCGATAATGCCTGCAAGCGTTGTCTTACCTAGTCCGGGCGGCCCGTAAAAAAGCACGTGATCAAGGGGCTCGCCTCTTAGCTTGGCTGCCTCTATATATATTGACAGATTGTCCTTTACAGCTGACTGTCCGCAATACTCGCTTAAGTACTGAGGTCTCAGCGTAAGTTCTCCTGCCAGCTCAGCAGGAACTGCTTTAGTCTGTGTTATTCTGTCTTCCATTAAACTTCCTTATCTTTTATAGTTTTCGTTCCGGTAATAAAACCGACAACGGCCATAAGACCTACTATTGCGAAAATAGCAATATTTAAAACCTTCTTATAATCTTCCATTTTCTGCTCCTCATTATCTATAACAAAAACTTCAGGGATTTCTTTACATATTCTTCAGTGCTCAGATCTTCATCCGGAACGGATGCAACGGCTGATTCTGCTTCTTTCTTACTGTATCCCAAAGTGGTAAGAGCTATTACAGCTTCATTTCTCTCTCCCGTTGCTGCCAGCACCGCTGCCGAAGTCGAATTCTCAGCTGCCAGCATGTCTTCAGGCAAAGCCGAAACTTTGTCTTTAAGTTCAAGTATCACTCTCTCGGCAGTCTTTTTGCCTACTCCCTGTGCCTGCGAAACAGACGCCGCATCACCTGCGGCTATAATTGCCTTTATCTGTCCCGGAGTTCCGAGTGACATTATGGCAAGACCCGCTTTGGGACCTACACCGTTTACCGATATAAGCTGCTCGAAGAGAGAAAGACCGTCCTCATCGGAGAATCCGTAAAGAGCCGTTCCGTTATCACTTACCTGCATGTAAGTATATACCGCCATTTCGTCACCCTCTCTGGCTGTAAGAAGGCTGCTCGTATCCGAAACAAAAATCCGAAAGCCTATGCCTCCAGGTGTTTCGATTACTATGGCACCGTTTTTATAATATAGATAATCCCCACGTATAAATCTGATCATTTATTACCTCTGTATCCTTCGGCTTGTCTCAGGATGAATTATTTCACAGGCATTCTGCCGCCTGCATTATGAGCATGACATATGGCTGCCGCCAAAGCGTCTGCTGTGTCATCAGGTTTAGGAACCTCGGATAAACCGAGTATCATCTTTACCATAGCCTGAACTTGTTTTTTATCTGCTCTACCGTAGCCCGTAAGTGCAGACTTTATCTGAAGCGGAGTGTATTCGCTGATCTTTATCCCTGCCTTTGCGCATGCGAGAAGCGCCATTCCTCTGGCTTCTCCGACCATAATGGCCGTGGTGGCATTGGTATTGTAAAACAGCTCTTCTACCGAGGCGGCCTCCGGCTTATACTCCGCAATAATACGGGCGAGTTCATCATATAGTTTCATAAGTCTCTCCTCGTTAGGAGTATGGGCCTCTGTAGTAATGGAATCATAGAAAACCGGTGTGAATTTACTGCCTTTATAATCTACGATTCCGACCCCCATAATCGCATATCCGGGGTCAATTCCGATAATTCTCATAAGTCCTCTCGCTTCTTTATTTCCTAAAGAATTTTACACTAATTGCAAGTGCTTGTCTATGTTCGTTTTTTGTTCTTTTTTGATGTCAAGCGAAAGACGCATTCATTTCGACAATACGCGCACCGAATCCTGCAATCGGCGCACTCAAAATCTGTTTTTATACAATTCTTCGTATTTTTATGATATCATTACATCGTATTAACAGGAGGTTGTCATATGAGATTATCAAGACAAAATAAGATACTGGAAATAATAAGAACCAACGAAGTTGAAACTCAGGACCAGCTCTTAACTCTTCTCAGAGATGCCGGATACAACGTCACTCAGGCTACTGTATCCAGAGATATCAGAGAGCTCCAGCTTATTAAAGGTCAGACCAAAGACGGAAAGTATAAATACGTTTCGGGGAACTATGATAACAGACCTATTTCAGAGCGCTTTATTAAAATATTCAGAGAAACTACCCTCTCATATGCCAGCGCTCAGAATCTGATTGTGGTTAAAACCCTTCCGGGATGCTCCGGAGCCGCAGGAGAAGCCATTGATTGCCTCTCCCTAGAACACATCGTAGGCTCTGTTGCCGGAGACAACACTCTTCTAGTCATAGTGGACAAGGAAGAAAATGTCCCGTATATAACAGCTGAATTTGACAAGATTCTAAACACTCACGAATAATTTGCACATATTGTAATCATATGATAGATCAGATTATTATCGACAATTTTGCGACTATAGACCACCTGTCCTTCGATCCGGGAAGTAAGTTCAACGTCATAACCGGTGAAACAGGTGCCGGAAAATCCGTACTCGTAACAGCCGTAAGTACTGTGCTCGGAGACAGAGCAGACACTTCAATGGTTAGGACGGGTGCGGATAAAGCTTTTATTCAAATCGCCGGCAGTAAAAACGGTGAGGATGTTATTGTGTCCAGAGAAATACTGGCATCGGGCAAGTCCGTATCCAAGCTCAACGGAGAGATGGTAACACTCGCCCAGCTAAGAGCTTTTTGCTCGGATTGGGTGGATATCCACGGTCAGTATGACAACCAGCAGATACTTGATCCTGAAAACCATATTCATGTAACCGACAGATTCCATGCCGATTCAATCGCTCCGGAGCTTGAAAAGCTTTCTGAGGTTTACGCAGAATACAAAGCTGCTCAGAAAGATTATGATGAGCTGTTAAGAGCCGAAGCCACTGCTACTCAGCAGCAGGATTATTATAATTATGAATTCAACTACATTGAATCCCTCGGCCTGACGCCCGGAGAAGATGAAGAACTTAAAGAAAAACTTTCACTTATTAAGAACAGCGCTAATATTTACTCTGCCCTCCACTCATCATATGAGATGCTTTACGGAATGGATGATTCCGTATTAAACGGGCTCGGCAGAATTGCAAACGAACTGTCTTCAGTTGAATCATATAGTGACAGCATTTCTGCTCTGTCATCAGAGACTAGTGATGCCTATTATACCCTTCAGGATATAGCAGAAAGACTAAGGGATATGGAATCTTCCCTCAGCTTTTCAGAGGCCGATATGGACGCCATATCTGAAAGGCTGTCTACCATTGAAGATGCAAAGCGAAAATACAACAAGAATGTTGATGAAATAATTGCCTACCGAGATGAGCTATCATCCAAGCTCGAGATGATACTTAACTTTGATAGCGAGAAAGCTCGTTTGGCAGATAACGCTCACAAGAAATACGCAGTTCTTGAAGAGCAGGCCAAACATGTCAGTGAGATCAGGCATATAATTGCCGAAAAGCTTCAATCCGCTATGGAAAGAGAGCTTAATGACTTGGAATTTGCAAATTCCGAATTCAAGATAGACATTCAAAAGCTTGATGAAATCGGTCCTCTCGGTTTCGATAAGGTTGAATTCCTCATCTCCACCAATCCCGGAGAGCCTCTCATGCCGCTTGCCAAGATAGCATCCGGCGGTGAGATTTCAAGAATAATGCTCGCTTTCAAACATATTATCGGTGAAAGCGACAGCGTCGAGACCATGATATTCGATGAAATCGATACGGGTATAAGCGGGCGAACCGCACTAGTAGTCGGAAAGAAGCTCAGCGAAATCGCCGAGCACAGGCAGATACTCTCAGTTACTCACCTGCCTCAGATAGCGGCATACGGTGACGATAATTTTCTGATTACGAAATCCATTGATGAATTGAAACCGTATACAGAAATCAATCACCTGGATGCTGACGGTAAAGTCCGCATGATAGCAACACTATTCAGCGGATCCGACAGCGATGCCAGCGCCCTCGATGCCGCTAAAAAGCTCATTGACAATGCTAAATAAAAAAAGATGTATTGCATGACTCATGTAATACATCTTTTTACTTAGACGCCTTTACTACAAAGAGTTCCAACGCCATGTCTTTATCTATATCTCCGCTCTTTATTTTCCTGTCCGTATCGTATAAATCGATAAGTAGGCTCTTTATCTTCCTCGGGCTGTATCCCATTGCAGCCTGATAAGCCTTTTTAAATCTGTACTCATTAATACCGGTTGCCTTGGCCATCTGTGAGATGCTCATTCCTCTTTCAGAAAGTTCCAGAGAGTCATACATAATCTCAAACTGCTTGGTAAGAAGAGCTAAAACGGCCATAGCCCCGTCCTCTTCTCCGATAATGGTCTCAGCTATGACCAGAGCCTTCTCTGTCTTTCTGTTGCAAAGAGCATCAACCAAGTCAAAGACGTACTTGTCCGTCTCTCCCATAACGACTTCGTCTATGAGAGTATTGTCTATTGAGTCGCCTTCGCAAGCACCTGTAAGCTTGGCAAGATCCGAATCAAGATGTGTCAGATAATATCCGCTTCCTCGATTGTAATAACCGCTGACATCTATCAAATGAGACATCTCTCCGCTTCCGAGCATCTTCCCTGCTAATCTGATTCGCTTAATAATAAATGCGTTGAGATCAGCTCTCTCGAGCTTCGCGAACTCATATGCCTTGCACTTCTTCATCATCTGCTTAGCATATGAGGTAAGACTTCCGGAGTTCATACTCTCCAGTACGAAAACGAGAACGGACGATGCGTCCTCTAGTTGCCTGCTCTCCTCGACATAATCCGCGAGTTCATCCATGCCGGGATCAGCTGCCTTTTTATACAAAGGCAGATAGTTTTTTACTATGACTACCCTCTTCGGTGAAAACATGGAATATGCTCTGGCTTCCCCCAATATGTCATATGCAGTCGCCGTCTCACCATCCAGCACCCTGACATCAAGGTCTCTGGATTCTTCTTCCACATTATCATCAATAATTCTTTCGACAGCCCAAGACATAAGAAAATCCTCTGCACCATACAAAAACAGAGAATTGCCCGTCATCTTATTCTTATAATCATTCGCAAAATCTTTATAAGCCATCGCTCACATTTTAACATACCTATCCCCAAAACCGAAATGGAACCACTTTTGTCCAAAAGAAAAACACCCTGAGTATAAGCGTAGTTTTCTTACCCCAGGGTGTAATTGCTGTAATTCTTTATCTTTCTATTTCACCTTGATCTTGAACGTCACGTTCTTGACTGATGATGCTTTGTAGTTGGCGTTGCCGCCGGCTTTCACTTTTACCTTGACACTGTAGGTACCCTTCTTGAGACCTTTCTTGACGGTCACTTTGCCGGTGGTCTTGGCGATGGTGATATTCTTGTTGCCCGATGCCTTGGTGTAGGTCATCTTGCCCTGGCCTTTTTTCGTAAAGGCAATCACTTTCGTTACACCGACAACCTGTGCCTTCTTCTTGACAGCAGTGTACTTAATCGTAGCTTTCTTTGCCTTGATGGTCAAAGGATTGGCTGCCTTGTTGATCTTCCACTTGATAGTTTTGGCTGCGGCAGTTCCGTCTGCCCACTTGTAGATGTAGTTGGCGTTGGTCTTAAGCGTAGCTTTCGCTGTGTAGGTCCCGGCCTTGGTTGCCTTTACTGTGCCGGTCAGTGTATAGTTTGTCCCTGCTGCAACTCCGGTCTTTGCTTTGCCGTTATACGTGAAAGTGTTGCCCTTGGGCACAGTCACCTTCGCCGTGGCTTTGTTGATCTTCCATGTGATGGACTTGGCGGCAGTGGTTCCGTCTGCCCAGCAATACCCGTCGTTCAAAGCAGCCCTCACCGTATATGAACCTGCGTTTGTTGCAGTTGTTATTCCTGAAAGAGTATACCCCTCTCCTTGAGCAACTCCTGTATGTGTTTTGCCGTCATAGGTGAATGCTTGGCTTGAGGGAGCAGCAATACTGATTGGTGTCACAACAGGCGTTCCGGGATCATCTCCCTCATCTCCTTCACCTCCATCATCTCCCTCGTCTCCTTCACCTCCATCGTTTCCGCCGGATGGAGTTCCAGTTACATTTACTGTAACTGCAGGAACATCAATGCTGCCGACATCGGATGCATTCAGTGTTGTGGTTCCTTCCTTGACACCGCTTACTTTGTCACCACTTACAGCTGCTATAGATGTATTCGCGCTTGCCCATGTTGGGCGAAGCTTGATCTTGGCTTTTACGACTTCCGTACTCTGTGCACTGCCGTCTACGGTCACTTTTGCAGTAGTTACAGGGAGCTCCGCTTCTTCTCCTGCATTCAGTGAAATAGATACAGGGTCATTCGTAACGCTTATATTCGAAAGCTTGCTTTCCAGTATATCGATCGTTACATCAGTTTGTGAATCATTTGCATCGGGCAGATCCGTATTCGGTTCACCTGCAGTATCTCCGAATACCTGTACCCAATAGTTCACTCCGCCGACGTTTACGTGAGCGATTCCGACAGCTTTCCAAGGCATCAGCATGTTGCGGCGGTGTCCCTGACCGTTATAATCTTTATCTTCTTCGAGGAATCCTTCATATGCGGCAGCTGCAGTATTAAAAGTACCGCCAAAGGAGATGTTCTCAGATGCATCTGTGAGATAATCTATACTCTCATAATAAGTATTACAATACTCGCCATTCGGCCTATAGTGAGGCTGTTTTTCGGAGCTGCTGTTGTAATAGGAGAAAGCGATCTCCGCTGCTCTTTGCATGGCGATCTTTTCTAGTTCCTTATCTATAACAAGAGGCTGCAGAGGATATCCTTCCACTCCCTGACGCTGGTTGTAATAGATTATATCCTCATCATATCCCGGTGGTGCCCATACCCATACATTAGGATCTGCTCTAAGTGCATTTATATTGTCGAGCATCGATCTGGCACCAGTTTGATCATAAGTTACCGTTATGTCTGCCTGTATGATACCGTCATTATCTTCAGCCCAGACGCTGAGAGTTGTCATTCCAAAGGCTGTAACAAATATCATTATAAAGCCCAGTAATACAACGACCTGCTGCCTAAGGTTCTTTTTCATTTATCTTTCCCCAGTATCATTCAAATTCAACAACAAATATAAGATGAAGGCCCGCTTTGTTAAAAGTTTATCAAATCATCTTTGGTGTTTCAACACTTTTCGCTTCACCCGATTATTGCCCTCGCTTCACCTGCTGTTGCTGCAAATAAGATGTCCGACTATTGCATCAGCGAGCTCATTTCCGTACAAATCCAGCAGCTGTGTCTCCTCGTACAAAATTCTTTTTTATTTATCCCTGTGAATACTCATTTCATTCTCCTTTTCCGTACGCCGTTCTAGTTTTCTTGCAGTTGTACTGAGTTTTTCGAATATTTTCAGTACAGTTCACTCACATAAGATCATCCATACTGATCCGCATCCATTTGAGTGTCCGATATCACGGAAAACCCTGTGTTTTCCGTACGGATGCCCCGGCCAGGTCAATCTGTACGGAATTCTTAGCATCGAACGCCCTGAACTGAGTTTTTAGTACAAGATTATGATGTCCGGCGCAAGTTTAATGGTTGCGCCTGTGGTCAGGATGTTGTCTAAAACGCACGAAAGTGTGATTTGATGTTCATTTAACATATTATTATGTCACTTCATCTCATGGTATCAACTGCTATTCCCTTACTTCTTATTTCAATACCGACAGCTCCGGCTTCATCTGTGCGATAAACCTTTATACCGCGGGATTTAAGGCGCTCAAGGGTCTGCTTATGCGGGTGGCCGTATAGGTTGTTCTTTCCGACCTGTATGACGGCAATTTTCGGAGATGCTGCATCGAGGAATTCCTCTGAACTGCTGGATTTACTGCCGTGATGCGCTACTTTTAGGACATCGCATTTAAGCATGTCAGTTCCTTTGTAGTAATCAAGCATCTTCAGCTCATCCTCTTCCAGAAGATCTCCGGTAATCATCACACTGATTCCCTTGTAATTAATCATATACACCATATTGTTCTCGTTCTGATCTTCTATGCTGATGCTTTTGGCAGCGCTCCCTTTAGGCCAAAGAACCTTAATTGAAATATCTTCATCCAGATTGATTATTGAATCTTCCATCAGATATACAATTTGATCGGTAGTGAAAGATATCTCGCTGTTATCGGCAGCACCTTGCTTGTCATATCCGTATTTGTCATCATTTTCCCCGGGAGCAGCAGTTTTGTTCTCTGTGCTTGATTGATTCAGAAACGATTCTTTATATAATTCTGAGAAAGCTACTGAGGACACGGGGTATTCCTCAGATAATTCGCTTATTCCGAGGTAGTGATCTTTATGAAGATGTGTAAGAACTGCAATATCTATGTCATTGGCCTTTTCATACAGAAGATACGGCATTAGTATGTTCTGTCCGATATTAGTAAAATCGTTCCCGCCTCCGTCTATCAGGACATCTTTGTCCCCTGCTCTCACATGTGTGCAATCTCCCTGCCCGACAGATACGAAAACTATTTCGTCATCTAAATACGAGTCGTAAAGAGATGTATGGACAAACATAAGTGGTATTATCAGAAGTAATGAACTCTTTATTATCAATTTCCTCTCCCCCCGCAATCTGTTAACTCTGAACCACTCGGAAGAGACAAAAATCAATACTGCCAGTATGCTGACTGTCATTGCACTTCCGAAGCCCGCTGTGAGTTCGGAAAAGAATCCGTCAAATGACAGTTTGTTATTAAGAAGCAGAAGCGCTTCGATGCAGAACTGTATGAATACGATTGCAAAAGACGGCAGAAAACCCGCAATCATGCTGAAAAACAAGAAGCAAATACAGAGCGGAACAATTAAAGACGATAATAAAATTATTGGTATATTAATCAAAATAGAAATATAGTTAATTCTATGGAAAGTCGTTGCAATTACCGGGATTGTTCCGATTTGTACTGAAAGTGTCGCCGCCAACATATCTCCAGTAAACCTTCTTAAGCGCTTAGAAAAGAAAGCTATCCCGCTCATGGCTGCGAATGAGAGCTGGAATCCCGAATTAAACAGCATATACGGCCTGAATAACAGGATTATAAAAGCTGCGGCGGATAATGAGGTAAGAAGGTCAAAAGGTTTTCTGAGATTTACGGATAATATGCTGAGACTGAGTACAATAACAGCCCTGATTACCGAAGAACTCCACAAAGTCATTTCACCGTAAATAATCATAGTGCCTATTATGAATAATGACGTGGGCCATGTCTTCTTCTTTGAGGAAAGCAATTTGAGCAAGGCATGTAAAAATCCGATATGCAGGCCGCTTACCGCGAGAATATGCCCTGTTGAATTTAATTGAAATGCTTTTTTGACGTCTTCTTCTATTTCGCTTTTATCTCCGAATACAAGCCCTCTAATGAATCCGGCGCTCTCTTCATCAAATTCTGACAAATAGTTCTCTCGAGCCTTAAATAAAGCCCTTCTCAGACTCCACAAGTAATCATTCTCGTCTGTAATCTCCATATATTCGACTTTTACACGAAACGCTATCCCCTTGCTCCTCATATAATCTCGGTAATCAAAGCATCCCGGGTTATCCGCTTCTCCGAATTCTGTTACCTGACCTGATAGTTCCGCCTTTGTTCCTATATGCTCTATCAGCTCTCTTTTGAATTTTTCACTCCCGTTTTCAAGGACAGAATGGTACTTAAAATCGGCTATTACTTTGTAATTATGACCTTTATTATCTTCATCGAGTTTAACGGTATATCTCAGATACTCTCCTTTATCTTCTACAGCCAGAATACGCCCTTTTAACTTGTAATTATCTTCTGCTGATGAGTATCCCTGTATTGAGTTCTCATAGTATAAGAAACTGCAGGTGAATAAGATAAAGCCGAGGATAAGCATAAAGTAACAAACTGCCTTTTCTCTTACGTTCGTATCTTCAAAGAACGCTATAGCCAGGCTGACGGTAAATAGAAAACAGGCCGCTGAAAAAGGTCTTATTCTCTCGGATAAAAAATAGCCGGCAGTGATACCGGCTATCATCATGATTGTATATGCTGTGAGTTTTCGTCTGATCATGACCGTATCTCCCGGCATGATTTTACAGGTTTTAAAAACTCAATTCAGTACACATTTTGCTGTTAGATTTTTGTTGAATATCGTGCGTGGATTGTAGGATTTCGTATATTTTGACCTTTAGTCTTAAGCGATACCTTTAATTCCTTTTATCTCCGCGCTTCTGTCCGGGGCTTTAAATACGGCAGATCCTGCCACAATAACATCTACACCTGCTTCCGTTACCAGATCGGCATTTGCGGAGCTGATTCCGCCATCTACCTCAATTAGATAATGCAGTCCGAGCTCCTCTCTCTTGTCCCTGTAGTAGCTGATTTTAGGAAGTGAGTTGTCCATAAACTTCTGTCCTCCGAAGCCCGGCTCAACAGACATTACCAAAATAAGATCTATCTTATGCAGGAGATTGTTGAGAACTTCAGGATTGGTGCCCGGCTTTATTGACACGCCGGTCTTAACTCCGAGCTCATGAATGGCATCGAGGGTTGCTTCCAAATCTTTGCATGCCTCCTGATGAACGGTAATAAATTCGGTATTATCCGTCACGAATTCCTTGATGTATCTTATCGGCTCTTCCACCATTAGATGCACATCATAAGGGACTGTGGCGATACCGTTCAGGCTTTTCATAACAGCGGGACCGAATGAAATATTCGGTACGAAAGCGCCGTCCATGACGTCGATATGAAGATAATCAATACCTCTGTCGCATACGTCCTTTACATCTTCTCCGAGTCTGGCAAAATCCGCGGAAAGTATGGAAGGGGCGATAAGTGTTTTGCAATTCTTTTTCATTTCAACCATTTCTTTGCCTCCTCTGTCATAAGCAAATAAGAATCATACCTGCTCTCAGAAATATCTCCTCTTTCAAGAGCCTCTTTGACCGCACAGTCAGGCTCATTTATATGCATGCAGTTTCCGTATCTGCAGTCTTCATCAAGTTCTCTCATCTCACGGAATAGTTTTCTTATCTCATCGGGCTCCGTCTCCTGAAGTTCCAGAGATGTAAATCCCGGAGTATCGTAGAGATGAGTCCCGTCTCCGAGGGCAAATATTTCAACATGCCTCGTTGTGTGTCTGCCCCTTCTGGTTTTGTCGGATATATCACCTGTCTCGACTTCGATTCCGAGATCCGATAGCAGATGATTGCTTATAGTCGATTTCCCTACTCCCGAAGGTCCTGCCAAAGCTACATTCTTTCCGCTGATAATCTTCTCCAATTCGTCTATACCGTCCCCGCTTACAGCATTCACACAGCAACAGGGATAAATATTGCTGTATATGGATAATGCTTTGTTTAATTCTTCTTCGCTCGCTAAGTCTTTCTTTGAAATGCATATGGCAGGTTCTATTCCGGCCTGCTCACATGCAGCTATAAGCTTATCTATTACCGGATAATTCACGGCGGGTTTTACCAAACTAAACACGACCACCAGCATATCCAAATTGGATACGGGTGGTCTGCTCAGATAATTTCTGCGCTCAATAACGCTGTTAATGACGCATTCGCCATCACTGTCGTTTTCGTCGATTTCAAAATCGACTACGTCACCGACATATATAATTTCTTTATTTCTTTTGAGGTTACCTCTGGCTTTGCCCATAACGACGTCAGCGCCGTCATAGACAAAGTAGAAGCCTCCTATTCCTTTAACAACGGTTCCTTTCATAGTTTATTCGTTGCAAGTTCGATTCATGCGTCTGTATTAGTTTTCTTCTTCATCAGGCGCGGCATCATCATCACCGCCTTCGTTAGGCTCTTCTTTGTTGACAGGTTCAGGTGCAGGTTCAGGTCCTCTACTGACCTCAAGATCTATTGACGATCCTTTCTCAAGCTGCATTCCGGCCTGCCACTGCTGCCAGAAAACATATCCTTTTTCAATGTTTTCATCGTAGCTGTATTTTACTTCTCCTTGCTTGAATCCTGCGGCATTAATCTCCTTAATCGCATCATCAAGAGAAAGCTTTGTGACTGAAGGAACTGTTCCCATTTCTTTTCCTTTACCATCAGATACCCATATATCTATTTTGGTTCCCTTGTCTGCACTGGAACCCGCCTCAGGCGATTGTTCGAGGATCAAGCCCTCTTCTTCAGGTGAAGTCTTAGTCTTAACATTTCCGAGTTCATATCCCTGTTCCTTGAGGAATGCCTCGACTTCGTCTTTGTGTTTTCCGACGACCTTAGGTACCAATCCTTCCTTCGGCCCTTTGGAAATGTTTATCGTGATGGTTCCTTCTTTAGGCATGTCCTTGCCCGGTTCAGGATCCTGCAGACATACTCTGCCTTCTGCATAATCCGAAGAGTAGATATCTTTACCCTGTTTTACTTTGAACCCCTGCTCTTCAGCTATTTCAATAGCATCTTCCAAGGTCTTATCCATCAGGTCAGGTGCCGGTTTGGTATCTGAGAACATTCCCATCTTCCATGCTCCGAGTCCCGATGCAATAGCCAGCAGCAGAATCGTAAACAGCGTAATAAGAATCGCTCTTCTTTTCCTCTTAGGTCTGTTCTGTGCCTCTCTGGCCTTAACTTCATCTTCTACGGCTTTCTTGAACTCATCTCTTCTCTTATTTCTTCTTTCAATAACGGATGAAGATTCGAAGATTGAGTCTCCGACAACATCTGTTACGAATGAGATATTATCGAGATCCTGAATAAGCTCGTCTGCGGAAGCGTATCTCTTCGTCTGATATTTATCCGTCGCCTTCATAACGCATCTGTTAAGAGCCGGCGGAATACCGGGTTCAAGTTCGATTGGAGGAATGATTTCCTCATTGATGTGTTTAAGGGCAACGGTAACCGGATTCTCTCCGTCGAAAGGAACCTTTCCTGTCAGCATCTCATACATTACGATACCGAGAGAATAAATATCCGATCTCTCATCAACATAATTACCTCTGGCCTGCTCAGGTGAGAAGTAATGTACGGATCCGACTATCTTGCTTCCCGTGGAAAGAGTTGTATCGTTTACGGCGCGCGCGATACCGAAGTCCGCAAGTTTGACCACGCCGTCGCTCGTAATCATAATATTATGAGGCTTTACGTCTCTGTGGATAATCTTATTTTTATGGGCCACTCTGAGTGCCTGAGCTACCTGCTTGGATATATCGATAACCTTACGATAGTCCATAGGTGCTTCTTCTTCGATTATCTTGTTCAGGGTCTGTCCGTCGATTAGTTCCATTACGATGTAGTTGATATTTCCTTCTCTGCCTACATCGTATACTCCCACGATATTCGGATGCGAGAGTCCTGCCGCTGCCTGAGATTCTCTCTTGAAGTTCTCAACAAAAGTTGCATCTTTTGTAAACTCAGGTCTGAGAATTTTTACGGCAATAAAACGATTGAGGAGTTTGTCCCTTCCCTTATAAACAACGGCCATACCTCCGTCGCCTATTTTTTCCAATAATTCATAACGTCCTGATAATACTCTGCTGGCCATTCTAACCCTCCGTCATATCGACGCAAATGACCGAAACATTGTCATTACCGCCGTTTTCATTGGCCAACACAACAAGATCTTCTGCACAGGCTTGCATGTCCTGATATCTGCTTATGGTGCTCAGAGCGGTCTCATCATCAACTTCATCATATAGTCCGTCACTGCAAAGGAGTATCCTGTCGCCCTTTCTGAGCGGAACACTGAAACAGTCCGGCTCATTATTAGCGTTTGCTCCGATAGCTCTGGTAATAACATTCTTACGTGCATGCATATGCGCTTCATCTTTGGAGATGGCACCCATCTTTACCAAATCATTTACATATGTGTGATCATCGGTTATCTGCTGAATAATATCATCATGAATAAGGTAAACTCTGCTGTCTCCGACATTCGATACATAAAGAACATTGTCTCTTATGTATGCAAATGCCAGTGTCGTAGCCATGCCGGCATACTGCGGCTGAGACTCGGAAAGTTTTATGATGCAGTGATTTACATAGTTCACTGCCGCTCTGAAGTATCTGAATATTTCTTCGCGTGAAGAAAGAGGCTCCTGCGGGTTATGGCGAAGGAATTTTTCAAGTGCTTCAAGTGCGGATTCACTTGCTATCTCGCCTGATCTGTTTCCGCCGACACCGTCTGCCAGCATGTAGAAATTCAAATCCTCTACTACCCTGACCGCATCCTCATTGGATGGTCTTCTTCTGCCTCTGTCTGTTAAATAACCTACGTTCATAATGAATATATCTCCGTGTGTTTTATTATCTGTCATTAGGCAAATTCTTTTCCACTATACAGTAAAAGAATCCTACCTTGCAATTATATGGCATTAAAGTTTTCATTTCAAGGACGCGAAGCAATCCTTCGTCTGACTCTTTCATGACAGTTTCAATAACTTCCTCGTTTTCTTTTTTATTTAACGTGCAAGTGGAATACTCTATTATTCCGCCGGCTTTGGTATATGAAATTGCATTTCTCAGAATTCTTTTTTGGATTTCTATCAATTCTCCGAATTCTGAAGATTTACTTTTGAACTTTAATTCCGGTTTGGATGCCATAACTCCGAGCCCGGAGCAAGGGACATCCGCCAAAACATAATCAAAGCATTCATCCATATCGGCGACATGATTAGTGGCATCAGAAAGACTTGTATTAACGATATCTATTCCGAGCCTCTCCATGGTTTTATCTATGAGAGCAAGCCTGTGTTCATGAATATCGCAGGCCGTTATTAAGCCCTTATTCCCCATTAGTTCCGCCATATATGCGGATTTTCCGCCCGGCGCTGCACACAGGTCCAAAACTCTGCTCCCTTCTTTAGGTGCAAAAGCTTCTATGGCCAGCATGGAAGACAGACTTTGTATGGATATGAGGCCTGCTTTATAAAGATCGGATGAAACTATGCCGGAACCTGATGCTATGACTGCATTCGGAGATTCCGAAGACTCCTCAGCTTCTTTTCCTTCATGAATGAGATTAGCTATTACATCCTCTCTCTTTGCACGTAGCGTATTTACTCGTATTATCGTCGCTGAAGGCTCGTTAAGGCCTTTTAAGATATCTTCTGCCTCATTCGGATATTGCTCTGTTATAAGCGAAACGATAGCCTCGCTCATTGAGTATCTTATATCAAGCCTGTCATCCGGAATTATCAATTCATCTTTCTGTCTGATATATGACCTGAGAACTCCGTTTATAAACCCGTCTGATCCCCGTGCCACTTTCTTGGCCAGTTTTACGGACTCTGAAACCGCGGCGTGATCAGGAACGCTGTCCAGGTTCTCTATCGCATAGATCCCCATTCTGAGAATAATAAGAGGCCGCATGGAAATCCTTTTGATTCCGCGAGCCGCCAGTTTATCTATATAGTAATCAAGGCGTATTGTATCTCTCAGCACACCTTTTACATAATTACGAACAAAGCTCTCTTTGCATCCTTTGTGATGAAAGAGGGCTTCGCTTGTTGCCATATTGGAATATGCTCCGTCGGAATAGACGCTCTTAAGAGCCTCGAATACCGTAAGCCAATCCTTATTCATTCGGCACTATCTCCTTCTGCCTGATATAACCAGAACTCTGAGAAGGCTGGCAACGGCAGTTGCAAGTGCTGCCACATATGTCATTGCTGCGGCTCTTAATACAGCTCTGGAGCCGACGTAGTCTTCTTCATTTACCATACTGAGCACTCTCATCTGCTCCAGCGCTCTGTTGGAAGCATTAAACTCTACCGGAAGTGTTACCAGGTGGAAGAGTATTACGAAGAGGAAGCATCCTACTCCGATCATGAACATAAGGCTTCCGTATGGTGAAGACGTAGATAGAATCATTCCGAAGATGATAAGTGGCCATGATACCATCTGAGTCAGATTCACTACAGGTACGATTCCGTTACGGAATACGAGCGGAGCGTAGTGCTGACAGTCCTGAATGGCATGGCCTACCTCGTGACATGCGATACACACCGATGCGATTGAGCTGGAGCCGTATACTTCTCTGGAAAGATTCAGGCTTTTATTTCTCGGATCGTAGTAGTTGGTAAGCTGGTTGCCGCCGTTCAGGATATTGATGGCCACGCCCTGCAGTCCGTTGGCGTCCATCATCCTTCTGGCAGCTTCTGCTCCTGTAATACCCGTGCTGTTAGGAATCTGAGAATACTGAGTGTATGCACTCTTGATTCTGGCCTGACAGATAAATGTAAATATAATTGCCGGAAGCAGAACTATGAATGAATAATCGTAGTAATACATCTTTGATCCTCCCCTTAGGTTCTACGCATTTTCCGATGCGGTGAAGTGGTCTCCTACAGAAAGTTTTCGTCCTCTCATGAAGTCTCCCGCACTCATTCTTTTCTTACCTGAGAGTTGCTGCTCATAAATTTTGAGCACACCTTCGCTGCACTTTACAGAATAATAATCTTTTCCGATTTCACATATGCTGCCGATCTCTCCGCTTGCTTCATCCGGCAAGGCTTCGGCTTTAAAGAACTTTACCTGTGCTCCGTCCAAATAGCTGTAGCAGGTCGGCCAATCCGCATATGCTCTTATTTTTCTCTCTATGTAATCGGCCGGCTCGTTAAAGTCTGTAAAACCGTCCGATTTCGATATCATTTTAGCATAAGTGGCCAGTCTTTCATCCTGTTTTTCATATACCGCCGTACCTTCTTCTATTTCAGGTAGGGTCTCGACCAGGAGCTTGGCACCTGCATCGGCCAGAATCTCTGATACTTCGTTTATGTCCTTGTCCTTTATATCACATACCACCTTGCTGATCATATCTCCCGTATCAAGTCCGGCATCCATCTTCATGATGGTAATCCCGCTCTCATCGAGGCCTTCCAAAATAGCTGCCTGCATCGGAGATGCTCCTCTTAGCGCAGGCAGAAGTGAACCGTGCACATTGATGCATCCGTATTTCGGAATATCTAATATTTCCTGTGGAATAATCTGTCCGAATGCAGCTACTATAATTGCATCCGGTGCTATCTTCTTCAGCATCTCCGTATATTCAGGTTCTTTCTTTAGTCTCTGAGGCTGTGCAACTTCCAAGCCGTTCTCCAGAGCCAGCTCCTTCACGGGAGAAAGAATCATTTTATTTCTGTTTCCGCGCCTGTCGGGTTGCGTAATAACCAAGGCAATTTCATGACCTGCATCTATTAATGCCTTAAGTGACTTGGCTGCCAAAGCCGGCGTTCCCATAAAAACTATCTTCATCGTAATTATTCCTGCTATTCTTCCTCTATTTCGGCTTCTTGGCGCTCAACATATTCTTCGTTTGTCATTATCTCAGTGGCACGCTCAGGATAGAGAATGCCGTCCAAATGATCATACTCGTGACAGCAAACTGTCGCAGCGAATCCTTCGAAATCATATTCCTGCTCGTTTCCGTCCAGGTCCAATGCTTTGATATGAATCTTCTGAGGTCTTTCAACTACACCCATATATCCCGGAACGGAAAGGCAGCCCTCGGTAGACTCCTGGCTTCCCTCCTTTTCGGTAATTTCGGGATTTATCATATATAGGACCTTCTCTCTGAGTTCCTCATCTTCTTGATCTGCATAAGGCATGGCCACGAAAAATCTTTTCATGATACCTATCTGAGGAGCGGCCAGACCGACTCCGTCTGCATCATTCATAGTGTCCACCATATCCGCCATCACTTCTTTAATGTGCGGTGTGATTTCCTTAACCTCTTTGCATTTCTTGCTGAGGATTTCATTTCCTCTTACTGCAATTGTTCTGATTGCCATTTATTCTGACTCCTTAGTGTATATATATCTTATGTATTTCCGTACGGATTCACGTCTGTTTCAATGAAGCAGTTGACACGTCCCGCTATCATCCTGTCTCTGAATTCCATGTACTCGTTTATGTAGCCTGCACGACTTCCCTGAGGCGCCTTGATTATGAATACCACCCGCGTTTTATCGTCGTTTCTTCTCTCATCCGTCCTCGGACGGAGTATTTGGGCATCCCTCGGCGCGTCTTTCAGTTCAGTAAGTCTCTTTCTGAAAGCCTCCGCATAAGCCGTGGCTGTTTCTTCGTTCTCGGAGACAAAGGCGACTGAAATAATATCCGTAAACGGGGGATAATTCATAAGCTGCCTGTGAAGCAATTCTGACTCGTAAAAGTTTTCGTAATCCGCAGCCGCCGCCTCTTTTATGACTTCGCTTTCCGGATCATAAGTCTGTATCAGAACCCTGCTTTCACCACCTGTTCTGCCTGCGCGTCCCGCTACCTGAGTTATCAGCTGAAAGGTGCGCTCTGTAGATCTGTAATCCGGAATATTCAAGCTGACATCGGCGTTTATTATACCCACCAGGCCTACGTTTTTAAAGTCGAGTCCTTTGGCGAGTATCTGTGTTCCCACCAAGATGTCAGTCTTTCCTGACTGAAAATCTCTTATGACCTTGGAAGAATCATCCGTATCCGAAGCCGTGTCTAAATCAAATCTTGAAACTCTTGCCTTAGGCCACATCCTCTTTACGGTTTCCTCCACTTTCTCCGTGCCGGCACCTACATACTTTATGTAGCTGCTTCCGCAGTCTGGGCAAATCTTCGGAAGAGGCTCTTTCTTTCCGCAGTAATGGCAAACCATAGCGTTGGATGCCTTATGGTATGTCATAGTTATACCGCAGTCATCGCATACTACTTTATGTCCGCAATCGGGACACAGCACCTGTGTGGAGTATCCCCTTCTGTTCAGGAAGAGTATTACTTGTTCTTCTTTGGCCAGAGTCTCGTCAATTCCTCTGGTGAGTTCTCTTGAAAGGACTTCGAGGTTACCCGACATAGTCTCTTTTCTCATGTCGACTATATCGAGCCGCGGCATTTCGCTCTCTCCGATTCTCTCATCCATCTCGATGAGCTCGTACAAGCCGTTCTTGGCTCTGTAGTATGAGGAGATGCTCGGTGTGGCGCTTCCCAGAATAAGAGCGGCATCCGAACACGATGCTCTTTTATATGCGACATCAACCGTATCGTATTTCGGATTATGATCGGATTTATAGGTGCTTTCGTGCTCTTCATCGATAACGATAACCCCTATGTTATCCAACGGTGCAAAAACCGAAGTTCTGGCACCTACTACTATCTTAGCCTCTCCGCTTCTGATTCTGAGCCATTCTCTTAAGCGCTCGCTTCCCTTAAGCCTGCTGTGAAGAGTAGCAACCTCTGACTCTCCGAATCTCTCTCGGAATCTGTCCGCTACCTGCTCGGATAAAGCAATCTCGGGAAGAAGTACTATCGCAGTCCTTCCCTGTACCATAGCTTCCGAAACGGCGCGCATGTATACTTCCGTCTTTCCGCTGTTTGTGACGCCTTTTATAAGAAAGGGGTTAAACTTCTTATCCCGAACGGCCTTGCAGATTATATCTGCCGCCCTGCTCTGTCCCGGACTCAGTTCATATCCCGGGTCGCTTCCTTCTGTAGATAGTTCTTTTTCTTTGGCGGGTCTTTTTCCTCCCGTCTCGAACATCTTCAGGGCATCGATATATTTAACTCCGTATCGTTTTCTCATCCAAAGAGCGGTATCCACCATCTCCTCGTTAAGCGAGCGCTCCGGAATATATTCTGCTATTTCTTTTATCTTTGATTCATCGTAATCAGGCGTGACAGCGGTATTTACGCAGTAAGCCGGGACGGTTTTTTTGCGCCCTGCAAACGGAACTTCTACCCGTGCTCCGATCCGGACCTCATCCGGAGCAGAGTAAGTGTAGAAGTTATCCGTGTACTGACTCTTATTATCTATTACCGCGTTTATATATTGCATTCAGTTTGTGCCTATTCGATGACTCTTACAGCAGGAAAATATTATGCTCTGCGCATTCCTTTAGCATGTCATCAGGCCATACTCCTACCTGAACTTCTCCGATATGTGCCTTCTTCAGGAAGTACATGCAGAGTCTGCTCTGTCCGATACCGCCTCCGATTGTAAGAGGCAGCTCGTTATTAATTACAGCCTGATGATAAGGCATGTCTTTTCTGTCCATCTTGTCATCCTGTTCAAGCTGTCTCAGCATGGATTCAGCGTCAACTCTTATACCCATGGATGAAAGCTCCAGCTGATCGTTCAAAACAGGGTTCCAAACGATGATATCCCCGTTGAGTTCCCAGTCATCATAATCCGGAGAACGTCCGTCATGAGGTTTGCCGGATTTCAACTTGCGACCGATTCTCTTGATAAAGATGGCGCCGAATTCCTCTGCGGCAAGTCTTTCTCTGTCCTTGGATGACTTATCCGGATACCAGTCCTCAAGTTCCTGCGAATCGATGAATTTGATTCTCGGTGCCATGGTAATTTCCATCTCAGGATAGTGGTCATTAACGTAATCTCCGAGATCCTGCATGCATCTGTAAATGAGTTTAACCGTGTGTTCCAGATACTTTTCATTTCTCTGGTCTTCGGTAATAACTCGCTCCCAGTCCCACTGGTCAACGTAGATGGAGTGAATGTTGTCTAGTTCTTCATCACGTCTGATAGCGTTCATGTCCGTGTAAAGACCCTCCCCTGGCTCCATACCGTATCTTCCCAGGGCGTTTCTCTTCCACTTGGCCAGTGATTGAACAACCTCAACCTTCTTCTCGTCTATATCTTTAATCGTAAATTCTACTCTTCTCTCATATCCGTTCAGATTATCGTTGAGACCTGTCTCAGGGAATACGAAAAGAGGTGCACTTACACGCGCCAGGTTCAGGTCATGTGCAATCGACTTTTGGAAATAGTCTTTAATTCTCTTAATCGCTTTCTGGGTCTCTGCAGGATTAAGTATCGATTTGTAGTCTTTTGGTACGATTAGTTTACTCATGGTTCTTTCCTTTGTTCTTTCCTTTTAACTTTATTATTCTCTGTCCCTTTTTATTTTGCAGCTCTGGCATAGTCACAGCCGCAGAAGTTCTGTCTGTACAGCCCGTATTTTTTTGAAAGCTCTACGCTTCTTCCGAATCCGTTCTTTTTCTTGAAATCCGCATCCAGGAAGTTCGGAGTTATATCCTGCTCCAGCATGCTTCCGAGGCTCTTTATCTTTTCATAGTCTTTATGCGGACTTACGGACATTGTCGTAGTGAAATAATCCATTTCCATTTTAGCCGCCATCTTAGCTGTCTCTGCCAGCCTCATAGAGAAACATACATCGCAGCGTCGGCCGCCCTCAGGCTCATCTTTTAAAGGATCTGCCTTTTCGATGAACCTTTCGGAATCATACGCTCCTTCGATGAAGCTTACAGTGTAAAGCGCTGCGTTTTCTTTGTTGAACTCGTCTATGAAGTGCTTAAGCGTATCACGCCTCAGATAGTATTCTTCCCTGTCCGTAATGTTTGGATTATAATAATAAACCGTAACGGCATAGTCAGGCGCCAGCCTTTCTACGCAGGAGGTCGCACATGGGCCGCAGCAGGCGTGCAAAAGAACGCTCGGCTTCTTGGGTGCCAAATTTACACTCTGCATTTCCGAAGTCAGAGCACTTATGTCATCACAGGAAGTGAATCTGATATTAGCTGCGCTTTCACTTTTTTCGGCCATGTTTCTCCTTTGAATAACTTGGATATTATACCATAACGGAGAGTTTTATTACATATGCAAGGCGGCGAAAGATTCTATTCAATAAGCGATTATCTGAAGTCCGAATTCGGCTGTAAAACCATAAAGCTGAGTTTAGATGCCGGTTTTACCTGCCCCAACAGAGACGGCAGTAAAGGTACAGGCGGCTGTGCGTTCTGCTCTGAAGGCGGTTCGGGAGAACTCGCTGTTCATTTGAACGAAACAAATCTTTCAAATATGTCTGAGTCTATCAGCGAACAGATAGAAAGGCTTTCCTCAAAGTGGCCAAGCGCCGCTTATATTGCATATTTTCAGTCATTTACCAACACTTACGCTCCCGTTGATTACTTAAGAAAAGTCTTTAAAGAGGCATTGTCAGACCCCCGCATAAAAGGAATAGCAATTGCCACCAGACCGGATTGCCTTCCGGATGATGTTTTGGATTTACTCGATGAAATTAATCACAAGCATTTCATGTGGGTTGAGCTCGGTCTTCAAAGTATTCATAAAAACACTCAAAAAGCTATGAATATTTGCTATTCGACAGAAGACTATGACAGAGCGGTATATGAGTTAAGTAAGAGAAACATAAAGTACGTCTCTCACCTGATTTTAGGGCTCCCGGGAGAAACCGAAGAAATGATGACGGAATCTCTCAAGTATGTCTGTAATAAAGATCCTCACCCGTTCGGGCTGAAGCTTCATCTGATGAATATAGTCAGGACGTCTGCTTTATATAAGACAATGCCTGACTACGTTCCTTTTGACTCATTGGAAGAATATGTGGACCTCGTTGTCAGATGTCTGGAAATCATTCCGTCGGATGTAACAATTCACAGATTAACCGGTGATGTTCCGAGGAAGATACTGGTCTCTCCTGAGTGGAGCTATAAAAAGCGTACAATCTTAAATGCTATAAACAGGGAATTGGCTCTTCGTGATACAAAACAAGGTGCGAAACTTCTGAAATAAATAAAAAAAGCCTCTCGGCTTAACTTAACAAATAATTTTATTCTGAACCGAAGCCCTATTTAAACTTATTCTCATGAATAAAGATTTCTTCAATCGGCATATCAAGAAGATTGGCTATATCCATGGCCAAATCAAGTGACGGAATGGTCTTCCCGTTTTCTATAGAGCTTATGCTCTGCCTTGAAACCCCCAGTTTTTCAACGAGATAAGCCTGTCCGATTTTATTCTTCTTTCTAATTTCAGCGAGTCTGCACTCCATATATGCCGTCTTCTTTCTGAATTAAGCCTATATCTTGTGTCTATCTTATTCATTTAGCGCGACAATGTCAAGAAAACTTTACACAGATAAAATTATCGGTAAATTAATTATTATGCATGAAAAAACCCGATCCTTCTTCAGGATCAGGCTGATTGTGGTGCCCAGACTCGGAGTCGAACCAAGGACACAGGGATTTTCAGTCCCTTGCTCTACCAACTGAGCTATCTGGGCATATGGTCGGGGTGGCAGGATTTGAACCCGCGGCCCACTGGTCCCAAACCAGTTGCGCTACCAAACTGCGCTACACCCCGATATTTGGTGGGCCATCTTGGGTTCGAACCAAGGACCTGCCGGTTATGAGCCGGATGCTCTAACCACTGAGCTAATGGCCCAATATTTAAAAAAGGTGGTCGGGGTGGCAGGATTTGAACCCGCGGCCCACTGGTCCCAAACCAGTTGCGCTACCAAACTGCGCTACACCCCGATATTTAATTAATTGGCAGGGGCAGTAGGACTTGAACCCACGGCACGCGGTTTTGGAGACCGCTGCTCTACCAACTGAGCTATACCCCTACATCTTACTTACAAATTTGTGCGTCTGCTTCGTTGTTGCTCTTCGCTCGGCGCTCGCATGCATCGCAAATTCGCTGCGTAATATGCTTAAATTGGCGGAGAAGATGGGATTCGAACCCATGCGGCCCTATAACGAACCCTAACGGTTTAGCAAACCGTCCTCTTCAGCCTCTTGAGTACTTCTCCAAACAAGCGTAATTGGCGGAGAGACTGGGATTCGAACCCAGGGTGCTTGCGCACACCGGTTTTCAAGACCGGCACAATCGACCACTCTGACATCTCTCCATATGTGGTGATAGTGAAAACAAGTTGGTGACCCATCGGAGATTCGAACTCCGGACACCTTGATTAAAAGTCAAGTGCTCTGCCGACTGAGCTAATGGGTCTCAATTGGCTGGGGTAGCAGGACTCGAACCTACGAATGACAGAGTCAAAGTCTGTTGCCTTACCGCTTGGCTATACCCCATCATCTCATCGGGCTAGTCGCAAACCGCAAAAAAATGGTGAGCCCACAGGGATTCGAACCCCGGACACACGGCTTAGAAGGCCGTTGCTCTATCCAACTGAGCTATGGACCCACAATTTGCCCAACACTGTGTTTTAAAAAAATGGAGCGGATGATGAGAATCGAACTCACGCTATCAGCTTGGAAGGCTGAAGTTCTACCATTGAACTACATCCGCATAAGTGGAGCGGAAGACGAGATTCGAACTCGCGACCCTCGCCTTGGCAAGGCGATGCTCTACCCCTGAGCCACTTCCGCATATTATGTGAAGTTGTCTTGGTCGAGGGGGATGGATTCGAACCATCGAAAGCAGTGCTAACGGATTTACAGTCCGCCCCCTTTGGCCACTCGGGAACCCCTCGATATCCTTGGAGCTGATGGAGGGAATCGAACCCCCAACCTGCTGATTACAAATCAGCTGCTCTACCGTTGAGCCACATCAGCGTATTGGCGACCGGGAACGGGCTCGAACCGTCGACCTCCAGCGTGACAGGCTGGCATTCTAACCAGCTGAACTACCCGGCCCCATGTATGGTTTTGTGGTGGGCGCAATAGGGCTCGAACCTATGACCCCCTGCTTGTAAGGCAGGTGCTCTCCCAGCTGAGCTATGCGCCCGTCAAAATTGACGCTTGATTATATTAACAGATTTGTATACTCGTGTCAAACCTAAATTTCAATTATTTTAGGCGCTTTTAAGAACTCATGAAAAATGCTTAAATTCGATATTTCGCAAGCTTTATTTCCTCGTTTATGAGTTCTGCCTTCCCGCCCGAAATGTCTGCCACCAGAGATTTGATCCTTTCACTCTCTTCGGACATGCAGCTCAGTGTCGCCTCTATCACTTCGGTGTATTTTATATCTTCAATGGCAAATCCGCTATCATCGGCTATGCTCTGAAGCTTGCTGAGATATGTATAGTCGAACTTGTATGTAAGACTCACACCTTCCCTCACCTCGCATATGCCGGCCTCTTCTATTGCCAACTTGGCAGCATGCGTATACGCCCTGGCCAGACCGCCTGTGCCGAGCTTAATACCGCCGAAGTACCTCGTGACCACTATCACGACATTTGTGAGCTCAGAGGCGGAAATAAGCTTTAATACGGGCATGCCCGATGTGCCCTGAGGCTCTCCGTCATCCGAAGCCCACTGGTGTTCCATTCCCGGCCCCACTATAAACGCAGGTACATTGTGAGTTGCATCCTTATACTTCTCTTTAATCTCTGCAACAAAAAGCTTAGCCTCCTCGGTCGTTTCCGCCGGAGAGGCATGTGCTATAAAGCGAGATTTTTCGACAATGTACTCGGCTTCGGCGTATTCATAAATCGATTTGTATAAAACCATGCCTTAAAGTATGTATTTGTCTACGTCGACTTCCTTAATCTTCTCTCTGAGTCTTTCCTGTACATATGCCCTGTCAATCTTAATCTCTTTCAGTGAAGGGTCAGGAAGATTGAATGATACATCCTCCAAAAGAATCTCAAGTATAGTGTGAAGTCTTCTGGCACCTATGTTCTCCGTCTCCTCATTCATAAGATATGCGAGATTGGCTATTTCGTCGATAGCATCATCGGCAAACTCAACGGTAACACCCTCTGTCTCCAGGAGTGCCTTCTGCTGCTTCGTTGCGGCGTTTTCAGGCACCGTTAGAATCTTCTTGAAATCCTCTTTATCGAGGTTCGAAAGCTCTACATTGATAGGGAAACGTCCCTGAAGCTCAGGAATGAGATCGCTCGGCTTAGATACGTGGAAGGCTCCCGCACCGATAAAGAGCATGTGATCTGTCTTTACGGGTCCGTACTTGGTGTTGACTACGCTTCCTTCTACAATAGGGAGGATGTCTCTCTGAACTCCCTCTCTTGATACATCAGCTCCGGATCTTAAGCTGTTTCCTGATGCGATCTTATCTATCTCATCGATAAAGATAATGCCATTTTGCTCTGCGTTCTCAAGAGCCTCATCGGTAACCTGATCCATATCGATAAGTTTCTGGGCTTCCTGCTCTTTAAGTATGCGCCTTGCATCGCTGACCTTGCATTTCTTACGCTTGGTCTTCTTCGGCATCATGTTGTCGAAGATGTTTCCGATGGCAATCATACCCTCATTCTGCTCCAACTGATTGGTCTTAGGAACATCATCTACTTCAATCTCAATTATCTGCTCTTCAAGAAGGCCCTCCTTCAGCTGCTTTCTCACCTGCTCTCTGGCCATCTTAACTTCGGAGTAGTCCTGACTTGCTTCGTACTCCTTCTGTTTATTCTCTTCGTATTGCTGTTTCTGAGTCTTGTATCCGAGGTTGCCGAAGATATTACCGATGGATACTCCGCCTGTCTGTGTTTCCTCAGGACCGCCCGGGATAATGGCCTTAACTATAATGTCCTCCGCCAGCTGCTCTGCCATCTCGGAATTCTCATCCATTCTCTTTTGTTTGGAAAGTCTCATGGATGCTTCTACGAGGTCTCTGATCATGGAGTCCACATCGCGTCCCACATATCCGACCTCTGTAAATTTGGTGGCCTCCACCTTTACGAAAGGAGCATCCATAAGTTTTGCAAGCCTCCTGGCGATTTCAGTCTTACCTACACCCGTAGGCCCCATCATAAGGATGTTCTTCGGGGAGACCTCTTCTCTCATCTCTTCTGAGAGCTGAGCTCTTCTGTATCGGTTTCTGAGGGCTATAGCCACGTACTTCTTGGCCTCGTCCTGACCAATTATGTATTTATCCAGTTCCGCAACTATTTCCTTCGGAGTCAAATTCTTAATATTGTCTGACATTACTGCCTCCTGTTACAGCTTTTCTACGCTGATATTTCCGTTAGTGTATACACAAATATTGGATGCTATCTCAAGTGATTTTCTGACAATTGTCTCTGCATCAAGATCCGTGTTCTCATAAAGTGCCACAGCAGCCGAATACGCATAGTTTCCGCCTGAGCCTATGGCTACTACATCCTTATCCGGTGAAATAACCTCTCCGTTTCCGGAAATGAGGAGCAGGTCTTCCTCATCGGCTACTATCATGAGTGCCTCTAGGTTCCTCATGGCCTGATCGGACCTCCAGAACTGAGCGAGGTCTACAGCAGCCCTTTTGAGATTGCCTGCGTGCTCCCCGAGCTTATTCTCGAACTTCTCCGTAAGAGAAAATGCATCGGCTACGGATCCTGCGAACCCTGTCAGCACCTTATCCTTATATATCTTCTTAACTTTCTTGGCGCCGTTTTTCATGATGGTAGTCTCACCCATCGTCACCTGTCCGTCACCACCGATTGCGATATCTCCGTTCGGGCGTCTTACGGCGCATATTGTAGTTGCATGAAATTTAATCATCAATCTTCTCCTTGTATTTGCACTCAGGATTTGAACACTTAATTGTTTTGTTCTTGCCCTTGCCTTCTACGAGCATAGCTCCGCAGTCCGGGCAGAATCTGCCTGTCGGCTTATCCCAGTACGATACATCACAGTCAGGATATCCGCTGCAACCATAGAAGACCTTTCCTGTCTTGCGTCCTCTTCTTTCGATAATATCCTTACCGCACTTAGGGCAGGCAATTCCCGTAGACTTTACGATAGGCTTGGTGTTCTTACATTCAGGATAGCCCGTGCAAGCCAGGAAGCTGCCGAATCGTCCTTCCTTAATAGCCATAGGCTTGCCGCAGAATTCGCACACCTCGTCTGAGAGAACAACTTCTTTTTCAATCCTCTCGACTTCCTTGTCTGCGATCTTGAGTTCCTCTGCGAAGCCCTTGTAGAAGTCTGCTATAACACTCTTCCACTCCTTATCTCCCAGCTCGATATTGTCAAGATTGTCTTCCATCTCTCCGGTAAAGTCTACGTCAACTATATCCGTGAAGTAATCCTGAAGAATTCCCGTTACATCAAATCCGAGTTTTGTAGGCTCGAGTGTTTTCTTAACTCTCTTCACATACCTTCTGTTTACGAGTACCGCAATTATGGCGGCATAGGTGGAAGGTCTTCCTATATTCTTATCCTCCATCTCTTTTACGAGGGATGCTTCCGTATATCTTGCCGGCGGCTGGGTGAATTTCTGCTCTGTCAGCAGCTTATTCAAGTCAAGAATCTCTCCTTCATTTATCTTCGGGATCTTAACTTCATTATCCGATGAAGAAGTCTTATATACCTTACGCCAACCGTCAAATGTCATACGTGAACCGCTAGCTTTGAATTCGTATCTGCCGTTCTTTATGATGGCTGCTATTGTGTCATACTTTGCTGCAGACATCTGTGATGCCACGAATCTGCGCCAAATAAGGTCATAAAGTTTAAACTGCTCCGGAGTCAGTGAGTCTTTAATGCTTTCAGGCTCAAGCGTCACATCCGAAGGTCTTATGGCCTCGTGCGCATCCTGCATAGCCTTATTCTTATTTGTAAACAGGTTATTACCTGCATATTCTTCTCCGTATGTTTCCTTGATAAATGATGAAGCGGATGCTCTGGCCTGATCGGAAACTCTTACGGAATCGGTTCTGAGGTAAGTGATAAGACCTCTGGCACCAATTCCCTTCAGACTGATTCCTTCGTAGAGCTGCTGGGCAATCTGCATTGTGCGCCCCGTGGTAAATCCGAGCTTAATGGAGGCATCCTGCTGCAGACTGGAAGTAGTAAAAGGAGCATAAGGTTTGGTATTGCGATGACCTTTCTTAACGGAATCTACTTTATAATCTCCTTTTTCGAGTTCTGCTTCTATTGATTTGGTTTCTTCTTCGGACTTAACCTCCGCCTTCTTTCCGTCTATCTTGGAAAGGTCTGCCACGAACTCATTACCGAAATCCGCTGCGATATACCAATACTCTTCAGGGACGAAATTCTGTATTTCTTTTTCCCTGTCACATATAAGTTTAAGGGCAGCAGACTGAACACGGCCTGCGGAAAGTCCCCTCGACACTTTCTTCCAAAGAAGAGGGCTTATCTGATAGCCTACCAGCCTGTCCAGAACGCGTCTGGCCTGCTGGGCATCTACCAGCTTATCGTCAATGGCCCTCGGTGTTTTTATAGCTTCCTTTACGGTATCTTTGTTAATCTCGTTAAACAAAACTCTGCACTCTTCGGACGGATCAATGCCCAAAAGATGTGCCAGATGCCAGGAAATAGCCTCTCCCTCACGGTCCGGGTCCGTTGCAAGAAGGATTTTATCGGCAGCAGCCGCTTCCTTCTTTATTTCTTTGATAGTATCTCCCTTTCCGCGGATGTTTATGTACTCAGGCTCAAAGTTGTTCTCAACATCGACGCCGAGTCTGCTTTTAGGCAGATCTCTCACGTGTCCTACGGATGCGATTACCTTGTATTTGCTTCCGAGGTATTTGCCGATGACCTTCGCCTTGGACGGTGACTCTACTACGAGAAGAGTCTTTCCCTTTGCGCCGGGAGACTTCTTTGTTGTTTTCTTCTTAGTGGTTTTTCTTATAGCTGTAGCCATTAATTACCTCTTTGAATTTCATTTTTCTACATTATATATGCAGATACTTTTTACAATTTGAAACTTTAGCACAAATATCGCTCTTTGCACAAGTATCAATTCGATATATATATTCTTCCGGCACAGGTTTCCGTAATACCTTTTATCTCCAGTATGGTGGCAAGCGCATTTATAAAAGATGCAGTTTTACCCGTTTCTTTTACAAGCTCGTCCACTGTCGCTCCGCCGAGTTTGCTGATTATTTCATAGAGCTCAATTTCATCACCCTCCAGATTCACATCTGCGGATGCGCTCTTTTTCCCTGCCGATGACAGTTTTAAATCATGAATCAGATCATCTACTATTACAAGCGGAGCTGCGCCGTCTCTTATCAGAAGATTGCACCCTATACTGAACTGACTGTTAATCGGACCCGGCACCGCGTAAACGGGCCTGCCCTGCTGAAGAGCATGGTTTGCCGTTATAAGACTTCCGCTGTTCATCCCGGCTTCAACTACAATAAGTGCTTCTGCCAGTCCACTTATTATTCTGTTTCTTTGCGGAAAGTTTTCGGGTTTGCCCTAAAATCAGGTTCATACTCGCTTATCACAAGACCGCCTTCATCGAGCCCCATCATCATAAGATTCTTATTCCTCTGCGGCCCCATTACTTCTATTCCGCTTCCGAGCACACCTATGACCTTTCCTCCGCTGCTCAAAGCCCCCTCATGAGAAAAAGCATCTATGCCGAGTGCTAAGCCCGATATGACGGGCACCTTTCTTTCTCCCAGTCTTTGGCCTATCATTAGAGCTACATTTTTTCCGTATACCGTATGTCTCCTGGATCCCACTATAGCAATTGAGCGTTCTTTCAGAAGACTGATATCTCCCGCGCAGTACAGCTGCTTAGGTGAATTGGGAATATCCCTCAATTTCTGCGGATACACCGTTGACTCTCTGTCTATTTTAACTATCTTATGTTTGCCGATCTGCCATCTTGAAATCATACCGTCCTCCTAAGGCATTCTGTAGCTCAGGGCCTCTGCCAAATGCTCACGTCTGATTATTTCGCTCAGATCCAGGTCTGCTATGGTTCTGGATACCCTGAGCGTCCTCATATATGCACGCGGAGACATCGCAAGAGAGCTGTATGCTTCCCTCATAAAGTTTCTTTCCGCTCTTTCAAGTCTGCAATACTTATCTGTATCCGAGGCCGTCATATCGCTGTTATAGCCTGCTCTTCCCATACTCGCGGCAAACTCGCGTGCTTTTAAGATCTTTGTTCTCATATCATTTGAACTCATCCCGCTTCCGGGCTCAGAAAGCTGATTGTATGTGACCCTTTCCATCGGCACCTTCATATCCACTCTGTCCATAATCGGCCCGCTTAATTTGCTTCGATATCTTTCTATGTCAACCTGAGTACAGCGGCATTCCTTTTCTTTGTCCCCGAAGAACCCGCACGGGCACGGATTTGATGCCATTACCAGCTGAAAGTCACATGGGAAGGTGTAGCTTTCCCCTTTTCTGAAGTGTGTAATCTTCTTTTCTTCCATAGGGATTCTCAGTCCTTCAATCACATGTTTATTGAATTCGCATATTTCATCGAGAAAGAGAACTCCGTTGTGAGCTAATGTGATCTCACCCGGTTGTGCTATATTGCTTCCTCCTCCGAGAAGCCCCGCAGGTCCGATGGTGTGATGAGGATGTCTGAACGGTCTTTGCAGGCTCGTAAGAGAATCGAGACCTGCGGCAGAACGTACAACGGCGGCCTGGAGAAGTTCTTCTGAACTCATGGCCGGCATTACTGAAGGTATCCTGCCGGCCATCATGGTCTTCCCGCAGCCGGGGCTTCCCACCATAAGAAGGCCATGCCTACCGGCCACCGCTACCAATACCGCTCTCTTGGCATTTTCCTGTCCGCTTATATCTCCGAAGTCGGGCATGGTTTCATCTGTATATTCATCATATATTTGAACTGCTTTATTTTTTCCTGCTCCGCTCACTTTATATGCATTTTCGGGCTTAGATATAGCTTCCACACACTCCCTCAGGTTTTTCACGGGGAATATCTCCCTTATCCCGGACATAAGCGCTTCTTCCGCATTGTCTGACGGTACTACTACTTTCTTTACGCCCCGCTTCTTCAGTTCTATCATCATCGGAAGAGCGCCCTTTACATGCCGCACCCTGCCGTCCAGCGTGAGTTCTCCTATCACCGCCAATCCTTCTGTACTCACATTTTCAGCCCTGCATTCCGAAATCAGCATACCCAAAGCCATGGGAAGATCCAGGCCGCTGCTGTTTTTCTTCAGTTCAGCCGGCATTAAATTGATAGTCACTCTCGTTCTGGGATAATTAAATCCCGAGTTTATGATTGCACTCTTAATCCTATCCTTCGATTCCATCACTGTTGTCTGAGCTAATCCCACAACATTTACGGATGGAAGCCCCTTGGAAATGTCTGTCTCTACATATACTTCTCTTCCCTCTATGCCCAGACAGACAGCCGATCTTATTCTGCTGTACATATAGTCCCCCTACCTTAACGCTTAAAAGCAATTCTCGATATGATTTACCGTTACTTCATAAACATCGAAAGAAATCTCGTTCCACTGACCGCGCCTGGAGCAAAGATAAGAATTTGCCGCCTTTTTCATACATTGCTGCTTTTTTGCCGTTACGGCATCTGCAGGATACCCGAATTCGTCTCCTGACCTCGTCTTCACTTCTATGAAGTGCATTACGCCTTTTTTGATGGCTATTATGTCAATCTC